>NZ_JBHXVO010000003.1:0-581036 GCF_042672265.1 Nocardia sp. NPDC127526 | reverse complement strand
CCTGAGCTGCGCCTTCGGCGCAGGGCTCTTGTCTCTCGTGGTCCTGTTTCCCTCCCGCTTCGCTGAAGGGAATCAGGACCACGAGAGACAAGAGCCAAGTTTGGGTACAGAGGGCATGGGCAGGAGCGACTGCGATTGGGAGAGTGAGAGATTCAAGGAAAGACCACAAAGGGAGGGACCGCAAAGGGGCCAGTTGAGTGCGGATGTTGCGTTGGCATGTGCGTTGCGTTGGGAGCAGACCACAACGGGGAGGGTGGCGAGCGAGCGTCACGATGCGAGGGGGCGCGGACCGAGAACGACCACAACGAAGGGATCACCTCTTAGGCGGGGAAGGCGGACTTACCGCTTATGCAGGGAACGGTGCACCTCTTATGCGGTGAGTCGATGAGTTGATCTACCCGCGTAAGCGGGGATCTCGCTCACCTCTTATGCGGGGGTTTCTGTCCAGTTTTCTGGACACCGGCGGTGGGACAGCCCAGTTCCCCTCTTACGAGGCCAACGAACTCACAGCTTAGGAGGGAAGAACTCCATCAAGATAGACCACAACGGAGGGATCTCCCCGGCGGCCTGAGTTCGCTTGCGCAGCTGCACTATTGAGTGAACGGCTGCTGGCACAGGCCGCACAGTATCGGCCCGGCGGCAACGATCTTCTTGTGCGCGCGGATCCGGCGCGGCGGCTCGCACCGGCAGATGAGCGGGCTGCCGTTGCGATCGGCCGCCTTCGGACTCGGCACCGCGCCGTCGCTGTCCTCGGCATCCTCGGCAGACGTGTCGGGATTCTCGGCGGCCGGTTCGGGCAGGCGGTGAGCGACGATCGCCTTGGCCAGGATGCCGATCTCGCGCCGGTATTCGCCCGCGGTGGCGTCCGGCAGCATGGTCACCGACCAGCCCGTGCGGGGAGCCCGCTCGGCAGCCAGGCCGATCTCCTCGGCGATCTGCTTGAACTTGCCGTTGTGATACCGGCCGCCGTCGCTGACCGCGGGCACCTCACGGGTGACAGCGATCCCGTGAGCCGCCTCATGCAGCAGCGTCGCGAGCACCTCATGGGCGCCGCCGGCCAAACCTTCTGCGCCGAGGAACAACTCCGGCATCGCGGCCCCGCCACGGCTCCACAGGTCCGGGCCGAAGTGCCCGAGCCGGACCGCCCGCCCGCGCCCCGTCGAACCCGACGCGATCGCCACCACCGCCTCGGGAACGTCCGGGTGTCGCTGGCGGATACCGTCCCAGACCCGATCGATTGCGGTTGCCAATGGTCCACCGATGAACATGGGAATCCCTCGAATTCACTGCGTAAGAGGTGACCGAGAACCGGTCGCAGGAGATACCCGATTCTACCGAACTCACCTCTTACGCGGTGAAAAGAAGCGGTGCAGCACAACAACATTCATGACAGGGGCTCCAATGACCGATACGCCGACCGATCCAGATCCCGTCGTAGCCGACGCTGTTGTCGATGCACGCTGGAAAGATCACCATCGCCGCCCGGACGAACATGGGGGCCGATGGGGTGGAGATCGCAAATCGGAGCATGAATGCCCCTGTTGTACAACATATTTCGTCAAATAAGCATTGATGGAGAATCGCTATGAAGCACCTTATCCGCGGGTTTGCATACACGGCCATGATCTCGCTGGCATTGGTTAGCGCGTCCGCCGGCCCGGCTTCGGCTGGTGACGATGACGCCAAGCTCGCGGAGCAGATGGCACTGCACGTCTACGGCCAGACCCTTGAAGAACTTGCAAATGATGACGGCATCTCCGTTGAGCGAGAGATCGGAAAGCTTGCCGGAGAAGCGGAAGCTACATGCAAGTTTCTGCGGATGACCGTGCCGGTCGCGTCGACAACCGCTGCGCTTCGGGAATCGGATATGGCCAAAGAGCAGTACTTCTTGTATCTCGTTTCCGCGCAGTTCAAGTGCGGCGAGTACTACGGCCCGGTCCTGAAATACGGTGTTGAGCAGAAGTGGTCCTGAGACGTGTGACGCCGTAGAGGCCATCGCATAGTGCGCTGCATCAACCGGGCCTGGTCCGCAGAGCGTCCGCAGCAGAGCCATCCGCCGCATGTACGACCCAACATCACCAACGCCGATTTCCCCAGGCAACGGCCACACCCCAACGCCGCCCATAATCGCCAGTAACGGACAAACCGGACCGTTTGATGGTTCGGGACGAAGAGGTCGCAGGTTCAAATCCTGTCACCCCGACTGTGTGGTTGAGACACAACTCGGCCCCCGGCTCTTTCGAGAGCCGGGGGTTTTGTGTTTCCGGATCAGGCCGGAATCGGAGTCTGCTGATACAAGGCCAGTGACCAGCGGTTGTTCGTGCGAACGTAGACGCTGGACATGAGGGCCCGGAACGGCGGCTCGTGGTCCGCGCGGTGGGCGGTGGCGGTGTAGACGAGGATCGCGGTGTTGGGGCCGGCGTGGACCAGCTTCTGGTCGGTGATCTCGTAGGTGAGCCAGGGTGGGGCTTCGCGCAGGGAGGCGGTGACGGTGGCGCGGTTCATGACGGTGCCATTGGCCAGGATCATGAGGGCGTCGTCGGTCATGAGGGCGGCGTAGAAGTCGGCTCCGGTGTTGTCGCACAACGAGTCCCAGCCGGCGTGTTCGAGTTCGAGCAGTTCCTTCAGCAGGGTGGATTCGCTCATACCCTTTCGGATATACCCGGATCGGCGGGGCTAAACGTGCGCGACGGCCCCGACCGGGATCGATCGGGGCCGTCGCAGCGGGGACTTCAGCCCAGGTGCAGGCGCTTCATCAGGCGCAGGGTTACCAGGGTGGACTTCAGTTGCTTTTCGTAGGGCATGTTGGAGCGGGCGGCCATGATTTGTTTTTTCTGGACGCCGATGTTGATGGTGTCGGTGTATTTGAGGAGGCCGGCGGCGCCGTGGCGGGTGCCTACGCCGGATTGTTTGATGCCGCCGGAGGGGGTTCCCTTGGCGGCGTAGGTGGTTACGAAGCCGTCGTTGATGTTGACGCTGCCGGCTTCGATCTTGGCGGCTATGCGGGCGGCGCGGTCGAGGTTTCCGGACCAGACGCTGGCATTGAGGCCGTAGGTGGTGGCGTTGGCCAGGCGGATGGCCTCTTCCTCGGTGGCGAATTTGTAGATGGTGACCACGGGGCCGAAGGTTTCCATGGTGGCGTGGGCCATGTCGGGGGTGACGTCGGTCAGGACGGTGGGCTCGTAGAAGGCGGGGCCGAGGTCGGGGCGGGGCTTGCCGCCGGTCAGGACCTTGGCGCCCTTGTCGCGGGCCTCGTCCACGTGGGCGGCGACGCGCTGCATGTGATCCACCGAGACCAGCGAGCCGAACTCCGGGTCGAAGGTGTAGGAGGCGCCGGCCTTGGCGCCCAATTCCGCTGCGGCGGCGACGAATCGGCGGACGAACTCGTCGTAGAGGCGGTCCTGCACGTAGATGCGCTCGATGTGCATGCAGGCTTGGCCGGTATTGCCGTAGACGGCGAAGGTGGCCGACGGGATGGCCTCGTCGAGATTGGCGTCGTCCAGGACGACCATGGGGTTCTTGCCGCCGAGTTCCAGGGAACAGCCGATGAGGTTGCGGCCGGCCTGTTCGCCGATCACCCGGCCGGTGGCGGTGGAACCGGTGAACATGACGAAGTCGACGCTGTCGATGAGCGTCGGGCCCACATCCGGGCCGCCGCCGCAGACGACCTGGATCAGGCCGCGCGGCAGACCTGCCTTGTGCAGCAGTTCGATGCCGTAGAGGGTGCACAGCGCGGTCTTGTTGTCCGGCTTCATGACAACGCCATTGCCCGCGATGAGGGCCGGCGTGGAGTCGGACATGGAGATGGCGAACGGGAAGTTCCAGGGGGCGATGACCGCGACCACGCCCTTGGGCCGATGCTCCTCGGTGGAGGTGGTGATGACCGGCATGGGGCCGCTGCGCTTCTTGGGCTTGAGCGTCTTCTTGGCCGTCTTGAGGTAGTGGGCGATCACCATGGGGGTGTCGCAGGCTTCCTCGATGGCCATGCGCCGGGTCTTGCCGCAGCCGATCTGAATGAGATCGGCAATGGTCTCGATCTCGGAGAGAATCAGCTCGTGCGCGCGCTCGAACACCGCGAGCCGCTGCTCGAGCGGGCGGCTCGCCCACTCCTTCTGCGCGGCGCGCGAGGTGGCAACCGCGGCCCGCACATCTTCCGGGGAGGATTGCGGCAACTGCCCGACGATATCGCCGGTATAGACCTCGATCATGTCGTACGGTTCGCGGGTCTCGCCCGCCTGGCCGGCGGCCACCATGGCGGTGAGCCGGTTGACGAGGGATTCCGTGATGCGCGGGGGCAGCTTCGCCCGCGAGCCGCTCTGCGTTGTGCTCATGGTGCTCTCTCCATTACTTGCCGCCCGTGACGGCGGTCACCATGATCCAAACTAGAACACGTTATTGTTCAGTACAACGGCGCGGGGTAGTTTCATCCCGGAATCGACGGTTTGATCCTGCGGAAAGAAAGGTCGGCGATGACCACAGCCACTGCTGAAACAAGTAGCAACACCGAGCCGCACGCGCTGGTGGAGAAGCGGGGCGGGACGCTCATCGTCACCATGAACCGGCCGAACGCCAAGAACGCGCTCACCGGCGAGATGCTGGCGATCATGACCGAGGCGTGGGAGCGGGTGGACAGCGATCCGGAGATCCGGAGCTGCGTTCTCACCGGGGCCGGCGGGGCGTTCTGCGCGGGCGCGGATCTGAAGAATATGGCCAAGTCCAATCCGGGCGACAATATGACCAGCGGGAGTTCGTTCGATCCGACGCGGATGCCGGGGCTGCTCAAGGGATATCGGCTGTCCAAGCCGCTCATCGCGGCCGTGGAAGGTCCCGCCATCGCGGGCGGGACCGAGATCCTCCAGGGCACCGATATTCGCATCGCGGGAGAGAGCGCCAAATTCGGTGTGTCCGAGGCGAAGTGGAGCCTGTTCCCGATGGGCGGGTCGGCGGTGCGGTTGCCGCGGCAGATTCCGTACACCGTGGCGGCGGAGCTGCTGCTCACCGGGCGGCACATCACCGCGGCGGAGGCGTTGAAGTTCGGGCTCATCGGGCATGTGGTGCCGGATGGGAGCGCGCTCGACAAGGCTCTCGAAATCGCCGAGTTGATCAACAACAACGGACCGCTTGCGGTGCAGGCGATCCTCAAGGTCATGCGCGATACCGAAGGCATGCACGAAGAGGAAGCTTTCAAGATCGACGCGAAGGTGGGTCTGCCGGTCTTCCGCAGCGAGGACGCGAAGGAGGGCCCGCGCGCCTTCGCCGAGAAGCGGAAGCCGAACTTCCAGGGCAAGTAGAACTTTCGGGGAGTCGACTGCCGCACTCACAGCAGCCGACTCCCCGTCAGCGGGCGACTACTTCTTCGCCGAGGAATCCACCCGATTGGTGCCGCCACAGTTGCGCGTATGTTCCTTCCGCGCGTAGCAGTTGCTCGTGGGTGCCTTGCTCGACGATTCGCCCGTGGTCGAGTACCACCAGTCGGTCCATGCCGGCTACGGTGCTCAGCCGGTGCGCGACCACCAGCGCCGTACGCCCTTCCATCAGCTCCCAGAGTGCTTGCTGGACAAGCAGTTCGCTCTCGGAGTCGAGGGCGCTGGTGGCCTCGTCCAGGAGCAGGATGGGGGCGTCGCGCAGGATGGCGCGGGCCAGGGCCACGCGCTGGCGCTGGCCGCCGGAGAGTTTCACGCCGCGCTCGCCGATGAGGGTGTCCATGCCCTGGGGCAGGTCTTCGGCGAATTCGGTGACGTGGGCGGCCTTGGCGGCGCGCAGGATTTCCTCGTCGGTGGCGTCGGGGCGGGCGAAGCGGATGTTCTCGCGCAGGGTGCGGTGGAACATGGCCGGATCCTGTGGCACGTAGGCGATCAGGCTGCGGAGATCGGCCTGCCGCAACCGGGCGATGTCCTGGCCGCCGATGCGGATGGCGCCGGATTGGATGTCCATCAACCGCAGCAGTAGCTGGGTGATGGTGGTCTTGCCGCCGCCGGAACGCCCGACCAGGCCGACCTTGGCGCCGCTGGGCACATCCAGGTTCAGGCCGTCGAACAGTTGGCGCGCGCCCGCGTGGGTGAAGTCCACCTGTTCGAATCGCACACCGAACCCTGTGGGCTGCAAGGGTTCCGGATCCGGCACGTCCAGCACCGTGGGCTTGTCGGCCAGCAGTTCGGTGAACTGCGCGGCCTCGGTGAGCACGCTCTCCAGCCGCCGGTAGATCTGGTTGAACCGGAACATGATGCCGGTGGCGTTGAAGTAGTAGGTGAAGGCCACCACGATGGCTTCCACCCCGAGCTTCCCGTCGGCGAGCCCCAGCGCGATCAGCAGGCCGATCACATTGGTGAGCACCACGATCGGCGCCACCAGCGTGTCGATGCGCAGGTTGGCGTAATCCCAGGAGCGCAGGGCCTTTCGCCGCGACCAGGCGACCCGGCGCTGATGTTCGGCGGCCTCCTGCGGTTCGGCCGCGAAGGCGCGCACCACCTGCATATTGGCCAGGCTGTCGGCCACATGCCCGGACACCCGCGCAATGGCGGCCTCGCGGTCGTCCACCAGCTTCTGGCGGCGCTGGATCAGCGGCATGATGACCAGCGCGGTCACCACGATCATCCCCAGCAGGACCACGACCAGCATGGGGTCGTAGCGCCACAGCACCACCGAGGCGAATACCAGCGGCACCAGGGCCGCCAGGATCTCGAAGGCGAGGGTGTCCACGAACTGCTCGAAGCGGGACGCGAAGCTGAGCGAGCGCTTCGTCAGCGAACCGGCGAAGTTATTGTGGAAGAACGCCGCGTCCTTGGCGAGCAGCTCGTCCATGGCGCGCACGTACAACGCCTCGATACCGTAGGCGTCGACCCGGTTCAGGCAGTGTATTCCGATGCGCCACAACACCTCCGCGAGCAGCAGCGCGCCGGCGAAGGCGAGAATGTAGGGCGCCAGCGCCCCGAAGCTCGCATCCCCGGTGACCGCGACCCGGCCGACCATCATGGCGACCAGCAGGGGCGCCACGTACAAGTTGCAGATATTGCCGAGTGCCGGCGCGAATAGCGCCGGAATCGCTATGGCCTTGCGGGAGGCCATCTCCCGGCCGTAATAACGCAGCACCAGCTTGACCGCCGTTGCGCGTGAACTCATGCTTCCCCTCTCGACTCGAAATGACGAGCGATGCAGGTGAGCTATGGTCTCGCGTCCGGGCGGTCGCAGGCCAGCGAATATTCGCTGAGCGCTAGCTGGACCCAACTCTCGGGACTCCCAGGGGTTGACACCCCTGGAACCCAGAATCCGAGAGGAGCGGGCGGGTGAGCAGCGCTGGGCGATCGCAGAGCCCCGATCGCCCAGCGCCGGTTGCGGATGCCGATCGGAGCACGTGCCGGCATCCGCACGACGGAGCTAGTCCGTCGGCTTGACCATGCGGGCCAGTATCCGGCGCGCCAGGCCGGGTGCGAATCGCCGCATGTAGTACTGGGGTTTGGCCGGGCCGGGGAAGACGAACAGCGGGTTCTTGGGCTTGGCGAGCGCCTTTTCCAGGGCGTCGACCACCGACTCCGGGGTGACGCCGTCGGCGCCGCCGAGGACGGATTCGTTCTCCTTGCGGACCGCGTCCAGGAACGGCGTCTCCACCATGGGCGGGCACAGCGCGAGCAGGCGCACGCCCGAGCCGGCCAGTTCGTAGGAGAGGCTGTCGACGAATCCGATGACCGCGAACTTCGAGGCCGAGTATCCGGCCATGCCCGGCGACGGCAGCCAGCCCGCCACCGAGGCGAACAGCACCACGGTGCCCGCGCCGGCCTGCTGCATGGCGGGTATGACGGCCTGGCACAGGTTGACGGTGCCGATGTAGTTGACGTCGATCATCTTCTTGATCTGCGCCACATTGTGATCCAGCGCGTGAGCGTGCACGTGGCACATGCCCGCCGCGTGCACCAGCCGGTCGATGGCGCCAAGTTCGGCGCGCACCTTCTCCACGACCGCGAAGACCTGCTCGGTATCGGAGACGTCGCAGGTGTAGGTGTGCATGTTCGGCGACCGCTGGGCGGTCTCGGCCAGCCCGTCCGGATTCAGATCGACGGCGGCCACCCGCCAGCCCGCCGCGGCCAGCCGCTGCGCGACTATGCGGCCCATGCCGCTGGCCGCGCCGGTTACGAGTGCTGTCTGGGTCATCGTCCCTCCCGGGTCTGCAACACCGTGGTGGCGTCGTCGAAAGTCATGCGGAGCGCGCCGATTCCGCTGGAGAAGAGCGCCGTCCGGGGCAGGCCGAGCGAGCGAAGTTGTTCGGCGACAGGGTGATCGCCGAGTTCGACCCGCGCCCCGCCGGGCCGCCCCCGCACCCGCGCCGGATTCATCACCCACGGCGTGCGGCGCAGCAGGCCGTCGCGATAGGTGTAGGCGTCGATGGACGCCCCGCCGGCCCCGCCGGGCATGGGCAGGCCGTCGGCGATGCGCAAGGCGACCACGAGCTGCCCGTCCACCCGCACCGCACAGCGCTTGCCGCCCCGCACCGGCGTGATGTCGATATCGGCCATCAACTTGGGAAACCCCCAAATCGATTGCCCGGCTTCACAGGTGAAGCTCTGATTCACCGGCAGCCAGTGAATGTAGGCCCCGGTGCTCCCTTTCCGCCCCGGCTGCCGGGCCATGAGCGAGAAGGCGAATTCGTGGTACGGCCCGAGGTCCCCGTCGACATAGCGCACGAAGGCCAGCGACACCACGGCCCGCCCGAATACGGTGACGGGCTCGAGCCCGGTCGCCGCGAGTATCCCCCGCGCGGCGGCGACATCGGCCGCGAACAAGGCCGAGCACGCGTCCGCCTGCCGGATCCGCACCGGCATTCGCACGTGTTCACCTTGGATGGTATGCGCCTCCGCCATGCTCGAATTAGAACAGGTTCCTGTGGCATCCGCCACAGGTTCTGCCGGGTTATCCCGATGAACGGGCTCGGGGATGGGCTTCGATTCCATAACCGGTTATTGCGCTTCGTGATCGGCCGGGTGGGCGGCGGCGTACGCCTTCGCCCAGCGGTAGTCGGGTTTGCCGCTCGGAGTGCGGCCCACCGTGCCGGTCACCCAGATGCGGCGCGGCACCTTGTATCCGGCGAGGTGGGCGCGCACGTGACGTTCGAGGTCGGGGATGTCCAGCTCGCCGGCGGCGGAGACGATGGCGGCCACCTGGTGTCCCCAGCGTTCGTGCGGTACGCCGATGACGACGGCGTCGTAGACGCCGGGGTGGGCCTTGACGATGGCTTCGACCTCTTCGGGGAAGACCTTTTCGCCGCCGGTGTTGATGACCATGTTGCCGCGGCCGATGAGGGTGACCGAACCGTCCGCTTCGACTCGGGCGCGATCGTCGGTGATGACCATGCGGACGCCCTCCACGGTGCGGAAGAGTTTGCCGGTCTTGGCGGGATCCTTGTAGTAGCCGATGGGTACATTGCCGGTTTTGGCGACCCAGCCTTCGCCGCCGGGAGGCACGGGGTGCCCGGCGTCGTCGACGACTGTCGCGCCACGGCTGACATTGACGCGCGGGCCGCGGGCCGGGTCATCGTCCTTCTGCGCGAATCCTATTCCGCCGAAACCGGTTTCGGAGGAGCCGATGGATTCGGTGATCAGGGTGGACGGGAACAGCTCCAGTAGCTCGTTTTTCACGGGCTGGGTCAGCTGGGCGGCTCCGGACCCGATGGACCACAGGGAGGACGTGTCCACGGGCGTGGCGCGATAGGCGTCGATGAGGGGGCGGGCAATGGCGTCGCCGGTGATGACGAGGATGTTGGCTTGTTCGGCCGCCAGCACTTGCCAGACTCGGGCCGGATCGAAGCGGGGTTCGAAGATGACCGTATTGCCCGACCACAGGGCGGTGAAGGTCGGCATCATGGCGGCGGCGTGGATGAGGGGCGGCAGGACGAACCAGCGCATGGGCTGGCCTTGTGATCCGTTGCGGGACTGCTGGTATTCGTCGGCGACCGGTTCACCGGTGTAGAAGTCGATGCCGCCGCCGAGGACTCGCCACATGTCCTCCTGCCGCCACATGACGCCCTTGGGGAGGCCGGTAGTGCCGCCGGTGTACATGATGAACAGGTCATCGGAACTACGCTCACCGAAATCGCGCTCTGGAGAACCGCTTTCGAGCGCTCGCTCGTACGCCACCGAGCCGGAGGGCACACCGTCCCCGCCCTGATCGTCCTCGACCACCAGCGCATGCCGCAGCGTGGGCAGTTGCGGCCGCACTTCTTCGATGAGGGGTGCGTAACAGCGGTGGTGGATCACCATTTCCAGGTCGGCGTTGTCGTAGACGTAGCGCAGTTCCTCGGCCCGATACCGATAGTTGATATTGATCGGTACCGCGCGAATCTTGAAGCAGCCCAGCAACGTTTCGAGGGTCTCGATGCTGTTGTGCATATGGAATCCGATATGGGCGCCCGGCTTCGCCCCGGCCGCGGCGAGGTGGTGCGCCAACTGGTTGGCGCGACGGTCCAGTTCGGCGAAGGTGAGCCGCCGCCCGGCCTGTACCACCGCGGTCCGCTCGGGTACGGCGTCGGCTGCGTGTTCGAAGAGGTCGGCGAAGTTGCGGGCCATGACTGCTCCTGATTTCTAAAGGACAGTGAGTGGCAGGGGTGCGCCTCGATCGGTGAAGGTGAAGGCGGCACCGGAGCTGAAGCGGGTGATGGCGACCTCGGCAGCTTCCGGGAAAGGCGCGGCCGCGGAGCCGATTTCGATGGTCAATGCGTCCGCGTCGGCGGCTCGGACGCGCACCTCGAAGCGCGGATTCACCCCGCGCACCAGTGCGTTCAGCGGATCGAGATGCTCGGCGTCCAGCAGGGCGGCCCAGCCACCGTCGGCGACCGCCCCGCAGTCGCGGGCCAGCCGCAGTTCCACGACCCGATCCCGGTCGCGCACTTCGTTCGAAACCTCGGCGTGCACATAGGCCGCCGGATTCAACGCCGGGTGCAACCGCAGCACCTTGGCCAGCGCTGCCGCGTCGTCGCCGAGTCCGAGCGCGGTGCGAATCCGTTCCGAGGTGAGCCCGGCGATGCCCGCGAACTGCTTCCGAACGATATCCGCCGCCACCCCGGCTTCCACCCGCGCGCCGACCCCGGCGCAAAAGCCGAGGGTCAGCAGATGATGTTGCAGGGCAATCTCATCCGCGATCCGAACGAGCGCCGACCGCGAGAAGTCGCCCCACGGCACATCGCTGAGCAGCGGTCCCGCATAGTCCGCCAGCCCCGGGTCGCCGGGATCGATCGCACCGAGTTCCACACGCGCCGCGTGCGTGTCCGCGAGCGCCGACTCCGGATTCGGGACCGGCTCGGCCGCAGGGTCGATGGTCACCGTCCATGCGCACACCGGTGTCCGATCCGCCGGCACCCGCGGCGGCCGGTGCACCGGCCGCACCCGCGCCCGCGGATTCGTCGCCAGCGCGGTCGCGTCGAAGGTCGGATCCTCGATGTGATGGCACATGGCCACCACGTACTCCTCCCCCATCGGCTCCACATCCGCCAGCGCGCCGCAGTGATCGAGGTGGAATTCCCCGTGATCGTGGTCGTGCACCCGGAACCGGAAGTCCATGAACTGCGGTGGCGCGCCGATATCGAATTGGAAGCACTTGAAGATGGCGTCCACGCCATCGCCGCTGATTCCCAGCGCTTTTCGCAGCCGCCGCGTGTACACCGGACTGGCGAGCCGCCATTCCTGCACCGCGATCTCGGTCATGCCCTCGCGCCCGAAGGCGCCGATGGCGTGCGCCATGCCGGACCGGTCGATGAGGTGCCCGCACAGCAGCAGTTCCGGCACCAGCACCGCCAGCTCGGACCGCGACAGGGTTTCGTAGCGACTGCTCACCACAGCGGGACCGGCCCCTCCCCCACCCGATACCAGCCGGGCAGCCGCTCGCCAGTCATGGACCGCTCGATCCGCTTCTGCATGCCGGGCGAGAGCGCGTTGTCCGACATCATCTCCACGAAAAGCGCTGTCACATTGCCGAAGTCGAAGAAGTCGCGCTGCCAGCTCCACTGCCCGTCGCCGCCGTAGCGGAACCAGCTGCCGCCGATGCCCTCCGGGCTGTAGGGCCGTCCGTCCGGCCGCTGCTTCTCATTGACCTGTTTCCAGAATCCGATGACGCTGCCGCTGCGCTCGTCGACCACGAATTCCTGGTACGGATAGGTCCAGCCCTCCAGCCCGAACATCTCCTGATCGAGCGCGAGGTCGCGGATCTCGTCGCGGCCGACGGCCATGAATTCCTGTGCGGGCCCGTAGTTCCAGCCGTAGGTGGCGTCCTCGGTGTAGAAGTCGGCGAGGGGTTTCCAGTCGCCGAGCGCCTCGCAGCGCTTGTTCTCCTCGATCCAGCGGGCGATCATATCGTCGAGTTCGGAGCGTTCCCAGCCCATGGCGGCCTCTTTCAATCGTCGCGCAGGGACAGCGCCTGCGTCGGGCAGTAGCGGACGGCGAGCCGCGCCGCCTCCAGATCGGTTCCGGGATCGGCGCGCAGGATTCGCACCTGTCCCTGTTTGGGCACCTCGAACAGCTCGGGGGCCTCGTCCTGGCAGACGGCGTGGCCCTGGCACAGGTCGAGATCGACGACCAGCCGCATTATTTGCCTCCCGAATCCTGTTCGCGCAGCGGCGCTTCCGGCTGCACCTCGACCAGTACGAGATGCGCGCCGCGCGGTGTGCACACCACGGCCGTCACGGCCGCGGCGATATCGGAGGCCCGCAGGAAGTACTGGTGCCGGGCGAACCCCCACTTCACCCAGTCCTCCAGCAGCGGCCCCACCACCTCCGGCGTGGCCGTCATCCCCATTCCGGTCTGGGTGGGGCCGGGCCGCACGATCGAGGCGCGCACGCCGGTGCCCTCCAGTTCCATGCGCAATTGCCGCGCGAAAGCCTCGACGCCGCTCTTGGCCGCGTTGTACGCCCCGACGCCGGGCCGGGCATGGTCGGCGCAGTCCGAGCCGATGACGACGAAATCGCCGCGCTGCCGCTCGACCATGCCGGGCACGAGTCGATGCGCGAGCCGTTGCGCGCCGACCAGGTGGACGAGGATCTGCGCCTGGAAGACCTCGGGATCCATGGTCCAGCCGTGTGAGAATTCCAGATCGCCCGCACCGGAGACGACGATTTCCAGTGGCCCGAGCGCCTTTTCGGCAGCCGTGACGAACTCGTCCACCGATGCGCCGTCACCGACGTCGAGCCGGTGCGCGAAGGCCTCGCCCCCGTCGGCGCGGATCTTCTCGGCGAGGGTCTCGCAGACTTCGACACGGCGCGCGCCCAGCGCGACCGGATGCCCGAGTTCGGCGAGAGCGACGGCGGTGGCGGCCCCGATCCCGGAGGACGCGCCCGCGATGAGCGCCGGTCGCCGCCGCGGGTGTGGCGCGAAACGAGGCATTACCGCACCTCCACGGTGACCGGGAGCTTCGCGAAACCGCGGACGTTGACCGAATGCACCCGCTCGGCCCCGGATTCCGCGACCTCGTACCCACGCACCCGGGTCGCGAACTCCCGCAACACGATTGCCGATTCCAGCCGCGCCAGGTGCGCGCCCAGGCAGAAGTGCACGCCCCGCCCGAAGCTGATCAATCCGCCCTTGTCCGGCCGTTCGATGTCGTATCGATCCGGATCGTGGAAGACGGCGTCGTCGCGGTTCGCGGATCCGATCAGCAGCAGGACCTTCGACCCCTCCGGAATTGTCCGCCCGTAGTACTCCAGATCCACGGCGGCCGTCCGCGCCAGGATCTGCGTGGACGCGTCGTAGCGCAGCGTCTCGTCCACCCAGTCCTCGACCAGTTCCGGATGCGCCACGACCTTGGCGTACTGGTCCGGATTGCGTCCGGCCCAATACAGCGCGTTCCCCAGCAGTTTCGTGGTCGTCTCGTTCCCCGCGACCACCATGAGGAACATGAACCCGATGATCTCGTTCTCGGTGAGCCGGTCCCCGTCGATCTCGGCCCCCACCAGCGCGGAGGTGAGATCCGCGGTTGGCCGCTTGCGCCGCTGCGCCACCATCTCGGCGTAATAGCCGATCAGGTGCAGCGAAGCCTCCATGGCCGCGACGGGCACATCGAGCACGCCCTCCTCGCGATGCACCAGAATGTCGGCGAGCCTGCGCAATTCGGCCCGATCCGCCTCGGGCACCCCGAGCAGTTCGGACACCACGTCCATCGGCAGCTTGCCCGCCACCTCGTCGATCCAGTCGAAACCGCCTGCCGCCAGGGCGGGTTCGAGGTGCCGTAGCGTGATCTCCCGGATCCGCTCGCTCATCTCGTTCACCCGCCGCGGTGTGAACCCCTGATACACCAGCTTGCGCAGGCGCAGGTGCGCCGGATCGTCCATGGCCAGGAACGACATGGTGCGATGCGCGTGCGGCCCCCACGCGGCCGGATCCAGCGAGACCCCATTGGCGCTGGACAGCCGCAGGTCGTCACGGAATCCGGCGGTCACGTCGGCATGCCGCGACAAGGCCCAGAAGTCCAGTTCCGGATTGTGGTACAGCGGCTGTTCGGTGCGCAGCCGCTGGTAGACCGGGTACGGGTCCTCGTGGATGCGGTAGTCGTAGGGGTCGAAGAGCAGCGGCTCGAGGGAGGCTGCGGTCATCGTCTCTGCACCTCGTATTCGATAACGCGTTCAGCGGCGGCGCGGAACGCCCGGCGGCTACGGGGACACGTAGCTGGACACGTGTCTGTACGGTACTAGCGCGGCAGGTGCCTGACAATGGAATCCCGAATTTGACCGGATCGGGCGATCGCCGAAAACCGCCATTTCTGAAACATGTTCTTGCGCGTCCGGAAGGGCCGAACCTATAGTCCGTACACGTGTCCGGACAGCATGGGAGCTACCGATGAGCTCGAGCAGTCTCGTTCCCGACGGCAACTCCGCGCTGCTGATCGGCGGCAAACTCGTGCCCGGCCGGGGCGGGGTGTTTCCCACGGTCAACCCGGCCGACGGCACCGTTCTCGGCCATGCGGCCAAGGCCGACGCCACCGATATGGATGCCGCCATCGCCGCCGCGCGCACGGCCTTCGACGCCACCGGGTGGAGCCGCGATCACGGCTTCCGGGCGCGCTGTCTGCGGCAATTGCGCGATGCGCTGCGGAACAATATCGAGGCGCTGCGCGAGATCACCATCGCCGAGGCCGGCGCGCCCCGCATGCTCACCAGCGGTCCGCAGCTGGAAGGACCGGTCAACGATCTCGGCTACTTCGCGGATCTGGCCGAGAACTACAGCTGGGAAACCGATCTCGGCATTGCCGCGCCCATGGGCATCAAGAGCAGCCGGCGGCTGCGGCGCGAACCCATCGGCGTGGTCGGGGCCATCACCCCCTGGAACTTCCCGCATCAGATCAATTTCGCCAAGCTGGGCCCGGCGCTGGCGGCGGGCACCACGGTGGTGCTCAAGCCCGCACCCGATACGCCCTGGTGCGCGGCGGTCGTGGGCCGGATCATCGCCGAGGAGACCGATATTCCGGCGGGCGTGGTCAATATCGTCACCGGCGACGACCATGCGCTCGGCGCACAGCTGGTCACCGATCCGCGGGTGGACATGATCACCTTCACCGGGTCCACCCGGACCGGCCGGGCCGTCATGGCCGCTGCGGCAGCGTCTTTGAAGAAGGTCTTCCTCGAACTGGGCGGCAAGTCGGCGTTCATCGTGCTCGACGACGCGGATCTGACCGCGGCGGTCAGCTACGCGTCCTTCGGCGTCTGCGTGCACGCGGGTCAGGGCTGCGCGATCAACACCAGGCTGCTGGTGCCGCGGGAGCGCCACGACGAAGCCGTCGAAATCGCCGCCCGCACGCTGGGCAATATCAAGCCGGGCGACCCGAACAAGAGCGGGACCGTCTGCGGCCCATTGATTTCCGATCGTCAGCGCGAACGCGTCGAACACTATCTCGAGCTCGCGCGCGCGGCGGGCGGCACCATCGTCACCGGCGGTGCGCGGCCCGAGCGGGACGGCTATTTTCTCGAGCCGACTCTCATTGCCGGCCTGCCGAATTCGGCGATTCCGGCCCAGGAGGAGATCTTCGGCCCGGTGCTGGTCATCATCCCGCACGACGGCGACGCCGATGCCGTCCGCCTCGCCAACGACTCCCCCTACGGCCTGTCCGGCTCGGTGTGGGGCGCCGATCCGAACCGCGTCCGCACCGTCGTGGAGGGCGTGCGCACCGGGACCCTCAGCGTGAACGGCGGCATCTGGTACTCGGCCGACGCCCCGTTCGGCGGATACAAGCAGTCCGGCATCGGACGGGAGATGGGCGTCGCCGGATTCGAGGAATACACCGAGACCAAGCTCATCGCGACCGGCGTCTGAAGGAGTGCAGGACATGGCCCGATTCACCGATAAGTCCGTGATAGTCACCGGAGCCGCCCAGGGCATCGGGGCGGTGTACGCGCAGGCCCTGGCCGCGGAGGGCGCGCGGGTCGTGGTGGCCGATATCGACGGCGAGCGCGGCGCGGAGGTCGCCAAGCAGATCACCGCGGACGGCGGCACGGCCGTATTCCACACCGCGGACGTCGCCGACCCCGAATCCGGCGCGGCCGTCGCGGAATTCACGGTGAAAGAGTTCGGCGGCATCGACCATCTGGTCAACAATGCCGCCATCTACGGCTCCATGAAGCTCGATCTGCTGCTCACCGTGCCCTGGGACTACTACAAGACGTTCATGGGCGTGAATCTCGACGGCGCGCTGAATATGACCCGCGCGGTCTGGCAGCACATGTCGGCCGGGGGCGGCGGCTCCATCGTGAACCAGTCCTCCAATGCCGCCTGGCTGTACTCCGGGTTCTACGGTGTGGCCAAGGCCGGAATCAACAGCCTCACCCAGCAATTGGCGCACGAGCTGGGCGGATCGAATATCCGCGTCAATGCCATCGCGCCGGGACCCACCGATACCGAGGCCACCCGCACCAAGGTGCCCGGCAGCATTGTCGATCTCATGGTGCAGCAGATGGCCATCAAACGGCTCGGGACGCCGGAGGACCTGGTGGGCGCGTGCCTGTATCTGCTCTCCGACGACGCCAAGTGGGTGACGGGGCAGGTGCTCACCGTCGACGGCGGGCAAGTGTTCCGGCCATGAGCGAAACCCGCGAAATCACAGTCGGTTTCATCGGCCTGGGCAATATGGGCGCCCCCATGGCCCGGCGCCTGCTCGACTGGCCCGGCGGGCTGGTGGTGTGCGATATGCGAGCCGAAGCCGTGCGGCCTTTCACCGAAGATGGTGCGGCACACGCCGACTCGGCCGCCGAAGTCGCGGAGCGCTGCGGCGTGGTGTCGGTGGTCGTGCTCGACGACGCCCAGGTGCGCGCGGTCGTCTCGGGTCCGAACGGACTCTTGACCACCGCCAAGCCCGGCACGGTCATCGCGGTCCACTCCACCATCGCCGATGACACGGCGGTCCAGCTGGCCGCCGAATGCGCCGACTCCGGAGTGGAATTCGTGGACGCCCCCATCAGCGGCGGCGCTCCGGCCGCCCAGCACGGCGCGCTCGCGGTCATGGTCGGCGGCAGCGAGACGGCCTTCGCCACCGTGCGAGAACCGTTCTCCCGCTTCGGCTCCCTGATCGTGCACGCCGGACCGGTCGGCGCGGGCACGCGCATGAAGCTGGCCCGCAACCTCATGCACTTCGTCGCCTTCACCGCGGCCTCGGAGGCGCAGCGCCTGGCCGAATCGGCGGGCCTGGACATCACCGAGCTCGGCAAGGTGGTCCGGCATTCCGATTCGCACACCGGCGGTCCCGGCTCGATCATGCTGCGCGACACCACCGCGCCGGTGGCCGCGGACGACTTCTGGTTCCCCATCCTCAGCCACGTCCGCAATCTCGGCGAGAAGGACCTGTCCCTGGCCCTCGACCTGGGACGGCGGCTGGGCGTGGAACTTCCGCTGGCGCAACAGTCCCTGCACAACCTGGGCGACGGCCTCGGCGTCGGCCCCGGCGATATCGCGAAGGAACAGTCATGACAGACGAGCGCAGGCAACGCGGTTTGAAGAAGATGACCGAGGTGTACGGCTGGGAGTTCCAGGACGGCCCGGGCGCGCACTTCGCGGTCACCGCCGATCATCTCTTCGCCGAGATCTGGTCCCGCCCCGGCCTTTCCATTCGCGACCGTCGCCTGCTGCTGCTCGGCGCGCTCACCGCACAGGGCCTGTTCGACATTGCCGAGATCCAGATCGGCGCGGCGCTGCGCAACGAGGAGCTCGACGAGGAGCAGCTGCGCGAGATCGCGCTGTTCCTCTGCCATTACGCGGGCTGGCCCGCGGGCACCAAGCTCGACGGCGTCATCGGCAAGGTCATTGCCCAGGACAAGAAGTCACGCAAGCAATAGGTTTTCCGCAGTATTCCCGTACACCAGTTAGGAATTCAGTAACCATGGCCGAAACCGCAACCGTGCGACCGCTCCGGTCCAGTGAGGTGAGCACCTGGGACCTCCAGGCCGATGTGGTGGTCGTCGGCTTCGGCGTCGCCGGGGCCTGCGCCGCCATCGAGGCCGCCCGCGCGGGCGCCGACACCCTGGTCCTGGAGCGCACCGGCGGCTGGGGCGGCGCGGCCGCGATGTCCGGCGGGTTCATCTATCTGGGCGGCGGCACCGCGCTGCAAAAGAAGCTCGGCTTCGAGGACACCCCCGAGAACATGGAGAAGTTCCTGACCGCGGCCCTCGGCCCGGGGGTGGACAAGGCCAAGATCCACGACTACTGCCAGGGCAGCGTCGAGCACTTCGACTGGCTGGTGGCGCAGGGCGTTCCGTTCAAGGAGGAGTTCTGGGGCGAGCCCGGTTACGAGCCGCCCGCCGATCAGGGCCTGATGTACTCCGGCGGCGAGAACGCCGCCCCGTTCAACGCCATTGCCGATCCCGCCCCGCGCGGGCATCTGGCCTGGACCAAGGACAAGAAGCTGGGCGAGAAGGGCGGGGGCTACATGCTCATGGAACCGCTCGCCCAGACCGCCGAAAAGCTCGGCGTGCGGCACGAATACGACATCCGGCTGCGGCGGCTCATCGTCGACGACGCCGGCCGCGTGGTCGGCGTCGCCGCCACCCGCTACGGCAAGCCGGTGCACGTGCGCGCCGAGCGCGGCGTGGTGCTGGCCACGGGCAGCTTCGCCTACCAGCACGAGATGGTGGAACGGTTCGCGCCCAAGATCCACGGCCGCCCCGCCGCCACCGTGGAGGAGCACGACGGCATCGGCATCCGGGTCGCCCAGGCGCTCGGCGCGGACCTGGCGCACATGGACGCCACCGAGGTCGCGCTGGTGGCCGATCCGCAGGTGGTGGTGCGCGGCATTCTGGTGAACGGGCGCGGGCAGCGCTTCATCACCGAGGACACCTATCCGGGCCGCATGGGCCAGGCGGTGCTGCAGGATCAGGACAACCAGGCGTACCTGATCATCGACGAGACCGCGCTGGAGGAGGCGTTCGAAACGCAGTCCTCCATGTCCTTCCTGCGCATCGCGCCGACCTGGGTGGCCGAGACGGTGGCGGAACTGGAGAGCGAGATGGGGCTGCCGGAGCACACCCTGCAGGCCACCCTCGAGCTGTACAACCATCACGCCGCCAAGGGCGAGGATCCCTTCCTGCACAAGAAGACCGAATGGGTGAAGCCCATCGGCGCCCCGCTGGGCGCCTACGACCTGCGCGGCTACACCGGCGGATTCACCCTCGGCGGGCTGCGCACCGATCTGGATTCGCGGGTGCTGCACGTGGACGGGGAGCCGATTCCCGGACTGTATGCGGCGGGCCGGGTCACCTCGGGCATCTGCACCGGCGGCTACGCCAGCGGCTGTTCGCTGGGTGACGGCAGCTTCTACGGCCGGCGTGCGGGCGTGTCCGCAGCCAAGGGCAACTGAGAGGGGTTGCAGCGCATGCGTTTCGGCATCGTCCTGTTCACCAGCGACCGGGGCATTACGCCCGCGGTCGCCGCGAAGGCCGCCGAGGAGCGGGGATTTCACTCGTTCTTCGTGCCCGAGCACACGCATATCCCGGTGAAACGGGAAGCGGCGCACCCGGGTACAGGTTCGGCCGAACTGCCCGACGACCGGTACACCCGCACGCTGGATCCGTGGGTGTCGCTGGGCACGGCGGCGGCGGTGACCTCGCGCATCGAGCTGTCGACGGCGGTGGCGCTGCCGACCGAGAGTGATCCGATCACCCTCGCGAAGACCATCGCGACCCTGGACCACCTCTCCGGCGGCCGGGTCACCGTGGGCGCCGGATTCGGCTGGAACACCGATGAACTCGCCGATCACGGCGTGCCCGGCAACAAGCGGCGCACCGTGCTGCGCGAGTACATGGAGGCCATGCGGGCGCTGTGGACGCAGGAGGAGGCGAGCTACTCCGGTGAGTTCGTGTCCTTCGGCCCCAGCTGGGCGTGGCCGAAACCGGTGCAATCGCATGTCCCGCTGCTGATCGGCGCGGGCGGCACCGAGAAGACTTTCACGTGGATCGCCCGCTCGGCCGACGGCTGGATCACCACGCCGCAGGAATCCGATGTGTCGGCCTCCACGGCGCTGCTGCTGAAATGCTGGCAGGACGCCGGGCGCGACGGCGCGCCGCGGGTGGTCGCCCTGGACTTCAAACCGGATCCGGATCGCCTTGCCCGCTGGGCGGAGGCAGGGGTCACCGATGTGCTGTACGGACTTCCGGACAAGCCCGAGGCCGACGTACTCGCCTATCTGGATCGTCTGACGGGGAAGCTGATATCGCTGGGTCTCACCGCCTGAATCGCACAGACAACCGTCCCCTCCCCCGTCATTCCGGCGTGCTTTCGGCCGGAATCCACACCCGTCATGACCGCATGGATCCCGGCCAAATGCACGCCGGGATGACGAAAGTGTTCCACGGAGAACGGCCACGAAAGTGGCCCACGGAGAAAGGCCACATCGAGGTGCGCATCGCTCTGCTGACCTACCGCAGCAAAACCCACTGTGGCGGGCAAGGGGTGTATGTCCGGTACCTCAGCCAAGGGCTGGCCGAGCTCGGGCACCAGGTCGAGGTGTTCTCGGGGCAGCCGTATCCCGAACTGCTCGACCCCCGGGTGCGGCTGACCGAGGTGCCGAGCCTGGACCTGTACCGGGAACCCGATCCGTTCCGGACGCCGCGCCCGAGCGAGGTCCGCGATCGGATCGACCTGCTGGAAGTGGCGACCATGTGGACCGCCGGGTTCCCGGAGCCGCGCACGTTCAGCCTGCGGGCGGCGCGGCTGCTGCGGGAGCGGGCCGCGGATTTCGATGTGGTGCACGACAATCAGTGCCTCGGCTACGGGCTGCTGGACATTGCGGCGCATCTGCCGCTGGTGGCGACCATCCACCATCCGATCACCCGGGACCGGGAGGTGGATCTGGCGGCCGCGCCGTGGCGGCGGAAACCGTTCGTGCGCAGGTGGTACGGGTTCCTCGGGATGCAGCGGCGGGTGGCGCGCCGGATTCCGGACCTGATCACCGTGTCCGCGTCCTCGGCGGCCGATATCGCGGCCGATTTCGGGGTCGCGCCGCAGCAGCTGCGGACGGTGCCGCTGGGCGTGGACACCGAGCTGTTCCGGCCCCGCGAAACGGGGCGGGTGCGCGGGCGGATCGTCGCGGTGGCCAGTGCCGACAAGCCGCTGAAGGGCATCGCGCATCTGCTGAATGCCATTGCCCGGCTGCGCCATACCCAGGATCTGGAATTGCGGCTGGTCGCCAAGCTGGAGCCCAATGGCCCCACCGAGAAGCTCATTGCCGAACTCGGCCTCTCCGATATCGTCACCGCCGCGAGCGGGCTGAGCGACGAGGAGCTCGCGCACCTGCTCGGCTCGGCGGAGATCGCCTGCATTCCCTCCATGTACGAAGGCTTTTCGCTGCCGGCGGTGGAGGCCATGGCGAGCGGCACGCCGCTGGTCGCCAGCCGCGCGGGCGCGCTGCCGGAAGTGGCAGGCGACTGCGCCGAACTGGTCGAGCCCGGCAATGTGGACGAGTTGACCCGGGTGCTCGGCGAGTTGCTGGACTCCCCGGACCGGCTGCGCCGCATGGGAACCGCGGGCCGGCGGCGCGCCCTCGACATCTTCAGCTGGGAAGCCGTCGCCGCCCGGACGGTCACGGTATACGAGCAGGCCATCGCCCGGCATCTGATCCGCCCGGCCATCGCACCGCTGGGCGCGCGCCGGTGATCATCCGCAACCCTTGGCAGGAGGCACATCCATGCTGACCGTCGACTTCGACCGCCTCGGCATCGAACCCGGCGTCCGCGTCATCGACATCGGCTGCGGCGCCGGACGGCATTCCTTCGAGGCCTACCGCCGCGGCGCGGATATCGTGGCCTTCGACCAGAACGCCGCGGATCTGGCCGGCGTGGCCACCATGTTCGAGGCCATGGCCGAGGCCGGTGAGGCCCCCGACTACGCCAAGGCGGAGACGGTGCGCGGCGACGCCCTCGACCTGCCCTACGGCGACGGCGAATTCGACGTGGTCATCGCCTCGGAGATCCTCGAGCACATCCCGCACGATATGCAGGCCATCTCGGAACTGGTCCGGGTGCTCAGACCCGGTGGTGCACTGGCGATCACGGTGCCGCGCTGGCTGCCCGAACGCATCTGCTGGGCGCTGTCGGACGAATACCACGCCAATGAGGGCGGCCATGTCCGCATCTACCGGGCCGATCAGCTCCGCGGCAAGGTCACCGCGCACGGCCTGCGCCACACCCACACCGCGCACGCGCACGCCCTGCATGCGCCGTACTGGTGGTTGAAATGCGCTGTGGGGGTATCCGAGAACGAGCACCCGCTGGTGTCGGCCTATCACCGAATGCTGGTGTGGGACATGATGTCCGCTCCGCCGCTGACCCGCGTCACGGAGCGCCTGCTGGACCCGTTCATCGGCAAGAGCGTGGCCCTCTACTTCAGCAAACCGAACCCTGTGAGCCGCCGTGCCGGTCTCTGAACTACCCGTCGTCCCCGGTGTCCTGGGCGCCCGCGACTATCTGCGGACCGCCGAATCCATTGCCGCCGCACAGGAACCCGATGGCGCCATCCCCTGGTTCACCGGCGGTCACACCGATCCGTGGGATCACATCGAGAACGCCATGGCGCTGACCACCGCCGGGCTGCTGGACGCGGCTCGCGCCGCCTACATCTGGTCGGCCAAGACGCAGCGCTCGGATGGCTCCTGGCCCATGCAATTCCGTCAGGGCACGATCGAGAACCACGACGCGGACACCAACTTCTGCGCCTATATCGCCACCGGGGTCCTGCACTTTCTCACCGGCACCGGCGATGACGACTTCGCCGCCGAGATGTGGCCGGTGGTGCGCTCGGCCATCGACTTCGTGCTGCGCTTCCAGGGCGATCGCGGCGAAATCCATTGGTCCTGCGGCCCGGACGGCAGCACCGGCGAAGCCCTGCTCACCGGCTCCTCCAGCATCTTCCACAGCTTGAACTGCGCGATACGGCTGGCCCGGCGCGTGGGTGATGCACAGCCGGGATGGGAGGCGGCGGCGCAACGCCTGGGCCGCGCCCTGCGCCACCATCCGGAGGCCTTCCTCGACAAGAGCCGCTACTCCATGGACTGGTACTACCCGGTCCTGAGCGGCGCGATCCGCGGTGCGGCGGGCCGCGCCCGCATCGACGCCCACTGGTCCGACTTCGTGGTGCCCGAGCTGGGCATCCGCTGCGTCTCCGATCAGCCCTGGGTGACCGGCGCGGAAACCTGCGAACTCGTACTGGCCCTGAATGCCCTGGGCGACGACGACCGCGCGCTGCGGCTGTTCACGAATATGCAGCATCTGCGCGAGACCGACGGGTCCTATTGGACCGGTCTGGTCTTCACCGACGGCAAACGCTGGCCCGAGGAACGCACCACCTGGACAGCGGCCGCCATGCTGCTGGCCGCCGACGCGCTGACCCGGACCACGCCCGCCCATGGAATCTTCCGGGACACCGGCTGCTGAGCCGCCCGATTTCCGCACGGCTATATGCTCACGCGGTGGGCGGCGTGAACGACGGTCCGGAACAGTATCCCGGCTGGGATCAAGTGCGGTATCCGTCGGACTATCCGATCGAGTCCGCCGACCGGGCGCGACCGGCGGGCGACCCGCCGCATCCGCTGTCCCGCCCCGCCTTTCCCCCGCTGCCGCCCATGCCGCCATTGGCGCAGCCCACGGCCGTGTTCGTGGCGGGCGACGACACCTCGCTCCACTTGGCCCGGGCGCTCACCGAACGCGTGCTGTTCCATTGGAAATTCATTGTCTCGATGGCGCTGCCGTGGCTGGCGCTGCTTCCCCTGACCTGGTACTTCTGGGGCGCTCCCGGGCTCGCCGTGGCGGCGGTGGTGATCACCGCGACGCTGGCGGGACGGCTGCTGCGGCGCGGCCCCTTCGCCCGGCAGTTCCAGCGGGCCTACAACGTCTTCGCCGCACCGGGCATGGTCATGGCCACCCGATTCGGGCCGGATGCCTGCGATATTCAGCGCGCGGACTCGATCCAGCGGGTGCGCTACGAACGCATCCGCAGCCTCGAGACGGCCGATGATGTGGTGCTGCTGCGGACCGACGCCGGATATCTGCCGTATCCGCGTGAGCTGTTCCCCGAGCAGGCGCTGCGGCTCATCCGCCGGCCGGATCCGGAAGTGCCGCCGCTGCCGCCGATTTCACCCTTGGAACAGCCGACGGCCGTATTCGTCGCGGGCCCCGGCACGGCGCGGGATCTCGCGAAAGCCGTGACCCGGCAGACCACCGGCGATCTCGCCCTGCTGCTGGGCATAGCGTTCACGGTGCTGGTGCTGATCACGGCATTCACCACCGGCACGATCGGTGTGCTGACGGCCGTCGTCCTCGCCGCGCTCGCAGTGCTCGGCCGCCTGCTGTGGATCATCCCGGCCACCCGGCGAATGGAACGCGAGATCGCCGGGTACGCCGGCGCGGGCGACGCCCTGGCCACCCGATTCGGTTCCGACACAGTCGAAATCCATACGGCGGCGGGCCGCCGGCGCATCCCCTACGCGGCGCTGCGGCTACTCCGGGTGCGCGGCGATGCCGTCGTCCTGCTGCACGACGTGCTGACGGCCTATCCGCGCGAACTCTTCCCGGATATCGCTCTCGAATACATCACCACGGTCCGGCCCACACTGGCGCGCTAATTTGCGAGTATGTCCAGCCCACTCACTAGAGCGCAGTCGTCAAGGCAATAGCGCAAGCCTCACGGGTAGGTCCGGGGTGTTCACGGGGGCCTGCCGCCTGCCGCCGTCCCCTTCGCGACAGGCGTCATCACTTATCTAGAACCGTTCGTTTGGTTTGCTGGGGCACGACCCGACACCCCTCGTAGACGGGTCGTGCCCCAGCGCTCCACCCCCCGATCGGGTGGTCTCGCACCGGGTTGTTCCGGTGCTGACACAAACGATGCGGGTTGGTGCTTGGCACGGCCTTAACAAGATCTTGTATCCGGCATTCGTCCCTTTTGTCCGGCCGAAAAACCCTGCAAAACACCTAAATTCGGCCATTCCGGCGCGCCGCGCGGGCGGCAGGCGAGGACCCTTCAACGATGTCGCTGTCAATCAGCACAACTCCCCGATAAGCACGACTCCTAGGAGGAGCATGTGAAGTTGTGGCGATCCCGCTGGTGCCGGGCGGCGGTGCTGCCCACGCTGGTGGGTGCGACCGCGGTGGCCGGTCCGGCGGCCCGGGCCGATATCGGCGCCGAGGTTCCCCGGATCATCGATGTCAGCACGCTGCCCGGCGAGCGGTGCGACAGCCCGCTGCGCGGCACCACCTCGGTCTTCTTTCCGCCGGGCGGGCCGGCCGGGACCGAGGTGGAGTGGCGGATCCTGGCCGGGCAGCAGCCCCTGCGCTCCGGCATCGCACCGGTCAATGCGGAGGTGATGACGGTCGGTTTCGATATCGCCCAGGACGAGCTACCCCCCGACGGCCTGCTACGCATGGACGCCCGCGCCCGCATGCCCGGCGGTGCGGTCGGCGAGTACGGCAAGCCCTGGAACTTCCGGGTGAGCCGGGAATGCCGTCCGCTGCACGTGGTTTCGGTCGGCGACTCGGTGATGTGGGGGCAGGGCCTGGATCTGGAACGAAAATTCGCCCACCTCACCGCCGAGGCCCTGGGCGTGCAGACCGGCCGCGGCGCCGAACTGCACGACTACTCGCGATCCGGCGCCGTGCTGGACGCCCCGGAGCTGCCCGCCGGCAATGACGACAGACTGTGCCAGGCCGAATCCGGTGCGGCGGCCATTGCCGGCGGTTTCACCGAATCGGGCATGGATCGCCTGCCCGATGTCTTCTGCCAGCTGGAACAGGCCGCCGCGGCGGCCAGAAACCAGGGCTACACGGTCGATCTGGTGCTGCTGGACGGCTGCATCAATGATCTGGACCCCTTCTTCGGCATTCCCGTCGGCGTCACCCCCGGCACCCAGGATCTGACGGCCGCCATTCACCGCGAATGCGGCGGCGCCGGAGCCGAACCGGTGAATCCGGCCGCCGATGTGCCCTACTTCAGCAGCGCCGCAACAGGTTACGGCGGGCGCGGCATGCAGGAGGCCATCGAGCTCGCGCACGCCCTGCCCGGCCGGCCGAAGGTGCTGGTGGCCAATTACTTCCACGGATACGACACCGAGAGCGTCCCGGACGTGCTGCGGCAGCGCTGGTCGGAATTCGTCCGCGTCTCGGCCGAGGTCTTCCGGACGGCGGCCAAACAGGCCAATGCCGTCGCGGGCGAGAACTTCGCCGTGTCCGCCGACGGTCTCTACGCCCGGCCCGCGGGCCGCTCCGGCGACGATCGCCGGCCCGCCATGAATCCCCTGGGCGACGAAGGGATTTCCCTGCGCCTGCTGGCCTGCCCGCAGCTGGGCGAGCTGCCGCCGCAGTGCCTCGGGGCGGTGGGGCCGCCGGATCCCGAGGGCGCTCGACAGTACGCCGAGGCATTCCTGCTGAACCCGCGCATCCGCGAATGGTTCGGCGGCGGCGGTCCGGCCGGGGAGGGCTTCACCGTCGACGGCACCCCCGGCGCCGACGGTGTGACGGTCGATTTCGACGCGACCCCGGCGGGCGGCGCGATCCGCCAGTACGAGTGGTATTTCGGCGATGGCACCCACCTGGTGACCACCGAACCGGTGGTCTCGCACCACTACACCGACAGCGGCCCGTATCTGCCGCGGCTGGTCGTCACCGATATGACCGGCAACCGCAGCCTGTACGAACATGGGAAGGCCCTCGTCATCGACTGAGCCCGGGACAGTGAGCGGGGCGCCGGTGGTCGTAATCCGGCGCCCCGCGCGCGGTTCGGGAGAGCAAGGGAAGTAACAGCACTCACGATCCGCAGTCTGTGACGGCTACACCTCGATGAACTCGGCGCACTTCTCGCCGATCAGGTAGCTGGGCGCATTGGTATTGCCGCCGGTGATGGAGGGCATGATGGAGGCGTCCGCCACCCGCAGGCCCTCGATCCCGCGCACCTTCAGCGTCGGATCCACCACGGCCCGCTCGTCGGCGCCCATGCGGCAGGTGCCGACCGGGTGGTAGATGGAGTGCACCCGGTTGGGCAGTTCCGCCCGCAGCGCGGACTCGTCGGCCCACTCGTTCCCGGGGAAGAAGTTCTCCACCACGTCGCCCGCGATCTCCTTGTGCGACATGACGTCCCGGATCATCTTGATGCCCTCGACCAGGAATTCGGTATCCCATGGATCGGTCAGGTAGCCCGGGTCGATGAGCGGCGAGGCGAAGGGGTCGGCCGAGGCCAGCCGCACCTCGCCGCGGCTCTTCGGGTAGATGAGGCTGGGCATGACGGTGAGCGCCGAGCGCCGGTCGACCATGTGCAGCTTGTCCTCGTCCTGATTGGGCGTCGGGTAGGACCACGGCAGGGTGTGGATCTGCATGTCCGGGTGGTCGCCCTCGGCGAACTTGGTCTTGACGAAGCCCGCGGCCTCGAAGACCGTGCGGCCCATCCAGGAGCTGCCCGGATTGCGCAGCTCGCGCAGGATGCCGCGCGCGAAGTAGGTCGGAATACCGCGGTGCAGCGCCTTTTTCGAGACGAACGTCATGGGCACGAACAGGTGATCGTGCAGGTTCTGCCCGACCGGCAGATCGGCGTGCACCGGCAGCCCGAGCTCCCGCAGGTGCGCGGCGGGGCCGATGCCCGAGAGCATGAGAATCTGCGGCGAGCCCACCACGCCGCCGGAGACGATGACCTCCTTGGCGGCGCGCACAATCCGGCGCGCGCCATTCTTGTCGGCGATCTCGACGCCGGTGGCCCGGCCGTTCTCGATCACCACGCGGGTCACGTGCGCGTGCGTCAGCACGGTCAGGTTCTCATTCGGCCGATCGGTGATGAAGGCGCGAGAAGAGCTGTAGCGCAACCCGTTGCGCACGCTCTGCTGGAAGATCGAGATGCCTTCCTGCGATTCGCCGTTGTAGTCGTCGATGATCGGCGCGCCCAGCGTCTCCGAGGCGGCGACCATGAATTCCTGGGTGATGGGGGTGATATCGCGCTGCCGGGTGACCTCGACGGGCCCGCCTGCGCCGCGCACCTCGCTGGCCCCGCCCTCCCAGTTCTCCAGGCGCTTGTAGGCGGGCAGCACGTCCTCGTAGCTCCAGCCCTTGCAGCCCTCGGCGGCCCAGGAGTCGAAGTTGGCCTTGTTGCCGCGCACGAAGAGCATGCCGTTGACCGAGCTGGATCCGCCCAGCACCTTGCCGCGGGTCATGGGGATGAGGCGGTCGTTGGCGTGCTTCTGCGGGGTGGAGAACTGCTTCCAGGTCACGCGCTTCTTCAGCTGCGGCACCGTGTGCACCATGGTGATCATGCCGGGGGAGGTCACCAGCCGGGTGTCGTCCTTGCGCCCGGCCTCCAGCAGGATCACGCTGGCGCCGCGCTCGGCGAGCCGGCCCGCCACGACGGCGCCGGCGCTGCCCGCGCCTACGACGACGTAATCGGCCTCGGTTGCGGCATCCGCGGAGCGCGGCGAAGCGGTCATGTCAGTCCCTCATCCTCGAGTGTGCCTGCGATCACTGTAGAACAAGTTCTAGTCTGCGCACACGGTGGACACAATGTCCAGTCACAAGATCAAAGTTCAGCACCCCTGCGGGCGCAATTGTGCCACAGCTGACTTATCTGCGAACGTGTTCTAGAGAAGTGCTGCCGGATAGCTGGCGCGGCGAGGGTGCGATCGGGCGGATTCGACGATCGAAAGCCCTGTCTGGACACGTGTCGATGTGGTTGAATCGGCGTGAAACACGTTCCAATTCCGTGATCATAGCGGGAGCATGCCCGAGGAGGAACAGTGTCTGTTCCGTCATTGCCTGCCGGATTCGATTTCACCGATCCGGCCTTGTGGGCCGACCACAGTCCCGCCGAGGAGTTCGCCGCGCTGCGCCGCACCTCGCCGGTCTGGTGGAATGCGCAGACACCCGAACAGGCGGCCCCGTTCACCGACGGCGGCTACTGGGCGATCACCCGGCACGAGGACATCAAGGAGATATCCCGGCGTCCGGATCTGTGGTCCTCCCATCGCACCGGAGCGATCATCCGGATGCCGGCCGACTCCACCGCCGAGCAAATGGAATTGTCGCGAAACGCGTTGCTGGTGAACATGGATCCGCCCAAGCACACCAAGATTCGGCGGATCGTCTCCAAGGGCTTCACTCCACGCGCGGTGGAGGGCCTGCGCCGGGCGCTCACCGACCGCGCGGCCGCCATTGTCGCCGAGGCGAAGGAGAGCGGCGGCGGCGATTTCGTCCAGCAGGTCGCCTGCGAACTCCCGCTGCAGGCGATCGCCGAACTGCTCGGCGTACCGCAGGACGATCGGCACAAGCTGTTTACCTGGTCCAATCAGCTGCTCAACTACGATGATCCGGAATTCGCCGGCGAGAACATGACCGCCAATGCCGAGCTGCTCGGATACGCCTACACCATGGCCGAACAGCGCCGTGCCCATCCGGCCGACGATATCGTCAGCCAGCTGGTGAACGCCGATATCGATGGTGAGGCCCTGGGTTCCGACGAATTCGGATTCTTCGTCATCCTGCTGTCCGTGGCGGGCAATGAAACCACTCGCAATGCGATCACCCACGGCATGAAAGCCTTTGTCGACAACCCGGATCAGTGGGCGCTGTACAAGGCGCAGCGCCCGCGTACCGCGCCGGACGAGATCGTGCGCTGGGCGACCCCGGTCACCGCATTCCAGCGCACCGCCATGCAGGACACCGAACTCGGCGGGCAGAAGATTCGCGAGGGCGATCGCGTCGGCCTGTTCTACAGCTCCGCGAATTTCGACGAGGACGCCTTCGAGAACCCGTTCCGGTTCGATGTGCTGCGCGATCCGAATCCGCATGTTGGTTTCGGCGGCACCGGCACCCACTTCTGTGTGGGCGCGAATCTGGCCCGCCTGGAAATCGACCTCATGTTCAATGCGATCGCCGATGCGATGCCGGAGATCACCGAGGTCGCGCCGCCGGAGCGCCTGCGCTCGGGCTGGATCAACGGTGTGAAGCGCTGGGAGGTCAGCTACGGGTGACGCGGTGCCGGTCACGAACTCGTTCTAGTATTCGATCGTGACCTCACTTCGCGAAATTCCGCTGCGCACTCTCTCCGATGAGCCCACCACGCTGGCCGAACTGGCCGGCGACAAGGTGGTGCTCCTGGTCAATGTCGCCAGCAAGTGTGGCCTGACTCCGCAGTACACCGGCCTGGTGGAACTGCAGCAGAACTACGGCCCGCGCGGGTTCACCGTGATCGGCGTGCCGTGCAATCAGTTCATGGGCCAGGAGCCCGGCACCGCCGAGGAGATCGCCGAGTTCTGCTCGGTCACCTATGGCGTGGACTTCCCGCTGCTGGAGAAGATCGAGGTCAACGGCGAGAACCGGCACCCGCTCTACCGGGAGCTGACCCAGGTCGCCGACGCCGAGGGCGAGGCCGGCGATATCCAGTGGAACTTCGAGAAGTTCCTCATCGGCCGCGACGGCGCGGTGACCCGCTTCCGCCCGCGCACCGAGCCCAAGGACGCCGCGATCACCGAGGCCATCGACGCCGCGCTCTAAGGCCGGTGTGGATTCCGGCCAACAGCGCGTCGGAATGACAATCGTCCGTCATCCCGGCATGTTTTTGGCCGGGATCCACCCTCTCAGCCGCGACGCCGGTACCGCACCGCGCACGGCTGTTCCAGTTGCACCACCATCTTGGAGTGGTCGTTGCGATAGCTCTCCGATGGCTGGGCCAGTTCGAATTCCCAATCGCGCAACAGGATCGAGAAGATCGCCTTCAGCTGCATGAGCGCGAACGCGGCGCCCACGCAGCGATGCCGCCCGGCGCCGAAGGGAATCCAGGTCCAGCGGTTGGCGAGATCCTCCTGCTTGGGGTCGAGATAGCGGCCCGGGTCGAATCGATCCGGGTCCGGGAAGTCCGCGGCGATCCGATTGGACACCGCCGGCGTGGCGGCGACCAGGTCCCCGGGATCGATGCGGTGCCCGCAGACCTCGAACTCCTCCCGCGCCACCCGCATGAGGATGATGAGCGGCGGATGCAGCCGCAGCACCTCCTTGAGCACCGCCTCCAGTTGCGGAATCTGCCGCAGCGCATGGAAACTCACGTCCGCGCCGTCGGCGTAGAGCGTATCCAGCTCGGCCACCACCCGCGCCAGGATCTCGGGGTGGCGCAGTAGTTCGATGATCGTCCACGCCGCCGTGCCCGAGGTGGTGTGGTGGCCCGCGAACATCATGGAGATGAAGATGCCGGTGACCTCGCTGGCGCTGAACCGCGGATTGCCCTGTTCGTCGCGCACCGACACCAGCACATCGAGCATGTCCCGATCCGCCTTGCCCTGTGGGGGATTCGCCATGCGCCCGGCCATGATGTGCCGCACCAGCTTCACCAGCTGCCAGCGCGCCTCATCCCGGCGGCGGAAGCTCTCGATCGGCGCGTACGGGTCCACGTAGCAGTAGGCGTCGGTCCCGCGCTCCAGCTCGTGATAGAGGTGCGCGAACCGCCCGTCCAATTCCTCGCGGAACTTGGCGCCGATGAGGCAGGCCGAGGACGTGTAAATGGTGAGTTCGGCGAAGAATTCGAGCAGGTCGATCTCCCCCTCATCGCCCCATCGCGCCACCATGCGATCCACCTCGCGCGCAATGGTGGTGGCGTGCCCGCGCATCTGCTCGGCCCGCAGCGCCGAATTGTGCAGCATCTCCTTGCGCCGTTCCGGCGGCGCGTCGAACACCACGCCCTCGCCGAAGATCGGCTTCATGAACGGGTAGGCGGCGGCCTGATCCAACTCGTCATCGCCCGCCCGGAAGAAGAACTCATTGGCCTGGGCGCCGGACAGCATGATCACATCGCGGTCCGCGAGCCGGAATGCCCCGATATCCCCGCATTCGGCGCGCACCCGCGTCATGAGCGCGATGGGATCGGTCCGGAACTCCTCCAGATGGCCGTGTTCGTGCTCGCCGCCCGATACCTGCCGGGGCTTGACCAGGGTCATGGGGATCCTCCCGCGTCATGGACACCTGTCTGGACGGTACTATGGGAGTCCTTGCGCGGCAAGATATTCCACGACAATCGGGAGATTTTCGCGAACGTGGGAAATGCGGGGTGAAACTCAGTCGCGCAGTGCGCGCACAGCAGATTTCTCCAACAGGTCGGCAATTTCCGCGTAGGAGGCATAACCCATGCCCGCGCGCACCAACGCGCCCGCATAGAGCAATTCCAGCGTCTCCACGATTTCCGGATCGGCCGGTTCACCGAGCGCGTCGACCAGTCGCTGCCGAATCTCGCGCCCGATGCGCAAACGCAGATGCGCCACATCGGGATCGGTGCCCAGCAGCGCCGCGGTCACCGCGCCCGCCAATTGCGGATCGTCGGCCACCAGCATGGCGATCTGCCGCAGTACCGCCACCACCCGGGCGGTCGGGTCCGGCTCCTCGGTCGACGGCGGTTCGGTGGCCGCCAGCCGACGCCAGAACATCTCCGCGACCAGGTGTTCCTTGGAGGAGAAATAGGTGTAGGCGGTGGCCGTTCCCACGCCCGCGGCGGCCGCGACCATGCGCACGGTGAGCCCCGCGAAACCCTCGCGCGAGAGCACCTCCATCGCCGCCCGGGTGAGCCGGTCGACGGTGTCGGCCTGCTTCTCGGTGAGGCGGCGGCGGGTGGCCTCCATGTTCACCACCGAGCGGGAAAGGGAATCAGACACGTGTCCGGATGCTACTATGGGTCGGCTCTCCGAGCAACTCGCGGCATGCGTGACCCGCATGAATGCGAAGGCTCCAGAAAGGTTTTCGGATGACGCAGGCCGAGATTTCCGACCGCACCGGCGAATTGTTCGCACTCGCCGAACAAGTTCCCGGATTCATGCCGCCGGAAGAAGGCCGCGCCCTCTACGAGGCCGCCCGCGACTACGCCGGTGACGGCGTCATCTTGGAAATCGGCACCTACTGCGGCAAGTCCGCGATCTACCTCGGCGCGGCCGCCCGCGAGACCGGCGCCACCGTCTACACCGTCGACCACCACGGCGGCTCGGAGGAACACCAGCCCGGCTGGGAGTACCACGACACCACCCTGGTCGATCCCGAGACCGGCGTCTTCGACACCGTCACGGCCTTCCGCCGCAGCATGATTCGCGCGGGGCTCACCGATACCGTGGTCGGTGTGATCGGCTCCTCCGGCGCCGTCGCGCGACACTGGCGCACCCCCTTGCGCCTGCTGTTCATCGACGGCGGCCACACCGAGGAAGCCGCCCAGCGCGATTACGACAACTGGGCGCACTGGGTGGCCGGCGGCGGGCTGCTCGCCATTCACGATGTCTTCCCGGATCCCGCCGATGGCGGGCAGGCGCCGTTCCACATCTACCGGCGCGCCCTCGACGGCGGAAAGTTCCGGGAGCTGTCGGTCACCGGCTCGCTGCGCATCCTGCAGCGCACCGCGGCCTGTGACAGCGCTGGCATATAAATCTGGCGGAATGGGTACCGATGCGGTCAATCTCGTGGGCATGACGTCTAGAGTCGGCTACCCGAATCCAGCGAAGCCGTTCTGACCTACACTGCCCGTGCACGATTCGGTGAATATGCCCAAATCGTCAACATGCCATCAGTACAAGCGAGTTGGGTGATTCCCGACAGATATTCACTGCCTTCGAACACTGTTTCGATAGTCCGCTTATGGTCGTGCCATGGTCGGTTCAGGAAGGAAGCCTCGGCGCCAGGAGCCATTCTTGGTAGCCGCACCAACGGGGGTGCGGATCCGCACCCGCCTGCACCCCACTCCTGACGAAGCCGCGGCGCTGCGGGAGATCGGCGAGTTCCTCGGACAGTTACATCGGCGCGAGCTTGCCGACCGAATCGAGCAGGGTTCACTGGACCGCACCCAGCAGGCCGAATACCGGGCCGATCGCAAACAGGCGTTGACCGTAGACACGTCTTCCCGATGGGCAGGAGCAATCACCCGCACCGTCGAGGGTCAATACCAGTCGGGTCTGCGCGCACTGCAAGCCCATGCGCATCAGCTGGATTCGGCGATCGCGACGCTCGACGCGCGATGCGCGCTGGCGCCCGGCGAGCGTGTCGGGAGGGTCAAAGGCTATCGTGACGCGGCCGAGCGGTTCACTAAGTCCCGCCGCCTGGCCTCGTTGCGCGACCGCGCCAAACACACCCACCGTGCGCTTTCCGACGCGCATCCGGCGATCGTAGTCGGCGGGAAACGCCTGTGGCGTAAACGCAACCACCTCCACGATGCGGATCTGTCGGAGGCCGAATGGCGCCGACAGTGGGACACGGCACGCATGTTCCTGACCGCGGACGGAGAAACCGGCAAAACCGGAGGCAACGAAACCATCCGAGTCACACCGGTCACTGGGCAGCTGCGCATCAAAATCCCCGCCGCACTGGCTGACCGCCTCGGCACCCACCTCAGCCTCACCACGCCGGTAGCGTTCAGTCACCGCGGACCGGAGTGGGCCGACCGCATCGCCCACAATCGCGCCGTGCGCTACGACATCGTTTATGACCCGACCCGGCAACGCTGGTACCTCGACGCGTCCTGGAAAACCGAATCTGCACAGCCTGTTCCGCTCACCACGATCCGAGCCGGGCGGGTGCTGGGAGTCGACCTCAACGACGGCCATCTCGCCGCCTGTGTGCTGGATCGGTCCGGGAATCCGGTCGGCCTGCCAGAGACGATCCTGCTCACCACCCACGGTCAACCGACGTCGCAACGCGACGGACAAGTGCGGGCTGCGATCACCGCACTACTCGACACCGCCGAGCGGCTTGGGTGCGCTGGAGTCGTTATCGAGAACCTCGATTTCGCGAACGTTCGCGCCACCGGCCGGGAAACGATGGGTCGCGGCCCACGGGGCAAACGGTTCCGCGGTACCGTCGCCGGTATTCCTACCTGCAGGTTCCGAGAACGTCTGCGCGCCATGGCCTCCCGACGCAGCATCGCGGTGGTGGCGGTGGATCCGGCGTACACCAGCAAGGCCGGCGGCCGCTGCTGGCGCGAGCCATTGAAGGAGCAATCGAAGACGTCCGGTCCGACGGTCACCACCCATCATGGGGCGGCGGTCGCGATCGGTCGACGCGGACTCGGTATGAAGCTTTCGCGTCACTCGGGCGGTCCCCGCCACGCACAGAGGAGCGTGGCGGGCCAACCCTCGGGCCTGGCGTCAGCATCGGACCGGGACCGCGTGGTGTGTGCCACGCCCTACCCCGCCCCTGGCCCCTATGGGAGTCCGGACGGGTCCGGCAGGCAGCAGCACGCGCCAGCGGCCAAGACCGTTCGGGCCGCACCCGAGCGAGCCACAACATCGCTCACCGGTTAGGAACGGTTGTCAGGTCCGGCGGGTTCTTTTTCGTGGCAGAACGGACGCCGCGCACTGCATCATGGAAGTAAGGTCGCCACAGAGATTGGAACAGACGATGGAAACCGTGGTCGTCTTCTTGCTGGCAACGTTGATCTACTGGTTCGGCCTCTTACGCTGAGCCGAGGCGACGGCGAGCAGGGCATCGGCGATCTGCTCGCAGAACTCGCCGGCATCGTCGGTGCCGTGCGTCAGCGCCCGGATCAGGGTGGCTCCGCGCAATAGTTCGAAGACGGCGTCGGCGTCACAGCCGGGGGCGGCCTGACCGGCGCTCGCGGCTCCGGACAGCAACTCCCGCAAGGCATCCCGGGTCGGCAGCTCTCCGCGATCGAGTATCCGGCGATAGCTGTCGTGGTCGTCGTGGTACTCCGAGAGCAGTCCCGGCAGGGCCGAGCGCGCCGCCGGATGGGCGGCCGATTCCAGGAACAGCCGGGTCCAGGCCAGGAGATCGGCGCGCAGATCGCCGGTGGGCTCCGGGTAGGCGCTCGTGCCCAGGCCGAAGATGGCGTCCTCGATCAGCGCCCGCCTGCTCGGCCAGCGGCGGTAGATCGAGGTGGTGACCACACCCGCCTTGCGCGCCACCGCGGCCATTGTCGTCGCCTGATAGCCCTCGCTGACCAGCAGTTCCCGCGCGGCGGCCAGCAACTGGGCATCCAGCTGCGGGTCACGCGGGCGCCCCGGGCCGGGGCGGGTCCCTGCGGGTGCGCTCACGGGCATCTCCCTCGGGTCGAAGCCAATTCCGCGATTCAGGCTACAGCTAGAACCTGTTTCAAATACGCTACGACCCGTATTCGAATTACGGCCAGGCCGTACGCATGAGAGGTACCCGTCGATGCTGACACCCCAGGACGAGCTGCTCTGCCATCAGCTGCCCACCACCTTCGACCATGTGGCACAGAGCGATCTGCGCTGGACCGAGCGAATCGTGTTGTACGGGTTCGACACCAGCGGCAAGGTGAACGTGATGACGGGGATGGCGCGCTACCCCAACCGGAATGTCGTGGACGCCTACGTCATGGTCACCATCGACAACAAGCAGGCGCATGTGGCGCGATTCTCCCGGCAGCTGGATTCCGGCTCCGACAGCCTCACCTCCTGGAAGGTCGGGCCGTTCACCTACGAGATCGTGGAACCGCTGCGCAAGGTGCGCGGCACGCTCGACGACAACGAGCACGGAATCCGGATGCACCTGGACTTCGACGGCGAATTCGAAGCCTACGAACAGGAACCCGCGTTCTTCCGGAGCCGGGGCCGGGTGCGGGAGGACGCGCGGCGGTTCTACCAGAACGGGCTGGTGTCGGGCTGGCTCGAAATCGACGGCGAGCGAATCGATATCGATCCCGAGAAGTGGTGGTTCGGCCGTGATCACTCCTGGGGCACCCGGCACGGGGGCGGCGGCGGCAGCCTGCCGGAGGGGACGGGACTGCAGCCGACCGAGGTGCCGGACGGCGTGCTCTATTACATGGGCATCTTCGAATTCGACGACGAGCTGGTGCATTTCGCGCAGCGCGAGACGGCGGACGGGCAGCGCTGGCATTTCGAGGGGCACATTCTGCCGCGCATCGATTCCGGCGCGCCGGTGCTGCCGATCATCGACGTCGAACACGAGCTGACCTTCCGCGACGACTTCCGCATCATCAGCGGCGGCACGTTCACCGTGATCGGGGCCGACCGCGCCCGGCGCGAATTCGCCGTCACCCCGGTCACCAACTACTGGCCGGGCATCGCGGGATACGACGACTATCGGGGTTACGCCTCCGGGGTCTGGAAGGGCGAATCCTGGAGCGACGGCTTCGTCGCCGATCTCACCGATACCGAAGACCTGCAGCAGGTCAGCATGCTGTCGGGAACGCTGTGCCGCATCGAATCCGAGGGCAAGGTCGGCTACGGGCTGGTCGAAATGGTGTTCTTCGGGCGCAATGCGCGCTACGGCTACCAGGGCCACTGACCATGTGTGCCGACAGACTGCCGGCCGAACAGCTGGCGGCGGCCCTGGAACCGCTGGTGCGCAAGCACTTCCCGGTGTCCGATCAGGCGCGGATCCGGAACTTCACCCGCACCGATCGCGGCTTCTCGACCGAGACATACGTTTTCGAGCTCGAGGATGCCAGCGGCACACTGCCGCTGGTATTCCGGCGGCCGCCGGAGTCGCCGCTGTTCCCGGATTACGACCTGCTGCGCCAGGTGCTGGTCATGCAGCGCCTGTCCGCCACCGGATTGCCGGTGCCGACCCCGCTGTGGATCGACCGCGCGGGCGGCGAGCTCGGCGGACCCTATGTCGTCATGACCCGGCTGCCGGGTGCGGCCCCGAGTGATTTCCCGTCGTATCACGTGGCGGGCAACTACTTCGAGGCCACACCGGAGCAGCGGGCGCGCATGTGGTGGGAGTGCGTGGACACCATGGTGGCCGTGCACGAGGTGGATTGGCGGGCGCTGCGCCTGGGGTTCCTGGCTTTCCCGCAGCACGGCGCCGGGCCGGTGACCCAGGCCGTGAACTACCTGGACACCGCACTGACCTGGGCCTGCGACGGGAATCAGCCGGAGATCTACCGGCGGGCCATCGCCTTCCTGCGGGAGAATCCATACGAACCGGAGCGGGTGACACTGTGCTGGGGTGATGCCCGCATGTCGAATATTCTGTACGACAGCGATTTTCGCGTCACCGGCGTACTGGACTGGGAGATGGCCAATCTCGGCGACCCCGAGCTGGATCTGGCCTGGATGCTGTTCCTGGACTGGGCCTGCAGTGAATTCGAGGGCCACGAGCGACTGCCGGGCACGCCCACCCGCGCGGAGACCATCGCCTATTACGAGCGGCGCACCGGCCTTCAGGTGCGCAACCTCCGCTACAACGAGATCCTGGCGGCGGTGCTGCTCTCGGTTCCGCTACTCCGCATGTCCAATCAGGTCCGGCTGCCGCCGGATATGAACATCACCGGCTTCTGCACCGCCCGCATCGCGCAGCTGCTGGCGTGAAACACCCAGCGCGAGCAGGATCATCAACCCGAAGGCCGCCAAGCCCGTGCCCGTCCGGAGATAGTGGAACACATCCCACCGCGACAGGATCTCGGCATAATCGGCCGGCGCGCCCTCGGTCACCCAGTCATTGATCCGATAGTTGATCGGCACATTGCCGAACCGGGTGATGACGAAGGACGCCACCACCAACCCGGTCGCGAGCCCGGCCAGCAGCCGGGCCCGCCCCCGGGTCAGCGCGGCCAGGGCCAGGCAGCTCACCGCCGCGATGGCCATGGTGAGCTGCATGCTGACGCTGTTGTTCTTCATGAGCTCGGTGTGGAACTCGAGCCGCATCTGCAAGGGAACCCGGCGGAAGGTGGGCGCGAGATTGGCTGCGCCGTAACCGAAAGCGCCGGCGAGCAGTCCGGTGCTCAGCAGGGCCACCGCGTGAACGAGACGAGTACGCATGCACATCTCCTGTCATGGAATTCTTACAACGTGTCAAGGTTATGCTCGCCGATTAACTTTGACAAGGATGTAAGAAATCCGCCCCCGGCAGCAGAGCCGGGGGCGGATCTCGTTGTGCGGGTTGGGCTTACTTGGCCTCGACCATTTCCTCATCGGCCGACTCGACCGGCGCGCCCTCGTGCCCGGCCGCCTGAGCGCCGCGCATCAGGAAGAAGGCGATCACGGTCGCGGCCACCACGCTGATGCCGCCGCCGATGAACGTCGCGGACATGGCGTCGGTGAACGCCTCGCGGGCCGCGGAGATGAGGGCGCTGTCACCGCTGAGCAGGGCCGGGGCAATGGACTCGCGCGCCGCTTCGGGGGCGTCGGCGGGCATGGCGTCGGTGTAGGTACCGGCCAGCACCGCGCCGAGCACCGCCACGCCCAGAGCGCCACCGGTCTGCTGGATGGTGTCGTTCAGGGCCGAGCCGACACCGGCCTGCTCCGGCGGAATCGCACCCATCAGGGCGCCGATGGCGGCGGGCATGGCCAGACCGGCGCCGGCGCCGACCAGTGCCATGGCCGCGGCGGGCGTCCAGAAGCCGGACTCCGTGGTGAGGATGGACAGCACCCCGAAACCGCCGGCCAGAATGGTCATGCCGATCAGGGTCACCGGGCGCACGCCGAACTTCTGCACCAGGCCCGCGCCGACGCCATTGAAGATCAGGGCGGTCAGAGCGAAGGGCGTGAAGGCCAGCGCGGTGCGGATCGGCGAGTAGCCGAGCACGAACTGCAGATACTGGGTCAGCACCAGCAGCAGACCGCCATTGGCGAAGGTGACCAGCACCAGCGAGAAGCTGGAACCGGTGAAGACGCGATTGCGGAACAGCTGCAGCGGAACCATCGGGTGCTCGGCCTTCATCTCACGAATGATGAAGGCGGTCATACCAACAACGGCGATGAGCAGCGACAGCCAGGTGCCCTCGATGCCCTTGGTCGGCCATTCGATGATGGTCCACACCAGCGCGGTGGTGCCGATGATCGACAACACCATGCCGGACACATCCGGCTTGGCCCACGGGCCCTTCGACTCCGGCATGAGCGCCAGCGCGGCGACAATGGCGACAATGGCGATCGGCACGTTCAGCACGAACACCGAACCCCACCAGAAGTGGTTCAGCAGCACGCCGCCCACAATGGGCCCGCCCACCATGCCGATCATGGCCACGGCGCTCCAGGACGCGATGGCCTTCGGGCGCTCCTCCTCGTCGAACACCGTGATCAGGATGGACAGCGTGCTCGGCATGATGAGCGCGCCGCCGATGCCCATCACCACGCGACCGGCGATCAGCAGTTCCGGGCTGGTGGCATAGGCCGCGAGCACCGAGGCCGCGCCGAAGAGCGCCAGGCCGACCACCATGACCAGCCGTCGCCCGAACCGGTCGGACAGGCTGCCCGAGGTGAGCAGCAGACCGGCGAACACCAGGATGTAGGAGTCGATGATCCACTGAATGTCCTGCGAGGTCGCGCCGAGCTCGGTGGAGATCTGCGGAATGGCGACATTCAGCACCATATTGTCGATCACCAGCACCAGCGAGCTCAGGCAGAGCACCACCAGAATCAGCCAGCGCTTCGGATTGCGTTCGGCCGCGGGCGCATTCACCACCGCGGCGTTTTCGGTCTTACTCATTTCGATCCCCTTCGGATACCTTCTCCGCACATCGTGCGGTGCTGTCGAACACTGTACGGTCTGACGTACACTGTTCGCAAGCGGGAACGATGTGCGAACATACGAACAGCGTTCTAGCAGCGGTTATGCTCATGGGTAGACGAAGGAGGACTCGCGATGACGACCAAGGAACAGGGCATCGGCTCGGTATGGACGCGGGAACAGCCACGGCGGCGGCGCGAACAACCCGCGCTCAGCCGCGACCAGATAGTCGCCGAGGCGTTGAACCTACTGGACGAGGAGGGTCCCGAGGCTCTGAGCATGCGCAAACTCGGCGCGCGCCTGGGCGCGGGAGCGACCTCCCTCTACACCTACGTCGCCAATAAGGACGAACTCATGGAGCTCGTCGCCGACGCCACCTTCGGCGAGGTGCCCCCGCCCGCCACCGGCGCCGACTGGCGTTCGGCCCTGACCGGCCTCGCCAACGATCTGCGCGCCATGATCCTGCGCCACCCCTGGCTGTCCATCATGCTGGGCGAGATCGGCCTGCTCTACCTGGGCCCGAATGTCATGCGGCTCAACGAGGCCCTGCTCACCCTGCTCGAGGAGAACGGCTTCGACGACGAGGAGGCCGATAACGTTGTCACACTGCTCTTCTCGTTCGTTCTCGGCATGGCCATCAGCGAGGCCGCCTCCCGGCAGACCATCCGCCGCAGCGGTCTCAGCGACTCCGAGTGGTTTCAGAAGATGTGGCCCGCGGCGGAGGCCGCGACCCGCGGTTACCCGCGCCTGCACCGCCGCTACACCAGCTTCGACGCGCGAACCGACGGCCTCACCGCCGATATGGACACCGTCCGCGACGAAGGCTTCGCCAAGCACATCGCCCGCCTGCTCGACGGAGTCCAACCGCCGCAGCCGGGATGACGGTCCCGGCCTCGTCGTCGAACACAACGGGCCCGCATCCCGGAAAGGGATGCGGGCCCGCGGTTTCCGAGGGGCTGACCCGGAAACGGGTGATCACGCTCAGAGCTGGGAACGAACCCCTTCTTCGATGCGCTTGCCGAGCTCGTTGTCGACGGCCTTCCAGTACTCGAAGACGCGGCTCAGAATCGGCTCCTGCACGCCGCCGAGAATGTGGCCGACCACATTGGCCACCAAGCGATCCCGCTCGCCGTCGTCGAGCACCTCGCGGACCAGGGTGCCCGCCTGGGTGAAGTCGCCGTCCTCGCGGTGCTGGACGTAGCCGGCGCGCACCGCCTCGGTGCCGAAGTTCCACAGGCCGTCATCGCCGGCCTTCTCCGGATCGGCGTGCGGGCCGCCGAACGAATTCGGTGCGTAGACAGGCACATCCGGCGCATTGAAGTCGTAGCGCATGGAGCCCTCCTTGGAGTAGGAGTTCACCTCGGCGGCCTTGGCGCGGTTGGGCGGCAGCTGCGCGTGGTTGGCGCCGATGCGGTAGCGGTGCGCGTCGGCGTAGGCGAAGACGCGGCCCAGCAGCATCTTGTCCGGCGAGAAGCCGATGCCCGGAACGACATTCGACGGCGCGAAGGCGGCCTGCTCGATCTCGACGAAGTAGTTCTGCGGGTTGCGGTTCAGGGTCCACTTGCCGACCTCGATCAGCGGGTAGTCCTTCTGCGACCACACCTTGGTCAGGTCGAACGGGTTGAAGCGGTAGCCCTCGGCCTCGTGCGCCGGCATGACCTGGACCTTGAGGGTCCAGCTCGGGAACTCGCCGCGCTCGATGGACTCCCACAGGTCGCGGCGGTGGTAGTCGCCGTCCTTGCCCGCGAGCTCGTCGGCCTGCGCCTGGGTCAGGAACTCGATGCCCTGATCGGTCTTGAAGTGGTACTTCACCCAGAAGCGCTCGCCCTGGGCATTGACCCACTGGTAGGTGTGCGAGCCGAAGCCGTCCATGTGGCGGTAGGTCTTCGGAATGCCGCGGTCGCCCATCAGCCAGGTCACCTGGTGCGCGGTCTCCGGGCGCAGGGTCCAGAAGTCCCACTGCATGTTGTTGTCGCGAAGTCCGTTGCCCGGCAAGCGCTTCTGCGAGCGGATGAAGTCCGGGAACTTGATCGGATCCTTGATGAAGAAGATCGGCGTGTTGTTGCCGACGATGTCGTAGTTGCCCTCGGTGGTGTAGAACTTCACCGCGAAACCGCGCGGATCGCGCCAGGTGTCGGGCGAGCCCTGCTCACCGGCGACGGTGGAGAAGCGCACCAGCGATTCGGTGCGGGCGCCCGGCTGGAACAGCGCGGCCTTGGTGTAGCGGCTGACATCGCCGGTGACCACCAGTTCGCCGAACGCGCCGGCGCCCTTGGCGTGCACGATGCGCTCCGGCACCCGCTCCCGGTTGAACTGGGCGAGCTTCTCGATCAGGTAATGGTCGTGCAGCAGGATCGGACCCTGAGTACCTGCGGTGAGCGATTCGTCATCGCTCTGCACCGGGGTGCCGGTATTGGTGGTGGTCGCCTTGGTCATGCGAAACCTCCTTGGGGAGTTCAGGAATTACATGCCGGGCACAGGCCCCAGAACACGACTTCGGCCTCGTCGATCACGAAACCGTGGGACTGATCGGGTTCCAGACAGGGTGCTGCGCCGACGACACAGTCGACATCCACGACCGTGCCGCACTTCCTGCACACCAGATGGTGATGGTTGTCGCCGGTGCGCGCCTCGTACAGCGCCGGTGACCCGGCGGGCTCGATGCGCCGCAACAACCCGGCCCCCACGCAAGCCCGCAGTACGTCGTACACGGCCTGCGTCGACACCGACCCCAGCGTCTCCCGCACCTTGGCGGTCACCCCCTCCGCATCGGTATGCGGAGAGTTAGCCAGAACATCCAGAACCGCGACCCGCGGGCCGGTGACCCGCAGGCCGACCGCACGCAATTGCTCCCGCGCGTCGTATCCGGTGTGCATGCCATACACCCTGCTATCTTTTCTGGAATAAGTCAAGAAAAGAAAGTTTTAGCTGGTAGAAGGCTTAAATATCACTGAGGATCGTCATCCGTACGGGTTGAAGTTCGGCGGAAGCGTCACCCGCGGCGGCGCGGGCTCCGTGGTCGGGCGCGGGAGGAAGGTCGGCCGGGGAATGTTCGACGGCCAGGTCCGGAAGGGCTGATTGAAGTAGCTGGGCGGCAGGACGGGCGGCCGGAACGGTGGGCTGTACGTCGTGGACGTGGACGGTGTCCAGCGATCCCGGGGGTCGCGCCCATCATCGTTGAACGCGCTGTTGAGGCCCATGACGACCAAGATCGCCAGCACCACGCCGATCCAGCGTCCGGCCTTGCTCGGCGCGGGCGGCGGCGCCACGTACTGCGGCCGCGGCATCGGTTCGAAACGCCCCGCCAGTCGCCCGGTCTCCGCGGCCCGAGCGGCCTCCTCCAGGGTGAGGGCGGGGAGCGCGGCAGCGGCCTCCGCTCGCCGCGCCCGCTCCTGCTCGATCTGCTCGAACAGCAACCGCACCACATCGCCATAGCTCGGGTCGTATTGGGCGGCGCGGCGCACCTTCTCCTGCCCCGCGTCGAAATCCCCCAACTCCAGCTCCACCAGCCCGAGTTCGAACAGTGCGTCGGCGCGTTCGGGGTCCAATCCCAGCGCCTGATGCAGGGACTGCGCGGCCAATTCGAACGCCGCCGTCCCGGATGCGTAGCGCCGCAGGATACTTCCGCGCAGTATGTGCAGCTCGACCTGGTCCGGATCGATTTCCAGGGCCGATTTCAGGTGCTCCAGCGCCGCGACGGGATCCGAATCCTGTTGCACCAGCGCGAGTATCCGCAGATTGTCGACATCGTCGGGATCCAGCTCCACCGCGTGCCGCGCCGCCGCCACGGCACTGTCCCGATATCGATCGGCCTGTTCGGGGTCGATGTCGGAATCCCGGGTCAGCTGATACTCCGCCAGCGCCCGCACCCGCCACATCATGGTGAACTCCGGCGACACCCGCAGCGCCGAGCCGGTGTGGTCGAGGGCGCGCTCGTACTCGCCCATGCGCAGCGCGACCTCCGCCAGCCCGGCGAGCGCCGAGGGATCGTCGGGATCGGTGGCGAGCAACTCGGCCAGCAGTTCCCGGGCCGCGTCGTAGCGGCCCAGACCCATCAGCAGCCAGGCCTTGTCCAGTTTGTCGCTCATGGACGGGACTCGGACCTCACCGCGGTTTCATACCGCGCATATAGTTCGCCAACTCGTCGTAGGTCCCGTCGTTATTGGCGAATTCGACCACATTGCGGGCGGATTCGAACCAGGCGGTCGAGCTGGGCCGGATCTGGCTCATGGCCTGCTCGATATCGGGCATGCCGATGGGCCGGACCGTGCCGGTGCGCAGCGAGTCGGCCATGGCCAGCTGGGTGGCGGAAGTGCACACATGCGCCAGGTCCGCGCCCGAGAAGCCCTCGGTGCGAACGGCTATCGCCTTCAGATCGATGCCTTCGACGGGTCGGTCCCGCAGATGATGGCGGAGGATCGAGACGCGGGCCTCCGGATCCGGCAGGGTCACCAGGATCATGCGGTCGAAGCGCCCCGGGCGGCGCAGCGCCACATCGATATCCCACGGGTGATTGGTCGCGCCGAGGATGTAGACGCCCTCGTTGTCGCCGGTGGCCGAATCCATCTCGGTGAGCAGCTGATTCACCACGGTGCGCAGACCGGCGGAGCCGGACATCTGGCTGCGCCGGTAGCCCAGCGCGTCGACCTCGTCGATGAACAGGACGCAGGGGGCGTTGCGACGGGCCATCTCGAAGATCTGGTGCAGATTGCGCTCACTCGCGCCCAGATGGATATCAAGGATCTCGGCGATCTCGATGGGGTAGAAGTTCGCGCCCAATTCGCCCGCCACGGCGGAGGCGATGAAGGTCTTGCCGCAACCCGGCGGACCGTAGAGCAGCAGACCGCCCCGGGCGCTCGTGCCGAAGGCCTTGGCCAGCTCCGGATTCCGCAGCGGGCCGAGCAGCGAGAGCTCCAACTGCCGCTTCACGTCCGCCATGCCGCCGACCTCGTCGAGACGTACCCGCGGCCGTTCGAACAGGCCGGTATCGCCGGGGCCGACGACCAGGGGTTCACCGTCGTCGGCGATGAAGGCGGGCTTGATGATGTCGCCGACCTCACGTTCGGCGGCAGCCCAATCGAATCCACCGGCCCCGGCGGGCGCCGGGGGTTGCGGCGGCGTCGCCGGAGCCGGGGTCACCGCCGGTTCGCCGCCGGCCAGCGCCGCCGTGCACCGCTGTAGCAGTTCCAGCACCTGTGCGTTGCCCGGGTCCTGAGCGAGAGCCGCACCGCATTGACCCAGCGCATCCGAATATCGGCCCTGCGCGGCCAGCAACTCGATCACCCGAAGCCGAACCGGCAACAACTCCGGATTCGATTCGAGCATGGTCAGCAACTCGGTGAGAACCGAATGTTCGCTCAACGCTCCCCCACAAGAACAAGTGATCTTTCACGAATGCTAATCGGCCGCACCGACTCCGGGCGAACGGAGATCCGCGGGCCGACTACCGAGCCGGTGTGGTCAGCGGCGGGCGGAGGTATGAGGGCGGGATGCTGACCGGCCGATAGGTGGTTGCCCAGGGGTTGTACACGGCGGTGGGATGCACGGGGAGGTCGCGGTCCTGATTGTTCTTCGTATCCGATATGGCCACTTCGACCAGGAGGCCCACCACGAATGTGCCCACGCCGACGACAATCTTGATGATGAGGCCCCAGTCCGTAGGGTCGTATGTGTCGACGGGTGCAAGACGGGTTGGGCGCGGGGCCGTAGGCCGGTGCACGCGGCGGGGGACGGCCGCAGCGGCGCGGGCGCGGTCGATGCGCTCGCGCAGGTGGTCGATCCGGGTGTCGCGGGGATCGAGGGTGGCGGCGCGGTCCAGGGCGCGGAGGGCGTCGGCTTGGCCCAGCCATTGCAGGGACAGGGCTCGGACGTAGTGGTTCTCGGCCTTGCCGGGCTCGAGTTCGACGGCTCGGCGGGCCGCCACCACGGCATTCAACCGGCGTTCGTCGATCTCGCGGACATCCCGATCGACCTCGCGGGACAGCTGCAGTTCAGCCAAGGCCCGGATTCGCCACACCCGGCCGCTGTCGGGGAGCTCCGGCTCGGCTGTCGCGCACAGTTCGAGCGCTCGTTCGGACTCGCCGATTCGGACCGCCGTTTCGGCCTCGTCGAGAAGGACAGTGGCGCCATCGATCGAGCTGTTCATCCCCGCTGACCTTTCGAGCTGATTCACACGAAAGTCACGGCGGCCGAAATCGATTCGGCTGCCCACCCCCGGAGAACACTGTGCGTAGGGGCGAAATGTTATCCGGTGGGGGTGGCAATCCACCATCGGATTGCGTTGCGCGGATCACAGCCGGTCGGGCGGAATAGATATCGGGGGGTCGCGGTTGAACCCCACTGTCGGCGTCCTGGACAGCCCCGGGCCGCACCCCTTGTCGCTTCGAGCGACCCCTCGCCGAGAGGCGCTTGTCGGGCGTCGGCTTTCACTTCGCGGTATGCCGCGAGCGCGCGCCGCCAGGACCCCCCGCCTGGCGGCGTTTCGCGTATCCGGGAGTCGTAGCGCGCGGATTGCGGCCGGCTCACCGATGATTGGGCGCATGAGCGATGAACCCGAGCTGCGGCGGCGCCTCGGATTGAGCGATTCCGTGGTGATCGGGCTCGGGTCCATGGTGGGGGCGGGGATTTTCGCGGCGCTGGCGCCCGCGGCCGCGGCGGCGGGGTCGTGGCTGTTGCTCGCGTTGGGGATCGCTGCCGTGGTGGCGTACTGCAATGCGACCTCGTCGGCGCGGTTGGCGGCGGTGTATCCGGTATCCGGGGGGACGTATGTGTACGGGCGGGAGCGGCTCGGGGACTTCTGGGGGTATCTGGCCGGGTGGGGGTTCGTGGTCGGGAAGACCGCCTCGTGTGCGGCCATGGCCTTGACGGTCGGGAGCTATGCCTGGCCGGAGCAGGCGCGGGCGGTGGCGGTGGGGGCGGTCGTGGTGATCACCGCGATCAACTATGCAGGAGTGCAGAAGTCGGCGCTGGCGACCCGGGTCATCGTCGGCGCGGTGCTGGTGGTGCTCGCGGTGGTGGCGGCGGTGTGCTTCGCCGGAGACCATGGCGGTGCCGCCGCGCTGCCGGATCGGATCGGACCGCGCGGGGTGCTGGAGGCGGCGGGGCTGTTGTTCTTCGCCTTCGCCGGGTACGCGCGGATCGCGACCCTCGGTGAGGAGGTGCGGGATCCGGGGCGGACGATTCCCCGGGCCATTGCGCTGGCGCTGGGTATCGCGCTGGCCGTGTACGCGGTGGTGGCGGTCGCGGTGCTGCTGGTGCTCGGGTCGGCGGGGCTGGCGGCCGGGGCCGATCCGCTGGCGCGCGCCGTGACCGCGGCCGGGGTGGACGGACTCGCGCCGGTGGTCCGGGTGGGCGCGGTGCTGGCGGCGGCCGGGTCGCTGCTGGCCTTGATCCTGGGGGTGTCGCGGACGACCCTGGCCATGGCGCGGGACGGGCATCTGCCGCGGGCGCTCGCGGCGGTGCATCCGAAATACGAGGTGCCGCATCGGGCCGAGCTCGCGGTGGGGTTGATCGTGGCGGTGGTGGCGGCGAGTTTCGATATTCGCGCGGCAATCGGGTTCTCGTCGTTCGCGGTGCTGGCCTACTACCTGATCGCGAATATTTCGGCGGGCACGCTGAGTGTTTCGGAAAACCGTCCGGCGCGGGCGATTCCGATAATCGGCGCGCTGGGATGCGGTGTCGTCGCGCTCTCCCTGCCGATGAGTTCGGTGATCGCGGGCGCGGCGGTGCTGGCGGTCGGGGCGATCGCCTATTGGGCGCGGAAATTCGCCACGCGGTGAACGTTTCAGCAGGGAGGACGGCGGGACGGGCGATAGCCTGAAGCCCATGGTGCGCATGCGCAGGGGGTTGGCCGGCGCGGTGGCGGCGGTTCTGACAGCGGGCAGCGTGATCTTCGGCGGCGGATTCGCACAGGCGGATACGGGGGAATTGCGCTGCGCGGAGCCGGTGGGCCGGGAATTCGAGCGGGCGTCCCCGGAAGCAGCCGGGCTGGACGCGGAGCGGCTGGACGACGCGCTGGCCTTCGCCGCCGGCCGAAACCGGCTGAACGTCCAGGTGTTTCGCTACGGCTGTCTCATCGGCGAGGGTCCCTCGAACGAGCTGACCGGACCGGTGGCCTGGAATGTCTGGAGCGTCACCAAGAGCATTGTGTCGCTGCTCGCCGGAATCGCCTGGGATCAGGGCAGACTCGATATCGACGCACCCATCGACGCGTATCTGCCGCCGGGACTGGGCGATGCGGCGCATCGGGCGATCACGGTGGAGAACCTGCTCACCGAGACCTCCGGACTGCGGATCGGCGTGGTCACCGAGGGCATCACCGGCGTCATACCCGTCGACCCGTTCAGCGCCGTCCAGGCGCTGGCCCTGCCGTTCGACGATCCGCCGGGCACCGAGTTCACCTACAGCCAGCGCAATGTGGACCTGCTCGCGTACGTCATCGAACTGGCCGTCGGGGAGTCCCTGCAGGACTTCGCCCAGCGGGAACTGTTCGGGCCCATAGGGATTGCGCGCGAGGACTACTACTGGGCCCGGGACCGGTCGGGCCACACCTACGGCTACGCGCATCTGATGATCCCGCCCGACGACCTGTCCCGGCTCGGCCTGCTCGTCGCCAACGGCGGCCGCTGGCACGGCGCACGGATCGTCTCCGAGGACTACCTGAGGCGCGCCGTCACCCCGTCGGACACCTACCGCTGCTACGGCTATCTGTTCTGGCTCGGCGCGGACTGCGCGGAGAACCCCGCCTTCCTGCCCGGGGACACCTATTCCATGTCCGGGCTGGGGCTGCAGCACGTCTACGTCATCCCCAGCCTGGACCTGCTGGTGGTGTGGACGGGCGTCTTCGGCGTGCACACCACCCGGGGCGTGAGCGGAATCGTGCAGTACACCGAGGAACCCGCGTACGAGTTCTTCCGGCAGCTGTTCGCCGCCTTCCACGACCGCCCCGTCCCCGATCCCGGGCAATTCGTCGAACCTCCGCTGCAAGTCGACTACAGCAAGTTCTTCGACACCGAGATCGCGCTCGCCGTCTTCGGTCTCGGCCGGTACGCCTACCCCGGCTGTGATGTGCACGCCTGCTTGAACATCCCCCTCTCGGCGCCGTTCACCGACGCACCGCCCGGCTGCCTGCTGCTGGCATGCGTCGGCCCGGATCCGCGCACACCCGGCATTCGCGAGTAGGCGCTAGGGTGTCACCGCCGCCCGGCCCGCGAGCTCGCGCAGTTCGTCGGCCGGCCGCCGGCCCGCGAACTGCAGCAGATCGCGGACGACCTCGCGCGCCCGATGATCGGTGCGCACCAGTTCCGGCGTCAGCCGTTCGGCGGTGAGCAAGGCCGCCAAGGCTTCCTGCGCCTGCCGCCGCTGCGCGTGCGCCCGGGCCACGTCCACCAGGAAGCGGGCCTGCCGCTCCGGGGACAGGACCGTGGCGTCCACGGTGCGGGCGGTATCGAGAGCCTCACCGGCATCGCCCAATTCGACCGCCACCGCCACCGCGTGCACAGCCACGCTGGTCGGACCGAATTCGGTGTCGAAGTCGTTGCGGCCCTCGCCGAGTCGCTCCGCGGCGGTGCGCGCCGCGGCCAGGCCCGCGCGCGCCGCCAGCCGATTCCCGTCGGTCGCCGCGATCACCGCCAGCATGAGCTGCAGAGATCCGTAGAGCGACAGCACTTCCGGCCGGCACAGCGTCTCGTCGCCGATCTGCGGCGCGAGTGCCGTCACCGAGACCCGGGCCGCCTGTTCGGCTTGCTCGAGTCGCTGCAAGCGCAGGAATGCCTGTGCCATGCGGTAGGTTCCGGCCACCACGCTGAGCGCATCACCGGATTCCTCGGCCGCGGTGAGCGCCCGATCGGCGGCCACCCACGCGGCATCGACCTCCTCCTGCCGGGTGAACGCGGTCGCGGCCACCTGGTAGGCGCGCGACAGCAGCGTCAGCACCTCCGGCCGCTTGTCGCTGGTGATCCGGGCGGCGTGCTCGAGCTCCGGAATCAGTTCCAGCAGTGCGCCGCCGACTTCCACCAGCCGCGATTCGTGTGCCAGCTGCCAGGCGATATCGACGCGCTGTTGCAATCCGGGCAACGTGTCGGCCGACTCGCGATCGGCCTCGTCACCGAAGAGCTGCTCCAGGGCGGGATGCCCGGTGAGCAGCAACCGCAACTGCTCGAAGACGACGGATCCGGCGCGATGGCCGTCCCCGCGGTCGGCGGCCATGGGTTCGGCCGCCTCCGGCCGCAGATCCCGCACCGCCACGCCGAGCACATCGGCCAGTCGTTGCAGCACCGACAATCGCTCGACGGGAAGTACATCCCGTTCGACCTGCGACACCCAGCTTTCCGAGCGCCTGATCGCCGCGCCCAGCTCTTTCTGCGATAGTCCCCGCCGCCGGCGTAACTCCGCTACCCGTGCCCCAAGGGTACTTTCGGCCACCGGGTCAAACTCCTTCTGCCTGATCGGCTTTCCCGGCCGTCACCGCCCGCTGGTTTCGCCGATGTCCTTCATGCCCTTCTCCTTCCCGATGGGATCTGCCGACAAGGATTCCAGAACCGGCGAGCTTACGGCGCACAGTATGGAACATGTATTTTTCTTATTGCACCGCAATTTTTCTGTGTTTACCGTTTGAAGAGGACCCGTCGAACCGAACGGACGACAAGGGGTGGTCATGAGCGTGGCACCCGGAACACGCGAAGTTCATGTGCGCCTACGCTTTCCCGGTGGCATGGTGCTCGACTACCGCACCGAACGCACAATTGCCGAACGCCTCGCAAGACACCTGCGACCGCACTGCATTGAAGTGACGATCGACGGGATGGCGATAGATCATCTGCCGCCCCTCCCCTGTGCCGAACTTTGGACCGATTGATCCCTAATCAAACTTACCGATATTTCGGATATTTGGCGGGAGATACGAAACGGGCCGCCCGATCCCGAGGGATCGGACGGCCCGTTTTCCGTTTCGGCCGGATCAGCGATCGGCGAGCAGAACCTCGGCGATCTGAATGGTGTTCAGGGCGGCGCCCTTTCGCAGGTTGTCGCCCGAGATGAACAGAGCCAGGCCGCGGCCGTCCGGAACGCCCGGATCCTGGCGGATGCGGCCGACGAGGGATTCGTCGATGCCGGCGGCGGCCAGCGGAGTCGGGACGTCGGTCAGCTGCACGCCGGGGGCGGTGGCCAGCAACTCCTGCGCACGCGCCACCGAGAGCGGCTCGGCGAACTCGGCATTGATGGACAGCGAGTGACCGGTGAAGACCGGGACGCGGACGCAGGTGCCGCTCACCGCGAGATCCGGGATGCCCAGGATCTTGCGCGACTCGTTGCGCAGCTTCTGGTCCTCGTCGGTCTCGCCGGAATCGTCGTCGACCAGCGAGCCCGCGAGCGGGATCACGTCGAAGGCGATGGGCGCGACGTACTTGTTCGGGGCCGGGAACCGGACGGCGGAACCGTCGTGCACCAGCTTCTCGGCATCGCCGATGACGGCGCGCACCTGGGAGGCCAGCTCCTCCACGCCGGCCAGGCCGGAGCCCGAGACCGCCTGGTAGCTGGACACGATCAGCCGGCGCAGGTTCGCCTCGTCGTGCAGCACCTTGAGCACCGGCATGGCGGCCATGGTGGTGCAGTTCGGGTTGGCGATGATGCCCTTGACCAGGTTGCGGGTCTGCTCCGGATTGACCTCGGAGACGACCAGCGGCACCTCGGGATCCTTGCGCCAGGCCGAGGAGTTGTCGATGACGGTGACGCCGGCGGCGGCGAAGCGCGGGGCCTGCACGCGGGACATGGTGGCCCCGGCCGAGAACAGCGCGATGTCCAGACCGGACGGATCGGCGGTCTCGGTGTCCTCGACGACGATCTCCTGGCCGCGGAAGGGCAGCTTGGTGCCGGCCGAGCGCGAGGAGGCGAAGAAGCGCACCTCATCGGCCGGGAAGTCGCGCTCCTCCAGCAGCTTCCGCATGACGGCGCCGACCTGACCGGTCGCGCCGACGACGCCTACGCGTACTCCCATGGCTCTACCGTCCCGTTCCGGCGTGCACGACCGCCACTTCGTCGCCGCCCAGATCGAAGGCCTGGTGCAGCACCTTCACGGCCTCGTCCAGATCGGTGTCCTTGACCAGCACCGAGATCCGAATCTCGGAGGTGGAGATGAGGTCGATGTTGATCCCCGCCTCGGCGAGGGATTCGCAGAAGGTGGCGGTCACGCCCGGGTGCGACTTCATGCCCGCGCCGACCAGCGACACCTTGCCGACGTGGTCGTCGTAGACCACCTGCGAGAAGCCGATATCGCCCTGCCGCTTGGTGAGCAGCTCGACGGCGCGCGGGCCGTCCAGCTTGGGCAGGGTGAAGGTGATGTCGGTCTTGCCCGTCTCCACCTTCGAGATGTTCTGCAGCACCATGTCGATATTGATCTCGGCATCGGCGACGGCCCGGAACACCTTGGCGGCGTAGCCCGGCTCGTCCGGAATGCCGACCACGGTCACCTTGGCCTCGCTGCGGTCGTGCGCGACGCCCGTGAGGATTGCTTGCTCCAAGGGGATGTCCTCCATCGATCCGGTAATCAGGGTGCCTTCTTTATCCGAGTACGACGAGCGCACGTGGACCGGCACGTTGTAGCGGCGCGCGTACTCGACACAGCGCAGCATGAGAACTTTCGCGCCGCAGGCGGCGAGCTCGAGCATCTCCTCGAAGGAGACGGTGTCGAGCTTCTGGGCGTCGGAGACGATGCGCGGGTCGGCGGAGAAGACGCCCTCCACATCGGTGTAGATCTCGCACACATCGGCGTTCAGCGCGGCGGCGAGGGCGACGGCGGTGGTGTCGGAGCCGCCGCGGCCCAGCGTGGTGACGTCCTTGGAATCCTGGGACACGCCCTGGAAGCCGGCCACCAGCACGATGGTGCCCTCGGCCAGTGCGTCCTGGACGCGGCCCGGGGTGACGTCGATGATCTTGGCATTGCCGTGCGTGCCGGTGGTGATCACGCCGGCCTGGGAACCGGTGAAGGACCGGGCCTCCGCGCCGAGGGAATGAATGGCCATGGCCACCAGCGCGTTCGAGATGCGCTCACCCGAGGTGAGCAGCATGTCCATTTCGCGGGCCGGGGCCGCGGGGGCCACCTGCTGGGCCAGGTCGAGGAGCTCGTCGGTGGTGTCACCCATGGCCGAGCACACGACGACGACATCGTGGCCCTGCTTCTTGGTCTCGACGATCCGCTCGGCGACCCTGCGGATGCGCTCGGCGGTGGCGACCGAGGATCCTCCGTACTTCTGGACGACGAGAGCCACGGTGGGAATCCTCCAAGATCGACAAACTGCTGCTACCGATCCCCAAGACTACCGAGCCGGGTCCAGCGGATTTGCGCTACCTCCCGGCTGTGATCCACGTTATGCCGCGGGCCGGGGGTCGTGCCGGGTGGAAAGCATTGTCAGCAACCAGTTCTGCTTGGTGTTGTGGAATGCCGCGACCCGCCACCGGCCGGCCTCGCGAATCATTACGAACAGATTGACCTTCGTGTTGAAGCGGTTGCGCCGGCGCTTGCCCTTCACCACCGCGCCCTTGCCGTGCACGAGCGCCACCTCCGGCGTCAGGAATCGCACCGCGGTGACCTCGCCGTCGAGCCGGGTGCCCCGCTGCCATTTCTCGAAGACCGGCTGATGCATGGCCTCTATATCTGCGCGGCCCTTGTAGCGCGGGCCGAAGAAGGTGACGTAGTCGGCGTCCTCGGTGAACTCGGCGGCGAAGGCGCGGGCGTCGGCCGCGGCCCAGGCCTGGTTCAGCCGGTCGAAGACGGCGCGGACGGCGGCTTCGTCGGTGACGTGCGTGGTCATGACAGCTCCTAATTACTTGATCTGTTCATTAACTGAATTGATCAATAGTTGAATGAGTAAGATACTGCCCGGGTAAGACTAAGCTGTCAAGCAATGACGAAGAAGCAGGAAGAACTCGGGGCCGCGCTCACGCTCGCCGCCCAGCGCACCGCCACCGATGCGGTGATGATGCATCAGGCCATGGCCGATCGGCTGGGCCTGCACGTGACGGATCTGCGCTGCCTGAACATGCTGCGCCTGGACGGACCGGCCACGGCCGGGGAGCTCGCCCAGCGCACGGGGCTCACCACGGGGGCCATCACCCGCATGATCGACCGGCTGCTGAAGGCCGGATTCGTGCGGCGGGAGAACGATGCACGGGATCGGCGGCGGGTCATCATCACCGCGGTCGCCGAGCGCATCGACGAGATAGCGCCCCACTACGAGGTGCTGGCAAGCGAATTCGGGAAGATATCCGCCGGTTACACCGTCGAGCAGCTGGAATGGCTGCTCGAGGTGTTCAACCGGCTGCACGAGACTTCGGTGCGGGTCACCGGGCTACTGCGCGAACGCGCCTGAGCTGCTTGGCCTGCCGGCCGCGGTCGGCCCGGATCTTCGACCTGCCCGGATCCTGGAAGCGCCGCTGGATCGCGGCCGGGTAGGTGCTGGTCTGCTTTCGCATGGGAATACCGCCTTGTCCGTTGAGAATCAGGATGATCGGGTCGAAGTGATCAGGCTCGGTCGAGCCAGGTGACCGTCGCGCCATTGCCGAACTCCTCTCGCTGCGTGACCTTGAACTGTGTGGGCCGGAACCCGGCAGCGAACATCGGGATGCCCGCACCGGCGATCACCGGATAGCTCTTGACGATCAGCTGGTCGATCTCGTCCATGAGGGCGCCGGCCAGCCGCGCGCCGCCGCACAGCCAAATGTCCTTGCCCGCTTGCTTCTTCAGCCCCCGCACGAACTCCGCCGGATCGCCGGTGACCTGCTCGATTCCGGGTTCGTCGATGGTGCGCGAGTTCGTCCAGACGTACTGCTTCAAGTGGCCGTACGGATTCGCCTGGCCGCCCGCCTCGTAGGTGGCGCGGCCCATGAGCACGGTGTCCCAGTGCACGTTCGGCACGCCGTCCAGGCCCGCCTGCGAGCGGAACATGGCCGCTACCGATTCCGGATACCGCCGGCAGATCCAGGCCGCCATGTCCTGATCGAGCGGATAGAAGTCGTACTCACCCTGCGGACCAGCGATGTAGCCGTCGAGCGAGACCGCGACGTAGTAGACAAGCTTTCGCATCTTTAACCGCCTCGTTTGTTGTACTTCGTTCGTAGTGATTAGAAATGTAGTACTACGTCTGGAGTGGTGTCAACGGGCAAATGTGGCCGGAACCTTGTGACGCGCGTCACGAGCGGAGAAAATTTCAGTCATGCGAGCGAACATCGGCGACCAGCTTGTGGTGCACGGCCGCAATGTGGGCCTGCCCAACCACACCGCGGAGATCATCGAAGTGCGCGGCGACGACGGCGCGCCGCCGTATGTCGTGCGATTCCCGGACGGGCACGAGAGCCTCGTCTTCCCGGGCCCGGATGCGGAGGTGTTGCCCCCGGACGGCGGCTAGCCGACCGATTTTTATGTTTTCGTACGGTTTATTCCGATTCCCTTGGCTGCCAGCAGTATTCACAGCTCAACCCGGCCGCAGGGGTCCCGCGGGGCGGTCGACGCAGTTGACTCTCGAAGCGACGCTGGTCACAATCGGGCCTCAAAGCTGGAGGGTTTGGAATGCGTACTAAGAACGATCACCGGTTCGTCATCGACATCGATCCCGATCAGGTGATGGAGGCGTTGCTCCTGGTCGAGCAACTGCCCGACTGGTCGCCTTCCCACCAGGACGTTCGCGTCGCCACCCGCGACAAGCTGGGCCGCCCCAAACGGGTCTACGTCTCCGCCAACATCATGGGCCGCCCGGACCGGCAGGTCGTCGAATACACCTGCACCGAGAACAAGGTCGCCTGGAAGGTCACCGAGAGCAGCGCCGGCGCCGGCGGCCAGGGCTGGTTCGAACTCGCCGAGCTCGAGGACGGCAGCACCGAGGTCTGGTACCACACCGAGGTCTACCTGCCGATTCCCGCGCCCGGCATGCTGCTCAAGCGCGGCGCGCGGCGCGAGGGCGAGGCGACCATCGCCAATTTCGTCGCCTTCGTCGAGGCGCTCACCGGCGTCGAGGGCCTGGCCGACGGACCGGCCGATCTCGAGGAAATGCCCTACGCCGACTCCGTGGGTTACGAACCCGCAACCAACAATCCGTGGCTGCATCACGGCGGCAAGTTCGAGCCCGGTTTCGGAACCGCCTGACGCCAACAGCGAACACGCCATATTTGGGGGCTGTTTCGGGGGCTTGCACATTGCAAGATGTCCCCTATGCCCGGTGCGCAACGCTCCCGTATGACGAAGGTCGAGGAAAACGCCTCCGTCACCCAGCTGGAACTCTTCTTCGACCTGGTGATCGTCTTCGCCTTCACCATGGTCACCGACCTCGCCGCGCACGAGACCACAGCGGTCAATATGCTGCGCGCGCTCCTGATCCTCACCATGCTGTGGTGGGCGTGGATCGCCTACTCCTGGCTCGGCAATGTGGTCAAGGCCGATGAGGGCATCGTGCGGGTGGCCATGTTCGTGGCCATGGGCGCGGTCTTCGTCATCGCGCTGACCATTCCCGAGGCCTTCCACGATCTGGCGGGCGGCTTCTACGGGCCGCTGGTGTTCGTCATCGCCTATCTCGTGGTGCGTCTGGTGCACCTGGCGGTGTTCTTGCTCGCCAGCGCCAATGACGCGCAGCTACGCGGTCAGGTGGTGCGCTGGGCGGCCGGATCACTCAGTGTCTCCGCCACTTTCCTGCTCATCGGCGCCTTCACCGACGGCGGCTGGCAGATCGGGCTGTGGTTCGTGGCGCTCGCGGGCGACATGTTGTGGACCCAGTTCGCGGGCACCGACTGGCGGCTCAACTCCGTCAAGCACTTCGCCGAACGCTACGGGCTGATCATCATTATCGCGCTGGGCGAATCCATCGTGTCCATCGGCATCGGGGTGGCCGGGCTGCCCATCGACTGGCCCATCATCGTGGGATCCATGCTGGGACTGGCGGTTTCCGGACTGCTGTGGTGGGCCTACTTCGACGTGGCGGCGCTGACGGTGGAGCACGCCATGCACCACGCCACCGGGGCGCGACGCATCCAGATCGCGCGAAACTGCTACACCTACTGGCATTTCCCGATGATCGTCGGCGTCATCGCGCTGTCGCTGGGGCTGAAGAAGGTGCTGAACTACGTCGGCGACGGGACCGACCACACGCTCAGCGACGCGCTGCACGGCATTCCGCTGTTCGCGCTGTACGGCGGCGTGGTGGTGTATCTGCTCGCGCTGGTCGGGTTCAAGCATTACGCCACGGGGAACCTGGGTGTGCATCGACTGGTGGCGGCGCTGCTGCTGCTCGTTCTGATACCGCTGGCGAACGTGCTGCCCGCGCTGGCGGCGCTGGGCATGCTGTGCGCGGTGCTGGCGGCGCTGATCGGCTGGGAGACCGTGCGCTACCGGGATCCGCGCGAAGAGATCCGGCACGCGCACTAGCGGAGCCGCTACTGGGCGGGCAGCCGGTGGTTGATCGACTCCGGCACCCGCACCCCCTCGCGGACGGCATCGCGCATCTGATTCACGTTCTCCCGCAACACATCGGCGACCAGTTCGTCGGTGCGCGGATCGGCGAGCACCTGGAAGACGATGCGGAAGCTGGCGTCGGCGATGCCGCGAATGATGTCCTCGTGGAAGGGGAGATAGCGGACACGGCCCAATTGCGGGTCCTTGCGAATGAGCTCGACGATCATCTCGTCGATCTCACCGCGATTCTCCTCCAGCGCATTGGCGATATTGCGGGTGTAGTGACCGGTGCGCAGCACGTGCGCCACCTCGTCCAGCACGGCCATGGTGACCGGGCGCTTGATGGTCTCGACAATGGTGCCCACCGAACGGTTCACGATGGCGGCGGTGACCCGGTCGCCGAAGGCGCGATCGGCCACGCGGGCCAGGCGGACCACGATCACCACGATGCGCAGCAGCCGGAAGGCGCGGAAGAAGGGGCTCGTCACCGGGATCATGCCCAGGACCTCGTACCAGTAGACGAACGGGAAGGTCCAGCTCCAGCCCTCCCGCCGCCAGCGCCACAGGAATTCGGCCGCGAAGATCGCGCAGATGGCGTAGTCGAGGATCTGGATGGTGCGGTAGGTATGGCCGGAGACCGGGAAGAAGGTCACCCAGACGACCAGCACCACCGACGCCACGGCCAGGGCGAGCATGAACCAGTCCGTCCACAGGGCCGGCGGTTTGCGCGGGAACTCCGGATCCGGTGCACTGGCCTCGATCACGCCGACCCCTTCCACATCGAACGGTCCCGCGCCAGCGTAATCGGCCGCGCCGAGGACCGGGGAAGGTCTACCGACCTGCGCGAATGATCGCCTCGATATTCCGTTCCGCCACCGCCGTGATGGTCAGCGACGGGTTCACCGTGGCCGTGCTGCCCGGCAGGGCGGCGCCGTCCATGACGTACAGACCCGGGTGCCCGTGCACGCGGCCGTGCGCGTCCGTCGCCCGCCCGAGCACCGCGCCGCCGAGCGGATGGGCGGTGAAGAAGGCATTGGCGTCGTAGCCGATCGGGGTGTAGTCGACCGAGGACCCGCCCTTGGCGGCAATACGATCGTCCACGGTGCGGCAGGCCGCGAGCACTTGATCCTGGGTGGCTCGCGACCACGACAGCCCGACCGAATCGCTGCCCCGGTGGTACCCGAAGCGGGCGCGCGTCGGGTCCAGCACCATGCCCAGCGAGGCGATGGCGCCGGTCTCCACGGGAATGCCCGGGACATACCAGTTTTCGAGGGTCAGCGGTACGCCCGACTCGTCCAGGATGCGGCTCGCGCTCGGCACGCCGCCGCCGGTGCCGGTGGGTGTGCTGAAGCTGCGCGCCAGCACCACATCGCCATTGGTGCCCCAGCCGTCGCCGATGTACTCGTTGAGCTGCGGCAGCGCGCCGGTTGCCTGGGCGCGCACCAGCAGCTCCGAGGTGCCGACCGAGCCCGCGCCGAGGAACAGGCGATCACAGGTGAGGGTGCGGGTGGCCTGCACCTGACCGGTGGGGGCCAGCTTCGTCACCTTGACGACGTATTTGCCATTGGCGTCCTGGCCGATGGAATCCACGCGATGGCCCGGGTAAATGGCCGACTTGCCGGTGGCCTCCGCGTAGCGCAGATAGTTCTGGTTCAGATCGAACTTGGCGCCATTGGAATTGCCGAGATTGCTGCGCGAGGCGGTGGCCGAGGCGCGCGAGGTGCCCGCCAGTTCGGCCCGGATGACATCCCAGTTGAAGATCGAATCATTGGCCTGCGGTTGATAACCCGCGGCCCGCACCTGCTGATCCCAGATGCGGGAATGGGCGAAGGGCGCGGAGTTGTACACATCCGCGGGCATGGGGCTCAGCCGCAGCATCTGCCGCACGCGGGGGTAGTAGACCCGGTCCAGCTCGTCGTAGTCGACCACGCCGCCGAAGACGGCGTCGAACAGATGCTTGGGCGGTGCCACCATGGCGCCGGTGAAGATGACCGAGCCGCCGCCGACCGCCGCGGCCCGCCACACGTCGATGCCGGGATATTCGGTGACATCGAGCACGCCGCCGAAATCGGCGAAGGACATGGGCACCTTGGTGACGCCGGTGAAACTGGTGCGATGCCAGAAGCCGCGGCCGTCGGGCAGATCGTCGCCGGTGAAGATCTCCCGCCACGGATCATTGGGCCAGCGCGAGCCGCGCTCCAGCACCGTGTTCTGCACGCCGGCCTCGGCCAGCCGCAGCGCCGTGACGGCCGCGCCGAATCCGGAGCCGATGACGATGGCCTCCGAGTGCTCGGGCGGGTTCGGAAGGGGCGCAAAGATTTCCGGCACCCATTCCGCGAAGAGCGCGTTCCATACCGGATTCGCGGACGCGGCACCCGTACCGCGCACGGCGGCACCCGTTCCCACGCCCGCCAGCAGAGCCGCCACCCCGGCAGCCTTCAACACGGCGCGCCTGCGCAACCGGCCACCTCCCTCATCACATATGGCCGCGCGCGACACTACCGGGAGGAGGGCACCGGCTCAACACGTTCGAAAAGAACCGGCCGGAATTAATGCCGATAAGCTATTATTCGCCGCGCACCGGACTCATATCCTCAGGCGCGCAAGCGTTCCCGGCGCAGCTGGTCGACCTCCGGAAGATCCAGCGGCGGCAGGGAATCCACGCCCAGGGCGCGGGCCAGCAGCAGGTCGGCGAGCTCGGGATTGCGGGCCAGTGCCGGACCGTGCATGTAGGTGCCGATGACCGAACCCTGGACCACGCCCTCGAGGCCGTCGCCCACGCCATTGCCGACGCCGCGGGTGACCCGGGCCAGGCCGGTAGCCTCGCCGCCGAGTTTGGTTCCGCCCCGGTGGTTTTCGAAGCCGGTGAGGGGCTGGGAGAGACCGGGGATCAGGGGCGCGGTGGCCACCTCGCCGATGGCGCGCTTGTCCTGCGGGGAGGTGGTGACGTCGATGAGGCCGACGCCGTCGACGCGTTCGCCGGAGGAGGTCTCGTACCAGTGGCCGAGCACCTGGATGGCCGCGCAGATCGCCAGCACCGGGGCCCCGCGGCCCGCGGCCTGCTGCAGGCCCGGATAGCGCTGCAGATGCCGGGTGGCCAGCCGCTGCGCGGAATCCTCCGCACCGCCGAGGGTGTAGATGTCGAGCGAGTCGGGAACCGGGTCGCTCAGCGAGATTTCGACGATCTCGGCGTCGTGGCCGCGCATGCGGGCGCGCTGGCGCAGCACCACCGCATTGCCGCCGTCACCGTAGGTGCCCATCACATCGGGCAGGACGAGGCCGATTCGAAGCGTTGATTCGGTCATGCGCGGGCGGCCGCCTTCTCCTCGAGGTCGCGGTTCAGATCGCGGAACGCGGTGTAGTTGGCGAGCACCTCCACCCGGCCGGGCGGGCAGGAGGCGATGGCGCGCAAGGGATCCGCGATGGTGGTGTGCTCCACGCCGGCGTAGGTGAGGCGCACGGCGAGGTCGGTGGCGCGCTCCCCGGCGGCGACCACCTGGGTGCCTTCGAAATGTTCGAAGCGGACATCCCACAGCCAGGACAGATCCTCGCCGTCGGGCACCTGGCCGTTGACCGCGATGACCAGACCCGTTGCGGCCGGGTCGATCATGGACAGCGCCTCCTGCCAGCCCGCCGGATTCTTGGCCAGCAGCAGGCGGGTGCTGTGGCCGTTGATCTCGACGGTGCGGTAGCGGCCCGCGATCTCGCGGACGGTGGCCGCCGCCGCGGTGGCCCGCGCCGGATCCGCGCCCAGGGCCGCCGCCGCGGCGACCGCCTGCGCGGCGTTGCCGCGGTTGGCCCGGCCCGGAAGGGCAAGGGACAGCGGGATTTCCAGCCCGTCGGGGCCGTAGAGGGTGTGCTCGTCGACGCGCCACTGCGGTTCGGGGCGTTTGAAATCGGCGCCCGTGCTGTACCAGTGCTCGCCCTCCCACACGATGGGCTCACCGCTGCGCGGGCAGCTGGTGGCGTCCACCGCCCAGCCGCTGCCCGCCGACACCCACACCACATTGGGGTGGTCGTAGGCGATGGAGGTGACCAGCACGTCGTCGCAGTTGGCGATGAGCACCGCGTGCGGGTGCTTCGCCATGCCGGCGCGCAGGCGGCGCTCGATCATATTGATCTCGCCGACCCGGTCCAGCTGATCGCGGGACAGGTTGAGCAGCACCACCGCGGACGGGTTCAGCGCATCGGCGACATGCGGCAGATGCAGCTCGTCGACCTCGATGGCGGCCAGCCCCGCGGTGCGATTCGCGGTGAGCGCGGCCACGATTCCGGCGTCCATGTTCGCGCCGTCGGCCTGGGTGGCGACCGGGCCCAGCGTCTGTAGCGCCGCGGTGGTCATGCGCGTGGTGGTGGACTTGCCATTGGTGCCGGTGATCAGCACCGTGCGCCGGCCGCGGCCCAGCTGGGTCATGATCGTCGGATCGATCTTCAGCGCGATCAGGCCGCCGATCATGGAGCCCTTGCCGCGCCCGGCCGCCTGCGAGGCCCACGACGCCGCCGTCGCCGCCCGCAACGCCAATCGTCCCCGCATCGAGATGTCTGCCACGACGCGAGTTTATGGGGATGGCGGGTGTGACGTGCGATCAGGTGTTGTACAGCAGCTTCTCGTAGTGCTCGCCGTAGTGCCGCTCCAGCTCCTCCACCGATTCGGAGATCTGCGGCTGCACCTCCTTCACCAGCTGCGCCTGGCTGGGCAGGGTGACCTCGGCCCACTGCTCGGGCTTCCACAGATTGCTGCGCAGGAAGGCCTTGGCGCAGTGGTGGAAGATGGTGTCGATATCGACCTCGATGGCCATGATCGGGCGATGGCCGCGCACCACCATGTCGTCGAAGTACGGGGCCTCGCGGATCAGGCGGGCCCGGCCGTTGACCCGCAGGGTCTCACCGCGGCCGGGGATCAGGAAGATCACGCCGACGTGCGGGTTGCTCAGGATATTGAGATAGCCGTCGGCGCGGCGATTGCCCGGGCGCTCCGGAATCGCGATGGTCTTGTCGTCGAGCACCCGCACGAAACCGGCGGGATCGCCCTTCGGGGAGGCATCGCAATTGCCGTCGGCGTCGCTGGTGGCCAGCACCAGGAACGGGGAGGCCGCGATCCACTCCCGATCGCGGGGATGCAGGAGGGCGCGTTCCTTCTTGACGGTGCGCTCGGCGGGGGTGCCGAGGAGTTCACGTAGTTCGGCGGGGTCGGTGATCTCACTCATCACTCGATTCAACGGTGAACCGCGCTGGAGCACCAGTGATTTGTGAGAAACCTGGCCCGCACACCCCCTTACCCCTCGCACGGTCGCTAGATCGGAACGTCGAAGAGGTTGGGCTGCCCGGCCGCGTACCTGGCGATATCGAGCTGCCGGAAGGGCTCGAGTTCGGCCGCGCGATACAGCGAGAACAGCTTGCAGCGCGGCGCGTCCGAACCGGTCACCTCGAGGATCTTGTTGACCGCGGTCCGCGCCGACTCCGACGCGCCTTCCATAGTCGCCAGATCCACGCCGGTGCGCACGTAATCGCCCGCCAGGAACAGGTTTTCGATGGCCGGCTGATGCGATTCCGGGCGCAGCGCCCAGGAACCGGCGGTATTGATCAGCAGCGGATCGGCATTCACATTGCGGCGGTTGGCCGCATCCCAGGTGATGCCGGTGTCCAGGAACCAGGAGTGCAGATCGTCATCGCGCAGCAGATCCTCGCGATCGTTGAGGTGCGCCTGCAGCTGCGCCCACACCTCGCGGGCGATCTCGTCGTGGGTGCATTCCTTGGCGGGCTTGCCGTAGAGGATGCCGGGGGTGTTCCAGTCGGAGATGTCGACCGACAGGCAGTCCCGCACGGTGCCGTCGCCGAGGTCGGTCATCGGGGTGCGATTCCAGAACTGTTGCTGCGCAATGGAAGTCAGCGACCATGGGGAATCGACGTAGGCGGCGTGACCGCGCACGATAGTGGTGGGGTTCTTCAGGAAGAACTGGATGCCGGTCATCCAGTCCACGACCAGCTGGCTCATGCCCGCCAATTCCGGTCGCAGCGCCAGGATTTCGGGCGTCCACAGGGTGCGCGCCACCTCGACCGGCATGGCGGCGATGAAATGGTCGGCCTCGATGCGGGATCCGCCGGCGGTGGTGGCGGCGGCGATGCGGCCGCCGCCCACTTCCAGGCCGCGCACCTCCGCCTGCACGAATTCGACGCCCAGATCGCGCAGCAGGGCCGTCCACGGGTCGATCCACGATTCGGTGGTGGCGCCGTTCAGCAATCGGTCCAGCGGACCGTCATTGGCGATCTCGAGCGGATTGCCCAGGAACTGCTCGCCCATATTGCCGATGGTGCGGGTGCTGGCCAGATCGTCCTTGGCCGCCACCAGCAGCGTGGTCAGGGTGCGGGAGAGCAGCATGCGGAATTCCCGGGACCGCTGGCCCGCACCGACGTACTCCTTCCAGGAGATGTCGTCCCACTGGCCGTAGCGGCGGGCATCGCAGCTGGAGTTGAAGACCAGCAAGCGATTGGCGAAGAACAGCGCGTCCGCGGTCGGCATCTTGGCCGAGGTGGAGATGGCGGAGCCGACGGTCTCACGGAACTGGTCCGGGGTGGCCCAGGACTTGAACGCCTTGCCCAGCGGCAGGATGACATCGTCGGCGTCGCGGCGGGAGAAGCGGGCCTCCGGGGCGGCGACCAGGTTGTCCCACACGCCATTGGCATTGCCCGCGAACGGGATTCGCCGCATGGTGTCCGGGAGGTGCCGGTAGAAGCCGGGAAAGAAACGGAACCCGTGCTCACCCCACAGCTCCGGGCGGCCGTCGCGGCCGCTGCCGGGCACCCGGATGCTGCGCGCCTTACCGCCCAGCGCCCGGCGCTCGTAGACCGTCACCGCGAAGCCGCGCTCGGCGAGCTCGTGCGCCGCGGTCAGGCCCGCCACGCCGCCGCCCAGTACGGCCACGCGACGGCCCGGCGCCGCGGTCGCCGAGGTGGGGCGCAGTGCGCCCGCGCTCACCGCCCCCGCTACAGCCCCCGCCGCGACCGCGCCCCGCAGCACCGTCCGCCGCGTGACGGACCTCCGCTGTCCTGCCATCCCTGCTACCTCCCACGCTGGGAGGAATCCTAAGCAGCGGGAACCGGCACCGGGTCCGTAGGGGTGATCTTTTTCGGACCGAAGATTCTCCAGCGGGCCGGGATAGCTATCCGGCTGCCCGCGGACGTGGCGGTGAACGCACCGATGATCACGATGAGAGCGCCCAGCAGCGACAGCGCCGAGGGGGTCTCGTTCAGGAACGCCCAGGAGGCGCCGATGCCCACCACCGGGACCAGTAGCGAGAGCGGGGCGACCGTGCCGGCCGGGTAGCGGCTCATCAGATAGGTCCACAGGCCCGAGCCCGCGATGGTGCCCAGCAGCACGATGTAGGCGAGCGCCGCGAAGGCGGGCCAGCCGCTCGGCGAGAAGGAGGCCGCCAGCGCGCGCCAGCCGGTGGCGGGGCCCTCGGTCAGGGCGGACAGGGCGAACATCGGGATGGGCGGCACGACGGCCATCCACAGTGTGAGGTGCAGCGGATTGACCGGGTGATCGGGCGACGCGTCCGCGCCGGCGACCGCCAGCCGCGATCCGATATTGCCGAAGGCCCAGCCCAATCCGGCCGCCAGCGTCAGCAGCAGGGGCAGCAGTGCGGCGTGCTGCGCGCGATCCCAGCCGATGACGGCCATACCGGCCATGGCGACCGCGATGCCCAGCAGCTGAATCCCGCGCAGCCGTTCCTTCAGCAGCAGCGCGCCCAGCATGACCGTGAACGGCGCCGAGGACTGCAGCACCAGCGACGACAGCCCCGTCGGCATCCCGGCGCGCATGGCCGTGAACAAGAAGGCGAACTGCAGGATCCCGAATCCGGTGCCGTACAACAACAGCCACCGCCACGGCACATTCGGCCGCGGAATGAAGAACAGCACCGGCAGCGCGATGACCGCGAATCGCAGCCCCGCGAAGAAGAACGGCGGGAAGTGGTCCAGGCCCACTCGGATGGCGAGGAAGTTCAGCCCCCACAGCACCACCACAGTGAGCCCGAGCAGGCGATCGCGATTGGTCATGCGGAAAATTCTGGGGCCATCGATAGGTAAGAACAATCGAATAATTCTGCACCAATAATGTAGTACAACTTAACTATGCCGCAGGCCGATCCACCCCACCCCGCGGACCAGCACCCCCCGCGCACCGTCCCGCCTCCACGCCGCATCCCCAACCCTGCCCGGCAAACGCCCCGGAGGTCTGGACCCACGGGCAACCCGGCCACGTCGGCGCATGAGGAAGCCGGACCAGCGCACGAGGAGGCCGGACCTTCGGATCGGGCCGTGGCGGCGGGTCCCGCCGCCACGCGGATCGGTGCGACCGGCATGGCCGTCGAACGGCTGCGTGTGTTGCGGGAATTGGCGGATCGGGGGACGGTTGCCGCTGTGGCGCAGGCCCTTTCGATGACGCCGTCGGCGGTGTCGCAGCAGTTGAAGGTGCTGGCGCGGGAGGCCGGGGTGGCGCTGCTCGAGCCCGATGGGCGGCGGGTGCGGCTCACCGATGCCGGGCGGGCGCTGGTGGTGCGGGCCGATGAGGTCCTGGCCGCCATGGACCGGGCGGCGTCCGAAATGGCGTCGTATCGCGGATCGCCGCGCGGGCAGGTGCGGGTGGCGTTGTTCCCCTCGGGGGCGGCGCTGCTGTTGCCGCACGTGCTGGCGGAGTTGCGCGACAGCGGGGTGGACATCGTGGCGCGGGACGAGGATGTGCCGCCCATCGAGGTGCCGCGGCTGCTGGCGGATTACGACGTGGTGCTGACGCATCGGGATGAGCGCGGCCCGTCTCCCGGTGGGCCGCGGGTGCATTCGCGCGTGCTCATGCGGGAGCCGATCGATGTCCTGGTCGCGCCGGAGCACCGGCTGGCGCGCAATGGCGCCGTGGTGCCCGCCGAGCTGGCCGACGAGACCTGGCTGAGTGTGCGGGGCGGGTTCCCGGTGGACGATGTGCTGCGCTCGATCGCCACGGTGACCGGCGTGCAGCCGCGGATCGCCCAGCGGCTCAACGACTTCACCGTGATCGAGGCCCTGGTCGCCTCCGGCTACGGCGTGGCCCTCATGCCCCGCTATGCCAGCCGCAATCCGGAGCTGGTGCTGCTGCGACTGGCCGGGGTGCGCGCCGCCCGGCTCTACGACCTGGCCACGCGCCCGCACGCGGAGAAGCGGCCCGCCGTGGCCACCGTCCTGGCGGCCTTCCGGACCGCGGCCAAGCGCGCGACCGCCCCGGGCAATTCGGGCAAGCCAAGCAAGCCAACCGGCTGACCGGCTGACCGGCACGCCCACCCGCCTTGTCATTCCGGCGCGCTTTTGGCCGGAATCCACCGCGCCGCCGGAGATCCCGGCCAAGGGCACGCCGGGATGACCAACCGAAGTCGGTTCGCCGGGAAGACCAACGGAAGTCGGTCCGCCGGGACTGCCCTTGGGCTCAGCGCATCTGGTGCGGGTAGCCCTGCTGGGCGGCGTGGTAGCCGAAGTCGTCGGCGACCATGGCGGCCAGTTCCAGCAGCGCGCGCCGGGTGGGCTTGCTGACCAGTTCCAGGTCGATCTCCGCGCCCTCGGCCAGGTGGTCGTCGAAGGGGACGACCTGCACGGCGCGGGTGCGGTCCAGGAACAGCTTGCGCAGCTGGTCCAGGTCGACGGTGGAGGAACCTTTGCGAGAAGCGTTGACCACCACCACGGTTCGCTCCACCAGCTTGTGGTAGCCGTGGTGGTCGAGCCAGTCCAGGGTGGCCGAGGCGCTGCGCGCGCCGTCGATGGCCGGGGAGGTGACCAGCACCAGCGAGCTGGCCATATCCAGCACGCCGGACATGGCCGAGTGCATGAGTCCGGTGCCGCAGTCGGTCAGGATGATGTTGTAGAACTGCTGCAGGATGCCGATGGCCTTGCGGTAGTCGGCCTCGCTGAACGCCTCCGACACCGCCGGATCCTGTTCGGACGCGAGCACTTCCAGGCGGCTGGGGGCCTGGGAGGTGTGCGCCCGCACATCGGAGTAGCGGGTGATGTGGCTGTCCTCCAGCAGGTTTCGCACCGTGGAGCGGGTCTGCCGGGGCACCCGGTGGGCGAGCGTGCCCAGGTCCGGGTTGGCGTCGATGGCGATGACGCGGTCACCGCGCAGCGAGGAGAAGGTGGAGCCGAGACCGACCGTGGTGGTGGTCTTTCCGACGCCGCCCTTGAGCGACAGGATGGCGATCCGGTAGTCGCCGCGCACCGGCTGGTTCACCCGGTCCACCAGCTGCCGGTAGACCACATCCGCCGAGGACTCGCCCGGATTGATCATGCCGCCGGATGCCTTGTGCACGGCGCGGCGCCAGCCGCTGCGCGGGGCCTTGCGAGCCCGCTTGAGCAGGTTCAGATCATTGACCGACTGCCCCGGCTGCGGATGCTGCTGCCCGAAGGGCTGCTGCGGCTGCGGAAAACCCTGCGGCGGCTGCTGATTCCAGCCCGGCTGCTGATAACCCGGCTGCTGCGCGAAGCCCGGCTGTGACTGCTCGACCGGCGGCTGCGGTTGCGGCGGCGCGGGCGGCGGCGACCAGCTGTAGATGGGCCCACCCGGCTGATCATTGCCCGGCGCGAACTGCCCCTGCGACGGCCCGCCGAAATGCCCCGGCTCGGGCTGCGACTGCTGCTGTTCGGGCTGCGGCTGATCCGGGAAAACCCGGCGCACCATGCCATCCGGCCCGATCTCCTGCCGGATCTCGCCGTAGGGCGTCTCGTCGCGCACCTCACCGTACGACCCACCCGGCGGCGGAAACCCGCCCGGCGCACCGGGATTCGGCGGCGGCGCGAACTGCCCCGCATCCGGCACCGGGAAACCCCCGGTGGGCGCGAACCCCTGCGGCCCGGAACCGGAGAACGGCCCCTGCCCCTCGGCGGCCCCGTTCGGACCACCCTGGAATCCGGGCCCGCCGTACGGCCCGCCCGGGAACGGCGGCGCGCCTTCCGGCCCGCCGGCGAACGGGTTCGGACCACTGCCCGGCCCATACGGCCCCGGCGCGAACGGATTCGGCCCCTCGCCCGGCCCGGGCGGCGGGAATCCACCCGGCCCCGGACCCTCCGGCGAGAACACCGTGGTCTGGTCGATCGAATCCGGAACCGGCGGAAAGAACCCGGACCCCTGCTCCGCCTCGTCCTTGCCCTCTTCCGCCGCGGCGTCCTCGTCCCGTTCCGGCGCGCCCGAGGCGCGCTCGTCCGGTTCGATGTCGTCGGCGTCCACCGGCGGCCCCAGTTCGGGCTGCGAGGTCGGATTCTGATCTTTAGTGGTCACGTGTCCCCCATCTGTTCGACGGCTCGAACAGAGAGCTCGGCGCTAATGCGGAACAACGCTAGCATCACGCGCCCACTCACATCCTGGTCTGGTCAGTCTTCGCACCCCTCGGCAACTCGGCCGCAACCACGAGTTCACGGCCAAATACGACGGAACCCGCCCCGGCGATGCCGGAGCGGGCTCCTCGAATGCTGTTGATCGGCTTCGGTTTCAGCGGGTGCGGGCCGCCCGGTTGACGGCCGAGACCACGGCCCGCAGCGAGGCCGTCGTAATGGAGGTGGCGATGCCGACGCCCCAGGTCACCTTGTCTCCGACCTGGCATTCGACGTAGGAGGCGGCCTGGGCGTCGTCGCCCGCCGACATGGCGTGTTCGGAGTAGTCCAGGATGCGGATGTCGTAGCCGATGGCGGAGAGCGCGTCCACGAAGGCGGCCAGGGGGCCATTGCCTTCGCCGGAGATTTCCTGTTCGACGCCGTCGACCTTGACCACGGCCTCGATGTGGTCGACGCCGCCGTCGGTTTCGGAGGCGGTGACCTTCTGGCGGATGCGCTCCAGCGGGCGAATGGGGGTCAGGTATTCGTCGGCGAAGACGTCCCACATCTCCTTCGGGGTGACCTCGCCGCCCTCGCCGTCGGTGATCCGCTGGATCGCCTGCGAGAACTCGATCTGCAGGCGGCGCGGCAGCACCAGGCCGTGATCGGTCTTCATGATGTAGGCGACGCCGCCCTTGCCGGACTGCGAGTTCACCCGGATGACGGCCTCGTAGGTGCGGCCGACGTCCTTCGGGTCGATGGGCAGGTACGGGACCTCCCAGGTGATGTCGTCGACATCGGAGCCGGCGGCGTCGGCGGCGGCCTTCATGGCGTCCAGGCCCTTGTTGATGGCGTCCTGGTGGCTGCCGGAGAAGGCGGTGTAGACCAGGTCGCCGCCGTAGGGGTGGCGCTCGGCCACGGCCAGCTGGTTGCAGTATTCGACGGTGCGGCGGATCTCGTCGATATTCGAGAAGTCGATCTGCGGATCGATACCGCGGGAGAACATGTTCATGCCCAGCGTGACCAGGCAGACATTGCCGGTGCGCTCGCCATTGCCGAACAGGCAGCCCTCGATGCGGTCCGCGCCGGCCTGGTAGCCGAGCTCGGCGGCGGCCACGGCGGTGCCGCGGTCATTGTGCGGGTGCAGCGACAGCACGATGGAGTCGCGGCGGGCCAGATGGCGGCTCATCCACTCGATGGAGTCGGCGTAGACGTTCGGGGTCGCCATCTCCACGGTCGCGGGCAGGTTGATGATCAGCGGCTTGTCCGGCGTCGGCGCGATGATCTCGGAGACCGCGTCGCACACCTCGCGGGCGTAGTCCAGCTCGGTGCCGGTGTAGGACTCCGGGCTGTACTCGTAGCGCCAGTTGGTGTCCGGGTAGCGCTGCTCGACCTCCAGGCACAGCTTCGCGGCATCGGTGGCGATCTTCTTCACCGCGTCGCGATCCGCGCGGAACACCACGCGCCGCTGCAGGATCGAGGTGGAGTTGTAGAAGTGCACGATCACGTTCGGCGCGCCATTGCACGCCTCGAAGGTGCGCTGGATCAGTTCCGGACGGCACTGCGTCAGCACCTGGATGGTGACGTCGGCCGGAATCGCGCCGTCCTCGATGATCTCGCGCACGAAGTCGAAATCGGTCTGCGAGGCGGACGGGAAGCCGACCTCGATCTCCTTGTAGCCCATCCGCACCAGCAGATCGAACATGCGGCGCTTGCGGGCCGGGCTCATGGGATCGATGAGCGCCTGATTGCCGTCGCGCAGATCCACGGCACACCAGGACGGGGCGCGATCGATGATCTTGTCCGGCCAGGTCCGGTCGGGCAGCGTGATCGGCTCGACCTCCTCGGCGAACGGCCGGTATCGGAACACCGGCATGGAGGAGTTCTTCTGCTTGTTCCAGGCGGGCTGATCGGCCGGCGCCGGCTTGGCGGGCGCGGTGATGGAGCGGCCGGATACGAAGGCGTCTGCGGGTGACATGGCGATTTATCTCCGAGAGTGTGGCTGGATCCCAGGGTTGGGGTAGACCGGCACGACTAACACCCGCGACGGGAGCCAGTCCGTATCAGAACCCGTCGCGGCGGCCGAGGAGAAGAAGTGCCCGCTGCATGATGATCGGAGTTTACAGGTCGGCAATACCGCCCCGGAACGGGGGGAGGCGGGCGCCACACGAATTCGTCCTACCTATAGCGTCCGCAGCAAAGCACGCTTGTACGGACGCTGTCCGACGGGACGTCGAAGGATTTCTGCAATGACTTGGATCGAAGCGGTGGCGGTGCTCGGCGCGGGCGTCGCCGCCGGATGCATCAATACGATCGTGGGCTCGGGCACGCTCATCACTTTTCCGGTGCTGCTGGCGTTCGGCTATCCGCCGGTGACCGCGAATGTCTCCAATACCGTCGGGCTGGTGCCGGGCGGGCTCAGCGGCGTGTACGGCTACCGCCGCGAACTGGCCGGGCAGCAGGCGCGGCTGATCCGGCTCGGCACGGCCTCGCTGCTGGGCGGCGCGCTCGGGGCGGTGCTGCTGCTGACCCTGCCGGCGGGCGCGTTCAAGGCGATCGTGCCGGTGCTGATCGTCATCGCCCTGGTGCTCGTGGTGGTGCAGCCGCGCGTGTCGGCGTGGGTGAAGCAACGGCAGGCCGGAGCGCTGCCCGAGCACGGCGGACCGCTGCTGTTCGCGGCGGTCTTCGGGACCGGTGTCTACGGCGGCTATTTCGGTGCGGCCCAAGGCGTGCTGCTGATCGGCCTGCTGGGCATCTTCGTGCACGACGAGCTGCAGCGGCTCAATGGCGTGAAGAACTTCCTCGCGCTGCTGGTGAACGCGCTGTCCGCGGCCATCTTCATCGCGATAGCCGATATCGCCTGGGAAGCAGCGGCTTTGATCGCCATCGGCTCGATCGCGGGCGGTCAGATCGGGGCCCGCGTGGGGCGGCGGATGCCCCCGGCCGTGCTGCGCGGGGTCATCGTGGTGGTCGGCCTGATCGCCGTCGTGCGGCTGCTGACCACGTGATCAGCGCTCGTCCGCGGCGCAGAGGTCGTGGATGAAGCGCATCTTGTCGAGCACCGGATCGGCGAGCACGAACGGGTAGAGATCGTGGTGGCCCATGGAGCGGTTCACCATGTTCAGCGCCCAGGCCAGCGGGAGCCAGAGGTCGATGATGCGGCCGAAGGCGGCCGGTCCGGACTGCGGCCGATCGAGGGTGGCGCCCGAGGGGGCGAAACCGACAGCGGCCGCGGTGTCGAGGGTGTCGCGAATGTGCAGGTAGTGGGCGAAGGTCTCGGCCCAGTCCTCGGCCGGATGCATGGTGGCATAGGACGACACGTAGGCCGATTCCCAATCGGGCGGCGCGCCTTCGGCATAGTGCCGATCCAGTGCCTTCTGATAATCGGTGTCGGGGTCGCCGAAGAGTTCCCGGAACCGGTTCAGGTCCGCGGCAGCGGTGACGAGGACCGGGAAGTAATAGTGGCCGATCTCGTGGCGGAAGTGGCCGAGCAGCGTGCGATAGGGCTCGTCCATCTCGACGCGGAGCTGTTCGCGGTGCACGTCGTCGCCCTCGGCGAGATCGAGTGTGACGACGCCGTTCTCGTGCCCGGTGGTGACCGCGCGCTCGGCGCTGGACAGCAGGTCGAAGGCCAGGCCGTGCTCGGGATCGGTCTCGCGGCCGACCAGGGGCAGGCCGAGTTCGGCGAGCTCCAGCACCAGGCGGCGCTTGGCGGCCTCGGCCTCGCCGTAGGCGGGCAGCGACGCGCTGTCGGAGTCCGACGGACGGGTGCGGGTGAGGCGGCAGGATGCGCACAAGGTGGGCCCGCAATTGCTCGAAACCAGCCAATTGCACTGCGCCACATGCTGGTTGTCACACAGCCGGGACCCCGCGCCGACCACCACGATCGCCCGCTCGTCGAGACTGAAGCCGAGCGGACTGCCACAGCCCAGGCACAACGAATTCTCGAAAGCCAGGCGCTGGCCGCACTGAGGGCAGTTGAAATCCCGCATAGCGTCTACACCTCGACGGGTGCGACGTCGACCGAGACGGTAATGGTGCTCTCCTGCGCGTCGGTGTAGATGATCCCCCGCAGCGGCGGCACATCCGCATAGTCACGCCCCCACGCGAGGGTGACATAGCGCTCGTCGGCGAATTGATCATTGGTGGGATCGAATCCGATCCAGTGACCGCCGGATTCGCCCGGCAGCCACACCGCCGCCCAGGCGTGCGTGGCGTCCGCGCCGACCACGCGTTCCGTGCCCGGCGGCGGTTCGGTGGCGAGATATCCCGAGACATAGCGCGCCGCCAATCCCCGCGAGCGCAGGCAGGCCAGGGCCAAGCGGGCAAAGTCCTGGCAGACCCCTTCGCGGGCTGCGAAGACATCCGCGACGCGAGTGCTCACGGTGGTGGAACCCGATTCATAGGTGAAGTCGGCGTGGATGCGGGTGTTGAGCTCGGTCACCGCGTCGAGCAGTGGGCGGTCGGGTTCGAAGGATTCCGCGGCATAGGCGGCGATCTCCGGGGTGATCTCCGGCGGCGCCAGGTCGAGGGTGAATTCGACTGCCAGGGGACCATGGCCGGCGGTCGGGCGGGCCTGCTCCCAGGGCGGGGACGAAGATGCGGCGGCCGGACGCTCGACATCGACGACCGACTCCCCCGTCACCTCCAGGCGGCGGTGATCGGAGGTCACGTGGAAGTACAGCGTCGTATTGCCGTAGACATCCAGCCCCACCGACCGGTCCGAGGGCACCGGATCGACGCGAATCTCGTGTTCCCGCAGGGCTTGTCCGGAAAACTCGCGCGGTGTCAGATAGGCCCGCCCGTATGAGCTGGTGACCGCATCCGAGTAGACGTAGACGGTGCGGTGCAGTACCCGATAGCGCTTGCCGCTCATCCCACCACCCGGGTGGAGCCCCACAGTGGCTGCATCTCACGCGGCACCGAAAGCCTTGTCGCCTCGAAGGACTCGGAGATCTTGCGCAAGCGCAGGTGCACACCGTCGAGAAGTTCGGCGAGGTCGGCGCGCCTGCCGTCGTCGTCGGTCGCCTCCAAGTCCGCCGGATCGATTCGGCGCAGCATGCGCTGGGCATCGGTGAGCAGCCGTTGCGGCCGGGAGGAGCCGGTGGCGGCGGGCAGGGCAAGGAAGTCCGCCTCCATGCGCTCCAGCTGATAGGCCAGCGAGCGCGGATTGCCCGCGTCGAAGAGCAGCAGCCCCGCGATGGCGGACACCCGCATCGAATCCCCGTGCCGGCGGCGGTAACTCACCGACGAGACCGCCGCCTGCAGCACGGCTTCGGTCACCACCCGGCCCACCTCGGGGGGATGGGCGTCGATGAGCGCCGCGTCCAGCAGGGCGCACAGCGCCAGCCCGCGTTCGACGCGACGGCCGATGTCCTGCACGTGCCAGCCGGTATCGCGCACCGTGGATTCGGCGTCGATACCGGTCAGCGACAGCAGCGCCGCCAGCACCCGGGAATGCACCGCGGACAGCGCCGATCCCCGATCTCCGTGTGCCGCACGATATTCCGACAGCGCACGGTCCGCCGAGCTGAGGATCATCCAGGTATCGGGCGAGAGTCGATCGCGCACGGCCCGTCCCGCCTTCCCGTATCGATCCACCGCGAATGCCAGGGATCCCCGCAGTTCCCGGTCGACGGTCAGCGAAACCAGGTAGTCATAGTCCCGGCGCGAGGCTCCCGGCAATGCGATGGGAACGGTCGGTTCGTCGGAGTATTCGCGGCGCCCCTGGCTCTGGCTCTGGCTCTGGCTCTGGCTCTGGCTCTGGCTCTGGCTCTGGCTCTGGCTCTGGCTCTGGCTCTGGCTCTGGACAGGGTCCTGCCGTTCACCCGCACGCTGCTGTTGCGGGGCCGGAGCGGCCGGGGAATCCTGCGGCGCGGCAGTCCTTCTGGGCTCCGGCGGCGCGGTCCCGGTCACCTGGCCCAGCGTCGCCATCAGAATGGGCATCGCCTCTGCGCCTTCCATCCACGGGCGGTACCGGTAGTCCTGATGCCGGTCGTGGACTGCCGCCAGCAGCCGCACGGCGCCCTCGGCGCGTTCGCGATACCGGCCCATCCAGAACAGGTCGTTGAGGACGCGCGGTGAGCTGACGCCCGCCCGGGAGGCGGCGACGGCCACCCGGCGTTCACGTTCTTCGGGCACCTCGACGGCCGGTACGGGCGCGGGAGCGGCTTGCACCCAGACGTCTTTGGCCGCCGCCTCGCCGATCATGCCGTCCGAGCCGCTGCGCTGGTGCAACTGGCCGAGCCCACCCGCCATCACGCGATATCCGACGCGTCCGGCCAGAGCGAACAGTCGCAGCGCGACCGGCGCCGCGGCCAGTCCGCCCGATCCGGAGACGGCCGGGGCGACGGAGAAGCGGGCGGGCTGCTGGCCCACCCATTTCCAGCCTTCGGCGTCGATGCGGGCGCGCCACTCGGCCAGCTGGGTCCGGGACAGGAGGGGGCCGAACACGGTGGCGTCATCGATTGCTGAGCGCAGGATCAGGCGGTGCAGGTTGGCGATCAGATGACCGCGCTCGACCTCCTCGCCACCCCAATATGCCTCCGCACCCGGCAGTTTCAGCTCCTCGTCGAGCAGCAGTCGCGACAGCCGCGGCAGGAACGCGGCCACCGCGGGACTCTCCAGCAGTCCGCTGCCGAGCGTGTTGACCACGGTGACCGCACCGCGCCGCAAAACCTCCACCAGGCCCACCACCCCGAGCCGGGAATCCGGGCGCAGGTCCAGCGGATCGGAGAATTCCGCGTCCACCCGGCGTAACACCACGTCGACCTGTTTCAGTGTGCCGAGCGAGCGCATCCACAGCCGCCCGTCACGCACCACCAGATCAGCGCTCTCCACCAGCGGGAAACCGAGGATCGACGCCAAATACGCCTGATCGAACGCGGTTTCGGAGTGCACGCCGGGGCTCAGGACAACCACCACGGGTTCCTCGGCGGCCGCGCGCGGGGCGGCCTCCACCAGCATCAGCCGCATGGCCCGCACGAAGGGCGTGAGCGGTAGCGAACCGGCCAGCTCGAAGGCCTCGGGGATGGCGGCCGAGACCACCCGCCGGTCCGCCACCGCATAACCGATGCCCGACGGGGCCTGCGCCCAATCGGCGAGCACGCGGAAGCCGCCGTCGCTCCAGCGGCTGATATCGCAGGCGTGCAGGAAGAGCTGATGACGGCCGGGCAGCGAAATGCCGTGCGCGGCGCGCACATACCCGCTGTGCGCGAAGACGACCGCGGGCGGCAGCAGTCCGGCGGTGAGGGTGCGGCGCGGGCCGTAGAGATCGGCGAGCAGGGCGTCGAGCAGCCGGGAGCGTTGCACCACACCGGCTTCCAGCGCCGACCAGTCGTCGGCGGAGATCAGCAGCGGGATGGGGTCGAGCCGCCATGGCGACGGCGTCGCGGATTCCTCCGGGGTGGTCTTGAGCTCGGTGTAGGTGATCCCGTCGTCCTCGATGAGCCGCCGCACCCGGCCGTCGATGCGATGCAGTCCGTCCCGGCCCTGGTCGAGGAAGTCGGCGGAGAGCTCGGCCCACATGGGGCGCAGGCGGCCGCGGCGGTCGACGAGTTCGTCGTAGTAGCCGCCGGTCGGCAGCCCGCACGCGTCGAAGGCGCCGGTTTCGGCCGCGGCGGCACGGTATTTCGCGAAGACCTCGGCGATATCGGGCCGGGCCGCGGGATCGGACCACCAGTCGGGTGGTCCGGGCGCGGGCTCACCCGGTGGCGTCGCATCGAGCAGTGTCACCGCTACCACTTCCCCGGGTAGGCCTACCGGTCGCCGGCCACGCCCCACACGGTCCGGGCCCGGCGGAGGTCGAGGATTCCGGGTGCGCCGATATCGGTGGCCTGTACGGCCATTTTGGCACGTAGCGCCGCGATATCGACCGGTCCCGGCGTATGTCCGAAAGGTTCGAAACGGCGATTGCGGCGGGATTGCGCCTCGACCGCGTTCACCGGGGGTCCCGCATAGAAGCGGCCGCCGGGATGCGAGACGTGATAGGTGCAGCCGCCGCGCGACAGACCGGTCTCCAAGTCGACCACATCGAAAACCAGTGGCGCGTCCACCGTGAGCGAGGGATGCAGGGAATTCGGCGGCTGCCACGCCCGATAGCGCACGCCCGCCACCTGCACATCCGCCTTCCCGGTGGACAGCAGCGGAATCGGGAAACCATTGCAGGTCAGCGCATACCGGCCGCGATCGGCGCCCACCACCCGCACCTGCAGGCGCTCCACCGAGGAATCCACATATCGCGCGGTCCCGGAGGCGGTGGTCTGCTCACCGAGGGTGTTCCAGGGCTCGATGGCCCCGCGCACTTCGACTTCCATATCACCTAGTACCACCGTGCCCACCCGCGGAAAACGGAACTCGGCGAACGGATCGAGCCAGCTGATATCGAATTCGATACCGTGCGCGCGCAGATCGGCGGCGACCTCGGCGATATCGGCCAGCAGGAAATGCGGCAGCAGATACCGGCCGTGCAGATTCGCGCCGTGCCGGATGAGCGGCGCGGTGCAGGGCCGCTCCCAGAACCGCAGCACCAGCGCGCGCACCAGCAGCGACTGCACCATGGCCATGCGGTGGTGCGGCGGCATCTCGAACCCGCGCAATTCCACCAGTCCCAGCCGCCCGCGCGCGGATTCCGGGCTGAACAACTTGTCCACACAGAACTCGGCGCGATGGGTATTGCCGGTGAGATCGGTGAGCAGATGCCGCAGCGCCCGGTCCACCAGCCACGGTGCGACCCCCGCGCCGTCACCACTGAGCCTGGCGATCTCCGCGAACGCGATCTCCAACTCGTACAGGGCATCCTCGCGTCCCTCGTCCACCCGCGGCGCCTGCGAGGTCGGGCCGATGAACCGCCCGGAGAACAGATACGACAACGCCGGATGCCGCTGCCAATACCGCAACAGGGACACCAGCAGATCCGGCCGCCGCAGCAAGGGCGACCGCGCCGGCGTCCGCCCGCCCAGCGTGATGTGATTCCCGCCCCCGGTCCCGCTGTGCGTCCCGTCCACATCGAAGGACTCCGTACTCAACCGCGCCAACCGCGCCTGCTCGTACAGGTTCTCCAGCAACCCGGCCTGCTCGGCGAACGACCCGGTCGGCTGCACATTCACCTCGATCACCCCCGGATCCGGCGTGATCGACAAGGTCCGCAACCGCGAATCCACCGGCGGCCCATACCCTTCCAGCACCACCGGCTGCCCGACCGCCGCCACCGCCGCCTCCACCCGCCGCACCAGATCGAAGAACGCGTTCGGCTCCGCCACCGGCGGCAGGAACACGAACAGCCGCCCGTCCCGCACCTCTGCCACCAGCGCGGTGGTCGGCGCCCGATCCGCGGTCTCCACCACCGCGACCGGTTCATCGGCCCGCATCGGCCGCGGCGGCGCGAAGGGATCGACCTCCGGTCGCGGCGGCGGCGACTGCCAGGAGATCGCACCCAGCGGCAATCGCAGACCCGCGGGAGAATCCCCTTCCGTCAACATGATCCGGCCCCGCCGCAACCGCCAATCGGCGCTGGCCCACCCGGATTCGTCCGACCGCCGATACAGCGACAGCACATAGGCGGCGGGCTCGGTCACCGCCGCATCCCACCGCGCCAGCAGGTCCTTGCGCGCCTGCGCCGAATCCTCCTCCGGCACGAGATCGTCCGGGGATTCCACCGGTTCCCCTTCGGGCGCATGGGCTTTCGCGGCCATACGCAACAACGGATCCTCATACGCCGCCCGCACCTGCGTGCCGGGCAGCCCGAGACCGGCCGCGACATGCGCAATGACCGCCCGCGCGGCCGACGGCTCGGCGCGCCATGGCAGCGGCGAATCAGTCCACTCCGCTCCCGCCCGTAACCGCCGCTGCGGGTCCGCACCCCACTCTTCATCGTCCGGCGTCACCGCCGCGCCGCCGCCCGGCACGCTGGGCGAGCGGGCAGCACGTTCGGCGCCATGGTCGTCGACGAACCCGCCCTGCCCGACCCGACCGGGCAACGGACCGGTCGGCCGCGAAAGCTGTTGCGGGTCCGCACCTGCCACCGCGACCGCGGCACCGGCACCGGCACCGGCACCGGCATCCGAGTGGCTGATTCGGCCATCTCCATCGGGAATGCCCACTGAATCTCCGGCGTCCGGAATCGCCGCGTACAAGCGGAATTCATCGCCGATCACTCGTGGCAGCGGATCATCCGGCTCCGAATCAGAGATCCGTCGTGAGGTGGCGGCCGTATCCCGGTGCGCCTGTTCCGGATGCGGCGGCGGGAGCCACGGGTCGATGAGGAGGTCGGGGTGGCGCCACAGGGGCTGGTTGTCGGCGCGCCAGAGCAGGGCGATGTCCCAGCGGGGCAAGGGTTCTCCCGGATACCACTTGCCCTGGCGGTATTGGATCAGGCCGTGGGGGGCGTAGAGGCGGCGCAGGCGCTGGGCCAGGTCGGCGGCGCGTTCGCGCTTGTGCGGGCCGTCGGCGGCGGTGGTCCATTCCGGGGCGGTCTGGTCGTCGATGGAGACGAAGGTGGGTTCGCCGCCTACGGTCAGGCCGATGTCGGCGGCTTCGGTGCGGGTGTCGACGGCCGCGCCGACGGCGGTGATGCGGTCCCACTGGGTTTCGGTGTAGGGGCGGGTGACTCGGGGATCCTCGTGGATGCGGCGGACGGTATTGGAGAAATCCAGGGTGGCGCGGACCGGGTCGGTGGCGCCGGTGATGGGGGCGGAGGACACCGGGTGCGGAGTGGCGGCGAGCGGGATGTGGCCCTCGCCCGCGAACAGACCGGAGGTGGGGTCCAGGCCCATCCAGCCCGCGCCGGGAACGTAGACCTCGGTCCAGGCGTGCAGATCGGTGAAATCGGCGGGCGGGCCGGACGGCCCGTCCAGGGAGGGCACGTCCTGGGCCAGCTGGATGAGGTAGCCGGAGACGAAGCGCGCGGCCAGCCCGTACGCGCGCAGGATGGAGACCAGCAGCCAGGCCGAATCCCGGCAGGATCCCAGCGCGGCGCGCAGCGTGTGGCCGGGCGTCTGCACACCGGGTTCCATCCGGATGGTGTAGCCGACATCGCGGTGCAGGGCCTGATTGACCGAGACCAGGAAGTCGAAGATGTGCGCACCCGGCAGGGGCGGGTGGGCGCGCACCCAATCGCGCACGGATTTCCCTGGGCCGGAACCCGGTTCGCCCTCGTCCACCGGCCGCAGATACGGTTCCAGATCGGCGGCCAGCTGCGGCGGATAGTCGAACGGGAAATGTTCGGCGTACTCCTCGACGAAGAAATCGAACGGGTTGATCACATCCATATCCGCGATCAGCCCCACCAGCACCGACATCTCCCGCGCCGGTTCGTTGAAGACAAGGCGCGCAAGGAAATTCCCGAAGGCGTCCTGCTGCCAGTTCACCCAGTGCGCGGCGGGCGTCACCCGCAGGGAATACGCCTCGATGGCGGTGCGGGTGTGCGGCGCCGGTCGCAGCCGCACCACATGGGGATGGATCCGCACCGGGCGGTCGAAGGTGTAGGTCGTGCGATGTTCCAGGGACACTTTGACGCCCATTCTTAAGTTCACCACGCCAGACCCCGGACACGCGGGCGGATTCCCGACAGTTCGGACGACACGCGGTGACCTCCCACAGTTGTCGCACCCGAGTGATAGGAACTCGTAGAGACGATTGGAGGAGCTTCATGAGCACCTGCTCGCTCTGTGAATCGGCCCTCGATCACTGCCACGGGACGTTGATCGCGCACGCCGACGGCGCTGCCGAATGCACCGACTGGCACTGCGAGGATCTCGACCGGATACGCCATGTATTCGTGGCCGACTGCTCCGAAGTGGCCGGCGGCTGCGAATGCCTGGAAGCCGAGGTCGTCATGGACGCGGGACCGCAGAGCCTGGCAGGTTAGGCCCGCCCCCCGCGGGCTGGCGGCAATGCCCGGCTCGCCTGCCACTAGCCTGGCCGGGTGAGCTACGACCACGTTCTGCTGCCCTCCGGCGCCGCCGCCACCTCCGCGGCGGTCGACGCGTATCTGGCGACACAGGACGGGAAACCGGCCTCGCCCGCGGTGGCGGAGATGGCCGCCGAACTCGACAAGCGCAATGGCGAGCTGCCCGAGGAGGACAACTTCCTCGAGAGCGCCGCCGCCGAGAGCGCGGTCGGCGCGGCCCTGTTCGTGTCCGGTCCGATCGATGCCGTGGGGTTCGTGCGGAATCTGCTGTTCGAGCTGGCGACGCCGCGCGGATACGCGGTGTACGACCCGCAGCTGGCGTGGCTGATCGATCCGGCCGGGCACGTGCCGGTCGCGGTATCGCACGGCGGTGCGGGCGAATTCCCTTATCTCACACAAGCACTCGTGCGCCACTGGGTTCCGGAGCTGGGGCAGCCGGGGCCGTATCTGATCGTGGATCGCGGCGGCGAGGTCTATATCCAGACCTATCGGCACGATGACGGGCATTACGACCTGGAATACCGGGACGGGTCGGCGGACCGGCATTTCACCGTCGCCTTGAATGATCCGGCACTGGTCGCGGACCTCATCTGGGAATGGACCACCGGGGATCGGTCGCGCTTCGACACGCTGCCCTGGCAGCGCCTCACCTTCTGAATTCGCGCGGCGGGGACATAACAGGCGCATTTCGATTCGGGCTCGAGCACCCTCGGGGTAAAGGCTGCGCGGGTGCAGGAACGCTAGCCTTTCGGTTATTCCGCACGGCGCAACACGGCTTGTTCTCGTAACTCACTGCGAGCGAGGAGTGCACCGATGAAGCTCCGCCCGAAGATCGGTACCCCGCGATTGCGAAAAAGCCTGGCGATTCTCGCCGGTGTCGCAGCCACCCTCGCCGTGGCGGTTGCCCTGCACGCCACCGGGGCGGGGGCCGACATTCCCCGCAACAGCCAGCACATTCCGTGCCCGCAGCCCGCGGCCATGCCGGCCCCGCCCTACTGGACCTAGAACAACTCTCGTAGGACTCTCAGGGGTTCCCCCTGAAACCCCCACGGCCCGAGATCCCCGGCCCGGCGAACACCGTCAGAGCGCGCGACGTCCGGACAGCGCTCGACCCAGGGTCAGCTCGTCGGCGAATTCGAGATCACCGCCCATGGGTAGACCGGAAGCCAGTCGGGTCACCGACAGGCCGGGGAAATCGCGCAGCATGCGGACCAGATAGGTCGCCGTCGCCTCGCCCTCGGTGTTCGGGTCGGTGGCGATGATGACCTCGGTGACGTCCACCCCGTCGTCCTGATTGCCGATGCGGGTCAGCAGTTCGCGGATGCGGAGCTGGTCGGGGCCGATGCCGGAGAGCGGGTCGAGGGCGCCGCCGAGCACGTGGTAGCGGCCGCGGAATTCGCGGGTGCGCTCGATGGCCTGCACGTCCTTGGGTTCCTCGACCACGCAGATCATGGTGCGGTCGCGGCGCGGATCGGCGCAGATGCGGCAGAGCTCACCATCGGAGACCGTGCCGCAGACGGCGCAGAACCGCACGCCGTCGCGCACCTTCTGCAGGGCCGCCTGCAGGCGGTCGATCTCCGGCGGTTCGACGCCGAGCAGATGAAAGGCGATGCGCTGCGCGCTCTTCGGACCGACGCCGGGCAGTTTGCCCAGCTCGTCGATGAGATCCTGAACGGGACCCTCGTACACCTGCGCCGGCCCCGATCAGAAGCCGGGCAGCGCGCCGCCGGCGCCGCCGAACCCGCCGGCCAGCGGGCCCAGGCGTTCCGCGGCCAGGTTCTGCGCATTGTTCATGGCGTCGTTGAGCGCGCCGATGACCAGATCCTGCAGGGTGTCGACATCCTCGGGATCGACGATCTTCGGGTCGATGGTCAGCGACAGCACCTCGCCGGTGGCGCGAATCTTGGCGCGCACCAGGCCGCCGCCCGCCTCGCCCTCCACCTCGGACTCCGCGATCTCCTGCTGCGCGGCCATCACGGCCTGCTGCATCTGCTGCGCCTGGGCCATCAACTGCTGGATGTCGAACTCTCCACCGGGCTGCACGGGGTGTCCTCTCTGCGGGGAACTGATTCGTCCCCAGCCTAGTCGCGGACTCGCGGTACTTGACTCTCCCCCGGTGGGAGAGTGTTCGCTGAGGGCATGACAGCAACCGTTCCGATCGGTGAGTTCTCCCGGCTCAGTCACCTCAGTGTGAAGGCGCTGCGCTACTACCACGAGATCGATCTGCTGGAGCCGGCGGAAGTCGATCCCAGCTCGGGTTACCGGTTCTATTCGACCGAGCAGGTGGAGCAGGCGCACCTCATCCGGCGGTTGCGCGACCTGAACATGCCGGTGCCCGAGATCCGGGAGGTGCTGGCCGCGCCGGATCGGGAGACGCGCGACGCCGCCCTGCGCACCCATCTGGATCGCATGGAGGCCGAGCTCCTGCGCACCCGCGATGTGGTGGCCTCGCTGCGCACCCTGCTGCTGCCGCCCAGCCCGGTCCGGGTTCAGGTCGAATACCGTTCCATTCCAAGCCATCCCGCCTTGGCGATTGCCGAGGTGGTGGCGCGGGAGGAGATCGACGCCTGGTGCGACAGCGCCTTCGGCACGCTGTATCAGGCCCTGGAGACCGCGGGCGTGCAGCCCGGCGGCCCCGGCGGCGCCACCTACGCGCTCGAGTTCTTCGAGCAGGACAAGGGCGAGGTGGTGGCCTTCGTGCCCCTCGCCCCGGCCGACACCGGCCGCGCCGCCGCCCACGGCACGGTGCTCGAACTGCCCGCCCGCCGCTTCGCCATCGCCGTGCACCACGGTCCGTTCATCGATTTCGACCGCACCTACGGGGCCTTGGGCAGCCATGTGGCCGAACACGACACCGCGCTCGCCGAACCCATTCGCGAGCGCTATCTGGCCGGGCCCGGTGAGGTCGAGCCCGCCGAATTCGTCACCGAGATCTGCTGGCCCATCGGCCGGCTCTGAAAGGACATCACCATGGCCGTCACCATCGCCAACATCACCTTCGACTGTGCGAACGCCGCCGAGCTCGCCGAATTCTGGGCGCGACTGCTGGAGCTTCCGGTCGATCCGGAGGCGAATGCCGAGTTCGCCACCGTCGGCCGCAGCGCGGGCGCGGCGCCGCTGCTCATGTTCACCCGCGTCCCGGACAAGACGCCCGGGAAGAACGTCGTGCACCTCGACCTGAGCGCCGACGATCTGCCCGCCCGGATCGACCGCGCGATCGCGCTCGGCGCCAAGCACATCGCCGATTTCGACGAGTACGGCATGCAATGGACGACCATGGCCGACCCGGAGGGCAATCTGTTCGATATCGCGGCGGCCTAGTTCCGCCCGCCGAGTACCGGAATCTCTAAGCCAGTTCCTTCTTCAGGTTCTCCAGCACCTCGGCCTGGATCTTCTTCAGGCCGAGGGGGGCGAAGATGCCCTCGAAGATGCCGCCGATGCCGCCCGCGCCCTTCCAGCTGGTGCGCACAGTGACCAGTGCGCCGGTGCCGGACGGGGTCACGGTCCAGGTGGTGACCATGGAGGAGTTCGAATCGCGTTCGGTCACCATGGAATCCGAGACGGAGACCGCGGCGCGCACATTGCGGACGCGCTTCTCGGTGGCCTGCAGCGTCCACTCGGCGACGGTGCCGGCGCCCACGCCGCCCTCGACCACCTTGTAGTCACGGTAGTGCGGCGAGAGGATGCGCGGGCGCACCGACTCGTAGTCCGCGATCGCGTCGAGGGTCCGCTTCGGATCTGCCGTCACGACGATCGAACTGGAGGCGCTGACCTGTCCCACCATGTGCTCCTTATTGATTCCCCGGCCCTGGTGCCGCCCGGTTATGCTACGCCGCAACCCAGCGCGACTGGTTTTCGTCTGTAGTACCCGGGCTTTCGGTACCCGGTTTTCATCGAGGGGAATCGTTCCAGCATGCACACCGTGCGCCGCGTCAAGAACGTGGTGTCGTATCTCGCTGCCATCGTCATCGGATGTGCCCTGTTGATCGGCGGTGTCGTCACGCTCGGCGACTCCGGCGACGGGAAGGTCATGTGCGGCAACCGGGAGATGCATCCCGGCGACACCTGCACCACCACCCGCAAGGGGAAGACCACCGAGCGCAGCTACGACGAGCAGAAGGAGAGCAATGGCTGGACGCCGTGGATCCTCTTCGGCATCGGCGGGTTGCTCGCCGTGGGCGGCGCGGTCATGCTGGCCGGCGAGTTCAAGCGGTCCTCCGGCGGCGGCAACGGCTCGGGCCCCGGCACGCCACCGCCCTTCCAGCCGAACCAGCCCTACCCGCAGCCCTATCCCCAACCCTATCCGCAGCCCGGGTATCCCCCGAATTACGGTGCACCGCAAGGCTATGCCGCGCCGCCGCAGTACGGTCCCCCGCCCGGATACGCCGCCCCGCATCCGGGATACGCGCAGCCGGTTCAGCCGCAGCCGGGATATCCGCCACAGTATCGTTAGCTTAAGTAAGAATGATCACCGCGGGATCGGGAATAGCCTCGGATATGGCAGGTAGTTCCGCAGGCGCACATGCAAACTGTGCGTGAAAAACCGCCCCGCCGGTGTCTTCCTACTGGCCGCACCCGGCGGTGCACGCTAGCGTTCCGAGGGTGGCAGTGAGTCTGTTGGGGAAGGCCGGCCGCGCACCGGCCGCACAGGAATCAGGTTTTGCCGCGCACCGCGCCGGGGTCGAAAGACTGCTGGCGTCCTACCGTGCGATCCCGCCGGACGCGAATGTCCGGCTGGCCAAGAAGACCTCCAATCTGTTCCGGGCACGCGCCAAGAACACCGCCCCCGGCCTGGACGTCTCCGGTCTGGACAAGGTCATCGCGGTGGATCCGCAGGCGCGCACCGCCGAGGTGGCGGGCATGACCACCTACGAGGATCTGGTCGCCACCACCCTGGCCTACGGGCTGGCGCCGCTGGTGGTGCCGCAGCTCAAGACCATCACCCTGGGCGGCGCGGTGACCGGGCTCGGCATCGAGTCGACCTCCTTCCGCAATGGCCTGCCACACGAATCCGTGCTGGAGATCGACGTGTTGACCGGGTCCGGCGAGATCATCACCGCCACCCCGGACGGCCCGCACGCCGATCTGTTCCGAGGTTTCCCGAACTCCTACGGGACGCTCGGCTACTCCACCCGCCTGAAGATCGAGCTGGAAACGGTGAAACCGTTTGTGGCGCTGCGGCACTTGCGGTTTCATGAGCTGCGGGACCTGGAGACGACCATGGCGCAGATCATCGCGGACCGCTCGTATGCCGGCGAGCAGGTCGACTATCTCGACGGCGTGGTGTTCACCGCCGCCGAGAGCTATCTGGTGCTCGGACGCCAGACCGAGGAACCCGGGCCGGTCAGCGACTACACCGGCATGGACATCTTCTACCGGTCCATCCAGCACGACGGCGCGGAACCGAAGCGCGATCGGCTGACCATCAGCGATTACCTGTGGCGATGGGATACCGACTGGTTCTGGTGCTCGCGCGCCTTCGGCGCGCAGAATCCGCGGATCCGCCGCTTCTGGCCCAGGCAATACCGGCGCAGCAGCTTCTACTGGAAGCTCATCGCCCTCGATCACAAGTACCACATCGGCGACAAGCTGGAGGCCCGCCAGGGCAATCCGCCCCGCGAGCGGGTGGTGCAGGACATCGAGGTGCCCATCGAGCGCACCGCCGACTTCCTGCACTGGTTCCTGCGGGAGATCCCGATCGAGCCGATCTGGTTGTGCCCGTTGCGATTGCGCGACACCGGCGACGGCGAGCGGCCGTGGCCGCTGTACCCCCTCGAACCGGATCGCACCTACGTGAACGTCGGCTTCTGGTCGGCGGTGCCGACCGTGGCCGGGCAGCCCGAGGGCGCGGCCAATCGCGCCATCGAAAGCGAGGTGTCCGCCCTCGACGGGCACAAATCGCTGTACTCGGATTCCTACTACGACAAAGACGAGTTCGCCGCGCTGTATTACGGCGGCGACACCTATGCCAAGCTCAAGCAGCACTACGACCCGGATCATCGTTTACTGGATCTGTATTCGAAGGCGGTGCAACGCAAGTGACCACGTTCAAGGACCGTTCCGACGTTTTCGCCGAGCTCGGGAGCAAGCTCAGCATTGCCGAGATCTTCGAGACCCTCATAGACGGGCCGATGCCGATTCGCTTCACCGCGTACGACGGCAGCACCACCGGCCCGGCCGACTCGGAATTCGGCCTGGAGATCATCAATCCGCGCGGCGTCAACTACATCGCCACCGCGCCCGGTGATCTGGGCATGGCCCGCGCCTATATCGCCGGCGATATGAAGGCGCACGGCGTGCACCCGGGCGACCCGTACGAGCTGCTGAAGGCCCTGGGCCAACTGAAGTTCCACCGCCCCACCGCCCTGCAATTGGTCGTCATCGCGCGCTCGCTGGGCTGGGAGCTGCTCAAGCCGATCGCCCCGCCGCCGCAGGAGACGCTGCCGCGCTGGCGCCGGATCGCGCTGGAAGGCCTGCGGCACTCCAAGACTCGCGACGCCGAGGCCATCCACCACCACTACGACGTCTCCAACACCTTCTACGAGTACGTGCTGGGCCCGTCCATGACCTACACCTGCGCGGTGTACGGGGACGAGAACTGGACCCTCGAGCAGGCGCAGGAGAACAAGTACCGGCTGGTCTTCGAGAAGCTGAACCTGAAGGCCGGCGACCGGCTGCTCGATATCGGCTGCGGCTGGGGCGGCATGGTGCGCTACGCCGCCAAGCGCGGTGTCAAGGTCATCGGCGCGACACTATCGGCCGAACAGGCCGAATGGGCGCAGGCCAAGATTGCCGAGGAGGGCCTGTCCGAGCTGGCCGAGGTCCGCCACTCCGATTACCGCGATGTCCAGGAGAGCGGTTTCGACGCCGTCTCCTCCATCGGCCTCACCGAGCACATCGGGGTGCACAACTACCCGGCCTACTTCGAGTTCATGAAGTCCAAGCTGCGCGACGGCGGCCTGTTCCTCAACCATTCGATCACCCGGCCCGACAACAAGGCCACCAGCAAGGCCGGGGATTTCATCGACCGCTACGTCTTCCCCGACGGCGAACTGGCCGGCTCCGGCCGCATCATCTCCGAGATCCAGAACGTGGGCCTGGAAGTCCTGCACGAAGAGGACCTCCGCCGGCACTACGCGCTCACCCTCGCCGAATGGTGCGACAACCTGGTCGAGAACTGGGACGCCGCCGTCGCCGAGGTGGGCGAGGGCACCGCCAAGGTGTGGGGCCTCTACATGGCCGGCTGCCAGCTCGGCTTCGAGACCAATGTCGTTCAGCTACATCAGGTGCTGGGCGTCAAGCTGGGCGCGGACAAGGCGTGGACCGTACCGCTGCGCCCGTGGTGGAACGCCTGACCGGCTCACAACAGCGAATCCAGGAACGCCCGCGGTAGCTCCTGGCCCTCGGCATTGCCGGTGACCAGGGGCATGTCCGTGCGCAGGGTGCGCAGGATGCCCTGCACGCCCGGGCCCGCGTCCACTAGCGGTCGCGGCCAGCCGAGTTCGGCGCACCGGATCACCACCGGGCTGAGCACGGCGATGGCCTCGCCCATCCAGCCGGCGGCCGAGAGGCATTCGGCCAGCAGCAGCGCCGAGTCCAGTTCCGCTCGGGGACGGCGTTTCTCACGGGTGCGGCCGTGCAGGGCGCGCGCCCGCTTGACTACCGTGTCGTCGGTGCCGAGCGGAGCCAGCTCATCGGTGAGCGAGCGGTCGTCGCCACGGTAGTGGCGGGCCAGCAGCGCGCGAATGGTGGCGATCTCCTCGGCCTCGGCGGTGAGGACCGCGGCGCCGGTGAGATGGCGGACGGGGCGGATCGGCGGATCGGTGACCAGGCCCGCGGTGAGCGCATCGGCGGGCAGGCCGAGCCGGAAACGCTCGGCGCGAATATGCGCGGCCAGGCGAGGCAGCTTGCGGTCCACCGCGATTCGCGCACCCTCGTCGAGCCGGGCGGTGGCGGTCTCCATATCCCCCAGCACGGCCTTGACGCGCGCGCCGGTGGCGAAGATGGTGACCAGGAAATCAACCGGACCGACGCGCGGGACGAGCTCGTGGGACTGGTCGAGCAGGCGCTGCGCGCCGTCGAGATCCCCGCGGCGATAGGCCACCTCGCCCAGCAGCGCCCCCGCCACCCGCACCGCGTGCGAGCGCGGACCGGAACGATCCCGGGCGGTCTGCCAGGCCTGTTCGAAAAACTGTGTGGCGGTGGTGATATCGAGTTGCTCGTAGGCGGCGTCCCCTTGGCCGCAGAGGCCGAAGACCGCGCCGAGCGGGTCGGCGGAGCGGGCATGGTACGGCGCGGCCCACTCCTGCATCGTGCGCGCGCCCTCGAAGTCGAATTCGCACAGGCGCACGAAGGATGCGAGATTCGCGGCCGTGGACACCGTCCAGGCGGGCAGGTCGTCGGCCAGCGCCAGGCAGTCGGTGAGGCGTTCCATGACGCCCTCGGTGCGATCGCGGGCCACCTGGTCGGCGGCGGCGAGCACGGCGGCCTGACAGCGCTGCTGCACCGCCTCCGCATCATTCGGTGCGCTGCGGGCCAGCATATTCGACAACCGGCCCAGCGCGGTGCGGGCCGCACCCGACTGCTGCAGGGTCACATTGGCCCGGGCCAGCGCCATGAGCAGCTTCGAACGCGAGGCCACCTGCTGCACGGGCAGTTTCGACACCGTCGCGAACAGCGTCGCCAGACGGGAACGGTCGATCAGGTCCATGCCGCCGCTCTCGACCAGGTCCAGGGCGAACTTGAAGTCGGTGGCGGCCAGGGCGTGATCCACCGACTGGCGCAGCATCTGATGTTCGGCGTACCAGCGGGAAGCCTTGCGGTGCAACGCCTTCACCTGACCCGGCTGGGCGCGCTCCAGGCGGGCGCGCAGATGCTCGGCCACCATGGGCTGCATGCGGTAGACGCCGGAATCCTCGGCGATCCGGTGCACGAACAACTCCCGCTGTTCGGCCTGCTCCAGCAGTTCGGCGGCATCGGCCGCACCGGTGAGCGCCTCGGCGAGGGAGGCGCTCACCCGCTCGGGCACCGCGATGGCGGTGAGGAATTCGAGCATGCGCGGTTCCAGGGAATCGAGCACGTTCTCGGCGAGATAGTCGCGAATGGCCTTGTTGTCCCCGGACAATCGGGCGATGAGCTGATCCGGATCCTGGTCCGCGGCGCGCAGCGACAGGCTCGCGAATTGAATGGCCGCCGGCCAGCCGTCGGTGGCGGTGTGGATCTGCTCGACCTGCCGGTCGGTGAGCTCGAGCCCGGTGCGGTCCACCAGAATCTGCCGCGTCTCCTCCTCGGTGAGACGCAACTGCCCGGACCCGATCTCGACCAGTTCGTCGGCCACCTGCATGCGGTTGAGCGGCAGCCCGGCGCGCTCCCGGCTGGTGATCACGAAACGCAAATGGTGGCAGCCGCTGTCGAGCAGCGACTCCAGCACCCGGTGCGCCCCGGCGTCGGTGACGCGATGCCAGTCGTCCACCATCACCACGACGGCCGAACCACTGGCGTGCACCTCGTCGATGAGCGCGGTCACCGCGTAGGACACCGCCTCGGCGGGCCGCTCCTCGAGCACCTGCTCCAGTCCGGCCCCGAGGTCCGGGCGGACCTTGCGGATGGCGGCGATGATGTGCGCGAGCAGCCACACCTCGTTGTCGTCGCCGCGGTCGATGCCGATCCAGGCCACCGGGATACCGCGATCGGTGAGCTCGGCGCACCACTGCGCGGCCAGGGTGCTCTTGCCGAAGCCCGCCGGACCGTGGACGACCGCGAGCCGTCGCCGCCCCCCGGCGCGCAGCGGTTCCAGCAGCCGCGGGCGCAGCACCGGTTCCCGCGCCGGTCGCGGCGGCCGGAATTTCGTCATGGCCGTGGGCGGCAATGTCGTCCCGGTGCCGCCCATTGCCGGGAAGATTCCGCTCGCCGCCGGGCCGGACGGCCGCAGGCTCAGTGAGCGATTGCGCGGCGCGGTCACCACGGTGCCGGTGCGCTGTCGCGAATAGTGCTGGGTCGCACCGGGATCCGGGCCGTCCCCGGCGCTCCCGTCCCCGTCCAGCAGGGCCATCTCATCGGGCACCTGACCGTGCTCGGATTGGATGGCGCGCAGCATGTCCCCGAATTCCACCGCCGATCCGGGCCGCTTCTCCGGATCCGGGGACATGGCGGCCTCGATGGCCGCGGCCACGTCGGCCGGTATCTCCAGCTCCCGCAGATCCGGCAGCGGTTGACTGGTGATGCGCAGGAACTGCGCGACGACCTTCTCTCCCGCCTGCCGTTCATAGGCGGCGTGACCGGTCAGTAATGCGAACAATGTGGATCCGAGACCGTATACATCCGAGCGGACGGTCGGTTCCTCGCCCTTGAGCACTTCGGGGGCCGTGAATGCCGGGGACCCGGTGATCATGCTGGTGGAAGTGCGGAAACCCCCTGGGATGCGGGCGATTCCGAAATCGGTGAGCTGCGGCTCCCCGTACCGGCTCAACAGCACGTTCGCCGGCTTCACATCCCGGTGCAGCACCTGCACGCGATGCGCGGTCTCGATGGCGCCCGCCAGCTTCACCCCGACCCGCAGGGAATCCGACCAGGTCAACGGGCCGTTCTCGCGGACCAGCCGTTCCAGCGACCCGTGCGTGGCGTACTGCATGACAATGAACGGCCGCCCCGTCGGGGTCACGTCCACCTGCAGGATGTCGACGATATTCGGATGCCCGGACAGCCGCCCCATGGCCTGTTCCTCGCGCAGGAACCGCTCCCGGCTCTCCTCGTCGATCTCCGAGGACAGCACCTTCACCGCCACGATGCGGTCCAGTGCCCTTTGCGCACAACGGAATACGATGCCGAACCCGCCCCGCCCGATCTCCTCGGCCTCGCCCAGCCCCATGGCCTCGAGTTCATCGGTGATGCTCATGGGCACGAACCCCTCGGTGGCGGACTCGGCTCGCGTCGAGTCGCCCCCGGTGCCCCCCGGGCGCGCCTGTGGATTCATCTGGCCACCTCGAACCTGGAAGTGCGCGTACCGAACCTACGGGTGGTCGGCGTCACCCGCACTCCACCAAACGTAGCGCGACACGCACATGTGCGTTGAGGATTCGGTGCACCTCCGCATGTCAGGCCCGGTCACCGGGCCTCCCCCGGAAACGCCCCGGCCCGGGCCGCGATGATCGCGACCCGGGCCGGGTGTTTCAGCGCCGCAGCGCCGTATTACTTGCGCAGCGAGGCGGGCACCTGGAAGCGGTCGCCGAACTTGGCGGCCAGCTCGTCGGCGCGCGCGACGAAGCCTTCCTGTCCACCCGGGTAGCCGACGATGAACTGGTGGGTGCCACCGGTCCAGGCCGGGTAGCCGATGCCGAAGATCGAGCCGATATTGGCGTCGGCGGTGGTGGTCAGCACACCCTCGTCGAAGCACTTCTGGGTCTCGATGGCCTCGGCGAAGAGCATGCGGTCCTTCAGGTCGTCGAAGGTGACGCCCTCGGGCAGCTCACGCGAGGTGTTGAACAGCGAGCGCAGCTCGGCCCACAGACCCGTGGCCTTGCCGTCCACGTAGTCGTAGAAGCCCGCGCCGCCGGCCTTGCCCTTGCGGTCGAACTCGCCCACCAGCTTGTCGAGGATGCCGGCGGTCGCGGCCGACGCGGCATCGATCTCGCCACCGGCGGCCACGATGGCCTCGGCGGTCTCCTTGTAGATCTTCTGCATGGTGGTGAAGTTCAGCTCGTCCGACAGCTTCAGCGGCGCCGCCGGGTAGCCCGCCTGCAGACCGGCCTGCTCGATGGTCTGCGGGTCCACGCCCTCGGCCAGCATCTTGATGGCCTCGTTGATGAACTTGCCGATGACGCGCGAGGTGTAGAAGCCACGCGAGTCGTTGACCACGATCGGGGTCTTGCGGATGGCGAGGGTGTAGTCGTACACCCGGGCCAGCGCCTCGTCGGAGGTCTTCTCGCCCTTGATGATCTCGACCAGCGGCATCTTGTCGACCGGCGAGAAGAAGTGGATGCCGATGAAGTCCTCGGCCCGCTTCACGCCATTGGCCAGCAGGGTGATGGGCAGGGTCGAGGTGTTGGAGCCGAGCAGCGCGTCGGCGTCCACGATGTCCTCGATCTCGCCGAAGACCTTGGCCTTGAGCTCCGGGTTCTCGAACACGGCCTCGATGACGAAGTCCACGCCCGCGAAGTCGGCGGCGTCGGCGGTCGGCTTGATGCGATCCAGCAGCGCCTTGGACTTCTCCTCGGTGGTCTTGCCACGCGAGAGGGCCTTCTCCTCGAGCTTCTCGGAGTAGTTCTTGCCCTTGTTGGCGGCCTCGATGGTGACGTCCTTGAGGACGACGTCGATGCCGGCCTTGGCGGTGACGTACGCGATGCCCGCGCCCATCATGCCCGCGCCGATCACGCCGACCTTCTTGATCTCACGCTTCGGCACGTCCTTGGGACGCGAACCGCCGTTGTTGATCGACTGCAGGTCGAAGAAGAACGCCTGGATCATGTTCTTCGCGACCGGGCCGGTCAGCAGCGAGACGAAGTAGCGCGACTCGATGAGCGAGGCATTGTCGAAATCGACCTGGGCGCCCTCGACCGCGGCGGCCATGATGGCCTGCGGGGCCGGCATGTTCTGGCCCTTGAGCTGCTTGCGCAGGTTGGCCGGGAAGGCCGGCAGGTTGGCGGCCAGCGACGGGGTGGTCGGGGTGCCGCCCGGGATCTTGAATCCCTTGACGTCCCACGGCTGCACGCCCTTGTCCGGGTTGGCCTTGATCCACGCCTTGGCGGCCGGGACCAGCTCCTCGACCGAGCCCACGACCTCGTTGACCAGGCCGGTGGCCTTGGCCTTCTGCGCGTTGAACTCGTTGCCCTGCAGCAGCACGCCCATCAGGCCGTTGGCGATGCCCAGCATGCGGGTGATGCGGGTGACGCCGCCGCCGGCGGGCAGCAGGCCCAGCTTCACCTCGGGCAGGCCGATCTTCAGGCCCTTCACATCGGCCGCGATGCGGTAGTGGGTGGCCAGGGTGATCTCCAGGCCGCCGCCCAGGGCGGCGCCGTTGATCGCCGAGACGACCGGCTTGCCCAGCTGCTCGAGGCGACGCAGGTCGCTCTTGATGAAGGTGAGCTCCTCCATGATGGCGGCGGCGTCGTCCGGGCCGGTCTGCATCATGTTCTTCAGGTCGCCGCCGGCGAAGAAGGTCTTCTTCGCGGAGGTCAGCACGACACCGGTGATGTCGTCCTTCTCGGCGACCAGGCGGTCCACGGTGGCCCGCATGGAGTCCTTGTAGAGCTGGTTCATGGTGTTGGCGCCCTGGTTGGGGTCGTCCATGGTCAGCACGACGATGCCGTCGGCGTCCTTCTCCCAGCTGATCATGTTCTCAGTCATCGTGTTTCGTTCTCCCGAAAGTCGTGGTGGCTGGGCGTCAGACGCGCTCGATGATGGTGGCGACGCCCATGCCGCCGCCGATGCACAGGGTGATCAGGCCGTAGCGGGCGTTGCGACGGTGCAGCTCGTCGACCACGGTGCCGGTGATCATGGCGCCGGTGGCGCCCAGCGGGTGGCCCATGGCGATGGCGCCACCGTTGACGTTCAGCTTCTCGTCCGGGATCTGCAGATCCTTCTGGAACTTCAGCACGACGGAGGCGAAGGCCTCGTTGATCTCGTAGATGTCGATGTCTTCACGCTTCAGGCCCGCCTTGGCCAGCGCCTTCTCGGCGGCCGGGGTCGGACCGGTCAGCATGATGGTGGCGTCGGCGCCGGAGATGCCGGTGGACACGATGCGGGCGCGCGGGGTCAGGCCCGAAGCCTTGCCGGCCTCCTCGGAGCCGACCAGCACCAGCGCGGCGCCGTCGACGATGCCCGAGCTGTTGCCGCCGTGGTGCACGTGGTCGATCTTCTCGACGTAGGTGTAGCGCTGCATGGCCACGGCGTCGAAGCCGCCCATGTCGCCGATGCCGGCGAAGGCCGGGTTCAGCTTGGCCAGGTCCTCGGCGGTGGTGCCGGGGCGCATGTGCTCGTCGTTGTCCAGCACGGTCAGGCCGTTGATGTCCTTGACCGGAACGACGGAGTTCTTGAAGTAGCCGTTCTTCCAGGCGTTGGCGGCCAGGTCCTGCGAGCGCACGGCGTAGGCGTCCACGTCATCGCGGGTGAAGCCCTCGATGGTGGCAATGAGGTCGGCCGAGATGCCCTGCGGCACAATGTAGTTCGGGTACGCGGTGGCCGGGTCCATGAACATGGCGCCGCCGTCGGAGCCCATCGGCACGCGGGACATGGACTCCACGCCGCCGGCGATGACCAGGTCCTCGAAGCCGGAGCGCACCTTCTGGGCGGCCAGGTTCACGGCCTCCAGGCCGGAGGCGCAGAAGCGGTTGATCTGCACGCCGCCGACGGTGTCGGGCAGGCCGGCGGCCAGCACGGTGGTGCGGGCGATATCGGCGCCCTGGTCGGCCACGGGGGAGACGACACCCAGGATGATGTCCGAAATCCGATCCTCATCGAGGTTCGGGTAACGGTTCCGCAGCTCCTCGACCAGACCGGTGGTCAGATCGATCGGCTTGACCGAATGCAGCGACCCCTTCTTGTTGCGGCCGCGCGGGGTGCGGATGGCCTCGTAAATGTAGGCCTCTGTGGTCATATCGGAGTTTTCCTTCCTCAAGGTGCGCCGACACCGCGTTGTGCGGGCGGCCGCGGGTAACCCTGCCCGATCGGCCTGTCGACCGACCGTCCTGACGCTGTACAAACAGCCTCATGAACCGGCCGACGTGCGCTCTGGCAGCCCGTACGCCTGGGCATACCTTAGAACCCTCGCCAACCGATACTCACGGCCACCCGATCATAGTACCGCCGAGTGCGAACTCCGGTTAACTTAATGTGCCTCACAGGGGAACTGTCAACCCTCCAGAGGCGTAGCTCCCAATTCCGACCGCAACAGTTCCAAGGCCACCTCATCCGGGTCGCGGCGTTCCTCGGCCGGCACCGGCCGCGCCGCGTCCGCCAACATCTCCCGCTCCTCTTCCTCCGTAGTAGCAGGTGGGACGCCGTCATAACCTACCGACGAGTAGTCCCCCGCCCCGGGATCGTCCGGAAGGTCCGGCCCGTCAGGCAGCGGAATATCGTCCTCCGGCGGCGCCGCCGCGGCCCCGGATCCACCCCGCCCGGCATTCCCCGAATCGCTGTCCACACCCCCTGCGGTAGGGGTCCCCCACCCACCCGCATTCGCGGGCGCGGCAACCGTGGCGGCCGCACTCCCCGCCGCCTTCGCCTGACTCGGCCGCGAGAACCGCGGAGCCTCCTTCTTGGGCGCGCTCTTACCGCCGCCCCCCGGCCCGGCCCCCGCCCCGCGCCCCGCGCCGGCGGGCCCGGAACCCCCGACCTCCCACTTGATGTCGTGCTCACGCCCCAGCACGGCCCGCACCGCCGACCGCACCGCATCGAGGTTCGCCGGCTGCGACAACCGCTGCGCCAACGGCGCATGCTGATGCCCGAAGACGATCGTCTCCCCCTCGACCCGCAGCACCGTTCCGCCCGACAACAGCGCCTGCACCGCCGCCGACCCGAACTCCCGCACCTTGGCCCGAATATCCGCCCAGGCCCCCTCGATCTCCCGCAGCACATCCGCCCCGGACAGACCGGCCATTTCAGTGGAATCCACCGCACCCGCGGGCGCGCCACCCGAGGCTTCGACATCGCTGACATCGCTCGGATCGACGTCGCCCGCAGCGACCGCGTCGGCGGGCAGCGCCGCCTGCGGGGCAGCGGTTTCCTCGAAACCGACCGCCGCGGAACCGGGTTCGGGCGCCACTTCGGCAGGCGCCTGCGCGGATGGCGCGGGCGCACCCGCCCCGGCGGCGGCAGCGGTCGTGTCGGGAGCCACCGCCGACTGCTGCGTCGAGAAGGCCATCCGGTCCGGGGCCACCGCTGCGCTCTCCGACGCGAACTGTCCGCCCGGAGACTGCGCCTCGGCGGAAGGGACAGCCGCTACGGGCGTCGGCGCAGACGCCGTCCCGTGAGGAGGAGTGTTCGCCGAGCCATCGGGCCGCGAAGGCAGCGAAGCCGACGCGGATCGGGAAACCTGTGGCGGCTCACTGCCTTCATTTGCCGGAGCCGGGGCATTGGGCGACACGGCCGACGCCCCTTCGGCGGACGTGGTACCGATCTGCGAGCCGGCCGCCGCCGTGGATGGGGCGGCAGCGCTCGGCGCAGGCGCGGCGGCGTGCTGGGAGGCGGCGTCTTCACCCGCGCGGGCCGACGGCACCGGTGCGACTTCGGCGGGGACGGCTCCCACCGCGTTCATCTCGGGCGGCCGGACCGTGGCCGGGCGGCTGGGCTCCGGCGAATCTCCTTGCGGCGCCGCCGCTGTGGCCTCTGCTGTCGAGTGAGCGGATCCAGCGCCGGCCGCCGTCCCACCCGCGGAGGCCTGCGGTTGCTGAGCGGGAGCCGACGCCTGTGGCGCGGGGGCTTGTCCGGCATGGCTCGGATTCCCGTCCGCGGCAGCCTGGTTGGGCACGGATGGCTGAACCGGTGCGGACGCGCTGGACGCCGCTCCCTTGCCGGAGCGGCTTTCCCGCAGGGCGGCAAGCGCCTCCGCGCCGCGACGCCGCGGTTCGCCGGAGGCAGGGGCCTGCGGGGCGGTCGGCGCGGCGGAAGCCGGCGCGGCTGCAGGGGCCGCGGACTGGGCGGCGGCCGGGATGGGGCCGCTTGCTACGCGACGTTCCAGGGTTTCCAGGCGTTGCAGGGTGGCCGTTTCGGCGTCGGAGACGGCGGGGAGGAGCATGCGGGCGGCGATGACCTCGAGCAGGAGGCGGGGGGCCGTCGCGCCGCGCATGTCGCCGAGGCCCTCGTGCAGGAGTTCGGCATAGCGGGCGAGGGTGGCCGGGCCGATGCGGGTGGCCTGGTCGCGCATGCGGTCGAGGACGTCGCCGGGACCGGTGACGAGGTTGCGGTCGGCGGCGTCGGGGACGGCGCGCAGCAGGATGAGGTCGCGGAGGCGCTCGAGGAGGTCGGTGGCGAAGCGGCGGGGGTCGTGGCCGGCCTCGACGACGTGGTCGATGGCGGAGAACAGGGCCGCGCCGTCGGCGGCGGCGAGGGCCTCGATCGCGCTGTCGATGAGGGCTACGTCGGTGACGCCGAGGAGGGCCACGGCGCGGGGGTAGGTGACGCCTTCGGGGCCGGCGCCGGCGAGGAGCTGGTCGAGGACGCTGAGGCTGTCGCGGGGGGAGCCGCCGCCGGCGCGGATGACCAAGGGGTAGACCGACTCTTCGACCTGGACGTTCTCCTGCTCGCAGATCTTGCCGAGCAGGCCGCGCATGGTGGCGGGCGGGAGCAGGCGGAAGGGGTAGTGGTGGGTGCGGGAGCGGATGGTCGGCAGGACCTTGTCCGGTTCCGTGGTGGCGAAGACGAAGATGAGGTGGGCGGGCGGCTCTTCGACGATCTTGAGCAGCGCGTTGAAGCCCGCGGTGGTCACCATGTGCGCCTCGTCGACAATGAAGACGCGGTAGCGGGATTCGGCGGGGGCGTAGAAGGCGCGGTCGCGCAGTTCGCGGGTGTCGTCGACGCCGCCGTGGCTCGCGGCGTCGAGTTCGATGACATCGAGATTGCCGGAGCCGCCCGGGCCCAGCGCCACGCATGAGGGGCAGACGCCGCACGGCGTGGAGGTCGGGCCCTCGACGCAGTTCAGCGAGCGCGCGAGGATGCGCGCGGAGGAGGTCTTGCCGCAACCGCGCGGGCCCGAGAACAAATAGGCATGACTGATCCGGCCGGTGTCGAGCGCGGTGCTCAGGGGATCGGTGACGTGCTCCTGCCCCACCACTTCAGCGAACGTTGCCGGTCGGTACTTCCGGTACAGAGCCACGGCCCGAGGGTACCGAGTAGGGGCGACATCGAGCGATTCGCTGCCCGCGCGGCATCCGATCGGCTCGCCGGTTGTCCGGATTGCTGGGTTCATCCAGTCTGGACATCCAAACCTGTGATTCAAATCACATGCATTCCGGTCGCCCGTTCAAAACGCCCGAGACCGACCGCAAAGTTTGTGATCATGTCGAGCAAATTCTCAGCGCGATTTCAGAAAAGGCATAGCCGGACGCGTCTTCCACCCAAGATCACCATTTACTGATGCGCGTTCGGTTTCAACTCCGCAGAGCCGACATAACGATCCCATCAACCGATGCAGCAAGATCGCAATCGTTTGGCTACCGTGGACATCGGCAACTTCGGTAGCCAAACCTTCATCAGGTTGGTGGCCCCGGCCGGTCCCTCATCCCGACCGGGGCACAACCAAATCTCCCGGAGGAATCGCCCTGGTGCCGCAGCACGACGTCATCGCCGCAGCCTGGCTCTCCAGCACCGACTTCGCGGGTAACACCGCCGCCGTCGATCTGCTCAGCCGAGCCATCGCCCCGCAGGATTACGACCTCAAGCGTGATTCGCTACCGGTCTCCGCCGCCGCCGATCCGGCCACCGCCAATGCCATTCTGGAGCTGCTGGAACGCGGCCAGGTGCCGACCATGGCGGCCATCAACACCCTCATCGTGCAGAACGACATGCGCGCCGAGGCCGAGCGCATCGAACGCCTGGGCCGCCGCGCCCAGCGCAGCATCGACGATTTCGGCCGGGTGCTCGCCAAGCTGACCGACGAATATTGGACCGCGCACGGAACCGGTCCCACCCGTCGCGACATTCTGCTTTCCGAACCGGTTTTCAATCTCATTCGCGATCGCGTCGGCAACATTCCGCCGACCGCCGTCAAACATTTGTGGTTGATCGAGCGCGCACAGCGCGCCGGCTGGATCGCCTATAACGCCGCTCCCCGATCCCTGTGCGCAGGAAGGCGTTTCCACGCCGCGCGTTATGGAAATCGGGTTTCGCTACGCCCGGTGAATACCATCGGCACCCTGGTCGCGGCGTATCTGCGGGATCAAGTGGCCGAGCACGGCCGCCCGCCGCGCTGGTCGGTGCTCGCCTACGAACTGCGCGACGATCGCGGCCGCCGCGTGTTCAACGACACTGCCGACGCCCGCTCCCAGCAGCAGTGGCTCACCACCGCCGAATGGATGGGCCTCGACGACGGCCTGCCCGTGGCCGGACCTCGCGGATTGCGCGCGCTCGGCCGCAAGAGCCGGGATCGTCGCAGCTAGACCTGTTACAGACACGTATCCAAGTCCTCATTTTCGTAACAGCGCCGAAACGTGAGGAAAAGGTAACTTCCGTGCAACGCGATCACGCGCGGAAGGAGTTACCCCCAACATGACCTTTACCATCGATCCGGCGGCAACGGCGTGGCTGCTCGCGGCCACGGCCATGGTGCTGCTCATGACGCCGGGCCTGGCGATCTTCTACGGCGGCATGGTGCGGTCCAGCGGTGTGCTCAACATGCTGATGATGAGCTTCATCTCCATTCCGCTGGTGACGGTGGTGTGGCTGCTGGCCGGATACAGCTTCGCCTTCGGCGAAGACGCCGGCGGCGGGCTCATCGGCAATTTCGAGTTCTTCGGGCTGTCGGGCATCGACCCGTCCACGGTGCGGGAGAACACCGCCATCCCGGAACTGCTCTACGTCACCTTCCAGCTGACCTTCGCCATTCTGACCATCGCCCTGGTGAGCGGCGCCATCGCCGATCGCGCCAAGTTCTCCGCGTGGATGGTCTTCGTGCCGGTGTGGGCGCTGCTGGTGTACGCGCCCATCGCGCACTGGGTGTGGACCCCGGACGGCTGGCTGACCAAGTTCGGCGCGCTGGACTACGCGGGCGGCCTGGTCGTCGAGATCGCTTCCGGCGCTTCGGCGCTGGCGCTGGCCCTGGTGCTGGGTCCGCGCATCGGCTTCAAGACCGATGCCATGCGCCCGCACAATCTGCCGTTCGTGCTGCTGGGCGCGGGCCTGCTGTGGTTCGGCTGGTTCGGGTTCAATGCCGGTTCGGCGTTGGCGGCCAATGGAACCGCCGCGGCGGTCTTCCTGAACACCCTCGTCGCCGGCTGCCTCGGCATGCTGGGCTGGCTGGTGGTGGAACAGGTGCGCGACGGCCGGCCGACCACCTTCGGCGCGGCCTCCGGCGCGGTGGCGGGCCTGGTGGCCATCACCCCGTCCTGCGGGTACGTGAACACCATGGGCGCGCTGATCGTGGGCCTGGTCGCGGGCGTGGTGTGCTCGTTCGCGGTGGGCTGGAAGTTCAAGGGCGGCTACGACGATTCGCTCGACGTGGTGGGCGTGCACTTCATGGGCGGCGTGGTCGGCACGCTGCTGATCGGGCTGCTCGCCAATCAGGCCATGACCGGCGAGGGCGGCGCGGAGGGGCTGCTCTACGGCGGCGGGCTGGGCCAGCTCGGCAAGCAGGCGGTGGGCGTTGTCGCGGTGGCGGCCTTCGCATTCGGTGTGTCGTATGCGCTGGGCAAGGTCATCGACCTGGTGATCGGCTTCCGGGTCGGCAAGGAGGAGGAGATCTCCGGTATCGACTTCGCGCTGCACGCGGAGACCGCGTACGCGGAAGGTGTGAGCGGGCACGGCCATGGGCCGCGCAAGCTCGGTGAGGGGCCGTTCGGGCACTAGCGCGAGCGGTGGAAGCAGGGCGGCAGGTCGAAAGACCTGCCGCCCTTCCGCTTTCGGGTCACTTCACCTTGGCCGCGGGGGCGTTGAAGGTATTGCACTCGAAGGTGAGGTTCTTGTCGTAGCCGATTTCGAACCAGGCCCCGCCGTTCTCCGAGGTGCCGTGGTCGCGCATGTCCCCGGGGGCGTCGCCGCGGCCGTAGGCGTCATTGCGCGCGACGCTGATCTGCGCCGAGGTCAGCGAACCGCCGTGCGAGGAGGACGACAGGTACATGCCGTCGAAGCAGTTGGCCTGAAGTTCGGTGCGGCGCGACAGTTCCAGGCCGAGGTCGCTGCGCGCGCCGGCCTGACGGCGCTCGGTGTGCACCTTGCCGAGGATGCCGGATTGCGCCTGGACGTGATGGCCGTACTCGTGGGCGAAGACCGACAGGTAGACGACCCAGTTGTTGCCGAACAGATCGGTCTGCAGCTGGCTGATCGGCATGTAGATGGTCTTGTCGGCCGAGCAGTAGAAGGCGGCGAAATTGCTGCTGTTGCCGGTGCACAGGGTGGTGATGCCGCTGGTGTCGGCGGAGACCATGAGCTTCGGCGGATCGAAGGCCAGCCCGGCCTCCGCGAAGGCGGGCTGCCACGCGCTCTCCAAACACCCCGCGGCGGTTTCGAAGAAGGTGCGCGCGGTGCTCACGTCGGTGCCCCAGGCGGAGTAGGCGCAGCGCGCGGGCAGCAGGGTGAGATCGGTATCGGTGACCAAGGGGTTGTTCGCGGTGTCGGCCACGCCGAGGCTCGCGCCGCCCGGTTCCGGATCGTAAGTGGTCTGGACGGAATCGCCGGAGCCGAGCGCGTTCAGGCCGTTCTTGAACGCGGCGCGCAGCACCACGCTGGTCACCAGGATGACGAGAATGAGCAGCAGGGTGCCCCAGCGCCGGCGCCGCGGCGGCGGGGGCGGGGTGTGGGCCGCGCCGACCGGAGTGGCGGCGGCGGGCGGCGGCATGGGCGGGCGGTAGCCGGGTTGCCGCGGTGGCGCGTGGCCCGCAGCGCCGTAGCCGGCGGGGGCGCGGTAGCCGGGCGGCGGGTAGCCCGGACGCTGGGGATACCCCGGTACCTGCGGAAAGCCTTGCGCGGGTGACTGTCCGGGCCGCTGCGGATATCCCGGGCCCTGGGGCTGCCGCGGCTGCTGCGGTTGTCCCGGCCCCTGCGGCTGCCACGGGCGCTGCGGATATCCCGGGCCCTGGGGATATCCGGGTCCCTGTGCTTGGCGGGGTGATTGCTGCGGCGGCGGGGGCCAGGGGCCCGGTTGCGGAGGCCGTCCACCGGCTGGGTTGGGTCCTTGTCCGGACGGTGGGCGAGTCATCCCCCCGCACCCCCTCGTTCTCAGAGACAACCGACAGCCGCTTCGGAAGGATAGCAAGCTGTCTAAAGTAGCCTTCCATGCGGATTTTTCGGGGGGCTGCCCTCGTCGCGCTGTTGCTGACATTGCTAGGGGTGGCCGCGCCGGCCGCCCGGGCGCAGGCGGACGGGGTGCGGATCGTCGCCGAGGTGGATCTCGGTGACGACGGGCTGTTGCGTGTCACCGAAACCGTGGAAGTACCCGAGGGCGGCGAATTCCGGCAGGTGCTGCCGCTGCGGGTGCAGATCGCCGAAGGCGTGCAGCGCCGCTTCGAGGTCACCGATGTGCAGGCCTCCGGTGATGGTGAGGCGACCGTTGGCGACGACCGGTTCACCATTGTGGCGCGGCCCCGATCGGTGACCGTCAAGTACACGGTGCACAAGACGGTCAGCAATGCCTCGGGCGCACAGGTTTTCCACTGGACCGGGGTGCTGAACACCGATGTGGCGTCGATCAGCGCGACGGTGACCGGTCCCGACTTCCGGATGGGCGTGACGAAGTGCACCATCGGGCCGCCGGGAAATCCGCAGGACTGCGCGGATATTCGCGTCGAACCGGACGGGGTCGCGCATCTGGAGAAGACCGATCTGCGCAAGGGCGACGTGCTCGATGTGACGCTGCAGCTCCCGCCGGGCACGGTCGAGGCCAATGCCGATATCCAGGACGACACTGCGCCCGGCCCGTTCTCGGTAACGGGTCCCGTGCTGGCCGCCTTCGGCGTGCTGCTGGCGGGTCTGGCGGCCGCCGCCGGGTACGTGGTGTGGGCGCGGCGAGCCACGCCCGGCGATGACGACATACTGGATCCGCTTCAGCGCGACGGTGATCGGGCCCAGTTCGCCTCTCCGGACGGTGTGACCCCGGGTATGGCCGGACTACTGGTGGACGGCTATGTGGACTCCTGGGACATGGCCGCCACCATCGTGGATCTGGCTGTGCGCAGCTATATCTGGGTAGCGGTGGCCGGTGATTCGGACTGGCGCTTCTCCCGCATGAACCCGCCGGACGAGCAGCTGACCGGCTACGAACGCGCCGTCTACGCGGCGCTGCTGCCGGAGGGCGCCGACGCGGTGCTGCTGTCGGAACTGCGCGGGAAGCTCCCCGTGGCGCAGGTGCGCAAGGCGCTGATCGACGATGCCACCGCGCGCGGCGCCTTCATCGACCGCTCCCGGCGCGGCTTCGAATTCTGGCTCGGCGTCGGGCTGATCGCGGCCGGTGCGATCGCGACCGTGGTGCTGGCGCTCGGCCCGGGCCACGCCCTGGTGGGTGTGGCCATCGCCCTCGGCGGCGTGGCGGCCCTGCTGCTCCCCCGCTATCTGCCCGCACGCACCGCGCTCGGCCGGGATATGGCGACCCGGGTGCAGGGCATGGTGCGCGCCCTGGACGGGACTGTCCCGCACCGTGTTCCCGAGCCGTACCAGGAGCTCATGTTCTCGCGCGGCCTGCCGTTCATGGTGGCCGGGCGGCGCGGCGATCACTGGGTGCGCGTATGGCGGGACCTGAATCCGAGTGACGACGGCGTACCCGGCCTGTACTGGTTCGGCGGCTTCGACGGCGATCAGAACCTGCACCGATTCGCGAGCCACTTCCCGTATTTCATTACGGCCGTGGAGGGCTTGTTCGCCGAATAGGGTTGGATAGGCCCCCGCTCTCGGGGGCCCTCAGGGGCTGTCGCCCCTGAAACCCCACGCCCGCAACCACGCCAACCCCACATTCCTGCGGCCCAGCGGCCCAGAATCATGCGCCCGAGTGCACTGCGAGGGCTCGTCGCGCGTACGCCCGGACGTCCGCGTCGGTGTCGGTGAGGGCGGTTTCCAAAGCGGTTCGGGCGGAGTCGTTCTCCGGCCAGGTGGTGAGGGTGAGGACGGCGGCCTTGCGGACGTCCGGGTGGACGTCGGCGAGGGCGGCGCGCAGTGGTTCGGCGGCCAGTTCGGGTCCGGCCGAAGGTAGTCCGCGGGCGGCGCCTTCGCGGACCTGCCAGGCGGAGTCCCGCAGCGCGGCGGCCAGGGTGGGCGCGTCGTCGGCGGTGCCGAGCCGGGACAGGGCGGTGAGGGCGGCGGCGCGGACCAGCGGATCGCGGTCGCCCACCAGGAGGCGCACCGTGTCCAGACCACCGGCCCCGATAGTCGCCAGCCCGCGGGCGGCGGCAATGCGGACCTCCCGGCTGTCGTCGTGGGCGGCGCCGGTCAGGGCGGGCCAATCGTCCAGGGAGACCAGGCCGTTGACGGCTTCGATGCGCACCCGGTGGTCCGGATCGACGGCGGCCTTGGCGAACAGCTCGGGTGTGCCACGGCGCAGCGCCCGCAGCAGATCCACCACGGCGGCGCGGACCAGCGGATCGGGCGATTCGGTGTGCACCGCGAGTCCGGAGGCGGCGGGCAGGATTTCCACCAGCTCGCGCAGTCCGGCCACGGCCGCGGCGCGGACCTGGGCGTCCGGATCGCCCAGGGCGGCGATGAGGCGGTCGCCGAAACCATCCGGGGCGCCCTCGGTGAGCACCGCCAGCGCGGTAGCGCGCACCTGTGGGTCCGGATCGTCGAGGAACGGGGCGAGTTCGGCGACATCGGGTGCGTCCAAGCCCAGCAGCAGGGCGATTCGCGGCGCGAGGGTCTGTCGTTGCGCTTCGGCCGCCACCGGCGTGGGGTGTGTCCGGGCCTCCTCGCCCAGATTGGGCGGGCTGCCGATGAGCGGGGGCTGTGCCACGGGGAGGACGGCCGTCTCGTCCGACGGCAGTGCGTCCAGGCCGGGCACCGGCACGAAATACGGTGCGACCGGGCGCTTCAGGAATTCCATCTCCCCGTCGGCGTTCTTGCGCAGGTTGAGGTGGTAGCGCCATTCGACGTCATCGCGTTCGGGCAGATCGGCGCGTTCGTGGTAGAGACCCCAACGGGATTCGGTGCGGGTCAGCGAGGAGCGCGCGGCCATTTCGGCGCAGTCGCGGATGAAGCCGACTTCGGCGCAGCGCATGAGCTCGTGCGGGGTCTGCGCGCCCATGGTCTCGAGATCGCCGAGCATGCGATCGAAGGTCTCGATGGCGAGGGAGAGCTTGGTGGCCGTCTTGGGCGGCGCCACATAGTCGTTGACGAAGCGGCGGAGTTTGTACTCCACCTGCTGCTGCGGCGGGCCCTCCGGATTGCGCAGCGGGCGGTAGACGAGTTCGTGGGCGGCGGCGAGCTGATCGGCGGGCAGTTCTCCGGGAGCCGGGGTGGCGGCGAGGGTGGCGGCGGCGTGCGCGCCCGCGAGATCGCCGTAGACGAAGGCCCCGATCATGTAGTTGTGCGGCACGCAGGCCAGGTCGCCGGCGGCGTAGAGGCCGGGGACGGTGGTGCGGGCGTGTTCGTCGACCCAGACTCCGGAGGCGGAATGCCCGCTGCACAAGCCGATTTCGGAGATGTGCATCTCGATGTCGTGGGTGCGGTAGTCGTGGCCGCGATTGGCGTGGAAGGTGCCGCGGGTGGGGCGCTCGGTGGTGTGCAGAATGCCTTCGAGCGCGTCGAGGGTTTCCTTCGGCAGGTGCGAGACCTTCAGATAGATGGGCCCGCGCGCGGATTCGATCTCCCGCTTCACCTCCGACATCATCTGCCCGGACCAGTAGTCGGAGTCGACGAAGCGTTCACCGAGCGCGTTGACCTGGTAGCCGCCGAAGGGATTGGCGACATACGCGCAGGCGGGCCCGTTGTAATCCTTGATGAGCGGGTTGATCTGGAAGCATTCGATGCCCGAGAGCTCCGCGCCCGCGTGGTAGGCCATGGCGTAGCCGTCACCGGCGTTGGTGGGGTTCTCGTAGGTGCCGTACAGGTAACCCGAGGCGGGCAGCCCGAGCCGTCCGCACGGTCCGGTGGCCAGGATGACGGCCTTGGCGGCTACGGCCACGAATTCCCCCGTGCGCGTGTGCAATGCGGCCGCGCCGACGGCCCGGCCGTCCGCGGTGAGCACCCGCACCGGCATGAGCCGGTTCTCGATGCGGATCCGTTCGCGCATCTTCCGTTGCCGCAGCACGCGATACAGCGCCTTCTTGACGTCCTTGCCCTCCGGCATGGGTAGCACGTACGAGCCCGACCGGTGCACCCGGCGCACCGCGTACTCCCCGTACGCGTCCTTCTCGAACTTCACCCCGTAGCGTTCGAGCCGCTGCACCATGGCGAAGCCGCGGGTGGCGGTCTGATAGATGGTGCGCTGGTTGACGATTCCGTCATTGGCGCGGGTGATCTCGGCGACGTAGTCCTCGGGTTCGGCCTTGCCGGGGATGACGGCATTGTTCACGCCGTCCATGCCCATGGCGAGCGCACCCGAATGCCGGACGTGCGCCTTCTCCAGCAGCAGCACGTTCGCGCCCGCTTCGGCGGCGGTGAGCGCGGCCATGGTGCCCGCGGTGCCGCCGCCGATCACCAGCACGTCGCAGTCGAGTCGGACGGTATCCGCCAGATCGGGAATCTCCATGAGCACACCAGCATTCGATCGAAGGAAGCGAGAATCTTCAGAGCGCGGCGAGATCGCCCGAATGATCCAGCGCGGTAATGATTTCGGCGCGCAGGCCGGAACGGTCGACGCCGAGTTCGCGCGGCTGCGGCACCTCCAGCAGTGCGCGCAGCGGTTCGCCCGCGCGGCCGAGCACGGCCACCCGGTCGCCGAGCAGCAGCGCCTCGTCCACATCGTGGGTGACGAAGACGACGGTGGTCGGATGGGTGCGCCAGGTGTCGACGAGCAGCCGCTGCATGGTGGCGCGGGTCTGCGAATCGAGCGCGCCGAAGGGCTCGTCCATGAGCGCCGCGCGCGGCGCACCCGCCAGTCCGCGCGCCAGCTGCACTCGCTGCCGCATCCCGCCCGAGAGGCTCTTGGGCAGGAAGTCCGCGAACCCGGTGAGGCCGATCTCCTCGATCCAGCGCTCCGCCTGGGCCTTTCGACCGGCACGCGGCTCACCACGCAGCTTCAGGGCGAGTTCGATATTGGATCGCACGGTGCGCCAGGGCAGCAGCGCATTGTCCTGGAAGACCACGGCCCGGTCGCGGGAGGTGCCGCCGACCGCGACGTCATCGGCCAGCACCCGGCCGGAGTCCGGTCGCAGCAAGCCCGCGAGCGCGCGCAGGACCGTGGATTTCCCGCAGCCGGAGGGCCCGGTGAGGATCAGGATCTCACCCGGCCGCACGTCCAGCGACAGCTCCGCGATGACCGGCGCACCCGTGTACGACAGTCGAATCCGATCCAGCCGCAAGCTCATTCCGATGCCGCTCACTTGGCCGCCTCCTGCACCCGCGGGAGCCAGTGCGTCACTCGGCGGCCGAGCAGCTCCACCGCCGCGGAGGTGCCGTACCCCAGTGCGCCGATGGTGATGATCCCGACGAACACCCCCGGATAGTCGACGATCGTGTACGCCTGCCAGGTCCGATACCCGACCCCGAGCCGCCCCGAGATCATTTCGGCGGACACCACACAGATCCAGGCGACCCCGATCCCCACCGACAGGCCGCCGAACACTCCGGGCAGGCTGCCCGGCAAGACGACTCGCAGCAGCACGTCCCAGCGACCGCCGCCCAGGGTGCGCACCGAATCCTCCCAGATCGTGGGGAGCGCCCGCACCGCATGCCGGGTGGACACCATGACCGGGAAGAAGGCCGCCAGAAAGGTGATGAACACGATGCCGGCCTCATCGTCCGGGAAGAGCAGAATCGCCACCGGCACAATGGCAATGGCCGGGATCGGCCGCGTAAGCTCGGTCAGCGGTCCGACCGTGTCGGCGAACCACCGCGAACGCCCCAGCGCCACACCGGCACTCACGCCCAGCGCCGCCGCCAGCCCGAATCCGGACAGGATCCGGATGAGCGACTGTCCCAGATCCAGGTAGTAGACCTCGGTCCCCAGCTGATGCCGGAATGCCCGCACGATCTCGGTGACGCTCGGCAGCGTGTCGAACCGCACCCACAGCCGGACGTCGCCGCTGGTCAGCACCTGCCACAGGCCAATGGCCGCCAGCACCGACGCGAGCCGGACCACCCGAGAGCGCCACACCGCCCGGCCCGCCCGGAGCCGCGCGACCGCCGGCGCCGAGATCGCCCGGGCCACAGCGCTATCCGGCTGAACGGCGGTCACCGTACTCATCCGAGCACCTCGCCGTTCAGCGGTGCGCGGGGCGGCGGCCCGGCGGGATGGGCGCTCACGGCCGTACCTCGCTCACGGCCTGCTCGTAGGTGACGGTCGCACCGGCCGGGTGGGCGGCGAGATGGCGCTGGGCCGCCGCCGCGGTCGTGAAGGGCAGGTAGGTGTCGCCGTCGCGCACCCACACGGCCTTGTCGGCGAACCAGCGAGTGCCGAGCTCGGCATCCGGGACGTAGGCGGCGCGCACGGTCTTGCCTTCGGCGCGAGCCTGTTTCACGGCGCGCAGCAGGCTGGTCGGATCGGCGGCGGGCTGGGTCTCGTCCCGGCCCTGCAACCAGATCTCGCCGGCCAGCGCCGGGTTGTCGGCGGGCTTGCCGCTCACCGGGTCGGTGCCGGAGACGAGGGACGGGTTGACCGTCTTCGCCAGCTCGGCCGCGTAGTCCAGGCCGCGCTCGGCGAACGCCTTCTGCAATGCGGTGGGGTCGACGAACTTGCCGATGTCCAGGTCGGCGAAGTCGCCGATGGACTTCAGGTAGCGCACATCATCCTGGAGCGCGGCGATGAGTTTCGCCTTCGGCGTGGTGTCGAAGGAGGTGCCGCCCGGCCCGTTGTAGAGGTACACGACTTCCTGGGCCAGCCCGGAGCTGTCGGCGACGATCTTCGCCGCTTCCAGGGGCTGCTTGTTGAGGAACTCGGTCGCGTCGAGCTGCGCCTGCAGGAAGGCGTTCAATACCTCCGGGTGCTGATTCGCGTAATCGCGGCGCGCCACCACGCCGTGGAAGGTGGGAACGTTCAGTTCGGCGCCGTCGTAGAGGAGCTTGGCCTTGTTCTGGAAGACCAGCAGACCGGGCCAGGCCACGAACTGCGACAGTCCCGCCACCTGACCGGATTCCAGGGCGGACGCGCCGATCTGCGGCTGCTGGTTGAGCACCTCGACGCCGGTTTTGGGGTCGATGCCCGCGCGGGTGAGCGCCTGCACCAGGGTCCCGTGCCCGGCGGAGCCGACGCTGGCCGAAACCTTCTGTCCCGCCAGATCATTCAAGGTCCGCGCCGTGGAATTGGGCGGCACCACAACCATATTGAGCGCACCCTTGGGGTTGTAGCCGGTGATGGACACCAGCGCCGTCTTGGCGCGCTCGTTGTCCTGCGTGCGAGAACCGTTGATGAGCAACGGGTAATCGCCCATGGAGCCGATATCGATCTTCTCCGCCACCATCTGCGCGGTAATGGGCGCGCCGGTGTCGTAGTCCTGCCACTCCACCTGGTACTCGGGCCCGCCCGCCTCGGTCAGCTTCCCGAGCCGCTGTTCCAGAAAGCCCTTGGCCTTCAGCAGGGTTCCCGCCGTGACGGTGTTGATGGTCTTGGACTGGTAGCCGATGACCAGTTTGACGGTGTCGCCGGTGCCGGTGCTCTCCTGGGAGCAGGCGGCGGCGGTGAGCGCGAGGGCCGCGGCCATGGCGACGGCGGTCAGGCGGGCGGGGCGGTACTTCATGGGTGTTCCTAGGTATTCAGCGAAGCAGGTAGGGCATGTTGACGGTCACGGCGCCGGTGGGACAGCGCGCCGCGCAGGGGCCGCAGTACCAGCACTCGTCGACGTGCATGTACGCCTTGCCGTTGTCCGGATCGATGGCCAGCGAGTCGAGCGGGCAGATCTCCACGCACAGCGTGCAGCCCTGGATACACAGGGATTCGTCGATGGTCACGGGAACATCGGTGCGCTGATTGACCAGGGCCATGTCAGGTCAGCCTCCAATCGGTGCGTTCGGGCGGCCGGGTGAGGCTGCCGCGCATGGTGATCCGGTCGCCGCGCATCCGGATGTATTCGAGATCGACCGGGCGGCCGTCCTCGAGCTTGGTGAGCCGCTCCAGCAACAGCAGCGCGCCGCCCTCGGGAAGTTGCAGGGTGGCGGCGGAGTGGGCGTCGGCGGTGATGGCCTCCAGGGCCAGTTCGGCCGAGCCGAGCGGTCCGCCGCTGATCTGCTCGATCAGTGCGAACAGGTCGTTCGTCTCCAGATCCCGGGTGATGACCTCGTCGCCGATATCCGGGACCAGATAGGTGAGGTCCAGGCTGAGCGGCAGATCGCCGAACCAGCGCAGCCGCTCGATTTAGATGGCGGGCTGTCCGGGCTCGAGCCGCAACCGCCGGGCGACGGCGGCCGGCGGTGTGACGCGAGTCGCGGCGCGCACCTCATTGCGGACCTCGCCGTGGCCGCGCAGGGTTTCCTTCAGCCCGAGCAGGGCGTCGAGACCGTGGTCGTATTTGCGGCGCGCGACATGGGTGCCGACTTTGGGGGCGCGTTCGATGAGTCCCTCGTCCTTGAGCAGTGCGAGGGCGTCGCGCACGGTATTGCGGGAGACCGTGAATTCGGCGGCCAGCTCCGTCTCGCTGGGCAGCGCGCGGTCGAATGCGCCGGCGTGCACCTGCTGGCGCAGGATATCGGCCACCTGGCGGGCGCGATCGGCCCGGCGGACCGGGGCGCGCAGCGGTATCGGTTCCGGCGGCATCCTCATCTCCTTTCCGCCGTTGACCTGCGGTTTCAGAAAGTAATGGCGATGCGGGCCGCCCGGCCCGAACGCACGGCGACCGACACGGGGGCGGTGAGCTTCTACGCCGCCCGCCCGAGCGCGCGGCCTGCCGGAATGCCGCCGGATCGGGGTATTGCGCCACCCGTGCGGGCCGGGTCACAGCTTCGAATCACGGTGATCGGAATGCGTGTGCACCAGGCATTTCCCGAGTGTTCTGGGTCCCGGAAGGCGTGCGCGGAACGCACACGGCTTCCTATTGGGCTGAGCCGGATGTTAACTTTGATCCCATGTCTTCCAGTCGCCCCAAGGCCGCGCGGGTCACCTATGTGACCGTCGCGCTGGGTGTGCGGCTGCCGCGTCAGCGGGAACTGTGTTGTTCCTGCCGTCGCGCAGCCGAGTACTGATTCCGGATTACCCGTATCCGGGTTCCTCGCTGCACAGCTGATCGCTCCTGTAGGCATCCGTCTCCCTGTCGTCGCAGTGGGACCGCAGCAAGGATTCGAATTTGTCTTCCCCCACGCTCGACCGAACTCAGAAAATCGCCGGTCCGAAGGCCGCCGCCGTCACCACGGCGCGCCTGGCCCCGGCCCGGCCCGCGGTGCCGCCGGAACTGCGGATCACCGACAATCCGGCGGCCGCCGTGCTGCGCGCCGCCACTCGCGGACCGCTGTTCCGCGATATCGCCGCCCAGACCACCGGGCTGAGCATCGCCACTGTGAATCGCCAAGTGTCGGCGCTGCTTTCGGCGGGGCTGCTGCGCGAGCGGGCCGATCTCACCGCGTCCGGCGCGGTCGGCCGGCCGCGGGTGCCGTTCGAGGTCGATACCGATTCGTATGTGACCTTGGGCGTGCACATCGGCTCCACGGTCACCCGCATCGTGGCCGCCGATCTGTCCGGGCGGATTCTCGGCGGGCTCGAAATCGCCACGCCGCAAACGGGTCAGGACGCGGCGCTGACCATTGTGGCGCGCAGCGCCAAGGCCTTCCTGGATCGGCTGCCGCGGCGCAAGCCGCTGTGGACCGGCGTCGCCCTGGCCGGTCGGGTGGAGGCCACCGCCGGGCAGGTCGATCATCCGCGGCTGGGCTGGCAGGCCGCGCCGGTGGCGGCGGTGTTCAGCAGCGTGCTGGATCTGCCGGTGTCGGTATCCACGCATGTGGAGGCCATGGCGGCCGCCGAACTGCTGCTCGCGGGGCGGGATTCGGGCGAGGAGACCCGCCCGGGCAGCAGCCTCTACATCTATGCTCGCGAAACCGCCGGTGTGGCAGTCACTTTGCACGATCGGGTGCACACGCCCGCGAATGGACCGGGCTCGATCGCGCACTTGCCGACCGGCTCGGACGTGGAGTGCACCTGCGGCCGGCGCGGCTGCTTGGAGGCCACCGTCGGGGAGCGGGCGCTGCTGGAACGCGCTGTGCGCAAGGGCATTCTGCCCCGGCCGGAGGCGCCGCGCCGGCCGCTCGTCACCGACCTGTACCGGGCTGCCGACGCCGGTAACGCACCGGCCCGGGAACTGCTGCTGGAACGGGCCGAAATCCTCGGCCGCGCAGCGGCTCTGGTGCGCGATATGTTCAATCCGGAGCGGGTGATCCTGGGCGGTCAGGCGTTCACCGGCTACCGGCCCGGCATGGAGCGGGTGGCGCAGGCGTTCGCGGAGAGCACCACGCTGCCGGCCGCGGATCTGCGCATCAGCCGCTTCGGTGGCCGGGTGCAGGAGTTCGCGGCCGCGGTGACCTCGCTGAGCGTGTTCTACGCCGACCCGCTCTCGGCCATGCGACGGGCGACCCGCACCGCGCGCTGAGCACCCGGGAATCCCCGCCGGACACCATGTCCGGCGGGGATTTTCGCTGTCGTGGCACTGCGCCGCGATTGGTGCTCCGATGTCCGTGCGAATGTCCGCGAGCCGGGCCCGGACGGTCCACTGTCCGGACCCGGCTCCGGTGCCGCACCGCGCTCGGCCCAGCGCACGGTGCGGTGCTCCGCCGCTCGTTTCCGGAGTCCCCTTCCCTGACGAGCGGCGGAGCGTCTCAGGCGGCGCGCACGTGGGTCAGGCCCCATTCCCGCGCCAGCAGGCGGTGCGAGTTCAGGCGGTCCTCGTGATCGTGCGTGACGCTGGTGATGAGGAGTTCGTCCGCGCCGGTGAGCTTCTGGAGAGCGCTCAGGCGTTCGGCGACCGTGGCCGGCGAACCGACGAATTGGGTGGTCACGCGATCCTCGACCAGGCTGCGCTGCTCCGCGGAGAGCGGCGGCGCGGTGTCGGGATCCAGGTATTCGGCCGCGCCGGCGCCGCTGCGAATGCTGTGGACCCAGTGACCGTAGGTGGAGGCCAGATAGCGCGCGGTCGCATCGTCCTCGGCGACGACCACATCCGCCGAGACCACCAGATAGGGGCGGGGATAGCGGGCCGAGGGACGGAAGGCGGCGCGGTAGGACTCCACGGTCTCCACGATGGTGCCCGGGGAAACGTGGTAGTTCGCCGCGAACGGCAGCCCCAATTGTCCTGCCAACTGGGCGCTTTCGCCGCCGCTGCTGCCGAACAGCCAGAGCTGCACGTCCGCGCCCTCCCCCGGAATCGCGCGCAGCGGCACCCCCTCGGCAGAGGTGTAGGTGCCGTCGAGGAGCGCGCGGATCTGCTGCACCTGCCGGGTGTAGGGCAGCGGCTGCGCGCCGGGCAGGTAGAGGTTCTCCAATCCGGCGGCGAACCGGGTGGTATCGAGCACTCGGCCCGGGGCGAAGGGCGGCGGGATGACCACCCCGTCGCGGACCTCGGCGGGCCGATCGGGGGCCGGTGCCGGGGGCACATCGGAGGGGCGTACGCGGTCGCTCCGGTGACCGGAGCGACCGAGTCCGAGGTCCAGGCGGCCGGGGTACAGCGCGTCGACCGTGCCGAACGCCTCTACCACCGAGGAGGAGGTGTGATGGCCCAGCTGTACGGCCGCGGTGCCGACGCGAATGGATTCGGTGGCGGCGGCGATGAGCCCGATGAGCGTGGTCGGGGCGGCGCTGGCGACCGCGGCGAAATGGTGTTCGGCGATCCAGAAGCGCTGGTAGCCCAGGCGTTCGGCGTGCCGGGCCAGGTCGATGGTGTTGCGCAGGGCCTGCCGGGCGCTGGATCCGGCGCTGATCGGGGACAGGTCCAGGACCGAGAGCGGGATGGTCATGCGGTGAACTCCTTGCGCGGATCCCGTTCGCCCGCTTCGACGGCCAGCGGGAGGCGGTTCTCGGCGGGGGCGACCGGGCAGGTGGCGTAGTCGGTGAAGGCGCAGGGCAGGTTGGCGGCCCGGTTGAAGTCGAGCACCACCGCGCCGTCCGCGCCGGGACGGGGCAGGTCGAGGCGACGGGCTCCGCCGTAGGTGGTGACGCCGCTGGTAGCGTCGGTGAACAGGACGTGCAGTCCCGTGGTGTGGCTGCCGAATACGATGAACCGGTGTTCGGCCTCGCCGAGCCGGAAGGTGACGGTGCCGGTGGCCGGATGGTGGTGCACCAGGCCGTCGACCACCGCGCCGGTGGTGACGACCCGGGCGACCTCGTACGGCTCGAAGCGGCCGGTGACGACCCAGCGCGGATCCGCCTGGTACGCGGGGATTTCCGTGAAGGACGCCAGGGTGGGCGCCACCGGGTCGTGAATGCGGAGCGCGAATTGCCCACTGCGGCGGATCACTTCGATGACCCGCTGCCCGGTCGTCACCTCGAGTCCGGGCTGTCCCTCACCCGGCGTCAGCGTGGTCGTGCCCGACAGCACCCGGCCGTCGAACCACAGTTCGCCCTCGCCCGGCCGCGGTTCGGATTCGACGGTGACATGGACGTTTTCACCATCGGCCCGCCACGTGCCGGGTAAGCCGTCGAAGGTTTCCCCGGCCTCGCCGAGCCAGTGCAGCCCGGTCAGGCTGAGCCAGCCCAAGGGCTGCCGCGCCCAGCGGTCGCGCTCGCTGCGCCACTCGGCCCACTGCTGCTCGAATTCGGTGACGGTTGCGGTCATGATGCGCGTACTCCTTCGGTGCCGTGATGGGGATGCCGCAGACCCAGGTGGTCACGCAGGGTCGGGCCGGTGTACTCGGTGCGGAAGCTGCCGAGCGCTTGTAGTTCGGGGATCACCTTGTCGACGAATTCGTCGAGCCCGGTGGGGGTGAGGTGCGGGACGAGGACGAAACCGTCGGCGGCATCGCTCTGCACGTAGTGGTCGATATCGGCGGCGACCTGGCGCGGGGTGCCGACGAACTGCTGCCGGGCGGTGGTCTCGATGATCAGCTCGCGAATGCTGAGGTTCCCGGCCTCGGCCTTGGCGCGCCACGCGTTCGCCACGGCGAGTGGATCTTTGGCATGCCGGACCCGGCCGCGGGTGATGCTCGCATTGTCCACCGGATCGATATCCGGCAGCGGGCCGTCCGGGTCGTAGGCGGACAGATCGCGTCCCCACACCTGCTCCAGGAAGGCGATGGCGGTCTGCGGCGTCACCTGCTGGCGGCGGATGCGGCGGGCGTTCTCCGCGGCCTCGGCGGGCGTATCGCCGAGCACGAAACCGGCGGCGGGCAGGATCTTCAGGTCGTCGCGGCGGCGGCCGTACTTGGCGAGCCGGTCCTTGACGTCGCGATAGAACTGCCGCCCGTCCTCCAGCTCGCCGTGCGCGCTGAAGATGACATCGGCCTTGGCGGCGGCGAATTCGCGGCCCTCATCGGAATCGCCGGCCTGGATCTGCACCGGATAGCCCTGCGGACTGCGCGGCAGCACGAACTCGCCGTCGATGTCGAACTGGTCGCTGGTGAACCGGACAGTCGGTGCGGGCCGGGCGAAGACGCCGTGCTCGCGGTCGACCAGCAGCGCGTCCGCGGGCCAGCTGTCCCACAGCGCGCGGGTGGCGTCCACGACCTCGGCGGCGCGGGTGTAGCGCTTGGCGTGCTCGAGATAGCCGCCGCGGCGGAAGTTCTCGCCGGTGAAGGCGTCCGAGGAGGTGACGGCGTTCCAGGCGGCGCGCCCGCCGGAGAGGTGGTCGAGGGAGGCGAATTGCTTTGCCAGCTCGAAGGGTTCGTTGAAAGTGGTGTTGATGGTGCCCGCCAGGCCGAGGTGGGTGGTGACCCCGGCCAGGGCATTGAGCACGGCGAGCGTGTCGGGCCGGCCGACCACGTCCAGGTCGTGGATGCGGCCCCGGTGTTCGCGCAGCCGCAGGCCCTCGGCCAGGAAGAAGAAGTCGAACAGCCCGCGTTCGGCGGTGCGCGCCAGGTGCACGAAGGAGTCGAAGTCGATCTGGCTGCCCGAGTCCGGATCGGTCCACACGGTGTGGTGGTTGACGCCCGGGAAGTGGGCGACGAGGTGAATCTGCTTGCGTATCGGATGGTCCGGCATGGTTCTCCTCAGGCGTGGGCGTAGCGGTTGGCGGGACGGGGCAGGCCGAGGCGTTCGCGCAGCGTCGGGGTGAGCGCGGACAGGTGCGGCAGCGCGGCGGGCAGCGCGAGAGGGCGCAGCACCACGCCATCGGCGACGGACCCGGTTTCGATCTGCCGCAGTACCTCTCGCAATTCAGCGGGGGTGCCGATATGGAAGACGGTGCCGGGCGCGGCGCTGGCGGCCCAGTCCTCGAGCTGGGCGACCTCGGCGGCCGCCCGGTCGGGGGTGGCCGCGAGGTGGATGTCCACGTCGAGCAGGATCCGCACCCGATCGGCATCCCGCCCCGCCGCGGTGACGGCGGCGCGCAGCTCGGCGCGGGTGGCGGCGGCGGACGCGAGATCGGGGGCGGTGATGCGGATGAGGTCGGCGCGGTGCACCGCGACCCGGGTGCTGTGCGGATCGGCGGCGCGCACGGCCACCAGCGGCTGCCCCTGTGGCGGACGGGGCGTGATGGACGGGCCCTTGACCGAGAAGTTGTCGCCCTCGAAATCGATGTAGTGCAGCTTGTCCCGGTCGATGAACCGGCCGGTGGCCCGATCGCGGATCTCGGCGTCGTCCTCCCAGCTGTCCCACAGCCGGGCTACCACCTCGACAGCCTCCTCGGCCTCGTGCCAGCGCGATCGCTCATCCTGTTCGGATTTGCGGCCGAACAGCGCCGCCTGCCCCGCCGATACGGTCACCTCCCAGCCGGCGCGGCCGACGGTGGCGAAGTCGAGGCTGGCGATGGCCTTCGAGATATGGAACGGCTCGGTGTGGGTGACCGGGGCCTGCGGGATGAGGCCGATGCGATGGGTGGCCGCGGCGGCCCGCGCGGCCACGGCGATCGCGTCCAGGCGGCCCTTGGCCCCGTCCTGCTGGAGCGCGAAAGAGTCCGGCAGGAAGGCGAAGTCGATCCCCGCCGCCTCGGCGCCGCGCAGGGCGCCGAGCCAGTAGGCGGCGGTGAACAGCTCCTCGGCGCGCGAATCCGGGCGGCGCCAGGAGGCGGGGTGCGCGCCGGTGCCGGACAGTTCCAGGCCGAGGAGCAGCGGTGTGGGTTGCGGCATCAGGCGGTCCTTTCGAAGGCGGGTACGGCGGCGAGCAGCTCACGCGTGTAGGCGTGCCGCGGAGAATCGAAAATGTCTGCGGTGGGCGCTGTTTCGACGATCACGCCCTGCCGCATGACGGCGACCCGGTCGGCCAGGCGGCGGACCACGGCCAGATCGTGGGAGATGAACAGATAGGCCAGGTGCAGTTCGGCTTGCAGGCGTTCCAGGAGTTCCAGGATCTGGGCCTGCACCGAGACGTCCAGGGCGGAGACGGGTTCGTCGAGGACCAGCAGTTCCGGGCGCAGGGCCAGGGCGCGGGCAATGGCCACGCGCTGGCGCTGGCCGCCGGAGAGCTCGGCCGGGCGGCGATCGAGGTAGTCGCTCGGCAGGGCGACCTGGTCCAGGAGTTCGGCGACGGTGTCGCGGCGCGTACGGCGCTCGCCGATGCCGAACGCCTGCAAGGGTTCCGAGACGATCTGCGCGATGGTGAGTTTCGGATTCAGTGACACGTAGGGGTTCTGATAGACGACCTGGATGCGGCGGCGGAGTTCGCGCAGCTGCGCACCGCGCAGGCGTGCGATATCTCGGCCATCGAAGGTGACGGTGCCCGTATCCGCGGCGGCCAAGCGGGCGACGATGCGGGCGGTCGTGGACTTGCCGGAGCCGGATTCGCCGACCACCGCCAGGGTTTCGCCGCGTGCGATGGTGAGCGAGACATCGTCCACGGCGGTGAGCGACACCCCGCGCGCAATGCGGAAGGTCTTGTGCAGGCCGTGCGCGGACAGCAGCGGCTCGCCGTCGCGAGCCGCTGCGGGCCGGGGCCGCCAGTCGTGATCGAGACCGGGCGCGGCGGCCAGCAGGCGCCGGGTGTACTCGTGCTGCGGATTGCCGAGCACATCGGCGGCCGTGCCGGTTTCGACGATCTCACCACCGCGCATCACCACGATGCGATCCGCGCGTTCGGCGGCGACCGCCAGATCATGGGTGATGAGCAGGACCGAGGTGCCCGACTCCCGGGTGCGCTCGGCCAGGTGGTCCAGGATGCGGCGCTGCACCGTCACATCGAGGGCGCTGGTCGGTTCATCGGCGATGACCAGCTCCGGCGTGCAGGCCAGGGCGATGCCGATGAGCACGCGCTGCCGCTGGCCGCCCGAAAGATCCTGCGGGAACTGGCGGGCCCGCACCTCGGGCCGGTCCAGTCCGGCGGCCTCGAGAATCCCGATGGCCTCGGCGCGCGCGGTGCGCCGGTCGGCCCGGCCGTGAATGCGCAGCACCTCGGCCACCTGGTCGCCGATGCGCAGCACCGGATTGAGCGAGGTGCCCGGATCCTGCGGGACCAGGCCGATGCGCGCACCGCGAATACGTTGCAGCGCACGCTCTCCGGCTCGATCGAGGCGTTCGCCCGCGAAGGTGATCTCGCCCCCGGTGACGGTCCCGCCATTCAGCAGTCCGATCACCGCGTGCGCGAGAGTGGACTTCCCCGAACCGGATTCGCCGACCAGCGCGACGGTCTCGCCACGTTCGATGTGCAGGGACGCCCCCGCCACGGCGGTCGTCGTGCCGGTGCTGCCCCGGTACTCGACCCCGAGATTCTCGATGGTCAGCAGCGGTTCGCTCATCGGGCATTGTCCTTGTGAATGGCGCGGGCGATGCGCTGTGTCGCGAGCACCAGCGCGATGATCACCAGACCGGGCAGGGTGGTGAGCCACCAGGCCGTGGCCAGGTAGTTGCGGCCCTCGGCAATGAGCGAACCCCATTCCGGCGTCGGCGGGACCGCGCCGTAACCGAGGAAGCTGAGCGCGGCCACGGCCAGTACCGCGACGCCGAACTCGATGGCGGCCAGCGCCGCGACCGGTCCGTAAGCATTGCGCAGCACATGGCGGAACAGCACGGTGTGCCACCGGACGCCGGAGGCGAAGGCCGCCTCGACATACGGCGCATTGCGCACCCGCAGCACCTCGGCGCGCATGACGCGGGCGAAGCGCGCGATCAGTGCGACGCCCACGGCAATGGCCACATTCCGGGTGCCGACGCCCAGAACGGTCACCAGCGCCAGCGAGACCAGCAGCTCCGGAATCGACAGCAGCACATCGACGACGCGGGACAGGACGGTGTCCACGACGCCCCCCGCGGTGCCCGCGACGAGGCCGATCAGCGCGCCCACGACCAATCCGAGCAACACCGCGAAAACGGTTGCGCTCAGCGAGAGCCCGGCAGCGTGCACCACGCGGGTATACAGATCACGGCCCAACCGGTCGGTGCCGAACCAGTGTTCGGTACTCGGGCCCTGGAACTTCTGCGCGGGCACGCCCGTCAGCGGATCGCCACTGGCGACCAGCGATGGCACGGCCGCCCAGCCGAGCACCAGCACGACAATGAGGCCCGCGACAACCAGTCCGAGATTGCCCCGCACCCACCCGGCCGCGCGACGCGCCGTAACAGCCCGGCGGGCCGCACCCGCACGCCGTGCCGCCACCTCGGACACCGCGGCCTCGGACGCGTCGGGAACCGCCACGGATGCGTCAGGCAGCGCCGGATCGGACGCCTCGAACACCGCCGAATCAGGCGCATCGGGCACCGCCGAATCAGGCGCATCGGGCACCGCGAGACCGGGCGTGGTGGACGCGGATGCGGTCGGCCCCGCCACCAAACGGGCAAGTGGCGCTTGTGCTCCGGTCATCGGCGGGCTCCCGGTCGGACCCGAATGCCGTTCCAGGGATGCCGCGGGCGCGCGAGGCTCCCGTCTCTAGTCATCGGCCGCACCTTCCTGGTCGAACACATAGGCCAGGCCCGGATCGACCAGCGCGTGCGAGAACACCAGCAGGCGCCGCCGCGAGCGGAATCCGGTGTCCGCCGCGGCGGTCACGGGCGGTTCCGCCCGGCCCGAGTTGACGGCGGCCGAATGCGCCGTGCGTTCCACCGCGTGCCGTGCGCGCCCGAGGACGCGGCGGAGTCGCGACGGGGCCGCGACGAGCGCCGTGTGTTCTACCGCAGTCGTACCGGAGGCGACGGCATGCCGAGAGCGGGACTCAGCTGCCGTCGAGGGGGTCATGGTGGTTTCAGGCATGGGCGCGCTCCTTTTTCGGGCGGCTGTGGGCGACTCGGGGATCCAGCAGGGGGAGGACGAGGTCGATGAGCAGGTTCACGGAGACGAAGACCAGGGCGGCGAAGGTGACGATGCCCTGGACGACGGGGATGTCCTGGGTGAGCACGGATTCGTGGGTGAGGCGGCCGATTCCGTTGCGGGCGAAGACGGTTTCGACGACCACCGAGCCCGCCAGCACGGTGCCGACCCACAGTCCGGTCACGGTGAGCGCCGCTCCGGAGGCCGGGCGCAGCACGTGCCGCAGCTGCACCCACCAGCGTGAGGCGCCCTTGGCGAAGGCGACCTCCACGAACGGCTGCCGCCAGGTGGTGATCAGGCTGGAGTAGAGGACCTGCGAGATGACCGCGCCCACCGGGAGAGCCAGGGTGATGGCGGGCAGGATGACGCCGCTGAATCCGCCGCCGCCGAAGGCCGGGGTGAGCCGCAATCGGAACGAGAACACCTGCAGGAGCAGTAGTCCCACCCAGAAGGTCGGCATGGACGCGCCGATCGGCGGCAACGCGGTGAGGAGAGCGCGCAGCCGGGGGCGCTGGGTATAGGCGGCGGCGACGGCCAGCGCGCCGCCGCCCGCCACCGCCAGCAGCAGGGACAGCGAGGCCAGCGCCAAGGTGGAGGGCAGGGCCTCGGCGAGCGCCTCGGTCACCGGCTGTCCGGTACCGATGGAGCGGCCCAGATCGCCGCGCACCGCATGCGAGAGCGCGGTCCAGTACTGCTCCCAGATCGGTTGATCCAGCCCGTATCTGGCCTTCATCTCGGCAATGGCCGCGGCATCGACGGGCGCGCCCTCACTGCGGTTCACGGCCAGCTCCACCGGATCGGCGGGCAGCAGGTACAGCACGGCGAACGACAGCGTGAAGGCCGCCCACAGCACGCCCGCCGCTTGCAGGATCCGTCCGATCACGTACCGGCGCATGGGATTACCGCCGCAGCCAGGTGTCGTGGAATTGCAGGCGCGCGGACGCCTCGAACTTCACGTCGGCCACGCTGTCGGCCACGCCGATGGCCTGCGACAGTTCCACCGTGGGGATCCACAGGCCCTCGTCCAGCACCGCGCCCTGTGCTTCGCCGAGTATGCGCGCCCGGGCGGCGGCATCGGTGGCGGACAGTTGGGCGGTGAGCAGCGCGTCCAGCTTCTCGCTGGGGCCGCGGTCATTGAGGTTGCGCTGGTCGACGCCGAAGGTGGTGCGCAGGATATCGCCGTCGGCGCGGGTGGTGTTGTAGTAGTTGAGGTCGAAGTCCTTGGCGTTCTGCCGGGTCGTCCACTCCGCCACCGAGACCGGGTCGAGCTTCAGTTCGATGCCGACGGCGCGCAACTGCTGCTGGGCGAGTTCGAGAATGGCCTGATTGCCCGCGAAGACCGGGGCGAAGAGCACCCCCACCGTGAGGCGCTGACCGTCCTTGGCGCGGATGCCGTCCGCACCGGGCACCCAACCCGCTTGATCCAGGATCTTTTTCGCGGCCTCGGGATCGAACTTCACCCGGGCCGACAGATCCACGTATCCGGGGGTGCGGGAGGCGAGCACGCTGGTGGCGGTCTTGAATTCCGGGCCGAGCACGGTATCCACCAGCTGCTGACGGTCGAGGGCGGTCAGGAACGCGGCCCGCACCGCCGGATCGCGCAGGGCGCCGCGGGTCACATTGGGCTGCAGGCCGAAGGGCACGCCCGGATTCGAGGTGAACTGCACGCGCCCGCCGCTGTCCTCGATCTGCGGAACATCCTGCGGCAGTGCGTCACTGATGGCGTCGAGCTGGCCGGAGCCGAGGCTGCCGGTGCGCACCCCGGACTCCGGGACCACGGTGAAGTCGATCCGGTCGAGGTACGCCTCGCCCTGATGCGCGAAAACCGCCGAGCCCCAGGTGTATCCGGTGCGCTTGGCCAGGGTGGCCGCGGCGCCCTGCTTCCAGTCGGCGTAGGTGAAGGGCCCGCTGCCGATATTGTTCCCGAGGCACCGCTCGTCGGCCGGTTTCGCAATGGTGGCCACGGATTGGATGCCGAGCTGCACGGTGGAGGCGGCCTGCAGGAATTGGGCGTTGGGCGTGCCGAATTCCACGCGCACCGTCTGCGGATCCACGACCGTGGTGCCCGCGTAGCCCGCCAGATAGCTGGCCGCGAGCGGCGCCTTGGCGCCGCCCACCGCCACGATGGCGTCGAAGTTCCTGCGCACCGCCTCCGCATCGAGCGGGGTGCCGTCGCTGAAGGTGATCCCGGGCTTCAGATGGAAGACGAACTGCTTGGCATCGGCGCTGACGAACCAGCTGTCGGCCAGCCACGGCTTCAGCTGCCCGGTCTCCGGATCCTGATCGACCAGCGAGTCCACGATCTGCCGGGTCACATAGATGGTCTGATTCGTCATGGACTGCACCGGATCGGAGCAGGTCGGCGCGACCGACAGGCCGTAGCGCAGGGTGCCGCCCGGCCGCGGTGGCCCGGAGGTGTCGCTCGCGCCGGTGTCGCCGCCGCAGGCGGCGAGCGAGAGGGTGGCGGCGAGCGCGCCCGCCAGGGCCAGGGGACGTTTCATCGGGGATCTCCGGAGGGATAGCGGTCGGCTCCGAGCTGGCGGCTCGGAATGCGGCGGCGCAGTTCGGGGGCCACCTCCGCCTGGAACAGTTCGAGGCTTTCGCGGTGCTGCTTGTCGGTGAGGCCGTCGCCGTCGGCGCTGAGGTGGACCACCTCGTGCCCCAGCTGCTCGTGGTAGCGGTGCAGTTTGTCGAGGACCTGCTGCGGGCTGCCGATCAGCGCCGAGGAGCGGGCGGCGAAATCCTCGATGGAGTCGAAGACGACGGGCACGCCGAATTTCCGGGCCACGGCCTGGCGGGCTTCGAAAATGGGTCGGTAGCTGTCGAGGGCCTGCTGGGAGTCCCGGGTGACCAGGAAGCCCGCGGTGCCCGCGCCGACGAGGGCGTCGGCCGGATCGTGGCCGTAGGCGGCCCAGCGCTCACGGTAGTGCGCGACCAGATCCGCATAGGGTTCGACCGGATTGGTGACGTTCGCGGAGAACAGCGGATCACCGTGCCGCGCTGCGTAATCCGCGGATTCGCGGCTGGTGGCGCTGCCGTGCCAGATGCGCAGGCGCGGCTGCAGCGGGCGGGGCAGGGCCTTGGCCTCGGTCAGCGAGGGCCGGAACTGGCCGAGCCAGGTGACATTGTCGCTGTCCCACAACCGCCGGAACAGTTCGTAGCCTTCGCGATTGCGATCCCATTGATCGTCGGTGGTGACGTGGAACAGCTTCGCCTGTGCCGCGCCGTTGCCCTTGCCGATAATGAGCTCGAGGCGGCCGCCGGAGAGGTTGTCCAGGGTCGAGTAGTCCTCGAAGGCGCGCACCGGGTCCAGCAGGCTCAGCGTGGTCACGCCGGTGAACAGGGCGATGCGCGAGGTGACGGCGGCGATATGGCTGAGCACCACGGGCGGGGCGGAGGAGAGGAACGGGTCCTCGTGCCGCTCCCCCACGGCGAAGCCGTCGAAACCCAGTTCCTCGGCGAGTTTCGCGCTCTCGACCACCCGGCGCAGGCGTTGCTGCGCGGTCTCGGTCGCGCCGGTCACCGGGTCGGGTGTGTGGGTGATGAGCGTGATCTGCAGGAATTTCATGCCGGGACCGCCTCGGACTCATCGGACCGGTGTGCGGATTCCGCTGCGGCCACATACTTTTCGAACGGGTGCAGCGAGCCGACCGGGGAGTCGATATCGCGCGGCAGCGGTGTGTACCCGGCGGCCGCGTAGAGCGCGACGGCCTCGGGCTGGCGCGGGCCGGTGGTGAGATAGATGCGGCGGTAACCGCGCCGGGCGATCTCGGCCTCCAATTCCTCCAGCACCAACCGGCCCAGGCCCTTGCGGCGGTGTGCGCTCGCGGTCCAGATCCGCTTCAGCTCCGCTGTTTCCGCGTCGTAGCGCTGGAACGCACCGCCCGCCACCGGTTCTCCGCTCTCGACCACCACCAGCAGATCGCCGTCCGGCGGCGCGAACCGGCTCGCCGGATAGCCGACCAGATCGGCGTGCACCTCACCGGGCGTCCCGCCGTAGCGGCCGCTGTATTCGATGGCCAGCTCCGCCAGCAGCGGAGCGGCCAGGGGGTCGTGCTGTCCGACGTGGAATACGGTGCGCGTCACGCTCATCCCTTCTTCTTGGGCAGCCCGGGCGGATTGATCCGGGATTCCTTGACGACCTCGCTGGCCAGGCCCCAGCGGTCGATGACCTTCTGGTAGTCGCCATGGGCGATGGCGTGCTGCAGGGCCTGGTGCACCGGGCCGATGAGGCCGTTGTCCTTGCGGGTGAGCACGGCGATCTCGGCCTGCAGGGCATCGCCCGCACCGGAGAAGGTGGCGATCACCTTGGTCTGGCCGGCGACCGCGACGTGATACTGGGCGGCCGGATTGGGGCCGAGGAAGCCGTCCAGGCGATTGGACGACAGGGCCAGGTAGTAGTCGGTCGTCTGCTGGAAGTAGGCGAGATCGATCTTGGGCAGGCCCTCGGCGACATTCTCCTCGTTCCACTTGAGCAGCAATTGCTCCTGGTTGGTGCCGGAACCGACGCCGATCCGCTTGCCCGCCAGGGATTTCCGGTCGGTATAGGTCCAGGGCGAATCCTTGGGGACCTCTAGGGCGATGGTGTCGAGGCGGTAGGTAGCGAAGTCGTACTTCTCCTTGCGCTCCTCGGTGACGGTCACATTGGAGATGAAGACGTCCACCTCGCCGGAGTCGACCTTCACGAAGTTCTGTGCCCAGTCGGCCGCGCGGATATCCACCTTCAGACCGAGCACGTCGGCGACGAGATAGGCGAAGTCGACTTCGGAACCGATGAAGGTGCGATCGTCGGACGCCGGAAAGCGCAGCGGCGGACCGGTAGTCGCCGAGCCGGTCACGATGAGCGTCCCCCGGTCGCGAATGGCGGCCGGGACCTGAGCGGCGATCGAATCCACCTTGGCGGCGCGGACCCGGCCGGCCTGTTCGGGCGACAGGTCGTAGTTCAGGCCGTTCACGGTCTGAACGGTGTCGGCGGCGTCGCCGTCACCGCAGCCGCTTGCGAACAGGCTCAGCACGGCGAGGGCCGCTACGGCGGTGATCCGTCTGCGACGGGACGACATCGACATGGATGGTTCCTTCATTCATTCCGGTACACGTCAGAGCGCGTGTGAGAGAAAGGCTTTGGTTCGGGGATGGGACGGGTTGTCCAGGACCTGTTCCGGCGGGCCCTGTTCGACGACCCGCCCGGCGTCCATGAGCACCACCGTGTCGGCCACCTCGCGGGCGAACCCCAGTTCGTGGGTGACGATCACGAGCGTCGCCCCGCCGCGCGCCAGATCGCGAATGACATCGAGGACCTCGCCGACCAGTTCCGGATCGAGGGCCGAGGTCGGCTCGTCGAACAGCACCACCTCGGGCCGCAGCGCCAGGGCGCGGGCAATGGCGACGCGCTGCTGCTGACCGCCGGAGAGGCGGCGCGGGTATTGATCGGCCTTGTCGGCCAGGCCGACCCGGGCCAGCAGCTCCGCGGCCTCGGCGCGCGCCTCGGCCTTCGGCCGCCCCTGCGCGGCGACGGGCGCCAGGGCCACGTTCTCCAGTGCGGTCAGATGCGGGAAGAGGTTGAAGTTCTGGAAGACGAACCCGATCCGAGAGCGCTGCCGCAGGACCTCGCGCTCGGGCCGCTCGTGCAGCCGGTTGCCCTTGCGCCGGTAGCCGACCAGCTCGCCGCCGACCCGGACCGTGCCCGCGTCCACCTGTTCCAGATGGTTGATGGTGCGCAGCAGCGTGGACTTCCCGGAGCCGCTCGGCCCCAGCACCACGGTGACCTCACCCGGGCGCACCGCCAGATCGACTCCGGCCAGCACCTCGTGCGCGCCGAAAGACTTGCGGACGCCGCGTAATTCGACCGCGTACTCGCTCATCGCGCCGCCGCCTTCGCTCGAATATCGGTGTAGGCGGCGCGCACCCGCTGCCACGGCGTGGGCGGGAGCTCCCGGACGCTGCCCTGCGCGTAGTGCCGCTCGATGTAGTACTGCACGACATTGAGGACGGAGGTGAGCACGATGTACCAGACCGTCGCCACCATGAGCAGCGGCACCACCCGGCCATTGCGGCCGAAGATGACCTGCACCTGGTAGAAGAGTTCGGCGATGGCCATGGTGGAGACGATCGAGGTGCCCTTGAACAGGCTGATCACCTCGTTCGCGGCATTGGGCAGAATGCCGCGCATGGCCTGCGGCGCGATGACGGTGAAGAACTGGCGGCGCCAGGGCAGGCCCAGCGCCTTGGCGGCCTCACACTGTCCCTGATCCACCGAGATGATCCCGGCGCGAATGATTTCCGCCGAATACGCCGCCTGATGCAGTGCCAGGCCGATGACGGCGGCGGTGAATCCGCTTATCACATTGTTGGTGTCGAAGCGGACGAACTCGGGGCCGAACGGGATGCCCAGCGACACCTGCTTGTACAGATACGCCAGGTTGAACCAGAACAGCAGCTGCACGATCAGCGGAATGGACCGGAACGCCCACACGTAGGTCCACGAGATCACCTGCAGCACCGGATTCTTCGACAACCGGCCGATGGCCAGCCAGATGCCGAGGAAGAAGCCCAGCAGGGTGCCCCACAGCGTCAGCTCGAGCGTGACCTTCAGAGCGGCCAGTACCGAGGAGGCCGTCACGTAGTCGGCGAAGGCCGGCCAGTCCCAGCCCGGATTGGTGGCCAGGCCGTGCACGAATTGCGCGACCAGCACCAGCGCGACGCCCCCGGTCACCCAGCGCCACGGATGGCGGGTGGGGGCGACGGTCAATTCACCGTCGTCGGCGGCAACCGCTTCCGGTTTTCCCGGAGGCGCGGCGAGGATGCTCATAGGACGAATTTATGGAGCGGCCGGACGCTTGTCGCCGGTCACGATCATAGTGAATTCAATTGCCCTGCAACGGTTTTACTACCTGCAGAAATACAGCGAGCCCGCCCGGTCGCACGGACCGAGCGGGCTCGCCGCTACTTCCCAGCCGTCCGGCACCGGCCGGGCACGGGGTGGATATCAGGGCTGGAAGCTGTGGAACAACAGCACCGACAGCCCGAGACCCACCAGCAGGTTCACCACCGTGGCCGCGCCGAACACCACGATCGGCCGGGGACCGGCCTCCCGGATTCCCTTGGCGGAGAACCCGAGACCAATGGAGACGAAGGCGAAGATGAGGAACCAGGTGCGCAGGTCGTTGACCGTGGCAATGGCCGCCTTGCCATTGTCGGCGTACTGCACGTACAGCGTGCCGATCACCGAGGCGGCGACGAAGCCGAGCACGAACTTCGGGAACCTGGCCCAGAATTCGCCGATGGTCGGGCGCTGCACGGTCCCGGTGCGATCCACCTTCAGCGCGAAGTACGCGGTGAGCGCGATGGCGACCAGGCCGATCAGCGCGTTCTGCGTGGTCTTCACAATGGTCGCGATCTGCAGGGCGTCCTCACCGGCCAGGGCGCCGGAGGCCGCGACCGCCGCGGTGGTGTCGATATTGCCGCCGATCCACGCACCGGCCACCGCATCGGACAGCCCGAAAAGCTCTGCGGCCCAGGGCAGGATGAAGATCGACGGCAGGGCGAACACGATCACCATCGATGCGGCATAGGCCAGTTGCTCCTTCTTGGCCTGCACCGCACCCGCCGCCGCAATGGCGGCGCTCACGCCACAGATGGAGACGGCCGACGCCAGCAGCGCCCGCAGCCGATCGTCGATTCCCAGGAATCCACCGAACCACCAGGTGAATCCGAATACGGCGGTGATCAACAGCAGTGCTTGCACAATGGCGGGCCCGGCGGCGGTGGCGAGAATCTTCAGATTGATCGACGCGCCCAGCAGCACGACACCGGTCTTGATGAAGAATTCGGTCCGGAATCCCGCCGAAATACGGTCCCGCAGACCGAGTTTCCACAGCGCCACATTGCCCAGGAGACCGAGTGCGATAGCGTAGATGGGGAATTCGATCGTCTTGGCGACTTTCGCGAACGACGTCCCGGCCGCCCATTTGGGGACATTGACGTCCAAGTAACGGGTGATCGCGCCGAACGCGATCACGACGGCGATACCGGCGACGGCGAGCGCCACGGGATTGCCGGGCCGCGGCGCGGTCGTCTCCGCTTCCCGTGTCGCAGGGGCCGCAACCTGATCCGGCGCAACAGTATTCGCGGGCGTCTCGCTCATCACGGCACCCACTTGTCCGGCACCACGCCGGTCAGCACCAGCGCGATCAAGGTCAGCCCGGCGATGACCGCCAGCCAATCCTCGGTCACCCAGGACCATTTCCCGGTCGCCGCCGCGACCTGCTCTCCGGCGGTTTCCTCTGACATGACCGGTTTCCCACTTTCCGAACTAGCTTGGACCGGGCGACACGATCGCTCACCCGGCCCATCCAGTCCAGCAGTGCGGTCAGCGGTGCGACAGGATTGCGCTCACCGGGATCACAAGGGCGCACCGAACCAGTGCGCGAGCGCTGCGCGCAGCTCGGGCACAGCGGCAGCGGCGGGCTGATCGATCGTCGCGGCCCAGGCGATATGGGCGTCCGGGCGGATCAGCAGCGCATCGGCCGGCCGGTCATCGGTCTTGGCGGTGACGATCTCGATGCGCGGCAGCCATTCCCGGGCGGCCTCGCGCAGCTCCGCACTGTCGGTGAGGTCGAGCAGGATCGGCCGGGCAGCGTGCATGAGCTCGGCGACGCTGGTCGTGCCCGCATCGGTGTGCAGCGCCAGATCGGGTGCGAAGGCGCCGGTCAGGGCATGCTCGTTCGGATTGGGCAGCGCGTAGCGGATATTGCTGCCCGCGATCCAGGAACCGATGCGGCGGGCGGCCGGCTCGTCGGCGACCATCTCCTGGAAGACGGTGCGCAGCGCGTCGGCCGCCGCGTCCTGCCCGCGCCGCAATGCCACCTGCGCCTGGGTGTGCACCAGTGTGCGAGCCCCGGCGTAATGGCGTTCCTCGTGATAGGTGTCCAGCAGCCCGGCCGGCGCCCAGCCCTGGATTTCGGCGCCCAGCTTCCAGGCCAGGTTGACCGTGTCGAGCATGCCCGCGTTGAGCGCCACGCCGGTGGCGGGGAACTGATGGGCCGCATCGCCGGCCACCAGCACCCGGCCCGCGCGGTAGCGATCCGCCTGCCGGGCCTGGAAGATGAAGCGCGACAGCCGGGTCGGGTTCGCCACCGGCAGCTCCACCCCGAGCACGCGGCGGATGCTGTCCCGGATCTCGTCCAGGGTCATCGGCTCGTCGGTGTTGTATTCGTCGGCGGCGGATTCGTCCTCGGTGGTGAAGACGCTGATCGGTTCGCCGGGAATGGCCGTGCCGAAGGCGAACAGGCCGCGCTCGGTCCGGGTGAAGCCCGCATGGAGCGTGCCCAGTCCGGGCACCTCGAGGTCGCCGTTGTCGAGCACGGTCACCGAATCCTCCACGGTGACCGTGGCGAATCGGTTGATCTCCGGATAGGTGGTGCCGTCGAAGGAGATTCCGGCCAGCTCCCGGACCCGGCTGCGCCCACCGTCACAGGCCACCAGGTAGCGGGCGGTCACCCGGTACTCGCCGTCCGGCCCGCGCACCTCGGCGGTCACCGACTCCTCGTCCTGGCTGACCGCGACCACCTCGTGCCCCCGCTGGATCTCGGCGCCGAGCGCCCCGGCCCGCTCGGCGAGCAACTCCTCGAGTCGCGCCTGCGCGAGCGGCATCGCCCGCATCGGCGGATCCAGCAGCTGGGTGAAGTCCAGATGCACACCGCCGAACGGGAATCGGGCCGCCGGATGGAAGCCACCACTGGCCGTCATGATCGGCTCCAGCGCACCGCGGTACCGCAGCAGATCCACGATCTGCCCGCCGAGCCCACTGGCCTTCGGCACGTTGTGCTGCTGCAGCCGCCGTTCCAGCACCAGCGGTCGCACCCCGGCCAACCGCAGTTCGGCCGCCAGCATCAGCCCGGTCGGACCCGCTCCCACGATGACGACGTCGGTGTTCAGTACACGCATTCAGGCAACTCCAATTCCGCAGGTTCCGGCTCAGGGCAGTGATTCTGCGGCATAGCCGGGGCCTTGCCGCAAGCCCCCGGGTGCGATATACATTGAGAAGGAACAAACGAACCCGCTCGGTCGCATCGACCGAGCGGGTTCGTTGTTTTGCGGTGTCCGCCCGCGAGGTTCACTCCATTGGAGCCGGAATTACTTGGCCGGCGGGGTGAAGGGCTGGTTGATCGTGGTGAAGTACTGCACGGCAGCCAGGATCGCGACCGGGGCGGTCACGAAGATCTGACCGGCCAGGGTGCCCAGGAAGCCGACCAGGCTGGCGCCGACGAGGCAGCCGCCCAGCGGGCCGGCGCCGAACATGAGCAGCAGCGGGGTGGTCGCGGCGAAGGCGACACCGGCGCCGATGACGCAACCCAGCGCGGCGCCGGCGATGCCGCCGCCGAGGGTGCCGATGGTGGCGCCCATGGAGATGGTGCTGGTCAGACGGCTCCAGGCGGCGACCTCACGGTCGTACTCGGACTTCCACGGCGCGACGTTCTCGTAGGGCAGGGCGACCGGCTTGTAGACGGCCTTGTCGACCTCGAACTGCGGGGTCAGGGTGGCGGTGCGGTCGGTGATCTCGGCCGCGATCGGGAACTCGAAGTCGTCCACGCGGAACTTCAGCTCGGTGCCCGCGACGGTGGTGCCATTGGCAGCCTTGATCTTGAAGACGCCGTCCTCGACAACCATGGAACCGGCATCGGTCCGGATGATCGTGGAGGTCTCGGTATTGGTGGCGGCGTAGTTGATCGCCTCGGCCTCGGCAGCGGGCGCCGCGTTGACGGTGCCTGCGGTGACGCCCAGGGCGGCGATCAGCAGCGCCGACGTAGCGGCGAATTTCCTCATCAGCATTTCTTCGGTTCTCTCATCAGGTGTTTCGGACGCCCCTGCCGGGACGAGAAGATCGAAACCGGGCGCGACAAACGCAAGATGTCGCCAAGGTGCCCGAACAGTGAACTTTGCCCGCTGATTGCTGACCAGCGGACTGTGTCACATATAAGAGGATCGGAGAATCGCTGGGGAGGGTAAAAACCACCCTGATTCGATAGCCGCTACTTCGCCTTCGCGGCGGCCTTGGCCTGCTTCTTGAATTCCCGTACCTGAGTGAGGGATTCGGCATCGGTGACATCCGCGACCGAACGGCGGGAACCGTCCTCGCCGTATGCTCCTGCCGCTTCGCGCCAGCCCTTGGCGGTGAGGCCACCCTGTTTACCCAGCAGAGCCAGGAAGATTCGGGCCTTTTGATCCCCGAAACCCGGCAGCGCTTTCAGCCGCCGCAGCACTTCCTTGCCATCCGGATTACCGTCTGTCCACAGGCCGGAGGTTTCACCGCCGTAGTTGTCGATGATGTATCGGGCCAGCTCCTGGACCCGCCGGGCCATGGAACGCCCGTACCGGTGGATGGCCGGCGGGGTGGCGGCCAGTTCCTCGAATTCGCCCGGATCGGCGGCGGCGATTGTGTGGATATCGAACCCGCCCATCCGATCGGCGATTTTCTGCGGACCGCGGAAGGCGTGCTCCATGGGGTACTGCTGATCGAGGGTCATTCCCACCAAAAGGGCGAAATCATCCGTCGAGAGAAGTTCGTCGGCGGCGGGTTCCTGAGCAATCATCAGCTTGCGACTCACCATGCAATGAATCATCGCATCCATCCGCGGTTGCGGTGACGCGGGTCACGACTAGGCTCGGCGCCATGCCCGACACCATGGCTATTTCTTCAGTGGGAACCGCGCCGCACCCCGGCGCAGGGTCCGGACTGCGACCGGACCGTTTCGACCGCGACGGCCAGGATCAACTGGTCGACGTCCAGGATCTGCAAGCCGCGCTACCCGGAATCAAGCGGCTGCGGAACTGGGCTCACGAAGCGCTCGCGCTACAGCCCGGCGAGAGCGCCGTGGATATCGGATCCGGCTCCGGCTCGGAGGTGATGGCCTTCGCCGAACTGGTCGGGCCCACCGGCACGGCCATGGGCGTGGAGCCCGATCCGCACCTGCTGGCGGCCGCCGAGCGCCGCGCCGCACAGGCCGGATCGACCGCCAAATTCGTGACCGGCGACGCCTACGGGCTGCCGTTCGGCAGCGACAGCTTCGACGCCGCCCTCTGCGAACGCGTCTTCCAGCACCTGACCGCCCCGGCCCGCGCCGTCGGCGAGATCGCGCGGGTGCTGAAGCCGGGCGGCCGGGTGGTCCTCACGGACAGCGACTGGGGCACCGCCATCGTGCATCCGGGCGACCGCAGCGTGGTGCACGAGGTCATCGAGACCATGATCGCGGGCACCACCAACCCGTTCGCGGGCCGGAAGCTGGCCGGGCAGCTCACCGCCGCCGGGCTGGTCGTGGACGATATCGGCTCGCACGCCCTCATCCAGGACGGCAGCGTGGGCGCGGGCGCGCTCGTGGCGCGCATCGCCGACCGGGCCGTGGCGCGGCATGCCATTACCGAGAAGCAGCGCGATCAACTGCTGGCCGATCTCGAGGCCGGTGCGCGCACCGGGGACATCCACCTGTCGGTGACCATCTTCGCGGTGCTGGCACACAAGCCCGCCTAGCGCGAAACGAAAAAGGGGCGCACACCCGCCGGTGTGCGCCCCTTCGCCGTCCTACTGGTTCAGCAGTTTCTCGGTGGCGGCGAGCAGGACGCAGGTCGCGACGCCGTCCATGGCCTTCTCCAGCTCCGCCAGCGACGGGAAGCTCGGCGCGAGGCGAATGTTCTTGTCCTCCGGGTCATTTCCGTACGGGAACGACGAACCCGCCGGGGTCAGCGCGATACCCGCGTCCTTGGCCAGCGCCACCACCCGGCTCGCGGTGCCCTCCAGCACGTCCAGGCTGATGAAGTAGCCGCCCTTGGGCTCGGTCCAGGACGCCACCTTGGAGGCGCCCAGGCGATCCTCCAGAATCTTCAGCACCAGTTTGAATTTCGGCTCCAGGATGGCGCGGTGCTTCTGCATGTGCGCGCGCACGCCCTCGGCATCCCGGAAGAAGCGCAGGTGCCGCAGCTGGTTGACCTTGTCCGGGCCGATGCTCTGCTTGCCCGCGTGCTTGAGGTACCACTCCAGGTTGGCGGTGGAGGAGCCGAAGAAGCTGACGCCCGAACCCGCGAAGGTGATCTTCGAAGTGGAGGCGAAGACGTAGGGGCGGTTGGGGTTTCCGGCCGCCTCCGCCATGCCGAGCACATCCAGGACCGGATCGGCGGTATCGGTGAGCGGGTGCACCGCGTAGGCGTTGTCCCAGAAGAGGCGGAAGTCCGGCGCGGCGGCAGGCATCGAAACCAGTTCGCGCGTCACGGCTTCGGAGAAGGTGACACCGGTGGGGTTGGAGTAGTTCGGCACCGCCCACAGGCCCTTGATGCTGGGATCGGCGGCCACCAGTTCTGCGATGGCGTGCACATCCGGCCCGTCGTGGCCCATCGGGATCGGGATCATCTCGAAGCCGAGCGACTGGGTGATGGCAAAGTGCCGGTCGTAACCCGGTGCGGGACACAGGAACTTGAGCACCGGCTCGTCCACCCAGCGGCGCGAGGAGTCGGCATTGCCGTGCAGCATGGAGAACACGATCACGTCGTGCATGAGCTGCAGGCTGGCATTGTTGCCGGCCAGCAGATTCGACACCGGGATGCCGAGCAGTTCACCGAAGATGGCGCGCAGTTCCGGGAGGCCGTGCAGACCGCCGTAATTGCGGACATCGGTGCCGTTGCCGTCGCGGTAGTCGTCGGCGCCCGGCAGCGACAGCAGATCGAGAGACAGGTCCAGCTGCTCGGGCGCGGGCTTGCCGCGGGTAATGTCCAGCGTCAGCTTCTCGGTCTTGAGCTTCGCGTAGTTCGCGTTCTGCGTCTCGTGTTCCGTGACGAGTTCCGCATGGCTCATCAAACCGATCTGCGTTTGCCGAGGCATCAGGCAGCCTTTCCAGGGGCTAGGAGTTATTTGTCCGGGTCCACGCGGACCCAAGCGCCCACGTTACTCGGCGGCACGGCCTGGATGGGAGCTATATATGCCCCGGAACGACCCCATAAATGAAAGGGGACCCAGCGCACCCGGCAGAGCCCGTTGACCCTTGCTGCCTTCCGGCCCTGGGGGAGTTCACAGGATGCGCGCCGCGCTGGATCCGTCGGCCAGTGTAGCGGCTCACCGAGACCCGCGCCGCCCCGGGTCGTTACGATGCTCCCGACATGGCGGGGCGACCCGCTCAGTACCGGAGGGGAATCCAGTAGTGACTAGCTCCAATCCAGGTTCGGGCGGACCGCAGGATCCGGCCGAGCACCAGGAAACCGCGCAGTGGTGGTCCACGCCGCCCGCCGGGACCGACTCGAGCCAACCGGTCGCCGATCCGACCATGCTGAACTACAACGCCGGAGCGGTGCCGCCGTACACGCCGCCGGCGCAGCAGCTTCCGCCGCAGCAGACCTACCCGCCCATGCCGCAGGCGCAGCCGGCCTACACCGGCCAGCAGGCCTACCCCAATCAGCAGTACGCGCCCGAGCAGCAGTACGCGCCGGCCGGCGGCTACAACTATCCGGCCCCGCCGCCCCCGTCCGGCGGCGGCAAGGCCGGCTGGATCATCGGCGGCGTGATCGGCCTGGTGGTGCTGGCCGGCATCGGCATCGGCGCGGTCGCGCTGAGCCAGGACGACAAACCGTCGATCACCGCCGGGCTGGGCGGCGACAAGGAAGCCATGGACGGCAACTACTCCATGGAGAAGGTCACCAATGCGTGCAGCCTGATCGATCCGTCGGTGCTCACCAAGTGGGCCTCGACCTCCTCGGGCACCCCGGAGCATTCCGAGACCCAGCCCACCGACTACAGCGGCGGCAGCCTCAACTGCCAGGCCGGCTACGAAAGCCAGTCGACCACGAACAAGTACCACACCAACGAGGCCGACATCACCCTCGAAGTGGCGTTCAACAGCGCCTACGGCGACCCGTCCTACAAGAACTGGAAGCAGTACGACACCGGCACCACCGGCAGCGGCCTGTCCTCCGGCGATGTCACCGGCATCGGCGAGGAGGGCTACTGGCACGCCGAGGTCCGCGACTACTCCTCGTTCACCGTGCTCGACTACACCGTGGCCGTCCGCGACAGCAATGTCTCGGTCAAGGTGGAGATCAGCGTCGACCGCGGCGAGGGCGAGACCGTGAGCAAGGAAGAAGTCGCTCAGGTCGCCAAGGCTCAGGTCCAGAAAGCCCTGGACGGACTGCGCAAGAAGTAGCCCCCGACTACCCGATTTGGTCGAACCCGGGGGGCAGCCGGTATATTGCTCGGCGGAGGATTCGCCTAGTGGCCTATGGCGCTCGCCTGGAACGCGGGTTGGGTTAACAGCCCTCAGGGGTTCAAATCCCCTATCCTCCGCTCACGAAGGCCCCGGCCGGACTCGGTCCGCCGGGGTCTTCGCTTTGTCCGGGATGGTTCGCAGTGCGGAAGCCACCTCCGACAGTGCGGAATCCAGCAAACCGGCGTAGGCGTCGAGATCCGGCACGACTGCGGGGTCGGCGTGCACCGAGATGGTGACGTTGTCGCCGAGACCGTGCACGCCGTGGGTCAGGTGCATGACCGAGCCGAGGGCCGGGAAGCCGGCGGTGAAACGGGCCCGGCCGCCGCCGAAGGACAGATCGGCGGGGCCGCGGTGCACGCTGGAGACGACGGTGTGACCCGAAACTCGTTCCGGGAGAGCCTCGATCGGATAGTGAGTCACATCACGGTGGAGCAGGGCGGCGGGGAGCTCGTCGTTGGCGCGGGCGCGGACTTCCTGCAACGGGTGCAGTGCGCGTTCGCGGCGGGACGCGAGCTCGGCCGCGATGCGGGCCGCGCGCAGCGGCAGCACCGGTTCGCGCGCAGCCAGATCCACCGAGAGATCGCGATAGCTGTTGCGGGTGCGGTCCGCTCCGGTTATCGACATCGGAACTTGGGCCAGCAGCTCGTCACCGGGTTCGCCGTGCCGGTCGAGGTGGCGCTGCAGCGCCAGGGACACCGCGGTCAGCACCACGACGGTCACGGTGTGGCCGGGCACGCGCACGCTGTCCGCGTCCCGGACGATCATGCGGACCGCATGCCCGGCGGGGGCGCGGCCCGCACCGTTCAGTGCGTTGGGCGCGGCACCGGGCGTGGGCGGCGGAATCTCCTCGGCCGCGGTGAGTTCGGCAAGCTGTCGTTCGGCGCGATAGGCGGCCACGCCGCGAAAAACCGTGCGGGCCATGCCGATCGGTAGCGCGGGGAGGGCGGCCGCCGCGGCGAGCCAGCGGGCGGGGACGATGCGCGCCACCGCGGCGGGCAGCCGCCGCTGTCCGGCGGCGAACACGCGGTTCAGCGGCGTCGAGCGATTCTTGCCCGGCTCGGGCGTGGGCTCGGCGGCGGTTTCGCCGAACAGCGCGCGGGCGATCGCGCCGGCGCGGCGGCCGTCGGCGAGCGCGTGTGACAGTTGCAGGACCGCGACGAGGGCGCGTTCACCGGGTTCGAAACCTGGTGCGCCGCTGATTCCCCGGAAGACGTGCACCCGCCACGGGCGATATTGCGCGCGCACCCCCGTCCCCAGTAGCTCACCCAGGGCCTCGGTCACATTCGCCCAGGTGGCGTCTGGCAGTGGAGGTTCGGTGAATTGGTCCACCATGAATTCGCAAGGCGCCCAAATCGGATACGCAATGTTTGCAGGAGTATCCAGCACGTGTACCAGCAAATCCGGAACCCGCGCCGCCCGCGCGGCGATGGCCGCGCGCAGCTCGCCGGCGGTGGCGCCGGTCTCGGCGAAGCAGTAGAGCAGGAACAGATCGTTGCGGGTCCGGGCGGACAACCAGTACATGGTGGCGTCCCGTGGCGCCAGGGAATTCACGCGATGACCTTATCCAAAGTCCGTACGGCGCAGACCGGTTGGGTGCTACCGTTTGTAGTAGAAGCCTTACCACTCTCTGCGGGAGCGGGTGACCGCGATGGCAACCAGAAGTCGACTGGCCGAACAAGCCGATTCGGCGGATGAGCGGTATCAGGCCGCGAACTTCGTCAAAAGATCGATAAACAAGATCTTTCCGACCCATTGGTCGTTTCTGCTCGGCGAAATCGCGCTCTACAGCTTCATCATTCTGCTGCTCTCCGGCGTGTATCTGACGCTGTTCTTCGATCCCTCCATGACCGAGGTGATCTACAACGGGTCCTATCAGCCCCTGCGCGGGGTCACCATGTCCCGCTCCTACGAGACCGCCCTGGAGATCTCCTTCGACGTCCGCGGCGGACTGTTCGTGCGGCAGGTACACCATTGGGCCGCACTGCTGTTCACCGCCGCCATGATCGTGCACCTGTGCCGGGTGTTCTTCACCGGCGCCTTCCGCCGGCCCCGCGAGGCCAACTGGGTGATCGGCTCGATCCTGCTGATCATCGCCATGTTCGAGGGCTTCTTCGGCTATTCGCTGCCCGACGATCTGCTCTCCGGCACCGGGCTCCGCGCCGCCTTCGCCGGCATCACCATGGGCGCGCCGGTCATGGGCACCTGGCTGCACTGGCTCATGTTCGGCGGCGACTTCCCGGGCACCATCATCCTGCCCCGCCTCTACATCGCGCACGTGCTGCTGTTCCCGGGCATCATGCTGGCGCTCATCGCCGTGCACATCGCGCTGGTCTGGTACCAGAAGCACACCCAGTACCCGGGCCCCGGCCGCACCGAGCGCAATGTGATCGGCGCCCGCATCGTGCCGGTGTTCTCGCTGGACCAGGGTGCGTTCTTCGCCTTCACCCTCGGCGTCCTGGCCCTCATGGGCGGGCTGCTGCAGATCAATCCGATCTGGAATCTGGGGCCCTACAACCCCTCTCAGGTCTCCGCCGGCACCCAGCCGGACTTCTACCTCATGTGGACCGACGGCTTCCTGCGGCTCTTCCCGGCCTGGGAGCTCTACATCTTCGGGCACACGGTGCCGGGCGCGTTCGCGGTCGGCATTCTCATGCCGCTGATCTTCGTGCTGCTCATCGTGTATCCGTGGATCGAGAAACGCCTCACCGGCGATCGCGCCCACCACAATCTGCTGCAACGCCCGCGGGATGTGCCGGTGCGCACCGCCATCGGGGCCATGTCGCTGGCCTTCTACGTCATCCTCACCCTGGCCTGTGTCAACGACATCATCGCCCTGCAGTTCGACATCTCGCTCAATGCCACCACCTGGTTCTTCCGCATCGCCCTGCTGCTCGGGCCGCCGCTGGCCTACTTCGCCGCCTACCGGCTGTGCCTGGGCCTGCAGCGCAGCGACCGCGCCGTGCTCGAGCACGGCATCGAAACCGGTGTGGTGCGGCGGCTTCCGCACGGCGAGTACATCGAGCTGCATCAGCCGCTCGGGCCGGTGGACGAGCACGGGCACCCCGTTCCGCTGGAATATCAAGGGGCTCGCGTGCCCAAGAAGATGAACGAACTCGGCATCGCCGGCCGCCCGGGGACCGGCAGCTTCTTCATTGCCGACCCGCCCGCCGAGCGGGAGCAGAACCGGGTGGTCGAGCAGGAGGCGGAGCACCAGCAGCTGGCGGTGCTGCGCCGGGCGCAGGAGAACGGCCGCGTGGAGGGCAACGGCCACAAGTAGGCCCGCACCGTCTCCAGCGAAAAGCCCCGAGTCCACGTCGACTCGGGGCCCCTGTTTACAGTTCAGGCTCGTCTGGCTCAGGCTCGCTTGAACTCCCCATCGGATACGCCCGATACGAACGCATCCCACTCGCCAGGGGTGAACGCCAAGATCGGCCCGGTGCCGTGGTCCTTGCTGTCACGGACCGCGACATTGCCGCCTTTGAGAAACGCGACCTCTACGCAGTTACCGTTGGGGCCGCTGTATTTGCTCTTACGCCAAACCGCGCCTGTGTAATCAACGTTCACAGTACTAGCTCCTTTCTTGCGTCAAGCACGAGATCTTGCTGGCATCGATCTTGAAGGGGTTGGGATCCATGGAGATTCGCGGATCCGTCGTACGCCTCGGGCTGCACGCAACCTCCCCGTACAACCCACTCTCTGCACTTCACGGTGGGAATGCACCCCCGATGGCCGTTCCCGCGCTAAACACTAGCAGGGTTCGTCATAAGGAGATCGCATTCTTTCGTTTTCAATCAGCAAACATGCGGCAAGGTTAGCCAGCTAATTATTTGCACAAAAATAGCCGCAATTCGACGCGCATGGAATTTGAAAGTCGCAGAATTGTTGTCGGCCAATTAGCTGACCTTCCGGCAAACTCCGACCGGCCGGTCCGGGCTGACATCCGGGATCATGGAGCCATGACCGAGGATGCGCCGGACGCTATCGAGCGGGATCGTGACGAGACCGGGCGTGCCCGGAATGCCCGACCCCGTGACCGTTTTGGGCGACCTCTCCCATTCGGCAGTCCGGGTGTTGCTCGCATACCGGACGATTTGAATCTGTCACCTGAACAGACGCTCGAGTACGCTCAGCGCCTGCTCGATGACGGCCTGGCTTTCTTCGCGCACGAGGTATTGGAGGCAGCGTGGAAGAACGGGCCGTTCGCCGAAAGGATGCTATGGCAAGGGCTCGCGCAATACGCCGTTGGCCTGACCCACATTCAACGGGGTAATCCGAAGGGTGCAAGGACCCTACTCGAGCGCGCGGTGCACCGGCTCGAAGCCTTCGGGCCGGCTCCGTACGACATCGATTCCCCCGGTTTGACGGCCCATGCCCGCCGCATCCTGGCCGCTCTGGCCGGGGATGAGGCCATTCCGGAGATCGATCTGCGCCCCCGCCTGCGTATTCGCTGAACTCACAGACACGCTGTTACTTCACACCTTTTGTGTGAGACCGCAAGATTGCGAAGGAACTGCGCGGGTGCGAAGCGTGTGAACGTCCCACGCATCGGCTGCGGGTCCGGAGCCGCCGCTGTGCGTCCCGGGCCGCCGCCTAGCATGGGCGGACGTGAGTGGATACGGGCGTTTCGCACCCAGCCCGTCCGGCGACCTGCACCTCGGGAATCTGCGGACGGCGCTGCTGGCCTGGCTGTTCGCGCGGTCGACCGGACGCGGGTTCCGCATGCGCATCGAGGATCTGGACCGCGTCAAAGCCGGCGCGGCCGAGCGGCAACTGGCGGATCTCGCCGCCATCGGGCTGGACTGGGACCCGCTGGTGGTGCGGCAATCCGAGCGCCTCGACCTGTACAGGGCGGCGATCGAGCGGCTGACCGCCGCCGGGCTCACCTACGAATGCTTCTGCACCCGACGGGAAATCCAGCAGGCCGCCACCGCGCCGCACGGACCCATGGGCGCGTATCCGGGCACCTGCCGCGACCTCAGCGAATCCGAACGCGCCGAACGCCGCGCCGCGGGACGACCGGCCGCGCTCCGCTTGCGGGCCGCGGTCACCGGCTTCGCCATCACCGACGAGCTGCACGGCGACTATTACGGCGCGGTCGACGATCTGGTGCTGCGCCGCGGCGACGGCCTGCCCGCCTACAACCTCGCGGTCGTGGTGGACGACGCCGATCAGGGCATCGACCAGGTGGTGCGCGGTGACGATCTGCTGCCCTCGACCCCGCGTCAGGCCTATCTCGCCACGCTGCTCGGCCTGCCGATCCCGCGGTACGCCCATGTGCCGCTGGCACTCAATACCGCCGGGCAGCGGCTGGCCAAGCGCGACGGCGCGGTCACCCTGCGCGATCGGATCGCACTGGGCGAGACGCCCGCCCAGGTGTTCGCGCTGCTGGCGGATTCGCTGGGCTATCCCGCCGTTACGACCCCGGCGGAGTTGCTCGCGCGATTCCGGCCGGAAAATCTGCCGCGCGAACCGTGGACACTCGATCCCAACGGCTTGTTGCAACCCAGCTCGTATCCGTAACGTACGCACTCGACCAGATCCCGATACGAACCACTTCCGAACGAGGACGGCGACACCATGACAAGCGGTGGGTACGACCCCAACCAGTATCCGCAGGGCGGCCAGCCGTACGGGCAGCAGCCGTACCCGCAGGGTGGCCAGCCCGGCCAGCCGTACGGACAGCAGCAGCCCTACGGTCAGCAGTCCGATCCGTACGGGCAGCAGCCGCAGCAGCCGTACGGACAGCAGCCCTACGGCCAGTCCGATCCGTACGCCCAGCAGCAGCCGCAGTTCGGTCAGCAGCCGGGCTACGGCCAGCAGCAGCCCTACCAGCCCTTCCCCAATCAGCCCGGCGGCTACGGTGCGCCCGGCTTCGGCGGCGGCGCGCAGCCCGGTGATCTGTGGACCCGCTTCGGCGCCCGCATCATCGACTTCCTGATCGCCGGCATTCCGGCCAGCATCGTCAGCTGGTTCGTCCAGTCGGCGATCGGGGGCATCGTCGGCAGCATCATCGGCGCCGTCCTCACCTACGGCATCATCACCGCCTACTTCGTGGCGATGGAGACCTCGCAGGGCACCACCCTCGGCAAGAAGCTGCTCGGCCTGCGCATCGTGGCGCCGGGCGGCGCGGCCAAGCTGGACCCGAAGCAGTCGATCATGCGGAACCTGTTCGTCCCGATCGGCATGGTCTACTGCATCGGCAACCTGGTGAGCCTCGGCATGATGATCTACATCGCCGTCACCATCGAGCAGGACCCGAACAAGCAGGGCTGGCACGACAAGCTGGCCGGCGGCACCCAGGTCATCAAGGGCTGATTCGTTCGGATTCGATAGCGAAAACTGAAGCGGGGCACATCCTTTCGGATGTGCCCCGCTTTCGTCTTTCCGACCGCGAACTATCCGGCGCCGCGGCTAGCCGCCGCTGATGAGGGCCGCACCGACGAACAGCCACAGCACCACGCCGATCGCCAGACCGGCCGCGCCCACCCAGATACCGCCCAGGGCCAGGCCCTTGCCGTCCTGACCGGACTGCTTCACCTGATTCAGCCCCACCACCCCGAGAATCAGGCCCACCAGCGAGCCGATCGGCAGGAAGCAGAACAGCATGGTGCTCAAACCCAGGATCGACACGATCAACGAGGCGATGGCCATGCCATTGGTGCCCATGGGCTGCTGCGCATAGCCGTAGGGCTGATACCCGCTCGGCTGCGGATACGCGCCCTGCTGCGGATAACCCGGGGTTTGGTAACCGCCGGAATTCTGGCCGTACGCGGGCGCGGGTGCGGGCGGCGGATATCCGCCCGCCGGATTCTGCTGCACCGGATTCGGTTGCGACGGCGGATAATTCGGGTACTGCTGCGGCGGCGGAGTATAGGACTGCTGCTTGTGCAGATCCGGCGCGGAGGAATAACCCGCCGGCGGCGGGGTCGGCTGGATCGGATTCGATCCGGAGGACGGGGAATCCGGCGAGACGCCTTCACCGCCGTACTGCTTCCACCACTCGTCGGAGTCCCCGGGATTCGTCATTGGACCAGCCTATTCCACCCGGCAACGACACGGGTATCCTGTTCTCTTCGTGAGTGATGCACTATCTAAGGCGGATACCGCCGAATCTGGACGCCCCGCCACCGAACACGCGGCATTCGCGAAGGCGGCGGGGGGCTACTACACACCGGTCGTGGCCCTGTTCACGGCAGTACTGATCATTTCGAATATCTGCGCCACCAAGGGCGTTCAATTCTTCACCGATCAATCACTGAAAATCGGGCCGGTCGAGGTCCTGCCATTGACCCTCGACGGCGCGTTCTTCCTGTTCCCGCTGGCCTACATCATCGGCGACGTGCTCAGCGAGATCTACGGCTTCAAGGCCGCTCGCCGGGCCATCTACACCGGCTTCGCCATGCTGGTGCTGATGCTGGGCTGCTTCTACATCGCCATCCAGCTGCCGGCGGCCTCGTTCTATCCGAACCAGCAGGCCTTCAGCGATGTGCTCGGCACCACCTGGCAATTGGTGCTCGCGGGCCTGGCGGGCTATTTCGTGGGCGAGATGCTGAACTCGGCCACGCTGGTCGCCATCAAGGAGCGGACCAAGGAGAAGCACCTGTGGGCGCGGCTCATCGGGTCCACGGTGGTCGGCGAATTCGGCGACACGCTGATCTTCTGCTCCATCGCGGCCACGGCCATCGGCATCAACTCCTGGGGAGCGTTCGTCAACTACGTGGTCGTCGGCTTCGTCTGGAAGACGCTCGCGGAGGTGCTGGTGCTGCCCATCACCTACCGGGTCATCGCGTTCCTGAAGCAGCGCGAACCCAGCTACGCGCCGGTCGAGGCGCCCGCGCTGCGGAGCTGACCGCTCGGGTGTGGGGACCTCGCCGGGTCCTCACACCCGATGCCGTCGGCCTCAGAGGCCGGGAGCCTTGATCCGGCCCTTCCACTGGCCCAGGAACTCGGTCTTGTAGTCGTCGAAGTACCCGCCGTCGATGCTCTCGCGAATGCGGTCGACCAGGCGCACGGTGAAGCGCTCGTTGTGAATCGTGCACAGGGTCGACGCCAGCATCTCCTTCGCCTTGAACAGGTGATGCAGGTAGGCGCGGGTGTAGTGCTGACAGGTGTAGCAGTCGCAGGTCTCGTCGATGGGCGTGAAATCGCGCTTGAACCGGGCCTGATCGATATTGAAGCGGCCGGCGTCGACATAGATGGCGGCATTGCGCGCCACCCGTGAGGGATTCACGCAGTCGAAGGTGTCGGCGCCGTTCTCGACGGCGACGAAGACGTCCTCCGGTTCGCTGATGCCGAGCATGTGCCGCGGCTTGTGCTCGGGCAGCTCGTCGCAGCACCAGCCGACAATGGTGCCCAGATTGTGCTTCTCCAGCGCACCGCCGATGCCGTAGCCGTCGAATTCCGTTCCGGCCGTGCCGCGCAGCGCTTCCAGATCACGACAGGCCTTGCGGCGCAGGTCTTCGTACTGCGCGCCTTGGATCACGCCGAACAGCGCCTGATACGGGCGATGCGAGCGGGCCTCGGTCAACCGCTCGTGCTCGTCGAGGCAGCGCTGCGCCCAGCGGCGCGTGCGCTCCAGCGATTCCTCTTGGTAGCCACGGGTGTTCAGCAGCGTGGTGAGCTCATCGAAGGCGAACATGATGTCCGCGCCCAGCTGATGCTGGATGCCCATGGACACCTCGGGCGTGAAGCGGTGCTTCGACCCGTCCAGATGCGAGCGGAAGGTGACGCCGTCCTCGTCCACATGGGCGAGGCGCTCCTTGCCCTTGGCGATCACATCGTCGTTCTGCACGCCGACGGCCTCCATGGCCAGGACCTTCTTGAAGCCCACGCCCAGCGACATGACCTGGAAGCCGCCGCTGTCGGTGAAGGTCGGGCCGGGCCAGTTCATGAACTTGGACAGCCCGCCCGCCTCGTCCACGATGTCGGGACCCGGCTGCAGGTACAGGTGATACGCGTTGGCCAGCAGGGCCTGCGAACCCAATTCCTTCATGGTCTCCGGCAGCACCGCTTTCACGGTCGCCTTGGTCCCCACCGGGATGAACGCCGGGGTGGCGATATCACCGTGCGGGGTGCTGATCAGACCGGAGCGGCCGTGCCGGCCGTTGTCGAGCCTGGTACCGACCTTGAAGGAGAATTCAGCAGACACGACCTCCATCCTCCCAGGTAGGACAACTCTCGTAACTCTCAGGGGCTTCGCCCCTGAAACCCCAACGGCGTGCTAGCCGCCGGTCTTGGTCAGTTCGACGGCGTCGGGATCCTCGTCGTCCGCGTCCAGGGCGGCGGCGAACTGGGCCCGGTAGAGGTTGTAGTACGGGCCGTGGGCGGCGAGCAGTTGCGCGTGGGTGCCCTGTTCGACGATGCGGCCCTTCTCCATGACCACGATGGTGTCGGCATCGCGGATCGTCGAGAGGCGGTGCGCGATGACGAAACTGGTGCGATCCCGGCGCAGCGCGGCCATGGCGTGCTGGACCAGGAGTTCGGTACGGGTGTCGACCGAGCTGGTGGCCTCGTCCAGGATCAGGATGGACGGCTTGGCCAGGAAGGCGCGGGCAATGGTGATGAGCTGCTTCTCACCGGCGCTCACGCCGGAGCCCTCTTCGTCGATGACGGTGTCGTAGCCGTGCGGCAGCGCGTGCACGAACCGGTCCACATAGGCGGCGCGGGCCGCCTCGAGGATCTCCTCCTCGGAGGCGTTCGGGTTGCCGTAGGCGATGTTCTCGCGAATGGTGCCGCCGAACAGCCAGGTGTCCTGCAGCACCATGCCCATCCGGGCGCGCAGCCGGTCGCGGGTGATGCGGGTGATGTCGACGTCGTCGATGGTGATCGCGCCCGCGTCCACCTCGTAGAAGCGCATGAGCAGGTTGACCAGGGTGGTCTTGCCCGCACCGGTCGGGCCGACGATGGCGACCACGTGACCGGGTTCGGCGACCAGCGAGAGCTCCTCGATGATCGGGGTGTCGGGCTCGTAGCGGAAGGACACCCGCTCGAAGGCGACGCGGCCGCGGTCCACTGGACGGGAGTCCTCGACCTCCGGATCGGGGATCTGCTCGTCGGCGTCCAGGATCTCGAAAATCCGCTCCGCCGAGGCGACTCCGGATTGCAGCAGGTTGATCACGGAGCCGATCTGGGTGAGCGGCTGGGTGAAACCGCGCGAGTACTGGATGAACGCCTGCACCTCGCCCAGCGACAGCTGACCCGAGGCCACCCGCAGCCCGCCCACCACGGCGATCAGCACATAGTTCAGGTTCCCCAGGAACATGATGGCGGGCATGATCAGACCGGAGATGAACTGCGATTTGAACGAGGCTTGGTACAGCTGCTCATTGGTCTCGTCGAAGCGCTCGCCGACCTCGCGGCCGCGGCCGAAGGCGGTCACCACCTCGTGGCCGGTGAAGGCCTCCTCGACCTGAGCGTTGACCTCGCCGGTGGTCTTCCACTGATCCACGAAATGCGGTTTGGAGCGTTTGGCGATCTGCGCGGTGACGACGATCGCCAACGGCACGGTGAGCAGGGCGATCAGCGCCAGCATGGGCGAGATCCAGAACATCATGCCCAGGGTGCCGAAAACCGTCAGCACCGAGATGAGCAGCTGGCTCAGGGTCTGGTTCAGCGACTGCGCCATATTGTCGACGTCATTGGTGACGCGGGAGAGCACATCGCCGCGCGCCTGAGAGTCGAAGTAGCTCAAGGGAAGTCGATGGATCTTGGCTTCGATCTCATTGCGCAGCCGCATGACGGTGCGGTTGATGACGATATTGAGCAGGTAGGACCCGAGCCAGCCGAAGACCGAGGCGGCGACATAGAGCGCGAGCACCAGGGCCAGCACCCGGCCGACGGCAGAGAAGTCCACGCCGACACCGGGAATCACGTCCATGCTGGCGAGCATGTCGGCGAAGGTGTTGTCGCCGGCGGCGCGCAGGGCCGCGACGGCGTCCTCCTTGGTGGTGCCCGGCGGCAGCGACTGGCCGATCTCCTTGCCGACCACGCCGTTGAAGATGAGATTGGTGGCGTCGCCGAGCAGCTGCGGGCCCAGGGTGTTGAGCACCACCGAGACGACGGCCAGCGCGAAAACAATGGTCAGGAACAGGCGTTCGGGCGCCAGCCGGCGTAGTAGGCGCTTCAGGGACGGACCGAAGGACTTGGCCTTCGCATCCGGCGCGCCGGGATTCGGTGCTCCGGGCCTCATCGAACCTCCTCCGCGCTGAACTGCGACTCCACGATTTCCCGATACTCGGGGCAGTCCCGCAGCAGTTGGTCATGGGTGCCGATCCCGGCCATCGCGCCGTCCTCCAGCACCACGATCTGGTCGGCGTCGCGGATGGTCGAGATGCGTTGCGCGACAATGATGACCGCGGCATTCGCGGTCTCCGGAGCCAGGGCCTCGCGGACCCGGGCGTCGGTGGCGACGTCCAGGGCGGAGAAGCAGTCGTCGAACAGGTAGACCCGCGGTTTGCGCACCAGGGCGCGGGCAATGGCCAGGCGCTGGCGCTGACCGCCCGAGACGGTCGTACCGCCTTGTGCGACAGGGGTTTCCAGGCCCTGCGGCATCTCGCGCACGAAATCCGCGGCCTGGGCGACCTCCAACGCCGCCCAGAGCTCCGCATCGGTCGCGTCCGGCTTGCCGTAGCGCAGGTTCGAGGCGATCGTGCCGGAGAACAGGTAGGCCTTCTGCGGTACCAGGCCGATCCGATTGCGCAGCAGTTCCAGATCCAGGTGCCGCACATCGGTGCCGCCCACCGAGACCGCGCCGTCGGTCACATCGATGAGCCGCGGGACCAGGTTGATCAGCGTGGTCTTGCCCGAACCGGTGGAGCCCACGACGGCGGTGGTGGTGCCCGGCTCCACCCGGAACCGGATCCCCTGCAGCACCGGCTTTTCCGCGCCCGGGAACTTGAATTCGGCGAAGGCGAAGTCCACCGAGGCCGGATCGCCGGCGAACTCCTGGGGCTGGCGCGGCGGCTGCACCGAGGTCTCGGTGTCCAGCACCGCGCTGATCCGCTCGCCCGACACCGCGGCGCGCGGGGCCATCATGGCCAGGAACGAGGCCATCATGACCGCGGTCAGGATCTGCAGGATGTAGGACAGCATGGCGGTGAGCGAGCCGACCTGCATGGTCCCGTCGTCGACCAGGTGCCCGCCGAACCAGATCACGCCGACCGCGGTCACATTGGAGATCAGCATGACCAGCGGGAACATCAGCGCCATATAGCGGCCGACGTACAGCGAGGTCTCGGTCAGCTCCTTGTTGGCGACGCCGAAGCGCCAGGTCTCCTGCCGCTCCCGCACGAAGGCGCGGACCACGCGGATGCCCGTGATCTGTTCGCGCAGTACGCGGTTCACGCTGTCGATGTGCTCCTGCATCTTCCGGAAGCCGGGCACCATGCGGGTGATGATGAAGGCCATCGACAGCCCCAGCGCCGGCACCGCGATGAGCAGCAGCCAGGACAGGCCCAGATCCTCGCGCAGCGCCATGATGATGCCGCCCACGCACATGATCGGGGCCATCACCAGGATGGTCGCGCTCATGAGGATGAGCAGCTGCACCTGTTGCACGTCATTGGTATTGCGCGTGATGAGCGACGGCGCGCCGAACATGCCGACCTCGCGCGCGGAGAAGGTGCTCACCCGGTGCAGCAGCGCGGCCCGCATATCGCGTCCGGCGCCCATGGCCGCCTGCGCGCCCAGGTACACCGAGGCGGACTGGGCCAGGATCTGCACGGCGGTGATGGCGAGCATCCAGCCGCCGGTGGTCCAGATGTAGCCGATATCGCCCTTGGTGATGCCGTCGTCGATGATGTCGGCATTCAGGCTGGGCAGGTAGAGCATGGCGATGACCGCGATCAGCTGAAGCACTACGACCCCGGCCAGCTGGGTGCGGTAGGGCGCCAAGAAGGTGCGGAGAAGTCTGATCAACATGATGTTGGCAGGCTACCGCCTGGCCGATGGGGTCGCCGGAACGTTTTCGATTCACATGTCCGGCTTGTTCTAGATGTCGGATTGATCCAGATCTCGCCACTCGGTGGCGGGATTGCTCTCGTAGACCTCGGCCGGACCGTTCACCGGGCGAGCGCGACGGGTCCAGGCATCCGGATCGTGCAGCAACTCGTCCAGGAAGGGCGGCAGCAGATCATTGGCGATATCGGCGATGGTCACCCGCTCGAGCACCGCTCGGATATTCACCCGCAGGCCGATCCACACCCGCTGCAACGGCTCGGCCGCGCCCGTATAGGCGACATCCTCCGGGCGCTGCCCGCGCACCGAGGCGAGCGGGCCCTCCACGGTGCGAATGACATCCGCGATGCTGATCTGCCCCGCGGGCCGGGCCAGCCGGTAACCGCCGTCCGGGCCGCGGCGGCTGGTGACCAATCCGCCCTTGCGCAGATCCGCCGCCACCGATTCCAGCACCTTCGGCGGAATGTCCTGCGCGAGCACAATGGCATCGGCCTTCACCGAATCCTGTTGCGCCTTGGCGATTTCGACCAGCGTGCGCACCGCGTAATCGACTTTCGCGGTGATGTGCACGGGTTACTCCTGATCTCGTGGTCGGCGAAGCGAAACTTTATCGCCTCGGATTCAGCACGCCGAGCGCGGATTCCAGCAACACGCTTTCGATGAGTTCCTCGGAGGCGTCGGGCACCGCCTCCTGCGACATGAAAGCCACGCTGAGCACCTGCATCGCCGCCGCGGCGCGCATGATCGCCTCATCGTCGGCATCCGGGCCGGCCAGCCATTCGACCATGCGGTGATGCAGATCGATCATGTCCGGATAGCGGTTGCCGAGGGCATTGACGATGGCGACGGTATCGCGCATGCACAGCACGCCGGCGGTGCGGTGGCCGAGCATGTCGTGCAGATGATCGTGCAATACCTCGCGCACGGCTTCCGGTGAATGGGGCTTGCCCTCCAGGCTTTCCACCGTCGCGCGCATGCCGTCGAAGATCGGCTCGATGATGGCGACCAGCAGATCGACCTTGGAAGCGTAGTGATAGTAGAGCGAAGCCTTTGTGATTCCCACCGCATCGGCGACCTCGCGGAGGCTGCTCTGCTCGAAACCTTTGCTGGTAAATAACCGGATGGCGGCGTCACGAATCGCGTCCTTGGTGCTTCTACCTGCGACAACGGTCTCCGAGACGGCATGTCCACCCATGATCCCATCCTTTCACCTCGCGTCGCGGTGCGAGTAACGCCGGAAAAATTGAGGTTGTTCCTCCACTTTCCGGGTCGGTAGTCTACCTACCGCACGGTAGGCAGATTTATCACGTGGAGGCGGACAGAGCCGGGCAGGGGCTCCCGCGGCAATTGCTGCCTACGCGCCCAAAGCAAAGCCTCGAGAAATAACGCCAGGAGACCCCTCGTGTCCGTATATCTCTATCGGTGGGGCAAGTTCGCCTTCCGCCGCAAGTGGATCGTCTTACCAGTCTGGCTCCTGCTGTTCATGCTGCTCGGCGGCCTGGGCGCACAGCTCAAGGAGCCCATGAGCAATGACTTCAGCATGCCCGAGCTGCCGTCCGCGCGTGCCAACGAGATTCTCGACAAGCACTTCCCCGGTGCGTCGGAAGCCTTCAAATTCGAGGCCGTCACCGGCACCTACGTCATCGCGGCTCCCGAGGGGAAGCTGACCGATGAGAAGAACAAGAAGGCCATCGACGCCCTCATCGTCAAGCTCGGTGAACTCGGCATCGTCGACCACAGCAAGCCGCTGGTCAATCCGGTCGACATCGCCGACAAGATGGGCTGCCTCGGCGCCGATCGCGATGTCTCCAAATGCTCCGAGGCGCCGCTGAACGTGCTGGGCAAGACCGATCCCGACTCGGTCGCGGTGCTCAATGTGCCGTTCACCATTGCCAACTTCACCGATATCAAGGCCGAGGATCGCAAGGCGGCCTACGACATCGCCAATGTCGCCCGCGACGCCGGGCTGACCGTGGAGATGAGCGGCTCCATCGCCACCGAGCAGGAGCAGCCCAGCGGTAAGGCCGAGCTGATCGGCATGGCGGTGGCGCTGGTCGTCATGATGGTGGCCTTCGGCGCCATCGTCGCGGCCTTCGTTCCGATCGTCACCGCCATCGTGGGCCTGGGCGCGGCCACCTCGGTGATCTTCCTCGGGACCTCTGTCATCGAGGTGCCCAGCTTCACCACCTTCCTGGCCTCCATGATCGGCATCGCGCTGTCCATCGACTACGCGTTGTTCATCGTGTCGCGGTACAAATCCGAACTGTCCGTTCAGGATTCGCCCGAAGAGGCGGCCGGTGTCGCGCTCGGCACCGCGGGCTCGGCGGTGGTGTTCGCCGGTCTGACCGTGATCATCGCGCTGGTCGGGCTGAGCATCGTCGGCGTGGAATTCCTGACCTTCCTGGGGCTGGGCGGCGCCATTGCGGCCGCCTTCGCCGTGCTCACCGCCATCACGCTGATGCCGGCGCTGATGGGCGCGCTCGGCCGGTTCCTGTTCAAGCCGAAGCTGCCGCTGGTCGCCAAGCACGATCCCGAGGACGACACCTCGGTCACCAATGGCGAGCGCTTCGCCCGCCTCATCGGCAAGGCGCCCGCGGTGACCCTGCTGCTGAGCGTGCTGGTGCTCGGCGCGCTCGCCGCGCCCGCCGCCGGTCTGGAGCTGGGCCTGCCCGGCGAGGACGCCATGCCCAAGACGTCCACGGTCCGCAAGGCGTACGAGCTGCGCACCGCGGGCTTCGGCGAGGGCAGCAATGGCGTGCTCATGGTCGCCACCGACCTGAGCGGCGTCGCCGCGGATCGTCGCGAGGAAGCGGCCAATGCGCTGCGCGAGGAGCTCGCCTCCTATCCGGGCATGGATTACGTGACCGCGCCGGTGTTCAGCGAGGACGGCCAGGGCGCCATGCTCAATGCCGTGCCCGAGTCCGGGCCGAACAACCAGGCCACCAAGGATCTGGTGCGCGACGCCCGCGACGCCGAGGGCAAGCTGAAGTCCGAGTACGGCATCGAGTACGGAATCACCGGCACCACAGCCATTTACGCGGATGTGGACCACGCCCTGCTCAGCAAGATCGTGCCCTACCTGGCGATCGTCGCCGGCGCCGCGTTCATCCTGCTGATCCTGGTGTTCCGGTCGATCCTGGTGCCGCTGACCGCCGCCCTGGGCTTCCTGCTCTCCATGGCGGCCACCTTCGGCGCGACGGTGCTGATCTTCCAGAAGGGCACCTTCGGCCTGATCGACGATCCGCGCCCGCTGGTCAGCTTCCTGCCGATCATGTTGATCGGCTTGGTCTTCGGCCTGGCCATGGATTACCAGGTGTTCCTGGTGACCCGCATGCGCGAGGAGTTCGTGCGCGGCAAGTCCGCCAAGCACGCCATGATGAGCGGCTACCATCACGGCGCCCGCGTCGTGACCTCCGCGGCCATCATCATGATCTCCGTCTTCGGGTCCTTCCTGCTGGAATCCGACGCCACCGCCAAGTCCTTCGGCTTCGCCCTCGCGGCCGGCGTCCTGCTCGACGCCTTCCTCGTCCGCATGGTCCTCATCCCATCCCTGCTCGTCCTGATGGGTCCCTGGTCCTGGTGGATGCCGAAGTGGCTGGACCGCATCCTCCCCGATATCGACGTGGAGGGCACGAAGCTGCGCGAACTCCAAGCGGCCTCGGCGCCTGTCGACATGTCCAAGAAGGAACCGGTCAGCGTCGGCTGACCGGGCACGAATGACGATCGCCCCCATCTGCTCCGGGTGGGGGCGATCGCGTTTCCTGCGCCGGGTGGGGGCGATCGTCTTCGGCGGCGCGCGGCGGGCGATCGTCATTCGCAGCGCGTACGATCTTCTGAGCTCAGCTGTTGGCACACGATCGGACCATCCGACCCCCGAGGAGCCACCATCATGAAGCTCTCCCCCACCCGGCCGACCCTCACCACCGCGGCCGCCGCCCTCCTCCTGGCTCTCTCCCAGGGCACGGCCTCGGCCTACGTAGGCGGCCCCACCGTCCTGTACACCGGCAACCAAGGCCCCGTCATGGGCTGCGCCCACAAGGTCGGCGTCAGCATCCCCAACCGCGACGTGGCCTCGGCAACGATCTGGATCGACGGCGCCCCCTTCGCAGTCCTCCCCGACCCATCCCCCGAAGGCGGCCCCAACGGCGGCTACGCCTCCTGGACCCCCACCCGCCTCGGCTGGCACGCCCTCGACGTCGTCTACTCCCCGCCCGGCGGCCCCGAAGAATCCGGCCACCTCGACATCGAAGTCCACCGAGTAGGCATCAACGCCGGCAGCTCCTGCATAGCCAACGGCTTCCCCCTCCCGATAGACCCGAGCACGGGAACCCTGGCCCCATTCCTCTGATCGGACCAGGGCCTGTCCGCTACAGGAAGTACTCGGCGGAACGCGAACTCCACAACTGGATCACCGCGGCCAGCCCGATCAACACGATCGCCGCATTGATGACCACCCCGATCGCGTCCGTAGGCCCGAGCACACCCAAGACCGCCAGCGCCACGAAGAAGGCGTTGATCCCGAAGAAGACCGTCCCCGTAACCCTGGCCCAGTTCTTCCCCGCCCGGCAAGCGAAGGCGATCCAGAGCCAAAGCACCACGGACACACCGGTCCCGATCAGCGCACCGACAAACGACCCGGTCACCAGCGAATCAAGTTCAGCTTCACCGATGCCGGGATTCGCCAACCGCAAATCCTCGCGCACCTCGTCATACTGCGTGGCCAGCCACACCGTCTGAAGCACGGTAGCCACCCCTCCCCCGACCATCAGATAAAAAGCATTCCGCACGGTATCCGGAACCGGCGATACAACCGGCGTATACGGCTCATACCGACCCGGATACGGTTCAGGCTGCGGATAATTCACAGGGCCCCCCTTCCCTCAGATATCTCCACGGTACCCCCGCGAACGGGACCAACCACCCCGTCCCCCCACGCCCAGGCCGCAATCAGAAAGTCGCCGACCGGGCACCGGTGGCGGCATTTCCCGAGAAGCCCCCGCCACCAGTTCCATGCCCGCGCCGCCGCAAGCCGAAACCACACTTGGACACACTGTTTCAACGCATTCGCGTACTCGCCGTACGCCGCCAACCGCTTGTCATCCCACCGCGCATCCCGACTCCGCCGCCACTTCGCCCGCTCGGTCAACGTCGTTGCGGCAAACGTCGATCCAGCACCCAGGACCACCGCGCCGAGCGTAAGCAGTTGCTGCACAACTGGATTCACCAATCGAGTATCAGCGAGACCAAAGCGCTCGGAGACACGATCAGAAAAGCCGGCGACCGGGAACTGGTGGCGGCATTTCGCGAGAAGCCCCGGCCACCAGTTCCCGGTCGAGGTCGTTTCAGAGGGTGGGCTCAGTTCAGGAAGCGTGCGACTGTGGCCGGGGCCGTGGCGAAGGCGAGGAATTGGTCGTTCTCGTGGGGGTCGCCGGCGGTGATGCGGACGCCGTCGGCGCCGTAGGGGCGGACGAGGACGCCGGCTTCGGCGCTGGCTTCGCCGTATTCGAGGCTGCGATCGCCGAGGGGGAGCCAGATGAAGTTGGTTTGGCTCGGGGGGACGGTGTAGCCGGCGTCGAGGAGGGCGGTGCGCATGCGGTCGCGTTCGGCGATTACGGCGTCGGTGCGTTCGAGGAGTTCGTGGCGGGCCTCGAGGGAGGCGATGGCGGCGGCCTGGGCGACTTTGTTGACGCTGAAGGGGATGTGGACCTTCATGAGGGCGGTGATGACGTCGGGGGCGCCTACGGCGTAGCCGACGCGCAGGCCCGCCAGGCCGTAGGCCTTCGAGAAGGTGCGCAGGACAACGACGTTGGGGCGGTTGCGGCCGATTTCGATGCCGTTGGGGTGTTCGCCGGCGGGGAGGCGGAGGTATTCGTAGTAGGCCTCGTCCAGGACGACCAGAACATTGGCCGGGACGGCGTCGAGGAAGCGGGTGATCTCGGCTTCGGTGCGGGCGGTACCGGTCGGGTTGTTCGGGTTGCAGACGAAGACGAGGCGGGTGTTCGGGGTGATCGCCGCCGCGAGTGCGTCCAGGTCGTGGGTGAATTCACTGTCCAGCGGCACGGTGACGGCCTTGGCGCCGCCGACCTGGGTGACGATCGGATAGGCCTCGAAGGAGCGCCAGGCGAACAGCACCTCGTCGGCCGGTGCGAGACAGGTGATCTGCACCAGCTCTTGGCACAGCGCCACGCTGCCGCAGCCGACGGTCACGTTCTCCAGCCCCACGCCATTGAAATCCGCTAGGGCCGTGCGCAATTCGATTGCCGCATTGTCGGGGTACCGGTTGACGGTCTCCGCGGCCTCCGCGATCGCCTTGGCCACCGACGGCAGCGGCGGGAAGGTGGTCTCGTTGCTGGCCAGCTTGACCGCGCCGGGGTGGCTGCGGCCGGCCACGTACGCGGGGATGGCATCCAGGTCCGGTCGAATGTGCGCACTCACCCCTCCACCCTAGGTGGAACCGGGCAGTTGGATGCTGGGTGGTGTCACCGGGTTTGCCGAAAGTGGACGCGGCATCGGAAAGTTTCCGGGAGCGGCCGGAAAATCTCCGGAACGAGATCACCTCCGAAAAGATTTATCCCGACTTTACCTAGCGCAACTAGTCTGGCTCTATGTCGGGCGTTTACCGCGATCTAGCACCCGTGCACGACACCACCAGGGTTCCCCTCACCGTGATCGAACCCGACGGTCACACCCGCGGCGGCATCGTGGTCCTGCACGAATCACGTGAATTCACCGAGCCATTGCTGGAACTCATGCGCTCGCTGTCCGAGGACGGATGGACCGTGCTGGCCCCCGACCTCTTCCATCGCTCCAATGGCGTCGCGCCCGACAAGGTGTTCGGCGCCGAGCTGTTCGCCGATTTCGACGCCTGCTTCGACTGGCTCACCGGACGCGGCGTCTTCCGCGACTGCATCGGCGTGCTCGGCTTCGATTCGGCCGGCACCGCCGCCGCCCTCGTCGCGACCAACAGCCGCATCGGCGCGGCGGTCAGTGTCGCCTGCCCGGGCATCGAATCCGCGCTCACCCCGCAGGCCATCGATCTGGTGACCGCCGTCCCCGATCTGAAGGCCCCCTGGCTGGGCCTGTTCGGCGCCGACGATCCGCGCACCCCGGCCGAGCAGGTCGATCGCCTCCGCGACGCCGCCGCCCGCGCGGATGTGGCGACCCTGGTGGTCACCTACCCGGGCCTGCACCACCGCCCCGACCACCCGGGCTTCGATCCGGCCGCCCTCGACGATGTCTGCGTCGTCGACGCACAGACCCGCATCTTCGATTGGTTCGACAGTCACCTGCGCTGACCAGCCGTTTTGCCTATTGGTCAGCCGCTGTGTAATCTTTCGTCCCGGCGGTTCGAAAGGACCGGTGCCCTCGGAAGAGAAGGCTCCAGGAGGCGTGCCAGAGCGGCCGAATGGGACTCACTGCTAATGAGTTGTCCCTTCACGGGGACCGGAGGTTCAAATCCTCTCGCCTCCGCCAAGCCCGGTACGCCGGGTGCCACACAAGTTAATAGCCATGCGCCCGTAGCTCAACGGATAGAGCATCTGACTACGGATCAGAAGGTTGGGAGTTCGAGTCTCTCCGGGCGCGCAGCAAGAAGCCCCGCACCACCGGTGCGGGGCTTCTTTCATTTATCAAGCGCATTTGCACAATGTATTTGTCGAATCGAATTGTTCTTTTCCGATTCTCCCCTCAGCAAAGACCACAGCGGCTTCACAGGATCGATTGCTTTCCTCTATTGCCATGAGCAATATTTCCAGCAAAAGCAAATATCGAATCACCGCCGCGGCCCTGGCGGCCGCGACGATCGTGGGCCCCGCCGCCGCCGTGGTCGCGGCCGCACCCGCGCAGGCCGCACCGCTGACCACGAACGAGGGCACCGGCACCGGCCGCTTCGACAAGGACGGCTACGACAAGAACGGGTTCGACCGCAACGGCTACGACAAGAACGGCTACGACCGCAACGGCTACGACCGCCGCGGTTTCAACAGCGCCGGCTACGACAAGAATGGATTCGACCGCAACGGGTACGACAAGAACGGTTACGACAAAAAGGGATTCGACCGCTACGGAAAGGACCGCGGCGGTTACAACCGGGACGGCTACAACTGGTCCGGATACAACCGCGACGGTTACGACCGGAATGGTTACAACCGGGACGGCTACGACAAATGGGGCTACGACCGCAAGGGCTACAACAAGTACGGCTTCAACCGATCCGGCTACGACCGAGCGGGCTACGACCGCTTCGGTTTCGACAGGAACGGCTTCGATCGCCACGGCAATCCGCGCCCGGCGCCCGCCCCGGCCCCGCCGCTGCCCGAACCGGTCGAGCAGTTCCTGCGCACGCTGCCCCAGCCCGTCGAGCAGGTCGTGCGCCCGCCCGTGGAAGCGGTCTTCGCCCTCCTTCCGCGCTGACGCGGGACCCGAATGTGCCCTAATTCACTTCCAGGCGGCCAGATCCGGAAGATCTCCGGTGAGATCCGCGCCGGGATTACGCCCGATGAGCCAGGCGGCGAGCGCGGTCGCCGGGCCGCTGACGGTGGTCACCGGGGTGCCGAGGGTCTCGGTGTAGCCGGTGTCGGTCGCGGTGACGGTGAAACCGGTGGCGCCCTTGGCGGCCTGGTCGGCCACCGACTGCGGGAGCAGGCGGGCCACGAACTCGGCGGGCCAATCCTGGGCCGTATAGCCGAATCCCAGGTCGACATGGTGGATCTCGACCTCCAGCATGCGCATCCACACGACGCGGGTGGCCGGGATCTCACCGCCCTGCCGATTGCGGACGGTGGTCTCCCAGCGCTCCTCCGGCATGACGCGGGCCAGCGCCAGCCAGCGCTCCGAGGAGGCGGTGAGATCCTCGAGCTGTTCGCGCAGCGGACGGGGAGCGCCGGCCTCGATATCGGCCTCCCGCAGGAAAGCGCTTGCGTATTGCGGGGTTTCGATCCCGGTGCGGGCCCACAGCAGCAGGTTGACGAGGCTGTCGGCATTGCGGGACAGGTGCGCGAGCACGTGGCCGCGGGTCCAGCCGGGCAGGAGCGACGGTTCGACCAGATCGGCGTCGGAGAGCTTGGTGACGGTATCGAGCAGGCGATCGGTCGCGGCGGCGACAGTGTCGAGCTGGCGGGGGATGGTGAATTCCGTTGCGTCGCTGGTCACATTCCGACCCTACGTTCGGCCACGACGATTTGCACCGCCAGCGCCAGCAACCAGAGGGACATGGCGCCCACCTGGATGCGCTGGGCGATGCCGAGACCGTAGTTGCCGGACAGATTGTCCGCGATCAGCATCCACGCGGTCACGATCGAGCCGAAGATCAGGATCCACAGGCCGGTGTGCCGCAGGATCGGCCAGCGGTCGTATCCGAACGCGGCGACGGTGAAGGCGACCATGGCGATGAAGATCGAGAACACCGCGAGCGAACTGGTGAGCGCGTGCACCTGGTGCAGTTGCGGGAACAGGCCGCTGCCACCGGAATCCGCACCGGGTTTCAACGGCCACTGCGCATCGGCGATGGTCGCCGCGCCGAAGCAGGCCAGCGCGGTCCAGGCGATGGTGGAGTAGCGCCGGCGCGCGAACAGCAGCAGGCCGCCGATGCCGGCGATCAGCAGCAGGGCGCCGGTCACGGTGTCACCGGTGCTGAAGAGCCATCGGTAGGGTGCGCCGTCTTCGGCGAGCTGGCTGAGGAAGGTGTTCGTCGGATCGCTGTCGATCGGCAGCACGAATTCCAGGATCCAGGAGGAGTAGCAGATACCGGCCAGCCCGATGAGTACGGCGACCCCGTAGCGCAGCATCCGGCGGCGTGATGTGATCGGCGTGCTCGGTGCTGCGGTCTGCTCGGTTGGCGTCATTGCTCGTGCTCGCTTTCGCTGGCCTCGCTGCCCTGCCCATTGTCGCCCATGCGCCCGCCCGGCGGTCACACCTCGCTGATCAGCGCGTTCAAGACCTGGTCGGCGGCCGTATCGGCGGTTTCGTGCTCCCACACCCGCACCACGGTCCAGCCCGCCGCCCGCAGCCGCGCATCGGTGTCCCGGTCGCGCGTCACATTCCCGGCCAGCTTCTCCGCCCACCATTCGGCATTGTTCTTCGGGAAGGTGGCGTGCTCCGGGCAGCTGTGCCAGAAGCAGCCGTCCACGTACACCGCGATCTTCCGCCGCGGGAAGACGATGTCGGCCCGCCGCCGCAAACCGGGCAGCGGCGCACGATCCACGAAGAACCGCGCCCCGCGCCGATGCAGCTCCTTGCGCAGGGCGATCTCCGGCTTGGTGCCGACCCGCCGCTGCCGCGACATGCGCGCACTGGTCGCCGCATCGGTCGGCGGTCGATGAGCGCTCACCGCACCCTCCTCCGGATCAGGCGGCCTCGCGCGGAAATCCTCCCATTCGATCGAGGTGGTTCTCCACATCGTCGAGAAATCCGGGCGGAAAGCGCAGCGTGCCCATGCGGGTGCGGCGCAGGAATCCCGCGGTGGCGCGGGCGGACAGCAGCCGCCCCTCGTCGAGGAACCAGCGCAGATCCTCGTACGGCGCGTGAACGGGCCAGGTGGACACCGGAACTCGATGCACCACGCCCTCGCGGCCCCACGCGGCCGTCGGCCAGCTGCGGCGGCTGTGCGGTTCGCCCTCCGGGAACGGGTCCGCGGCCGGTTCGGCTAGGCGGCCGCCGATCCAGGTCGCCATGCGCACGCTCACCGCATTGCCGACCAGCTTCCAGCGATGCCCCGCGCGCACGCCCGGGACGCCGAGCGCCGGCGCGGTCCACTCGCGGTCGAAACCCTGCAGCCGCTCGGCATCGGTAATGCCGGGCGTGACGATCTCCCCCGACGGCAGGCGTACCGCCGGCGGGCTCGCAATGCCCAGGCCCGAACCGCCTTTCAGCGTCGGCACCGCGTTCACGGCCCAGCCCAGCCCGCGCGTCCCCTCCGTCCAGTAGAACCCGCACGGATCGTGCGCCGGATCGCCGACCTCCCGCGGCCCGGCATCCGCGCCGAACAGGATCGGCCGCGGATCCTCGGTGCGCGACGCCAGCATGAGCACCCGCTCGCGCCGCTGCGGCAGCCCGAACGCGCGCGCGTCGACCACCCGGTAGGCCCACAGGTACCCGAGCTCCTCCAGCGCGGAGGTGATGTGCCGCATGGCCGCCCCGCCGCCCAGCTGCAGCATGAACGGCACATTCTCGATCAGCAGCCAGCGCGGCCCCCGCTTGCGCCTGACCAGCCGGAACACCTCGTCCACCAATCCCGAACGCGCCCCGGTGATTCCGGCCGTGCGTCCGGCCTGTGACAGGTCCTGGCACGGGAATCCGGCGGCGACGAGCTCGGTGCCGCCGGGTAGCGACCGCAGCCGTGTCACATCCGAATGCAGGGCCACGCCCGGAAAGTGCGCCCCCAGCACCGCCTGCGCGCCTGCGTCGATCTCGCACAGCAACTCGCTGCGGAATCCGTGCGCGGACAGCCCGAGCTCGAGCCCGCCGATCCCGGCGAACAAGCCGACCATCCGCGCGCCCGTCACCACACGTCCCTTCCACCACGGAGTTCCCCTGCCTGCAAGCACGTTACTCGAGTCCCCCGCGACCAATCGAGATCAACACCGTTCCACACCCCGCCGAGCAGGCATCGGCGCAGGCGAATGCCGGGAACACGCCTGCACCATGACATGCTGGGCAAAGGTCGCGGGGGTGCTGGACGTACGGTTATGGGTGTGACGGAGAGCGGGAGCGAGGATTCGACGACGCCGGCGCCGCGGTGGCCGGCGATTCTGACCTGGCGGGCGCACAATGCGTCGCGGATGGAGTCCGTCCGGGTGGTGCTCAGCGGCAATCGGATTCGCGCGGCGGGGCGCATCATCGCCGGCGGATGCGAGGATCACCCGGCCTTCAGCGCCTCCTACGACCTTGTCACCGATGAGAACGGCGTGACGCGGCGGCTGTCGCTGCGCAGCACCCTGTCGACCGGGGAGCGGCACGCGTCGATCGCCCGGGACGAGGAGAATTACTGGCTCATCGACGCCGGTGGCACGCATGTGCGATCCACCTTCGGCGGGGCCCTCGACGTGGACGTGGTGCTGAGCCCGTTCTTCAACACCCTGCCGATTCGCCGCTACGGGCTGGCGCACGCCAGCGAGGACGTGCAGGTGCCCGTCGTGTACGTGCGCCTGCCCGATCTGCTCGTCGGCGAAGCGAGCCTCACCTACAGCAGCGGCGTGGACGGGATCCACGTGCTGTCGCCGGTGTCCAGCGCCACCGTCACCGTCGACGCCGACGGGTTCCTGCTCGACTATCCGGGGCTCGCCGAACGCATCTGAAGTCAGCCGAGCGAGGTGAGGACGCCGCCATTGCGTCCGGCCGCGGCCAAGCGGGCCAGCCAATCGTGGTCGCCGGGCGCGATACCGGTGATCTGCTCGCGTACCGCGTCCTCGTAGTCGGTGCGGGCGTCGTGCCCGGCCGTGGTGAGCTCGGCCAGGGAGTCGGTGTCGCGCAGCGCGTCGCGGGCCGCCGTGAGCAGGCGCAGCGTGTCGTCCAGCACGTCCACCAGGGCGGTGGCGTTCGGCTCGCAGATGGCGCGGACCAGCTCGGGTGCGGTCGCGGCGACGCGGGTGCCGTCCCGGAAGGATCCGGCCGCCAGGCCCAGGGCCAGCGGTCCGCCGTTCGCGCCCTGAATGGCCAGGGCTTCGGCCAGCACATGCGGCAGGTGCGAGATGCGGGCGACCGCGCTGTCGTGTTCCTCCGACAGCACCGGCACCACGACCGACCCGCAGTCCAGGGCCAGTTCGGCGACGCGCCGCCACGGATCCGCGTGCACGCCCGGATCCACGCTCACCGCCCAGGATGCGCCCTTGAACAGGTCGGGAGTGGATGCGGCCCAACCGGATTCACTGGTGCCCGCCATGGGGTGCCCGCCCACGAAGCGCGCGGACAGCTCGTGCCGGTGCACCGCTTCCCGGACCGGGCCCTTCACGCTGATCACATCGGTGAGCGCGCAGTCCGGGGCGAACAGCTGCACATCCGAGAGCACCGCGTCCAGGGCGGGCATGGGCACGCCGATGACGATCAGCGCGTCGCGATCCCCAGCGCGCCGCAGCACCGCCTCGGCATCGCTGATCACATCGAATCCGTCGGCGCGCGCGGCCGCCGCACCCGGCTCCGACCGGTTGTATCCCCATGCCTCGTAGCCGGCGGCGGCCGCGGCGCGCAGCACCGAACCGCCGATCAACCCGGTACCGAGGACACAGACCGCTGCTTTCGGATCGCCCGTCATGCGATCAGATTCGCATACGACTTCAACATTTCCCCCGAAGCGGACTACCGTTGCGGCCATGGCAGCACAACGCTCGAGCACGAACAGGGCGGCGTCGGACGATTACGACGACGTGGAAGGGTTCGCAGTGGCGGTTGTCCGCGAAGAAACAACCTGGAAATGCACGCCGCTGTCCGCGGCGGCATTGAACAGTCTGTCCGCGGCCGAGCAGGAGCTGCGCGACCTGAGAAGTTCCGGCGCCACCTTCGGCCTGCTCGACGTCGACGACGAATTCTTCATCATCCTGCGTCCCGGCCCCACGGGCAGCCGCATCCTGCTGTCCGACGCCACCGCCGCGATCGATTACGACATCGCGGCCGATGTGCTCGAAGAGCTGAATATCGAAATTCCGGATATCGACCCGGACGATATCGACGACATCGAGCCCTGGGAGGAAGGCGACCTCGCCGTCCTGGCCGATCTCGGCCTCCCCGAACCCGTCCTGTCGGTCATCCTCGCCGAAACCGACCTCTACCCCGACGAACAACTCGGCATGATCGCCCAGCGCCTGGGCTTCGCCAATGAATTCGCCGCCGTCCTGGACAAACTCCCGCGCTGAGCGCATGACCACCGACACCCCCCGCGGCACCGCCCCGGCCCCCCGGCCCGGCGGTGCCGCCCTGCTATCCGACGAAGCCATGATCCGCGCCGCCATCGCCGCCGCGGCCGCCGCCGACGTCCGTGACGTCCCCGTGGGCGCGGTCGTCTTCGACTCCGAGGGCCGCGAACTGGCCCGCGCCGCCAACGCCCGCGAGGCCCTCGGCGACCCGACGGCCCACGCCGAGGTCCTGGCCCTGCGCGCCGCGGCCCGGGTCATGGGCGACGGCTGGCGCCTGGAAGGCGCGACCCTCGCCGTCACCCTCGAACCGTGCACCATGTGCGCGGGCGCTCTGGTCCTGTCCCGCGTGGGCAAACTCGTCTTCGGCGCCTGGGAACCCAAAACCGGCGCCGTAGGCTCCCTCTGGGACGTCGTCCGTGACCGACGTCTCAACCACCGCCCCCAAGTCCGCGGCGGCGTCCTCGAACCCGAATGCGCTGCTCTCCTCGACGATTTCTTCCGATCCCAGCGCCCCTAGCAGCCTGTTCAGCCGATTTCGGTATTCACCGGGTCATCCGGTAAAGTCACCGGCGGTGGCGTGTCCGAGCGGCCTAAGGAGCACGCCTCGAAAGCGTGTGAGGGGTAACCCCCCTCCGAGGGTTCAAATCCCTCCGCCACCGCTCCGGCCCCTGACTTGTTAACGCAGGTCAGGGGCTCTTTTTATGCCGCAACAGGGGTCAAATCACCCCGAGCCGCAACATTTCCGCAACGGGGAGCCGACGAGTACCGCTCGTGCATGATGTCCGCAACGTTATCCAGATCCGCATTGAACAGATCCGCGTAGTCGTTCAACGTCACGGACGGGTCCTTGTGGCCGAGCATCTTCGACAACACCAACACGTTCGCGCCCGCCGAGATCGCCAACGACGCGCAGGTATGCCGCAGATCGTGGGGCGTGATCCGCTGCACCTTGGCCCGCTTCACCGCGCCGACAAACCAACCATCGTCAGTCTTGGATCGGCCAAGGTACTTGGTGGAGTCCTCCTTGTTGGGGAACACCAGCGCATCGGCGGACAAGCCCTTGACGTGATCCCGCAGCAGATCGAGGACGAACCCCGGCACCGGTACCGCGCGATTCTCTCGCCCCTTGGTCGGCCCGACCTTGAACCCTGTTTCTTCCGTGACGGCCTTCGTGATCGAGAGCCGCTTCCGTGTCACGTCGATATCGGAGACCCGCAACGCGATGGCCTCACCCCACCGAATACCGCAGTACGCGAGCACAAGCACAAGAAGACCGTGGCCGTGAACGTCTGCTTCCTTCGATAGTCGGCCCACATCCTCGGCAGTCAGATAGATGTGCTTCTTACGGATCTTCTTCGGCATAATCTTCGATATCTGCTTGCCGCGCGCCTGATTCTTCGGCACGAGCCCACGCTCGACGGCCATGTCCATGATCCCCGCGAGGACGCCATAGGCGCGGATGATGACCGTTGCTCCGGCGTTGTCGTCCGGCTCCCCCTTCGCCGCTGCCCGCTGCTGTGCGGCCAGCCGCATATCTACCAGCCAGGTCTTCACGTCTTCCTGGTCTACGTCGCCGACGCCGACCCCCGCCCAGCGTTCTTCGACGTGGTTACGCCAGGATGCTTCGATCGGCGTGTAACTAGTCTCCGCCGTGGTCGCCTTCTTCTCCTTCAACCAGTCCGGCGCAAGCGCACTGATCTTCGTCCGACCAGCTGAGGGCGCGATGTACTCGCCGGTGAGCTTCTTCGTCTCGGTCGTGTTCTGGAATGCCTTCGCGGCACCGATGGTCTTGAACCCGGACTTCGATGTCTGCTTCCCCGCAGGTGTCCGGTAGACGACTCGGTAGCGAATCCCCTTGTCCTTCGGCGTTTTTCGTACGTCGTATTCGTAGATGCCTGGGTAGTTGGTGGGTCTCTCCTTGGCGCGGTCGGTCACTTGGGGGCCTGTTCCTTAATCTCATTGAGTAGCAACACGATTCGGCGAAGTGCTTCCGCCTGCTGCTGTGGCGTGAGCGCCGTGTACATGGGGCCGATGACGTTGGTGAGCACGTCCATGGAATTGATCGCGCCGATGCCATCCCGGACGGCGTGTGCGGCGGCGACTTGGGGATCAACCCGTTCCGACGTGAGGGCCTGCCACATCTTGTAGAGCGTGGACGCCTTCGGTGGACTGCCTTCGCCCGCCTCGGCGTACTTGACGGTGCGCAAGGAGACGCCGGACCGCTCGGCGAGTTGAGCTTGGGTCACGTCCCGTTCGTGGCGCTCCAAGCTGATCATGGTCGCCGCCGCCCAGCGGTCGAACGGGTCGCGGAGGTTGGCCCACCAGTCCGGATTCCAGGGCTCGAGGTCCGGATTCTCGCGGCAGTACTCCTCCAGCGTGAGCGGTTCGTGATCCCTCTCACTCTCGTCATTCACTGGCGTTCCCTCTCGTGCAGCTTGATTCCCACGGGGTGCAGATTATCAGTTCTGCACCATAGCGTCCAGCTACCATGTGGCAATTAATCACCGGGAACATGGTGTACTCTCTGTGAACGAGGGTGCAAAACGCACCATGAAATCGGGAGAAACGCCCGTCAGTCATGGTGCAGAAACATTCTCAGCGGCAGGGTCGGGACATCTGACTCGGGACCGCGAGCGACGAGCCTCACGTCCAGCCCGTCGCGGGTCGCACCCGTACCCAGGCAACGGGAGAGAGGCAGCAGACATAACGACTGCCTCAAACCGGACGCGAGAACCCGAGAGGAGGTGAGACCTATGAATACCGGCCACGCTGCCCGCATGGCCCCCGCGACGGACCGGCTGTTTCAAGCGGTAATGGCGAAAACCGTTACCCACGATGGGGATTCGCGATTGTCGGCGCACCTGGATCACTGTGTGGCGAAGCGAACCCCGATGGGCGACTTGGTTTCCAAGGACAAGCGGAATTCGCCGCGCAAGATCGACGCCGCTGTAGCCGCTATCGCCGCGTATGACCGTGCCGCCTGGCACGCGATCAAGACCAAGAAGAAGAGGACTGCAAGTTTCCATGGATAGCAATGTGACCCCTGATCTGCTGCCGAACATGCCGTTGCTGACCGATCTCATGCAGCGGCTCGAGGCCCCGGCGGCGCGCTATGCGGAGTTGACGGCCTACTACCAGGGGCGGCAACCGCTGGCGTTCCTGTCCCCGGAGGCGCGGACCGCATTGGGGGAAAGGTTCGGGCGGATGGCGTCGAACATCCCCCGGCTGGCTGTGAATTCGCTGGCGGAACGGCTGCGGGTGACCGGATTCTCCGGCGTGGACGTGTGGCCGGACTGGCTGCGCAACGATCTCGACCAGTGGGCGGGGGTGGTGCATCGTGAGGCCCTGCTGTACGGCAACTCGTATGTGACCGTGTGGGCCGACCAGGTAACGGGCCTGCCGAAGGTAACCGTGGAATCGGCGACGCAAGTCGCGGTGAACACCGATCCCGGCTCACGACAGGTCGCGGCGGCGGTGAAGCGGTGGCAGACCAAGACCACCACGGAGGCCGTGTTGTACGAGCCGGACCGCATCACCAGGTTGCGGGCGAACGTGACAGGCGCGACCACACAGGGCTTCCAGGTAGTGGACGTATTCGACAATCCCCTCGGCGTGGTGCCGGTGGTGCCGTTCCGAAACTCGGATCTCCTGCTGGGCGAAGGTGTTTCGGAGATCGAGGATCTGAAACCGTTGGTGGACGGGCTGAACAAGTCGCTCGCGGACATGATGGTGACCTCGGAGTATGTGGGCCGTCCTCGGCGCTGGGCCACGGGCCTGGAACTCGAGGAGGACGCCGACGGCAACCCGGTGAATCCGATCCCGGAGGGCGACCGGGCGATGATCTCGGAAAGCGCCGATTCCAAGTTTGGGCAGCTTCCCTCGGCTGACCTGGGCGGATATGAGGCATCGGTGCGGGTGCTGCTCGGTCAGATCATGGCTGTTGCGGCGCTCCCGGCTCACTATGTGGGCGTGTTCACCGACAATCCGGCGTCGGCGGATGCTTTGCGGGCATCGGAGGCCAGTCTTACCGCGCGGGCGGAGGCGCGACAGGGCATGTTCGGCCCGGCGTGGGAGGACGTGGCCCGGTTGATCGTCGCGGTTCGTGACGGCGTTGACCCGCTGACCGTCAATCCCCGCGTGCAGTGGGCGGATGCTGCTACCCGGTCGGTGGCGCAGGAGGCCGACGCCATCGTGAAGCTGTACGCGGCGAAGGTGCTGCCGCATTCGGTGGCGCTGGCGAAGCTGGGCTATTCCGAGTCGGAGATCGAGGAAATCCGGCAGGCCCGGCGCTTGGAGGCCCTGGACGCCGCCGCCGTGGATCTCGGTTCGCTGGCGGTCTAGATGGGCTACCAAGACAAGTTGCTGGCCCTCGGCGATGTCGCGGAGAAGGCGGTACTGGCGGTCTATGCCCGTTTCGAGTCCGGCGAGCTGTCCCACGATGAGGCGGTCGCGGCGATAGCGGCGGTGGTGGCGAAGTCGAATTCGCGTGCGGCGGCGCTGGCCGCTCTGTCGCTGGCCTCGAGCCTCATGGAGCAGTTGGGGGCACCGGTCGAGGTGCAGCCGGTCATGCGCCCGGCGAAGGAGTTGGGGCGGTTGCAGAGGGCGGCGGCGACCACGCTCGCGGTTGCTGCTCGGTCGGACGCCCCGGCGGCGATTGTGGCCCGGTTGGCGAGGGCGGAGGCTTACGAGTCCGCCGCCCGCGCTTTCAGTGAGGGAATCGCCAAGGACAAGCGGGTCGAGGGCTGGGTTCGTGAGGTGGAGCCGGACGGCTGCGAGCTGTGTACGTGGTGGTGGCGCGAGGGCCGCGTGTGGCCTGCCGATCACCAGATGCCTACCCATAAGGGGTGCCGTTGTGCCCCGAATCCTGTTGTGCGGGATGACATTAAACCTGTTTCGAGTAGAAGGAGTTTCTAGTGGAGAACGTGAACGAGAACGCGGTGGAGGAGAACGTGGTGGCCGACCAGGACGTCGGGGTAGTGGAGTCCCCGGACTGCATCGGATCACCGCCGGAGGGGGAGTCGGTGTCGTCGGAGTCGTCGGATAGTCGGTCTAATCCGGGTGCGCCCGAGGGGGAGGCGGAGGCCGACACGTTCCCTCGGTCCTATGTCGAGGATCTGCGGCGGGAGAACGCCAAGTACCGGGACCGGTCCAAGAAGGCCGACGAGTACGCCCGGCGACTTCATGCCGAACTGGTGCGCGCTACCGGCCGCATGGCCGATCCGACAGACCTGGAATTCAACCTCGAGCACCTGGAGGATTCGGAGGCTCTAGCCGCTGCGGTGGACGATCTGCTGACCAGTAAGCCGCATCTTGCCGCGCGTCGCTTGATCGGCGATATCGGACAGGGTGTCGTCCAGTCTGCCCCGGCGGTGGATCTGGCGGCCGTGCTGCGAGCGGGGGCCATGTGATGCCGACCGACACGAAACAGGCTCTCCTGCAAGTAATCAAGGACGGTGTGGCGTCGCTGTCCCTGTGCCCGGATTACGCCGATCAAGTGCGGTGCGTGGAATCTCTGGCCCGTGCGTATGCCCTGGTGGTGTACGGAAAACAGTAGCCAGCATCACACCTGATTTTGATACAAAACTTAATACAATGTGGTATAATCCACATAGGAGGCCGGGGTGTGCCTGGAGTACACCCGTCTCTCCAACCTCTTACGCCCTGGCGGCTCGAGTAGATCAACACTCAACTACTACGCCACGGAGGCGAATTCTCAATGACTGCAACAACTTCCAACGTCAACAATAAGGCCCTGCTGCACGAGCAGGTTTCGTCGCTGCTGGTGCAGCCCCTCGAGGCGGCATCGGTAGTCCTGTCCTCGGGTCCGCGCATCTTCGACAGCTCCGAGCCGCTGCGGATTCCGCGACTGAAGTCCGGCGCGACCGTTGGATTCGTCGGTGAGGGCGAACTGATCGCCGATAGCGATGTCGCTTTCGATGAGGTGAAGCTGATGCCCTCGGACCGTAAGAGCATCAAGACCATCACCAAGTACACCAACGAGCTTGCCCGTCAGTCGGTGATCGGCCTGGACGCCGTGCTGAAGGCTCGTCTGGTGGCCGACGTGTCCAACAAGCTCGATACCGCGCTGCTGACCGGCGACGGCAAGGATAAGAGCATCACCGGCATCATCAACCAGGCTGACGTCCAGACCGGCGTGCTTGATGTGGCCGACGCGGACACGCTGCTGGACGGTATCGCTCTCGCTCAGGCGAAGGAGGTCACGCCGAACCGCTGGTTTATCTCGGGCGCGGACTTCATCGCACTGCGGAAGCTGAAGGACGGCAACAAGCGGTACCTGCTCGAGCAGGATCTCACCAAGGACGCCACCTACCGCCTGCACGGCATCCCGGTCACCGTGACCAACAAGCTGCCGGAGGGCAAGGCGGCCCTGGTCGATATGACTCAGGTTGCCGTCGTACGGGATATCGCGCCCTCGGTCACCGTACTGTCGGAGCGCTACGCCGAATTCGACCAGCAGGCTATCCGCGTGGTCACCCGCTACGACCTGGGTCTACTGCACCCGGAGGGCGTGGTGGTCCTGTCGAAGAAGACGACCCGCTAATGCCGGAGGTTACCGGTAAGCAGGTGGCCGACTTCATGGGTAGGCCGGAGGCTGAACCTCTTGCCGCCCAGGCGGTCCCCATTATCAAGGCCATGGCGATGGCCTATACGCGTGGTACGGGATTCGAGGCTGGGGAGCCTAACGACGAGATCGCGGCCGTGATCGTCACGGCGTCGGCGCGCATGGTGGCGAACCCTGGTCAGATCGAGACCTACTCGCAGGCGGGGCAGTTCACGTCCCGTTCCGGCGCTGGTTTCAAGGGCTGGGAGTTGGCGGAGACGTTCGTGCTGAATCGGTATCGGAAACGGGCACTGTAGCCCTGGCGTGATGAAGGCCCCCGTGGCGTCCCTGGTGGACTGCTGCGGGGGCCTTTTCGCGTATCTGGGGCCGGGCGTGGGGGTTGTGTGGCAAGCCGCCCGGAGGGTGGCGCGGCAGTACTTCAAGGGCTGCCGCGACGGCTCCGCCGCCTTGCCTTCGATCCCCGGTGCCCCGGCCGGAATCCGCAACAGATCCGCAACAGACCGCGCGGGATGCGAATGAATGTTCGAGAACCGCTGTGAAAGAAAACCGGAGGCTACCAGCCTGTTTGGCAGATAACCCCTGGTCGTGTTAGGGCCACAGCAAGAGTTCAAATCCCTCCGCCACCGCCACGAGCCCCTCGCCTGTGCAAGCAGGTGAGGGGCTTCTTCGTTTCACTCGCCAGAATTCTACGAACCAAGCGCATGGGTCTGAAACGACATCGACCGGGAACTGGTGGCGGTGGCTTCTCGCGAAATGCCGCCACCAGTTCCCGGTCGACGTATGGCTTGATCTGGTGCCAGAGGTCAATCGGCGGCCAGGTCGCGTTCCCAGCGCGCTTCCATGTCCGTGAGGCGCCACACCGCCACGGCCACGGCCCAGGTGAGGACGAACAGGCCGACGATGATGAAGCCGAGGTCGCCGAGATCGAGGTTGCCGATCCAGGCGATGAAACCCGAAGTGATGTCGAGTCTTTCGACGAAGATGGAGATGATCTCCTGGACGCCGATGAGGAGGGCGACGGCCACGGAGAGGCCGGTGATGATCAGGTTGTAGTAGATCTTGCGGACCGGGCGGGCGAAGGCCCAGTCGTAGGCGTAGCTCATGAAAGAGCCGTCGAGCGAATCGAATAGCGCCATGCCGGCCGAGAAGAGCACGGGCAGTACGAGAATCGAGTACCAGGGCAGGCCGGTCGCGGCCGCGCCGCCGGCGATCACCAGCAGGCCGACCTCGGTGACGGTGTCGAAGCCGAGGCCGAAGAGCACGCCGACGGGGTACATCTGCCAGGGTTTGCGAACCAGCCGCACCACGGGGCCGAGGACGCGGTTGAGCAGGCCGCGCTCGTCGAGCTGCTTCTCCAGCTGCGCCTCGTCCAGATCGCCACCGCGCATGCGGCGGAACACCTTCCAGATGCCGATGAGCGACACCAGATTCAGCAGTCCGATGGCGATGAGGAAGGTGCCGGAGACGCTGGTGCCCCACAGGCCGGTCCAGGTGTGCAGCGGCGAGCTCTCGTCCTCCAGCGACCCGGCCAGGGCGCGCACGCCGAAGGCGAGCAGCGCGACCATGACGAAAACGATGGTGGAATGCCCGAGCGCGAACCAGAACCCGACGGTGTGGGTCTTGTCGCGCCCGTTCTCGGCCACCAGTTTGCGGGTGGTGTTGTCGATGGCGGCGATGTGATCGGCGTCGAAGGCGTGGCGCATGCCGAGGGTGTAGGCCGTGACGCCGAGTCCGACGCCGAAGACGGCGCCCTGCACCTCGTACTGGCCGGGCACCACGAACAGCAGCAGAGTTCCCCACCCGAGGACGTGCAGCGCCAGAACGGCAATACCCATCCCGATCCAACTGCGCACGAAACACACCCTCACCGTGAAGATTTGGCGGAAGCGGAGGGATTTGAACCCCCGGTCGCTCTCGCGACGCTCGCTTTCAAGGCGAGTGCATTCGGCCGCTCTGCCACGCTTCCAGGCGTCTGATGGTAGCAGTGCCCGATCCGGCTCAGGTCCGGGCTCAGGTCCCGGCGCGGTGGTCGGAGGCCAGGTTCACCAGGTCCAGGGCCGCGGCGACGGCGGCGAGCTGCTGGGGGGTGAGCAGGTCGATGAAGTAGCGGCGGACCGCGGCCACGTGGCCGGGGGCGGCGGCGCGCAGGCGGCGCATGCCCTCGTCGGTGAGCTGGGCCAGCACGCCGCGGCCGTCGTCCTCGCAGGCGGTGCGGCGCACCATCCGCTGGGCTTCCAGGCGGCGGATCTGGTGGGTGAGGCGGCTGCGGGAGGACAGCACGCCGTCGGCGAGGTCGCTCATGCGCAGCGAGCGGCCGGGGGCCTCGGAGAGTTTCACGAGGATGCGGTAGTCGGCGAAGGAGAGATCGCTGTCGCGTTGCAACTGGCGATTGAGGTCGGCCATCAGGCGCTGGCTGCCATCCATGTAGGCCCGCCACGCGCGTTGCTGTTCCGGGGTGAGCCACCTCGGTTCGGCCGCAAAGCGGCCGCCGGATTCGACAGCCACGAACCACATTCTAACTGGCCGGTAGCCGCGAACCCGGACGAGCGGCGAAAACCGGTCAGCGGAACGAGGAGATCATGGTGCGGCTCAGGTCCGACAGCGAGGTGCAGCCCGAAAGCCCCATGGCCGCATCGAAATCCGCGAGCAGGCAGCGCAGCGCGTGCCGGACGCCGTCGCGGCCCGCGAGGCCCAGGCCGTAGGCCCAGGGGCGGCCGTACAGCACGGCCTTGGCGCCGAGGGAGAGCGCGATCATGACATCGGAGCCGGTGCGGATGCCGGAGTCGAAGAGCACATCGGCGCGGTCGCCGACGGTGGCGACAATGGTGGGCAGGGCGTCGAGGGCCGCGACCGCGCCGTCCACCTGGCGGCCGCCGTGGTTGCTGACCACGACCGCGTCGGCGCCCGCGTCCACGCATTGGCGGGCGTCGTCGGGATGCAGGACGCCCTTGACCGCGATGGGCAGTTCGGTCCAGTCGCGCAGGCGGGCGATATCGGCGGGGCGCAGCGAGTGATTGCCGAACAGGCCGGCCCAGGTGAGGATGGCCATGCGCAGCGCGTCCTCGCTCTCCTCGGGCGGGGCGCTGAGCTTGGCGCGGAAGACCGGATCGGACAGGTAGTTGGCAATGCCGTTGCCGTGCAGGAACGGCAGGTGCGCGAGTTCCAGATCGCGCGGGCGCCAGCCCAGGCTCGGGGTGTCGACGGTGACGACAATCGCTTTGGCGCCGGACTTTTCGGCGCGTTCGACGAAGGACCGCGCCAATTCCACGTCATTGGGCCAATACAGCTGATACCACCAGTCGCCGGCGAGGGCGCCGGCCTCCTCGATGGTGGAGGAGGCGGCGGTGGACAGCACCATGCCGATGCCGAGCTCCCGGGTCACCTCGGCGACCACGGTCTCGCCGCGCTCGTGCAGCAGGCCGAGCACGCCGATGGGCGCGGTGAGAACCGGTGCGGCGAGCCGGGTTCCGAGCACCTCGACCGACAGGTCGCGGGCGCCGGGACCGCTGGCGCCGCGCAGCATGCGGGGCAGCAGCCGGTATTTCTCGAAGGCCGAGGTATTGGCGGCGGCGGTGCGCTCGGCGGAGGCGCTGCCCGCCACGTAGTTGAAGGCCGCCGGCGTCAGCACTTCCCGGGCCCGCTCTTCCAGTCCCGCCGCCGTGATCGGTAGCGAGGGAAGGTTGCCCGCGAGGCCGGAGAAATAGATCTCGTGCTGGTAGTCGGCGAAACTGCTCATGCCGGAGACGCTAGTGCTTTCCCTCTCGGCACGGGCGAGGTCGGAAGTTCTTTTCGGTGCCGGTTTTTTCAGCGCCGGCGACTGCGCACGCGCACCAGTGCGCGGGGGGACTCGTCGGCGACGAAGCCGGAAATGGCCATTGCGGTCAGCAAGATCATGGCGGCGAGAATGGTCAGGAAGGTGATCATGGAACTCCTTTCAGATCTGCGCTTCCTACGGTGCCCGAGAAAGCTGACAGGATGCTGTGCTCCCGCCCAGGACGACCTGACAGTAATCGGTGTGATCCCGTCGTAGGCTCGCTTTCATGTATGCGGTGACACTCGATGGTTTCGGCGGCCCCGAGGTGATGGCGTGGAAACAGGTGCCCGACCTGCCCGCGCCCGGTCCGGGCGAGGTGGCGATCGATGTGGTGGCCGCCGGGGTGAACCGCGCTGACCTGCTGCAACGCCAGGGCTTCTATCCCCCGCCGCCGGGTGCGAGCGAGATCCTCGGCCTGGAATGCTCCGGGATCGTCGCGGCGGTCGGCCCGGGCGTGCGGGACTGGCAGGCGGGCGATCGGGTGTGCGCGCTGCTGTCCGGCGGCGGGTACGCGGAGCGGGTGCTGGTTCCGGCCACCCAGCTGCTGCCGGTGCCGGACGGCCTGGATATCGCTGCGGCGGCGGCACTTCCGGAGGTGGCGGCCACCGTCTGGTCGAATCTGGTGATGACGGCCGGGCTGCACAGCGGGCAGTTGCTGTTGATTCACGGCGGCGGCAGCGGTATCGGCACGCATGCGATTCAGGTGGCGGTGAGCCTGGGCGCGCGGGTGGCGGTGACCGCCGGTTCGCAGGCCAAACTGCAGCGCTGCGCGGAATTGGGCGCGAGCGTCTTGATCAATTACCGGGAGGAGGATTTCGTCTCGGTGCTGAAGGCCGAAAACAACGGTGCGGACATCATTCTCGACAATATGGGCGCGGCCTACCTGGCGCGCAATGTCGACGCGCTCGCCGACGACGGGCGACTGGTGATCATCGGCATGCAGGGCGGGGTCACCGCCGAGATGAATCTGGCTGCGCTGCTGGGCAAACGCGGCAGTATTCACGCCACCAATCTGCGCCGCCGCCCGGAAACCGGGCGCGGGAGCAAGGCGGAGATCATTGCCGAACTGCGCCGCCATCTGTGGCCGCTGATCTCCGACGGGACCGTGGCGCCGGTGGTCTCCGCGGAGGTTCCCGTCGCCGAGGTGGCGCGGGCGCATCCGCTGCTGGACTCCGCCGACACCGTCGGCAAGGTGGTCCTGCGGATCCGCGAACCCTAGCGATCAGCTGTCGAGGGCCGCGAGGGCGCGGCCCAGCTGGTCGATCTCGAATTTGGTTGTGTAGGGCGCGAGCCCGATGGTGACGGCGCCGCCCTCGTCGTTCACGCCCAGCGCGTCGAGCAGGCGGCTGCCGCCGTGCGATCCGCTCAGCGTGCCGATGCGGGCGTCGGCCAGCTTGGCCGAGACCTTCTCCGCCTGCATGCCCGAAATGGTGAAGCTGACCGTCGGGATGCGGGTGGAGGCGCGGCCGATCACGGTCAGGTTCGGGATGGTGTCGAGCACCGACATCAGATGCTCGAACAGCTGATCGTGATAGTCCTGCAACGAGGTGATCGACATTTCCAGCCGCTCGCGCCGCGTGCCGGTGGCGCGCTCGTCGAGCCCGGCCAGGTAGTCGATGGAGGTCGTCAGACCCGCCAGCAGCGCGTACTGGTGCCCGCCCACTTCCAGTCGCTCGGCCCCCTTGGCGTAGGGGTTGAGCGACATGGACGGAATGCGGTCCAGGAAGGCGGGATCGCGGAAGACCAGCGCGCCGATCTGCGGCCCGCCCCAGGCGGGTGCGCTCAGCGCGATCACATCGGCATTGAGTTCGTCGATGTCGATGAGCGCGTACGGCGCGGCGCCGAAGCAGTCCGCGACCAGTAAACCGCCGACCTCGTGCACGCGGTCGGCGGCCACCCGCACCGCGGGTGCGGAGCCGACGATCGGGGAGGCGGCGGTCAAAGCGACCAAACGGGCGGTGGGGCCGATGAGCTCCTCGAACTGCCAGGCCGGCATTTCGCAGGTCTCGATCTCCACCTCGGCCCAGCGCACATGTGCGCCATAGCGATTCGCGATGCGCAGCCACGGCGCGACATTGGCCTCGTCATCCAGGCGCGACAGCACGATCCCGGTGCCCAGACCCAGCCGCGAGCTCAGCGACTCGGCGAGCCAGGCCAGCAGGACCGCCCGGTCGGGACCCAGCACCACACCGGCCGGATCGCCGCCCACCAGATCCGCGACCGCCTCGCGAGCGGCCTCCAGGATGGCGGCGCTGCGCTTGGCCGCGCCGTGCCGGTTGGTGTGCGTATTCGCGGAGGTTCGGAAACCTGTTGAGACGGCCCGTGATACCGAATCCGGGACCAGCATGCCCGCTTGCGGGTCGAGGTGGATCCAGCCGTCGCCCAGGGACGGTATGAGGCCCCGCACCCTTGCGACGTCGTAAGTCATGCTGGCCACTCTAAAGGGAAGGGGCAACCCGCGGTAACGGTAGGGACGGTTTGCTGGCTTCGCCGGGCGAGGGTGCTTAGCGCGATCGCAGGTGGCACGGAATGATGGGGTGCATGACGCAATCGGACGGTACACCCGAATCCATTGTCGTAGTCGGGCCCGAGGGTAAACCGCTGATCATCCCGCCCGCGGCGCAGATCGGCGGGGAACCGCAGGAGTTCACCGGACAGGTTGTCGGCGAGGATAATTCCGGCGAATCCGGCGAACGGGAGGAGTCCCTCGCCGATATGGTCGAACAGCCCGCGAAGGTCATGCGCATCGGCACCATGATCAAGCAGCTGCTCGAAGAGGTCCGCCACGCACCCCTCGACGACGCCAGCCGCACCCGGCTGCGCGAGATCCACAAGACCTCCATCCGCGAGCTGGAGCAGGGTCTGGCCCCGGAGCTGCGCGAGGAGCTGGAGCGGCTGGCACTCCCCTTCACCGACGACCAGATCCCCTCCGACGCCGAGCTGCGCATTGCCCAGGCCCAGCTGGTCGGCTGGCTCGAGGGCCTCTTCCACGGCATCCAGACCGCCCTGTTCGCTCAGCAGATGGCGGCTCGCGCACAGCTGGAACAAATGCGCCAAGCCCTCCCCCCGGGCGCGAGCCAGGCCGACCCCCGCCACCAGAGCGGTTCCAGCGGCAGCGGGCAATACCTCTGACACTCGGAGGCCAGGGTCGGCGGCAGGTTCCCGCCGCAACGTGACGGCTATTAGATAAGGTCGGGTGCTGTGCCTGCTGCTGCCCCTCCCGACTCGGCCACGGCCGAAGCGACAACGGACAATGCTCCGGTGCCGCTAGTGTCGGACTCGCAATCCTTCCGTCGCGCGTTCAAGGACTTCCGCGACGGGTTTTCGCAGCGTGAGCTGTGGCTTTCGCTCGGCTGGCAGGACATCAAGCAGCGTTATCGCCGGTCGGTGCTGGGGCCGTTCTGGATCACCATCGCCACCGGATTGCAGGCGGCGGCCATGGGCATCCTGTACTCCACGCTGCTGAATCAGCCGCTGCGGGAATACCTGCCCTATGTGACGGTCGGCCTGATCGTCTGGGGTGTGATCTCCGCCAGCATCCTCGAGGGCTCGGACGTGTTCATCGCCAACGAGGGGCTGATCAAACAGCTGCCCTCGGCGCTGAGCGTGCACGTGTATCGCCTGGTGTGGCGGCAGTTCCTCTTCTTCGTCCACAACATGGCCATCTATGTGGTGATGCTGGCGGCCTTCGGGGTGTGGAAGAACCTGGACTGGACCCTGGTGCTCGCGATTCCCGGCATTCTGCTGCTGTTCGCCAATGCCATGTGGGTGTCCATCGCCTTCGGCATCTTCAGCACCCGGTACCGCGATCTCGCGCCGATCCTGAGCAGCACCACGCTCATGCTGTTCGTGCTCACCCCCGTGATGTGGAGCACCAAGGCGCTGCACGATCAGGGCGGCACGGTGAGCGAGCGCGCGAAACTGGTCGAGCTGGTGCCGACCTATCACTATCTGGAGATCGTGCGCGCGCCGCTGCTGGGCGATCCCATCGTGCTGCGCAGCTGGGTGATCGTGCTCGCCATCACCGTCGTCGGCTGGATCGTCGCCATACTGGCCATGAGGCAATTCCGTTCCCGCGTCCCCTACTGGGTGTGAAGGCTCAATGACAGACCATGTGAGTATCGAGACCCAGAACGCGTGGGTGGAGTTTCCCATCTTCGACGCCAAATCGCGGTCGCTGAAAAAGGCGTTCCTCGGCAAGGCGGGCGGCGCCATCGGGCGCAATCAGTCCGACGTGGTGGTCGTGGAGGCGCTGCGCGATATCAACCTGTCGCTGAAGGAAGGCGATCGGATCGGCCTGGTCGGCCACAATGGCGCGGGCAAATCCACACTGCTGCGGCTGCTTTCGGGCATCTACGAGCCGACCCGCGGCAGTGCGCGGATTCGCGGGCGGGTGGCCCCGGTGTTCGATCTCGGTGTCGGCATGGATCCGGAGATCTCCGGCTACGACAACATCATTATTCGCGGCCTGTTCCTCGGTCAGACACGCAAGCAAATGCTGGCCAAAATCGATGAGATCGCCGAATTCACCGAACTGGGCGATTATCTCGAGATGCCCCTGCGCACCTACTCCACAGGTATGCGGGTGCGGCTGGCCATGGGCGTGGTGACCTCCATCGATCCGGAGATCCTGCTGCTCGACGAGGGCATCGGCGCGGTCGACGCGGAATTCATGAAGAAGGCGCGCATCCGGCTGCAGCAGCTCGTCTCGCGCTCCGGCATTCTGGTCTTCGCCAGCCACTCCAACGAATTCCTGGCCCAGCTCTGCGATTCCGCGCTGTGGATCGACCACGGGCAGGTCCGCATGCACGGCGGCATCGAGGAAGTGGTGCGCGCCTACGAAGGCCCGGAGGCGGGCGATCACGTGGCAGCGGTGCTGCGGGATATGGAACGCGAACGTGAACCCGAACGGAATCCCGCATGACTGAACCCACCACGCCGCATTTCGGCGACGACGCCCGCATCGTCGCCATCGTGGTGACGCACAAACGCCGTGAACTGCTGGCCGAATCGCTGAAGGTGCTCTGCGCCCAGACCCGGGCCGTCGACCATCTGATCGTGGTGGACAACGCCAATGAGCCCGAGGTCGCCGAGCTGGTGAACCAGCAGCCGATCGAAACCACCTATCTGGGTTCGGAACACAATCTCGGCGGTGCGGGCGGCTTCGCGCTCGGCATGCTGCACGCGCTCACCAAGGGCGCCGACTGGGTGTGGCTGGCCGATGACGACGGCCGGCCCGAGGGCCCGGAAGTGCTTGCCACACTGTTCGATTGCGCGCGGCGGCATCAGCTGGTCGAGGTGTCGCCGGTGGTCGCCGATATCGACGATCCGGACCGGCTGGCCTTCCCGCTGCGCCGCGGCGTGGTGTGGCGGCGGCTGCGCTCCGAACTCGGCGACGAGGATTTCCTGCCCGGCATCGCCTCGCTGTTCAATGGCGCGCTCATCTCCGCGGAGGCCGTGGATGTGATCGGCGTGCCCGACCTACGCCTGTTCGTGCGCGGTGACGAGGTGGAGGTGCACCGCCGCCTGGTCCGCTCCGGACTGCCGTTCGGCACCTGCTTGCAGACCGCCTACCTGCACCCCAATGGTTCGGAGGAGTTCAAGCCGATCCTGGGCGGGCGCATGCACACCCAATACCCGGACGATCCGGTCAAGCGGTACTTCACCTACCGCAACCGCGGCTACCTCATGTCACAACCGGGCATGCGCAAACTGCTGCCCCAGGAACTGGCTCGCTTCGGCTGGTTCTTCCTGCTCCAGCAGAAAGACCCCGCGGGCTTCGTGGAATGGCTGCGCCTGCAGCGCCTGGGCCGCCGCGAACAGTTCGGGAAACCGCAGGCCGAAGCCGCCAAGAAGCAGCAGGCCGAGGTGCCCGAAAAATAGGTTGCGGGGTTCGGCAGGACCTGAGAAGGTGGTGCCGTTCTGTTCGGTGCGCGGCCGCTAGCGGCTGCTCGAGGGAGATGAGGAGGTGGATCTACGTGAAGACGACGGTGCGGATTGTCGTGCCCCGGCGAGTTTTCGCCGCACGCGTATCCATCTCGATTTCCCAGCGCTGAGTCCCGGGACGGGCTCAGTGCCCGACAAAGGACTCCCCCATCATGTCTCTGGTCGATTTCGACCTGCTCGCTCCCTACGGCTGGACCCCCGCCATCGCCGCCGAATACCTTCCGCTGCTCGGTGATTCGCTGATTCCGGCCCGCGTGCTCCGCATGGATCGCAGTGAATGCGATGTAGCGGCGCCCCTCCCCACCGCCGAGTACGACAGTCGACTGCGCGCGGCCATCGTGCGCGCCCAGTGCCCGCCCTCGAATTCCGAGATCAGCGGGCTGTGCACCGGCGACTGGGTGGCCATCGACGCCCATCGCATGGTGCGGCAGCTGCTGCCGCGCCGGACCGCCATCGTCCGCGCCGCGGTGTCCGGCCATTCCGACGCCAAGGCCCGCTCCGCGCATCAGGTGCTGGCCGCCAATGTGGACACGGTGCTGATCTGCGCCGCCGGTGACGATGTGGATCTCGGGCGCATCGAGCGCATGCTCGCCCTGGCCTGGGAATCCGGCGCCCAGCCGGTCGTCGTATTGACGAAAGCCGATCTAGCCCCGGACCTTTCGGTCGACGAGGTGCGCGCCGTGGCGCCCGGCGCGACCGTGCTCGCGGTGAGCGCGTCCACCGGCTACGGCATGGAGGTGCTGACCGCCATGCTGGACGGCACGGTCGCCTTGCTCGGCGCCTCCGGTGCGGGCAAATCCACCCTCGCCAATGCCCTGCTGGCGACGGATGTCTTCGCCACCAACGAGGTTCGCGCCGGGGACAAACGCGGTCGCCACACCACGGTGCACCGGGAACTCCGGCCGCTGCCCACCGGCGGCACCCTCATCGACACCCCCGGCCTGCGCTCGGTCGGCCTGTGGGATGCCGCCGAGGGCTTGGGCCGCACCTTCAGCGATGTCGAATCCCTTGCCGCCGAATGCCGTTTCGCCGACTGCGCACATTCGACGGAACCGGGCTGCGCGGTCCGGGCGGCCATCGAATCCGGCGAGCTTCCGCAGCGCCGGCTCGACAGCTACCGCAAGCTGAGCCGCGAGAACGAGTGGATGGCGGCCCGCACCGACAACCGGTTGCGCGCCGAACGCGACAAGGCGTGGCGGAATATCAGCAAGGCCCAGCGCCAGATGTACAAGGAGCGTGGTCGCCGCCGTTGATCGAAACGGCTGACCACGGGGTCTGGTGGCGGCTTTCACGGGTAATCGCCGCCACCAGCCGCCCCGCCCGAGCGTCACCTCCGCATTCGCTCCGGCCATGCGCGGCTCGGGGCGGTTACGCCGACACCGCCCATCAGGCGTTCAAGTAGGCGAGCACCGCCAGGACCCGGCGGTGCCCCGCATCGTCCGCGGCCAGGCCCAGCTTGGCGAAAATGCTCCGGATGTGTTTGTGCACAGCGGCTTCGGTGACGACCAGCCGCTCGGCAATGGTGGCATTGCCGAGCCCCTCCGCCATGAGGGCCAGCACCTCGCGCTCGCGCGGGGTGAGGGCGGCGAGCGGATCGTCGGCGCGACGGCGGACGAGCAGCTGGGAGATCACCTCGGGATCCATGGCGGTGCCGCCCGCCGCGACCCGGTGCAGCGAATCGAGAAAGCGCTCCACATTGCCGACGCGCTCCTTGAGCAGATAGCCCACCCCGCCCGCACCGTCGCCGAGCAGTTCGCCGGCATAGCTGTCCTCGACCCAGGCGGAGAGCACGAGCACGGGCAGTCCCGGGTGAATCCGCCTGGCGCGCACCGCTGCTCGCAGTCCGTCATCGGTGAAGGTGGGCGGCATGCGGACATCCACCACCAGGGCGTCCGGGCGGTCGGCGGTCACCGCGGCCAGCAGATCGTCGGCATTGTCGACCGCCGCGACCACCTCGATGCCCGCGGTTTTCAGCAGCAATGCCAGCCCCTCCCGGAGAAGGGCATCATCCTCGGCGATCACGACCCGCATGGCAGCTCCACTCGTACCACGGTAGGCCCACCCGGCGGACTGCTGAGCAGCATGCGCCCGTCCAGGGCCTCGGCGCGACGCCGGATACCCGCGAGCCCGCCGCCTTCGATCTCCCGCGCCGCGCCCACCCCGTCATCGGACACCTCGACCACGAGCAGTTCCGGCGGGCCGCCGAGCCGCACCGAAAGCTGTTGCGCCCCGGAATGCTTGGTGGCATTCGTGAGCGCCTCGGCGATGACGAAATAGGCCGCCGCCTCCACCGCCGCCGGCCGCCGCTGGGCAGGTCGCGCCGCGCTGTCCGCCACCACGGAGCCCGGACCGTCCGGCGCGACGGAGGGGCCGACATCCAGAACACACGGAATCGGGCTCCGCGCGGCGAGCGCCGACACCGCGCTCGCCAAGCCGCGATCCGCGAGCACCGGCGGGTAGACGGTGCGCACCACATCGCGCAGCTCGGCCAAGGCCGCGACGGCGGTGTCCTGCGCTTTCCGCACCATGTCGTCCGACGCCTCACGATCGCGCTCGCGCAGTTGCCCCGCCAGCCCGAGCTGCATGATCACCGCGGCGATCCGGGCCTGCGCCCCATCGTGCAGGTCGCGCTCGATGCGGCGCAGTTCCGCACCGTGCGCGTCCAGGGCCGCCGCCCGGGTCTCGGTCAGCTCGGCGACCCGGTGCGCCAGCACCGTGCCCTCGGCGGGTCCGAGCAGCGCCCGCGCCGCCAGCGCCTGCCACCGGGCGAACCGCGGCACCTGCAGGGCCAGCGCCGCGACCGGCACGCCGAACAGAACGCTCACGCCCGCCGTCGCCCAGGAATCGACCGCGATCCCGAAATTGTCGACCGTGCCGGGCGGCAACAGCTTCCAATACGCCGGAATCACAAGCTGATTCAGCGCGCTCAGCGGCAGCGCCACCAGGATGAGCGCCAGCGGCGTCCCAAAGACCGCATGCAGGCAGAGATATCCGATATCGCGCCGATTGGCCGGATCCCGGAACATGGTGCGCAGCCGCTGAATGAGATCACCGTCCATCGGCTGATAGGCCACCTCGATTGGTTCGCCGAGGTAAGCCGCCGTCCGCCGCCGCTCCAGCCGGGCCAGCGGCCGCAGCAGCCGAATGGCTTCCGGTACCGCCGGAATCCCCACCCCGATCACGCTCAACCCCAGCACGAAGCCGAATCCGATCAGGGCGAACATCGCCACCAGACCGGTGACCACGCCGCCCAGCAGATAACCGAGCGCAGCGGGCAGCCCACGCAACTGCCTGCCGATCCACGCCGTCACGGCCGCCGCCTCCCGGTCGCACCGGCCACGTCATCCCAGCTCATCCCACCAACCTATCCACCGCATTCGCAACCGATCCTTCCCCCGGCGCCCCGCGCACACCGGCCCGCGCCATCCGCGTGCTCGCGGCCGACGGCGAGCACGATGCCTGCCAAGCCGCGAGCGAACACCGATATGCCGCACCGCGGTTCCTCGACGCTCGCCGCCCGTGCCCCCGCGACCGCTCGCCGAGCCGGCGACAGGCGCCGCGTTCCGCGCCAGAGTCCGAAACACCATCGACCGGGAACTGGTGGCGGTGGCCTCTCGGCGAATGCCGCCACCAGTTCCCGGTGAACATCTGTCCAGGTGAATCCGGCGGTGAGGAGACCTGTCCTCCGCTCCCGCCACCGGCTGCTGTGCGTGCCGGCGGATCGCCTCGCCGGACACGTTGCCGAGACAGCGACGCGGCACCACGCGCCGCGCACGGGTTGCCGCGTTGCGGAGTGGGTCCCGGCCGGCAACACGCCGGGATGACGAGACGGCATCGTGCCGACAACTTCGAGTCAAGGGGAGTCGGCAGACGGGGCTCGGCGTTCCTCGGCGTGGATCGACCGAGCCCGCATGAGCACGGGAATCGACGCGGCTTACGGTGCGGACGTGGTTCGGATGCCCCGACCGTGCGGGCGGGGCACTCGAATTCCGTTGTGGCTCAGCTGTCATCTCGGCAGCTGTAGTCCGATTCGGGGAGGGTGCCGTCGCGGAAGTAGGCGTTCACCGCGTCGTAGACGCAGGCGTTGGGGTAGCGGCCGAAGATGTGGTGGATGGCGACGTTCTCCAGGGTCACCAGGCGGGAACCGGTGAGGGCGCGGCGCATGCCCTGTGCGTTGGCGTAGGTGGTGCGGGTGTCGCCGGTGGATTGCACGATCAGGGCCGGGACCGCGTTGTTCACCACGGTGGCCGGTTCCGCGGGTTCGGGCCAGAAGGCGCAGGGGGTGATGTTGTTGGCGAAATCGGCGTACAGCGGCTGGGTCGCGCGGGCCGCTTCGATATTGCGCCAGTACCAGTCGGGATCGCGGTTGACGGCGACGTCGCCGCACATAATCGCCATCTGTGCCGAATTGTCCTGCGGCTCGGCGCGCAGCAGGAAGTCGAGACTCTTCGTCAGCTCCGGATCGAGTTCGACGGCCCGGCCCGCGGCGGCGTCCGCAAGCAGCCGGATCTGCCCGGCGGCCGTGGCGTAGTTGCGCGGATCATCGAGCGTGGTGAACAGCAGCAGCGGCACCTCATGCTCGGTGAGATCGAACTCGCCGAACCGGATGGGGCGTTCGCCGGCCCGGCGCACCAGGTCGGATACGGTGGCGCGCACCGCTTCCCGGGTGGCGCCCAGGTGGTACTCGCCGTCGCGGGCCGCGGTCCAGTCGGCCCAAGCGTCGGTGGCGGCCTCATTGGCCGGGCCCATGTCCTGCAGCATCTGCACCGCGCCGTAGCGGGCGGGATCGACCGCGCTGTCCAGCACGAAGCGATCGGCGCGCTCGGGGAACATCTGGAGGTAGACCGCGCCCAGGTAGGTGCCGTAGGAGGTGCCAAAGTAGCTGGTCCGCTCCGCGCCGAGCAGGGTGCGGATGAGATCCATGTCGCGGGCGGTATTGCGGGTGGTGATGTGCCGCAGGCGATCACCTTCGGTGGCGGCACAGCGGGCGGCCAGATCGGCTTGGGTGGCAACGGTTTCGGCATAGCTCGCCGCATCCGGTCCGGCCGATTGCAGGCCGAAGCCGCGCGGCCAGTCGCAATTCACCGGGGTCGAGCGGCCGACGCCGCGCGGATCCATGCCGATGAGGTCGTAGCGGGCGCGCACGTCGGGGGTCATGGCGCCGGAGATATCGATCATGAAATCCAGGCCGGGACCACCCGGCCCGCCCGAATTGGAGAGCATGATGCCGCGCCGCTGCGCCGGATCGGTGGCCGGAATGCGGGAGATGGCCACGGTCATCGTCTCGCCCTGCGGGGCAGCGTAGTCCAGTGGAACAGTGATGTCGGCACACTGCGCGCCCGCCTTGTCCAGGCGCTCGTCATCGCATCCCCGCCAGCTCACCTGCTGGCCGGTGAACCGGTCCGAGGCGGTGTCACCGTCGGCGGCGGGCGAACAGGCCGCGCCGGTGAGACCGACCAGGGCGGCCGCCGCGGCCGCCGTCACCGCCCGGCGCGAGCGGGCGAGTTTTCCGATGCGCATCGTCTTCTCCTTCATCCGCAGAACGCGGCGTCGAATGCCCGGTCCACGACCTCGGCGGTGGCTTCGCTGGTCGGGAGCTGGTTCACGGTCAGCGCGACGGCGGTGCCGTCGGCGGCGACGCCGGTATGGGTGCCGAAGCCGGGAATGCTGCCGCCGTGGCCCCACACTTCCTTGCCGCACGAGACGTTTTGCCTGATCAGTCCCAATCCGTACGAGTTGCGGGCCTCCCGGTCGAAGGGGACGGTCCGCTTCATCTGCTCGAGTTCCGCGGCGGGGAGCAGTTTTCCGGTCAGCAGCGCGGTGAAGAAGCGGTTCAGATCCGCGCCGGTGGAGATCATGTCGCCGGCGGTCCCGCCCCAGGACGGATCCTCCTCGGTGAAATCGACTCGCGTGCCGTCGATGTCCTGATAGCCGACGGGGTGCGGTCCGCGAATACCGGTCTCGCCGGGCGCGGGCGTGTAGGTGTCACGCAGGCCGAGCGGCTCGAGGATGCGAGTGCTGATCTCCTCGGCGGTGGCCCGGCCCGTGACCTGCTCGATCAGCATGCCGAGCAGAATGTAATTGGTATTGGTGTAGACCGATTTCGCGCCCGGCTCGTACTGCGGCGGCATGGACATGGCCACGCGCACCAGCTCCTCCGGTGTGTAGGTCCGCCAGCGCACCGCATCCGTGAGCACTTCCAGCTGCGGCGTATTCGGCGCCGCCTTGATTTCCGGGTTGCCCCCGGCGAGGTATTCCGGCAGGCCGCTGGTGTGCTGCAGCAGCTGGCGCACGGTAATGCGATTGCCGTCGTTGCCATTGCCCCGCACCACGCCGGGCAGGTACCGCTCGACCGGTGCGTCCAGTTCGACCTTGCCTTCCGCGACGAGCTGCAACACCACGGTGGAGACGAAAGTCTTGGTATTGCTGCCGATTCGGACGCGGGCGTCGTCGGCGATGGGAGCGCCGGTGGCGAGATCGCCCGCGCCCTTGGTGACGACCCGGTGGCCGCCCGGGCCGTCGATCACCACTTGCACACCCGGAAATCCATTGCGCACCAAGGCATCCAGGGTCTGGGTGAGCGCGGCCCCCGCGCCATCGGGAGTGGCGCTCGCGCTGCTGGGCACACCGCTGGGTGTGGCGTCCGAGCTGTCGGCGCCGCAGGCCGAGGCGGCGAGGACGGCGACGATGCCGAGACCGGCCAGGGCGGCGCGGGACCGCCGGGATGTGCGCATATCGGTGCATTCCTCCTGTTCAGGCCGGGTGTGCCCGGCTCTTTCGAGCCTAGGAAGACAATCTCTCGCTGCCGATAGCGCGCACGCCCGAGTTTCGGGTATCGGAAACCGAACCTGCGGGGTAGTGCCTGCACTACCGGAGTTGTGCAACTAGTTGCATAGGTACGGATCGGCGCCTACTGTCGGAAGCGGGTTTCGCCTCACGCCGCCATGGATGCGCGGATCATCGGAACCGGGGCGAAAGCAAGGAACAGGAGCTGACCATGACGGAAGCATCCAAGCCGCTGGCGGGCCGGACCATGATCATGTCCGGCGGGAGTCGCGGAATCGGGCTGGAGATCGCCAAGCGGGCGGCGGCCGACGGGGCCAACATCACGCTCATCGCCAAGACCGATCAGCCGCATCCCAAACTGCCGGGGACCATTCACACCGCGGCGGCGGAGCTGGAGGCGGTCGGCGGCACGGTGCTGAAGTTCGTCGGCGATGTGCGCGACGACGCGGCGGTGCAGCAGGCCGTGCAAATGACCATCGCGAACTTCGGCGGCATCGACATGGTGGTGAACAATGCCTCCGCCATCGACATCTCGCCCACCGAGATCCTGTCCATGAAGAAATACGACCTCATGCAGGACATCAACTGCCGCGGCAGTTTCCTGCTGTCGAAACTGTGTATCCCCGCGCTGAAGGACTCCGCGCAGGCGGGGCGGAATCCGCACATTCTCACGCTCTCGCCGCCGCTGAACCTGGATCCGAAGTGGGCGGGCATGGCGCTCGGCTACACCATTGCCAAGTACGGAATGTCGCTGACCACACTGGGTTTGGCGGAGGAACTGCGCACCTACGGGATCGGCGTGAACTCGCTGTGGCCGCGCACCACCATTGCCACGGCCGCGGTGAAGAATCTGCTCGGCGGGGAGGAGATGATCTCCACCTCCCGCACGCCGGATATCTACGCCGACGCCGCGTATCTGGTGCTCACCTCGCCCGGTAAGGACACCACCGGCAATTTCTTCATCGATGACGAGGTGCTCGCGGCGCACGGAATCACCGATCTCGACAAGTACCGGGTGACGCCGGGCGACGGGCCGCTCACCACGGATCTGTTCCTGTGATTCGAAAGACATTCCGCGAGAACGCAATTCTGTAGCGAATTCGACTCGATCGCCGATATGCCCCCGGGAGACGCGGTCTCCCTGCGCTTTTCGGGGGCGATAACGAATCGAGGAGAGTTCATTGGGACAGAAACGATTTGCCGCCGGATTCGGCATTGCCGCCGGCCTGTTCGCGGCCGCCGTCGGCCTGGCGGCCCCGCAAGCCGCCGCCGAGACGGTGGAGCTGGCGCCGGGCGTCTCGTGCGACCGGGTCGCCTGCTGGAACGATACGGATGACACCTATCGCATCACCCACAGGGTGACCTGCGACAGAATCGGCGTGCCGGCGGTCGTCGTCGATGCGACGACCTATGTCCCCGCCCACAGCAAGCGGAACATCCTGGTGGATTGCCCCGCCTATACCGAGCCGGGGACCTTCGAAAACCCGCCGCCCCGCTGGGAACCGGGCGAATGGGTGCCGGGCCGCATGAATCCGGACGGCACCAGGGAGCCGGGCCACCACAGCCCGGGCAAATGGGTGCAGGATCCGGCGGTCCACAAGCCGGGTGACACCGTGTCCCGGCATGTGGAGTCCATCGAGCACGTGCGCGCGGTGGTGGACAACAATCCGCGGCCGAACACCGGGTCCGCCGGCTGATGCGGAAGGCGGGCGGCGGTTCGGATCGTGGGCGGTCTACATCGTGGCCCGTTTCTCCTGCTCGGCAAGCTCTTTCAGGGTGAGCAGCTGTTTGCGCATCATCAGGAAGTCGCCGAAGATCACCGGTGGCAGCAGCCAGGACGGGCCGCGGAAGCGGACGCGGGCGTGCAGCCGGCTGCCGGTCTCGGCCGGGCGCACCGCGTAGGTGACGGCAACTCCCCCGGTGCGCAGCGTGATCTGCACATCGGGGGTGAAGTTCTCCAGGGCGAAGACGCTCATGAACCGTTGCCCCACAGCCAGTTCCGTCAGCTCCGGATCGCGGCGGCGGGGGCTGCGGTGGCCCCAGTTGTCCAGCAGGTCGTAGCTGTAGGGCGCGGCCCGCAGCTGGCAGAGCCAGGCGAAGACCAGGGGCGGCGGCGCGTCGATCGAGACGGCGCGGTCGCAGACCACGACGCCGCCGGAGACCTCGTCGTCACACGGCAGGTCCATGGTGAGTTCGGCGGGGGTCACGCCCCACCGCTGGCCGGGGGTGATCATTTCGTGTTCCTCGCTTCATCGGCTATGCGGCGCAGCATGTTCCGGACCAGCAGGGCGTGACCGCCGCTACCGATCACCAGGGCCCTGTAGATGCGGCCGAGGATGCCCGGGAAGGCCGCGTGACTCTCGGCGGTGAGGCGGGTGCGGCCCGGTTCGACCTCGTCGAGCAGGAAGGTGAGCCGGTAGCGGGAGAACGGGTGCTGCCCCTTCGCCGCCAATCGGTGGGGTGGATCGGCCTCGTCCAGCGTGAAACCGGAGGGCAGTGTGCTGAGATCGTCTGGGTTCTTGCAGGTCGTGCGTAGCAATGCGGCCCATGTCTGCGCGGGATTTGCGGTTACTATCCTGGAATGCGAATCAATATAGGGCAAACGCTCCATATAGAAGGACTGTACTAGTTCATGGCACCTCCCCGGAAGCACGACACCGACGTGATCCTCGACGCAGCGCGCACCCTGGTGCTGCGCGACGGCCCGCGCGCGGCCAGCGTCGCCGCCATCGCCGACGCCAGCGGCGCGCCGGTCGGCACGCTCTACCACCGCTTCGGCAACCGCAATGGCGTGCTCACCGCCGCGTGGATCCGCGCGCTGGAACGCTTCCAATCCCGGGTGCTCGCCGCCGCCGCGAAAAACGAGGACCCCCTCGAGGCCGGCGTGGCCATGAGCGCCGCGTCCATCACCTTCGGCCGCGAATGCCAGGAAGACGCCAAACTACTGCTCAACCTGCGGGTGAGCGACCTGCTCGACGGCGCCCCCGATACCGAGTTCCGCGAACGGCTGGCCACCATGAACGCCCCGCTCATCGAGGAACTGCACCGCGTCACCCTCGGCGTCTACGGTTCCACCGGGCCGCGCGAGACCGACGCCGTGTCGAGGGCGATCGTCGACCTGCCCTATGCCACCCTGCGCCGCCACGCCCACGCCGAGGCGATGCCGGACTGGCTCGATGCGGATATCGCGGCCGCCACCCGCACACTGCTCACCGTGCGGCCCTGAAAAGGGAAGGGGGGTTGGGGGCTAAGCCCCCAAACCCCCTTAGCCTGCGGCGCTGAGAGAGCGAGGCTGAGCCCAAAGCCCCTCGGCCTGCGGCGCGACGCTCGGGCCCACGGCACCGCCCGCACCCGCGACGCGCAAACACCCGCACCGCCCGCGCCTGCGCCGCTACGACTTTTCGTTGATGCCGTAGAGGCGTTCCCAGTTTTCGCGGCTGGTGAGTTCGGGCATGGCGGCGCGCCAGCGGGATTGGAGGGTGGGGAGGTCCTTGCGGAGTTGTTTGAGGAGTTTGTAGGCGCGGAGGAGGAGGCGGCGGGCGGTGGCCTTGTCGCGCTTGCGGATTCGGACGCCGGATTGGGAGGCGTCGGTGACGACCACGTGGTCGAAGAGGGAGACGTGCCACCAGTGGGCGTCTTCGCGGGTGATGCCGACCAGGCCGTGCTGGGTGCGGCCGGTCCACTGGTTGAGGGCGCGCTTGAGCAGGATCAGCAGGGGGCGGCTGGGTTCACCGCCGGCGCGGCGCAAATGAATGTGCGCGTTGGGGACCGGGGCGGTGGCGGCGGGGTGTTTGATGGTCTCCGGGTAGTCCGCGCGGGAGCCGCGGGCGGCGGCCAGGGCGGCGATACCGCCGTCGCGCAGGGCTTCCGGGCCCTTCAGGTAGTCCTCGATGCCCTGCAGGGTGGTGTGCGCCAGGCCGTACTGCATGCCGACCAGGTATTCGCCGATCTCCCGGAAGAGCTGGCGGGTAATGGCTTTCGGGTCCAGGTCGGCGTGCAGGGAGGAGACGATGAGCGAGTTGCGCGAGGAGAAGTAGCGCGCCCAGTCGTCGAAATCCTTCCAGTAGAAGTCGGCGTGCCACACCGCCGCGTTCGGCAGGGTGACGGTGACGAAACCGTTCTCCCGGGCGCGCAGGCCGTATTCGACGTCGTCCCACTGGAAGAAGATCGGCACCGGCAGGCCGATGCGGGCCACCACCTCGGCGGGGATGAGGCAGGTCCACCAGGCGTTGTAGCCGGCGTCGACGCGGCGTTCCTGGTTCTTCTTGAGCATGCTGGTGTTGCGCAGCGCCTTGGACACCTTCTGGCCGTGGCGCAGCTTGCCCAGATTCGTCTCCTCCGCACCGACATTCAGGTAGTCGGGGTTGTAGAGGAACAGCATCTGCGCGCCGACCAGCGTCGGCTCGACGGTCATATTGGCGAAGGCATTGAGCCGCAACACGGTTTCCGGCTCGCACAGGATGTCGTCGTCCATGAGGATGACATCGGCGTGCTCATTGGCGGCGGACACCTCGTAGAGCCCGCGCGTGAAACCGCCCGCCCCACCGAGATTCGGCTGCCGGATATAGCGCAGCTTGTCGCCGAACTTGGGTTCGGTCTCGGCGAACAGCGGCTGATCCTGCACCAGATCGGTGCCCTGATCGACCACGTACACGGCGTCGATGGCCGCCAGCACGGTCGGATCCGAGGCCAGCGCGGCCACCGTCTGCGCGCAGTCCGGCGCCCGGTTGAAGGTGCAGATGGCAATGGCGACCGGCCGCACGTGATCGGGCGCGACCGCGGTCCACTCCAGATCGGTAATGGTGACCTCGCCGCCGATGGCGTCGACCTCCACCCAGATGGCGCCGCCGTCGATGTACATGTCGAGGTTCGTGCTGAGCACGATGCGCCCGGTCTCCCGGGTCTCCGCGGTGGCCACCACCCGCCGATGCCCGGCGATATCGGAGGCCGCCAGCCGCACCTTGGTCTTGCCGGCGACCTCGAGGGTCATGCCGACCTCGACGGCGGTGACGGTGGTCCAGCGCTGCCAGTACGCGGCGGCGAACCGGCCGAAGTAGGTATTGGTGTGCGCGCTGGCGCCCTTGTCCAGGCGCAGGCTGAACCGTTCCCGGTGCGCCTTGCCGCCCTTCACCACCGCGTACAGCTCCTCGCTGATCCGCGGGGCGGGACCGTGGAACAGACCGCGCTGTAGCACCAGCCGCTCGGGCGCCGCATGGTCGGCGCGCAGCGTCGCAGGGGCTCCGGCGGTCTGCCGGTCATTGATTTCGGTCACGGCTTGTCCAGCCGACGCATCCATGAATCCCTCGACATCCCTCGATCACAACAGACACCGGCACACCCGACGCGTGGAACGCACCTCCACTGTCACGCACGGCGGGGCGAGAATACCAACCGACTCGCCAAGCAGCAGTGCGAACCCGCGCTAACGATCGTTTTCCCGCGTCCCGGTGAAGACGAATTTGTCATAGGCCCAGTAACGGAACACCACGGCGACGATCTGGCCGATAAGTGTTCCGGAGATGTTGTCCGCCAACGGACTCGACAGGTCCAGCACATAGCGGGAGAAGCCCAGGCAGCCCAGTTGCAGGCCGATGGCGACGACATTGAACACCGCGTAGAGCAGGTATTCGCGCGCCGGACTTCCGCCTTCTTTGTGGGAGAAGGTCCAGAATTTATTGCCGAAATAGGTGACGACCGTGGCCACGCCGATGGCGATGATCTTGGCGGGCAGCGGCTGCTCGAACATCAGCCCTTCGCCGCCCGGACCGACGAACACCAGCAGGTTGTAGGTGCCGGCGTCCACGAGGAAGCCGATCGCGCCGACGACGAGGAAGGCGCCGCTCTGCCGTAGAAACGCCTTGACCTTGGTGACGAGGGTTTCGGGGTCTTGCTCGCTCACCGCGGTCGACTCACTGCTGGACACCGGCCCGACGCTACCGCAGCCCCGCCCCACCCATATATCCCAACGGGTCGGGTACCCTCCCCGTGTTCGTATTCGCCTTCCGATCAGAGGATTGACCGGGTGGACTCCACCGAGCTTCGCATTGCCGCCATAGTGCCGTGCCACAACGAAGAGGCAGCGGTGGCGAAGGTTGTCACCGACCTGAAGGCCGCCGTTCCCGGAATCGTCGTCTACGTCTACGACAACCGCAGCACCGATGCCACCGCGGTGCGCGCGGCCGAGGCGGGCGCGATCGTGCGCAGCGAATACCGCAAGGGCAAGGGCAATGTGGTGCGGCGCGCGTTCGCCGATATCGAGGCCGATATCTATTTGATGATCGACGGCGACGACACCTATGACGCCTTCGCCGCCCCGAAGATGATCGAGGCGCTGCTGTCCGGGCCGTACGACCATGTGCTGGGCGTGCGCCGCGAACAGGCCGGCGAGTCCGCGTACCGCCCGGGCCACGCCACCGGCAACAAGGTGCTCAACGGCGTGGTCGCGCAGGTGTTCGGCGAGAACGTCGAGGACATGCTGAGCGGCTACCGGGTGTTCTCCCGCCGCTTCGTGAAGAGCTTCCCGGCGGTGTCGAAGGAATTCGAGATCGAGACCGAGCTGACGGTGCATTCGCTGCATCTGCGCGTGCCGCAGACCTCGGTGCCGGTCGGCTTCAAGGATCGCCCGGCGGGCAGCGAATCCAAGCTGCGCACCTATCACGACGGCTTCAAGATCCTGAACCTGATCATCGGCCTGGCCCGGCACGAGCGGCCGGTCGCCTTCTACGGCCTGTTCGGCACCCTGGCCTGGATTCTTTCGGTCGTGCTCATCACCCCGATCGTGATCGAGTTCTACCGGATCCACGAGGTGCCGCGCTTCCCGACGCTGTTCCTGGGCTTCACCCTGCTGCTGCTGGGCTCGCTGGCCTGGACCGCGGGCCTGGTGCTGGACGGCATCCGCCGGTCCCGGCACGAGGCGGCGCGCCTGGTCTACCTGCGCTATTCCGCCGTCGGGGCCGAGGAACCCGCTACCGAACGCCCGGGCGGTACCCGGCGATGACGGTCCGGACCGAGCCGGACGCCACACTGCCCGGGGAGGAACCGCGATTGCCCGCCGACACTGCAGAATCAGACGTTGTGGAAACAACGGACGAAACCGGCACGGCTGCTCCGGGTGACCCGGATACCGGCGTGACGAGCAACGGCTCCGGCACGCTCGACAAGACCGGGACGGTCGTCGCGCCGCCCGCACAGGTCCCGCCCGCCGCGACGCCGGCCGAGACCGGCGGACTGCGCCGGACGCTGGCCGGGATCGAGCGGCGATTCGGTTCGGCGACTCTGGTTTTCGTACTGCTGGCCGGTGTGTTCGGCGCGGTGTTCTCCGTGGTCACGCCGCCGTTCTGGGGTCATGACGAGATCACCCAGTTCGGCCGCGCCTACCAGGTGGCGCACGGCGGGATCACCCCGCAGCAGATCCACGACACGCGCGGGCCCGCCTGGGGCGGCCAGGTGCCGGTGAGCATCGACGCCCTCATGAGCTACGCCTTCCACGACTACCAGCAGAATCCGGAGGAGCCGGATCCGATGGTGGCGGACGCGGGCGCCTACGACCGGCTCGGCGCCGCGCCGGTATCGGCCAAGACCTCCGAGGTCTGGTTCACCAATACCGCCGCGTACTCCCCGATTCCGTATCTGCCTCCGGCCGCGGGCATCCGCATTGCCGAGGCGCTCGATCTGAGCGTCGGCGGCATGATCATGGCGACCCGCTGGGCGGGCCTGCTCGCCTATCTGGTGATCGTCGGCTTCGCCATCCGGATCCTGCGCGGGCATCGCATCCAGTGGCTGGCGCTGACGGTGGCGGTGCTGCCCATCGCGCTGTTCCAGGCCGGCACCGTCACCGCGGACACGGTGACCAACGCGCTGGCGCTGCTGGTGTCGGCGCTCATCGTGAAGGGCCTGTTCCTGGGTGAGCGGCTGAGCCGCCCGGAGACCGTCGCCGCCTTCGCCGCGACCGTGCTACTACCGGTGTGCAAGCCGACCTACGTGCTGCTGGCCATGCTCACCGTGCTGATTCCCGCGCGCCGCTTCGGTTTCGGCGACGGCGAACGCCCGGCCCGGTGGCAGCGGGTATTGCCGTGGCTGTGCGCGGCCATCGGCGGCGCGGCCTTCGCGGCGTGGATGCGGATCGCCGCCCCGACCGGCGACGGCATGAGCCTGATGCGGCCCGAACACCAGTGGGGCACGGTGCGTCCCGGCGATCAGTTGAAGGACATCCTCGGCGATCCGCTGCATTTCCTCAGCGTCTTCGGCGACAGCATCGCCCTGCGCGATCAGCGCTGGTTCACCCAGTTCTTCGGTGAGCTCGGCTTCGCCTATATCGACGTCCCGGCGATCACCATTCTGGCCTGCCTGCTGGCCTTCGCGGTGAGCTTCGGCATCTCCGATCGAATGAGCGCCGCGAGCGCGAATTCCGTGCGCACCTGGCTGATCGCGCTGACCATTCTGGCCAGCGTGGCCATGATCTACGTGACGCTCTACATGTCGTTCACGCCGGTCGGCTACTACATCATCGACGGTGTGCAGGGCCGCTATTTCGTGCCGCTGGCGCTGCTCGGTTTCGCGGTGATCCTGCGCTGGATGCCCTTGCGGCTCACCGATGCCCGGGGCCGCACGCCTGCACGCGGCCCGGCCATCGCGGTGACCGCGGCGACCGCGGTCGCCCTGATCGCCGCCATCGCCAAGTACTGCAGCATCGTCTGGGGCTGACGCCAGTCCTGGCTACAGGACTTTCTCGCCGGCCGCGGAATACGCGTTCTCGGTGGCGGCCTTCATCGGCCGCCACCAGGACTCGTTGTCGCGGTACCAGCCGATGGTCTGTTCGAGTCCCTTGCGGAAGTCCCGGTATTCCGGTTCCCAGCCGAGTTCGGTGCGCAGCAGCCCGGCATCGATGGCATAGCGCAGATCGTGCCCCGGCCGATCGGTGACATGGTCGAAGTCGTCGGGATCGCGGCCGAAGGCCTCCAGGATCATGCGCACCACGGATTTGTTGTCGCGTTCGCCGTCGGCGCCGATGAGATAGGTCTGCCCGATCCGCCCGCGCTGCAGAATTTCCCACACCGCGGAGTTGTGGTCGTCCACGTGGATCCAGTCGCGCACCTGATGTCCGGCGCCGTAGAGGCGCGGCCGCACACCGTCGATGAGATTGGTTATCTGACGTGGGATGAATTTCTCCACATGCTGATACGGCCCATAGTTATTGGAGCAGTTCGACAGTGTGGCCTGTACGCCGAAAGACCGCACCCAGGCGCGCACCAGCATGTCGCTGGAGGCCTTGGCGGCCGAATACGGGCTCGACGGGTTGTACGGAGTGTCTTCGGTGAATCGCTTCGGCGCGTCGAGTTCCAGATCGCCGTAGACCTCATCGGTGGAGATGTGGTGGTAGCGCACCCCGTGCTTGCGCACCGCCTGCAGCAGTGAATAGGTGCCCACGATATTGGTCTGGACGAACGGCCACGGATCGGCGAGCGAATTGTCGTTGTGCGATTCGGCCGCGAAATGCACCACCGCGTCGACGCCGCCGACGAGGCGATCCACCAGCGCCGTGTCGGCGACATCGCCGTGCACGAACTCGATGCGATCGGCGATCGGGTCGAGCGAGGCCCGATTGCCCGCATAGGTGAGTTTGTCCAGCACGGTGACCTGGACGCCGGGACGCCGAGTCACGGTCTGGTGGACGAAGTTCGCGCCGATGAAGCCGGCGCCGCCGGTTACGAGCAGTCGCACAAGGAGAAACCCTACGTCGAGCGCGCGGCGGGTCACGGCACCGGCCCGGGCACGTTGCGTTCCGCACACCGCCGCCGGGCCCCGGTTATGCGTAATCGGACATCAAAAGGAAACAAATTCCGCGGCCCGGAAACACGCCTCCGATCCCAAATGTCGCAATTTCGTGGCAGGCCCGCGACTTTCGAACCGAAATCCATTGCAATTCATCAACTATCGCTGTGACCTTCGTCACAAACAGACCATCAGGTTACCTTGCTCGGACGGGTTGAAGCGCACCAAAACCTTACGCACGCTGCATATTTCCGGAATCCCACCAAACGGAAAGTCCGCTCGGTGAACGGATTTTGAACGAATGGTCACAGCCGGTTCACCGCACGTTAGCTGCCCTGGATTTCGATTCCCCTGTCCCCCCGAGCTCTTCGATGAGGTTTTCACCAAATGCTGATGAGGAAATTCGCCGCCACGTCGGCGCTGCTGATCGCCGCCCTGGGCGTCACCGCCGGCACCGTCAACGCCGCGCCCGCCGAGGCCGAGAACGGCGTGATCAACTACGCCGCCACCAACACCGAGAAGTCCACCATCATCCGGACCGATGCGGGCTCCATGGTCGTCGAGGACGGCGTCTTCAAGATCAAGGCCGCCGACGGCACCACCGTCGCGGGCACCGAGCTGAAGTTCCGCGTGGACGACTTCGAGTTCCCGATCGCGGCCGAGATCACCGACCGCACCGCGACCCTGACCCCGGAGTTCGAGGTCGACAAGGCCGTCTACAAGCCGGTCGCCCTGCCGTACGAGAACCAGGCCCCCTGGAAGTCCGAGTACGACCGTGAGGTCGCGGCCTTCAACCGCCTGAAGGACACCATCGGCATGGGCGCCACCATCGGCACCCTGGCCGGCGGCATCGGCGGCGCGGCCCTGGGGTGCGTCATCGGCGCCGGTGTCGCGTTCGCGGCCACCACCCCGCTGCTGCTCATGTTCGGCGCCGGCCCGCTGGGCGGCTGCCTCGTCGGCGCCAGCCTGGTCGGCTTCCTGGGCACCCTGGCCGGCCAGATCTTCGTGACCGCCCCGGTCGCGATCCTGGCCGCCGTGCAGTACTTCACCACGGTCAACCAGCCCTTCACCCCGCCGGCCAAGTAATTCCGGCAGGTATTGCGCGGCGAAGCCCCGTCTGGACCACCCAGGCGGGGCTTCGCTCTTTTCCCGGCTTCCCGTTGGATCAAGCGGTGCGCGCGACGCTTTCGACGCCGATGCGGGCGCGCACGAACTGCGCGACGTGGGCCAGGGCGGCCCGGCTCTCCGGCATATTCGGGAAGATGGCCATGAAGGCGTGCACCTGCCCGCGCCAGATCTCCAGCGTGGCAGGCACTCCCGCCCGCGCCAGCCGCTGCGCCATGATCTCGCTGTCGTGCCGCAGCACCTCGTCCTCGGCGACGATGAGCAGGGCCGGCGGCAGGCCGGCCAGACTGGCATTGACCGGTGACAGTTCCGGATCCAGGCGGCCGTTCACCTGTGCCCCGAGCTTGACCACCGATTCCAGCGCGGACAGCGGAATCAGCGCGTCCCGGCGCAGATTCGGGTGCGCGCGCTTCTCGGTGCAGTCCAGATCCAGTGCGGGACACAGCCCGACCAGGCCCGCCGGCACCGGCAGCCCGGCGTCGCGGGCCCGCAAGGCGGTCGCGAAGGTCAGGTAGCCGCCCGCGGAATCGCCCGCGAAGACGATGCGCGCGGGGTCCGCGCCATGGCTGAGCAGCCAGCGGTAGGCGGTGAGGCAATCGCCGATCGCCCCGGCGAAATCGGTCTCCGGCAGCTGCCGGTATTCCACGCTCACCACCGGCAGCCCGGTGCGGCGGGCCAGCGCGGCCACGACGGGCCGGTGGGTGTCCAGGCCGCACAGGAAGAACCCGCCGCCGTGCAGGTACATGACCGCCCCGTCGCGCAGCGAGCGCCGCGCGCCCGCCGGTCGCACGATCTCCATGCGGAAGCCGTTGAGCCGCACCTGTTCCCGTTCCACGCCGCGCGGGGTGGGCCGAAGTCTGGCCAGTCCGTTGATGACTCCCGCGACCATGGGCATGGTGGCGGCGGTGACGGGCACCGTCTCGCCGAGCGGCTTGATCATCAAGGCTCGGCAGCCCAGTGCCAGGGCTTGCGAATAGCGGCTGCCCCCATCCGGATTCACGACGCCGTCATTGCCGGTGGCTGCCATAGCGCACCTACCTCCCGCTGACGCGCCGAGCCATCGACGAGGGGAACCGGCAACAGCCCGGCGCCCGGCGCGGAGGTCTCGGCGCTGAGATCTCACATAGTGCCGTTTCAGAACACCATGGGGAACGTGACCTACGCAACACTAATCACCCGATCGGTATGCGGGTAAACGGCCGTGATCGATTCGCCGTCCACTCGGAACCTCCCCGCACCTGTCCGGGACCGAACTGGCAGACTGCTGTGACATGCGCGGAATCATCCTGGCCGGCGGCACCGGGTCGCGTTTGCACCCGATCACGCGCGGGGTGAGCAAACAGCTGGTGCCGGTCTACGACAAACCGATGGTGTACTACCCCCTGTCCACCCTCATGCTGGCCGGGATCCGGGACATCCTGGTGATCACCACCCCCGAGGACGCCCCGGCCTTCACCCGCCTGCTCGGCGACGGCAGCCAGTTCGGGCTCTCCCTGCGCTATGTCGTGCAACCCGAACCCGACGGGCTGGCCCGCGCGTTCGTGCTGGGCGCCGACCACATCGGCGCCGACACCGCGGCACTCGTGCTGGGCGACAACATCTTCCACGGGCCGGGCCTGGGCACCAGCCTGGCGCGGTTCGAAAAGCTGGACGGCGGGGCGGTCTTCGCCTACCGGGTGTCCGACCCGACCGCCTACGGCGTGGTCGAATTCGCCGACGGCAGGGCCATTTCCATCGAGGAGAAGCCGAAGGCGCCGCGGTCCAACTACGCCATCCCGGGGCTGTACTTCTACGACAACGACGTCATCGAGATCGCCCGGGGCTTGAAACCGTCCGCGCGCGGCGAATACGAGATCACCGATATCAACCGCGCCTATCTGGAGCAGGGCCGGCTGCAGGTGGACGTGCTGCGCCGCGGCACCGCCTGGCTGGACACCGGCACCTTCGATTCGCTGCTCGATGCCGCCAACTACGTGCGCACCATCGAGGAGCGGCAGGGCCTCAAGATCGGCGTACCGGAGGAGGTGGCCTGGCGGCGGGGCTTCATCAGCGATGACGAACTGCGCGAACTGGCCGAACCGCTGGTGCGCTCCGGGTACGGTTCCTATCTGCTGGGCCTGCTGGATCAGGGACGGGACGAATAATGCGGATTCGCGAACTGGCGGTGCCGGGGGCATGGGAATTCACACCGGTGCTGCGCGGCGATGAGCGCGGAATCTTCGTCGAGACGTTCAAGGCCTCGGAATTCGAGAAGGCGGTCGGCCGCCCCTTCGACCTGCTGCAGGTCAACACCTCCACCTCCGCCGCCGGGGTGCTGCGCGGCATCCACTACACCGAGAACCCGCCCGGCCAGGCCAAATACGTGACCTGCCTGCGCGGCGCCTTCCTCGACGTGGTCGTGGACCTGCGCCCCGGCTCCCCCACCTACGGCCGCTGGGACGGCGTGCTCCTCGACGACATCGACCGCCGCTCCGTCTTCCTCTCCGAAGGCCTCGGCCACGCCCTGCTCTCCCTCGAAAACAACTCCACCGTCAACTACCTGTGCTCCCTCGAATACACCCCCGAATTCGACCGCGACCTGGACGCTTTCGACCCCGACCTGGCCATCGAGTGGCCGACGGTAGGCCGCGACGGTGAGCCACTCACCTTCATCCGCTCGGCGAAAGACGCAGCCGCACCACGTTTGGCGGACCTGTAGGCGCAGCCCCGGCCAAGGGTCCGGCGGCGCAGCCCAATGGTCGGCGGCGCAGCCCAATGGTCGGCGGCGCAGCCCAAGCGTCGGCGGCGCAGCCCAAGGACCTCAGGGCGCAGCCCAGAGGTCCAGGCCCGCAGCGTTATTGGGGTCCGGGGCGCAGCCCCCAAGGGTCCGGGGCGCAGCCCTTGGTCCGCGGGCGCAGCCCTAAGGGGGTTCGGGGGCTCAGCCCCCGCCTTCCCCCCCAACAGCATTGGGGCGCATCGCGTTAGCGATGCGCCCCAATCCTTTCGGTCAGGCCGGTCGGTCGTGTGAGCTGCGCCCGACCGGCCGGTAGGAATGTCAGCCGACCAGCTCGACCTCCAGCTCCCGCTGCTGCGCTTCCTGGCGGGCCCGCCGCTTGGGCAGGTAGACCGACAGGGCGATCAGCGCGCCGACAATCGAGACGCCGGCGGCGAATTCCAGACCCGGGCGGTAGACGTCGAGCACCTCGGTGGGGGTGGCGTCGGTGATCGAACCGGAGGTGATGATGGCGGTGGTCACCGCGAGCACGATGGCCGCGCCGACCTGCATGGCGGTCTGCAGCACGCCGGCCGCCAGGCCCTGCTCGTCATCGTCGATACCGCTGGTGGCCTGAATATTGATGGCCGGGAAGCCGACCCAGCCGATGCCGATCAGCAGCACGGCGGGCAGCAGCATGGTCAGGTAGTTCGGGTCGGTGTCCAGCCGCAGGTACAGCAGGTAGCCGACGGCCATGATCGCCATGGTGACGCCGATGATCGGCCCGGTGCCGAAGCGATCGACCAGCTTGTCGGAGACGAAGGCCGAGGCCACCACCAGCAGGCCGACCGGCAGCAGGGCGAGGGCCAGCTTCAGCGGCGACCAGCCCAGGGTCTCCTGCAGGTACAGCGTGGTGATGAACTGCCAGCTGAAGTAGGAGCCGCCCACCGCGATGATGGCGAGGCTGGCGCGCACCAGGGTGCTCTTCTTCAGGATGCCGAGGCGGATCAGCGGGTACCGCACCCGCTTCTCGACCGCGACGAAGCCGGCGAACAGGGCGGCCGCCACCACGAAGGAGACGATGGTGCGGGCCGAGGCCCAGCCCACCTCGGGCGCGGTGACCACGGTGTAGACCAGCAGCAGCATGGCGGCGGTGGACAGCAGCGCACCGAACAGATCGTGTCCGCCTTCTTCGGCGGGCTTGTCCTTGGGCACCAGGTAGATCGCGGCGACCAGGGCGGCGAGCGCGACGGGCACCGGCAGCAGGAAGGTCCAGCGCCAGCCGAGGCCGGTCATGAGGCCGCCGAAGAGCAGGCCCATGGAGTAGCCGCCCGCACCGAACACGGTGTAGATGGACAGCGCCTTGTTGCGCGCCGGTCCCTCGGCGAAGTTGGTGGTGATGATGGACAGACCGGTCGGCGCGGTGAACGCGGCGGCCAGGCCCTTGATGAATCGGGTCAGGATCAGCAGCGGGCCGGAGCTGACCAGGGCGCCCGCCAGGGAGGCGAGGGCGAAGACCGCCAGGGCAATCAGGAACACCTTGCGGCGCCCGAGCAGGTCGGCGGTGCGCCCGCCCAGCAGCAGCAGGCCGCCGTAGCCGAGCACATAGCCGCTGACCAGCCACTGCAGGGTCGAGTGGGAGAGGTCGAGTTCGGCGCCGATGGACGGCAGGGCGACGCCGATCATCGACACGTCCAGGCCGTCCAGGAACAGCACGATGCACAGGGTGATGAGCATGCCCCAGAGGCGAATCGGCCACTGTGTGGAATCTGCGGCCGCGTTGCTCACTGCGGCGCGGGTCTCGGTCAAAGTCACAAGATCGGACAGTACATGCACACGCATCAATTGCACAAGCATTAAATGCGGTTGCATGTTTTGACCGGAACGACTAGGATCTGGTCATGCCGAAGTCGACAGCGCCTGTCGAACGGCCCGCCACCAGCGGGTTGGTCGCCGAATGGCGCGATCTGCTGGCCCGGCACGCGACGACCTCGTGCGCCCTCGAAAAGGAGCTGCAAGGCCGCCACCACATCGGGCTCAGCGAATTCGAAACCCTCGACCGCCTCGTGGACGCGGGGGCCGAGAGTTACAAGATGAGTGATCTCGCCGGCGATATCCACCTGAGTCAGAGCGCGCTGTCACGCGCGGTGGCGAGGCTGGAGCGCGAGGGGCTGGTCTCGCGCAGCATGTGCGAATTCGACCGGCGAGCGATCTTCGTCTGTCTCACCGACAAGGGGCGCGCGGTGCACAGCGACGCGCTGCCCACGCACCGGGCGGTGCTGGAACAAGAACTGAGCTGAACCCAGTCCAGAGTTGAACCCAACTCGCGGGGCTCTCAGGGGCTTCGCCCCTGAAACCCCTCGGGCGGCACGATGCCGGGGCCCGCGGGGGCTCTGCCCCTGAAACCCCTTGGGCGGCACGATGCCGGGGCCCGCCGGGCCCTGCCCCTGAAACCCCTTGGGGGGGTTGGGGGCCAGGCCCCCAACCCCCCTTCTTTCAGAGCGAGTCGCGCGTGGTCTCGATCATCGGCAGTGCGTCCACTGCCAGCGCGGTCGCGGCCGCGAAGGCTTCGCGGTAGCGCTCCACATCGTGGTCTTTGTCCAGGTAGGACGCGCCCGTCAGCGATTCGACGTACACCACCGGCGGTTCCGCGGTCCGGTCCGGGCTGCCCGGGAACTCGAGCAGCACGAAGCGGCCGGCGTCCATGCCGTGGTGGTAACCGCAGTCGGCGGGCACCAGGCGTAGCCGCACGTTCGGGAGTTCGCCCAGTTTGCGCAGGCGGTCGAGCTGGCCGCGGGTCACCTCCTCGCCGCCGATGCGGTGCCAGAGCACGGCCTCGGAGATCACCACATCCAGCTGGAGCGGGGATTCGGGCCGGGTGAGCAGGGCCTGGCGGGCCAGCCGGACCCGCACGCGGCGGTCCACCTGATCGGCCGAGATGCCCGGGTACGCGCCCGCGAGCACCGCCCGGTAGTACGCCTCGGTCTGCAAAAGCCCCGGCACCAGCTCGTTCTCATAGGTGGTGAGCCGGGCCGCGGCCTCCTCGAGGCCGATGTAGACCTCGTACCCCTCGTCGATGACATCGCTGTATTCGGTCCACCAGCCGCGCGCCTTGGTTTCCCGGGCCAGGGCGGTGAGCGGTTCGATGGCGTCCTCGGGCGCGCCGTAGATGCGGCACATGGCCTCGACATCCAGGCTGCGCAGCGAGGTCTGCCCGGTTTCTATGCGCCAGATCTTGGCTTCCGACCATTCCAGCCGCTGGGCCGCCACCCTGGTCGTCATGCGCGCGCGGTTGCGCAGATCGCGCAGATGACGGCCGAGCTGCCGCCGTGGCATGGTGGATCCGGTGATCCCCTGAGGTAATGCCATCCCTCCCCCTTACGAGTTATGCGATCGCATTGTTGCACAGGAAAACTCACCGATCCACGGACCGCCTGCCCAGCGAGATCATCCTGATCTTCCCGCGCGGCCTGCTATTTCCGTGACGAACGGCCCCGGAAGCGCCAGAACTGCACCGCACGAACATCTTCCGACAGCTGATTGACCGGTTCCGCCACATCCGACAGTGCCTGGAACAAATCGTCGGCCAGTTCGGAGATGTGCTCCACCCGCGCGGCCAGCCGGGACGCATTGAGCACGAACTCCAGCAGCAGCCGCACCACGGCGGCGATGACCAGGCCCAGCGGGAGCGCGACCACCAGCCCGAAGGCCAGGCCGAGCAGCATCGACACCCGCCACAGCAGCACCGTGCAGGTGATCGGGACGGCGAACGCGCCCAGCAGTCCCAGCATGTAGGCCAGCGGCAGCAGGGTGCGGGTGGCGGCGCGATGAAATTGCAGGTCCAGCAGGGCGCGTGCGGCCTCGATGCTCCAGGAACGGAAAGCGCCCGGGCTGGCGAAGGGTTCGACGGGTTCCTCGAAATCCTCGAGCTCCGCTGCGCTTCCGCCCGAATGGTCGGTCATGCCGTCGATCTCCTCTCGCACAGGCTGATTCGGCCATGCGAAGTGTCACCGGTATCGCAGGCGCGGCGCACCAGGTGCGAGATGTGTTCTACAACACTGTCTCGGACGGGCGCTATGCGATCGCGAACCGTCGCGATACCGGGCTTGACGGCGTTATCGCAGGCAGTGGCGGTGGATCAGGTTTATGTCGTGGATGCGACAGCGTCACTTTCGAGTCTCGGAACCTATGAGAGGTCTCGATAAGGGCGACAAGCGAACCCGTAGGAAAAAGAACGTGTAACGCCGTGAACACCCCGTTCCGATACCCCGCACAGAGCATCACAGAAGTTCTACCGGGGAATGGAGAAACCAGTGCGCACGACGTTTTCGTCTTCCGTCACGGCGGCCGCGGTGGCCGCATCTGCGCAGGATTGCATCCAGCGTGGCTGGACGGTCGCCGAAACGGCCAACGGCATCTGCCTGATCACCGACGACCAGGTGGCGGGCATCGAGGTCACCGGCGAGACGGCCGCTTTCGTCCGCCGCTTCCTGCGGGCCAATGACATGACGGGCCCGATCATCGAGATCCCGGGCGCCGAGCGCCGCGAGATCCACCTGGTCACCGGCGTCGGCAAGGCCGCCATGGCCCTCGAGGCGCTGCGCGCGACCGGTGCGGTCATCTACACCGACGGCGCGGGCATCCCGCTGCCGCCGACCCAGCTGTCGGCCGGCTCCGCTAGCTGGGAAGTGGCTCCGCACGAGGCGCGCTGGGTGCCGCCGGTGGTGGCCATTGCCGCGGCCGTGCGCGCCGCCGCCAAGGGTGTCATGCCGCAGGTGTCTCGTATCGCTTCATAAGTAGGCGTTGAACCGCGAAAACCGCGGGTGCTCCCCGGCACCCGCGGTTTTCGCGTACGTGGGATGAAACGTTGCTTTGTGATCGATGTTCGATATGCGGCGAGGTGAGAGCGTCCTTCGGACACAGATCACGCGCTGTGGCGGATGATTCGCGACGGGTGTGAATTCTGATGCAGGAGTGCCGTTCTGGGGCGCACCGCATGACCCAGACGGCGCGGCAGCGCCTGATTCAGCACCAGGGCGCGCGCGTCCCGCCGGGTGCGCACATTCAGCTTGCGCAGAATCGCCGACACGTGATGGTCCACGGTGCGGATGGACAGCACCAGGTATTCGGCGATCTCGGCATTGGTCAGGCCCGCGCAGAGCAGATCCAGCACATCGCGCTGCCGCGAGGTGAGTTTCGGCAGGCTCGCGGCCGCGGCCGCGTCGGGCGAGGTGGGCTCCGGGGTGCGGACGAACAGGCCGGGCGCGCCGCCGATGGTCACCGCGACCACCGTGGCGGCGCCCGCCGCCACATCCTCCCGGGCAGTGTGCAGGGCATCCAGTGCTTGTGTCCGGTCCAGGAATCGCATGAGGCCAGCCTGGTCCCGGCGACGCCGCGGGTCTGTCCGCGCGCGCACACGCCGAGTGTCAACACGCTGACACAACTGCGCTATCCGTCCGGCGACATGGCGAGATCAGGTCACCCGCGGCGCGGTTGATGCGGAAGTGATACGTCTTGCCCGCCGGCGCGCGATCATTGATTATGACCGCCGCCACGGAAAGCACCCGGAAACTGCTGCGCACCTGCCCGCTCTGCGAGGCCGTGTGCGGGCTCGAGCTCACCCTGGACTCCGACAATCACATCACGTCCATACGGGGCGACCAGGCCGATCCGTTCAGTCGCGGTTTCATCTGCCCCAAGGGGGCCACGCTCGGGCACCTCGACGAGGACCCGGATCGCCTCACCGAACCCATGATTCGCGATCGCGCCACCGGGCGCTGGCGGGCCGCGAGCTGGGAGGAGGCCTTCGGGGTCATCCGGGAGCGCCTGCCGCAGATCACCGCGGCGCACGGAAACCAGTCCGTCGGACTGTATCTGGGCAATCCCAATGCGCACACCGTGGCCGGGGCGCTGTACGTGCCGGTGCTCATCCGGGCGCTGGGGACGCGGAACATGTTCTCCGCCAGCACCGCCGACCAGATGCCCAAACAGGTGTCGAGCGGGCTCATGTTCGGCGATCCGCTCACCGTGCCGGTGCCGGATCTGGATCGGACCGACTACCTGCTCATGCTGGGGGCGAATCCGCTCGAATCCAATGGGTCGCTGTGTACCGCACCGGATTTCCCGGGACGGTTGAAGGCGCTGCGGTCGCGGGGCGGGAAGTTCGTGGTGGTGGACCCACGGCGGACGCGGACCGCCAAGCTGGCCGACGAGCACCTGTTCATCCGGCCCGGCAGTGATGCCTATCTGCTGTTCGGCATCGTGCACACGCTGTTCGCGGAGGGGCTCACCGATATTCGCGTCGATGTGCGGGGGCTGGAGGAAGTGCGCACTGCCGCAGCGGCTTTCCCGCCGCAGGTGGTCGCGGCGCGCACCGGCGTGGACGAAGCCACCATCGTCCGGCTGGCGCGCGAGCTGGCCGCCGCGCCGACCGCCGCCGTCTATGCGCGAATCGGCACCTGTACAGCGGAATTCGGCACGATCACGCAGTGGCTGGTGGATGTCGTCAATGTGCTGACCGGCAATCTGGACTCCCCCGGCGGGGCCATGTTCCCCAATGGCGCGGCGCTGGGCATCGTGCGCAGCCGCCCGTTCCGGCCCGGGCGCTGGGCCAGCCGGGTGCGCGGGCTGCCGGAGGCGCTCGGCGAGCTGCCGGTCGCCACGCTGGCCGATGAGATCCTCACCCCGGGCGAGGGACGGATCCGGGCCATGGTGACGGTGGCCGGGAATCCGGTGCTGTCCGCACCCAGCGGTGCGCGACTGGACGCCGCGTTCGCCGGGCTGGAATTCATGGTGAGCGTGGACCGGTATCTCAACGAGACCACCCGGCACGCCGATGTCATCCTGCCGCCGCCGCGCATCGTGCAGTCCCCGCACTACGACTTCGCGCTGCTGCAGTTCGCGGTGCGCAATTACGCGCGGTACTCCCGCCCGCTGGTGCCGCTCGGCGACCGGCCGTCCGAGGCGGCGGTGCTGGCGCGGCTGGCACTGGCGGTGAGCGGGCAGGAGCCGCAGCCCGGTCTGGATCCGCTGACGGTGGTGGACGAGATCGTCATCGCCGGAACGCTGCACAAGGCGGGGATGGCGGACCGGCGCGAGGAACTGCTCGGCGCGAACACCACCGAACAGCGCATCGACATGATGCTGCGGCTCGGACCCTACGGCGCGTGGAACGGCGGGGAGCTGACTCTGCAAGCGCTGCTGGACAATCCGCACGGAATCGATCTCGGACCGCTGCAACCGCGGCTACCGGGGGTGCTGCGGACCGCGTCCAAGCAGGTGGAACTGGCGCCGCCGCAGCTGCTCGCCGATGTGGAGCGGCTGCGCGGCCGGCTGGTGGCGGAGCAACCGGAGATGGTGCTGGTCGGGCGGCGGCAGCTGCGCTCCAACAACAGCTGGTCGCACAATGTGGCGCCGCTGGTCGGCGGGTCGAATCGGTGCACGCTGCAGATCCATCCCGAGGACGTGCTCCGGCTCGGGCTGAACGGGCGGGCCGTGGTGAAGTCGGCGGCGGGCACGCTCACCGTGGATATCGAGCCGACCGAGGACCTCATGCCCGGCGTGGTGAGCCTGCCGCACGGCTGGGGCCACGGCGACAGCGACCAGCGGGTGGCGCGGGCGCACGCCGGGGTGAACGCCAATGCGCTGACCGATGATTCGCTCGTGGACGTGCCCTCCGGCAATGCCGTGTTCAACGGTGTGCCGGTGACGCTCAGTCCCGCCTGATCCGGGGAGCGGGGGCATGTCCTTCCTGCGGGTACTGCTGTGGGCGGTGCACGTCGCGCTGCCCGCCGCGGGCTTGGCGCTGCTGGTGGCGCGGCCGCACCTGGATCACGAATTCCAGCATCGCGGTGTGCATTTCTGGCTCATCCTGGGTGCGGCCCTGCTGTCGCTGGCGCTGGGCGTGCTCATGCTGCGCGCCGCCCGCGCGCACCGGGATATGCGATTGATTCTGGTTTCGCTGGTGTTCCAATTGAATTCGGGCTTCCTGGGCCTGCACGCGCTGGCCACGCCCGGAATCATTGTGGACACGGCGAATGTCGGCTTCACCGTGGCCGTGCCGGTCGGCATGATCCTGGGCAGTGTGGCGGCGCTGGCCTCGGTGGTGGACTACGGGCCCTCCGGGCGAGCGCATGGCTTCACCGAGGTGCTCGCGGTGCTGCCGCTCACGCTCATGGGCGTCTGGGCCCTGTTGTCGCTGACCCGGGTGCCGCCCTTCGATATCGTGCCCGATCCGTCCGAGGCGCAGGGGCCGCTGGTGGCGGCCGCCTTCGTCGGCGGCGCGGGCTATCTCATCGCGGCCGGCGCGTATGCCGTGCAGTATCTGCGCAATCGCAGCACGGTGCTGCTCAGCGTGCTCACCGCCTTCGTCCTGCTGGCCGAGGCCATGTTCGCGGTCGGTTTCGGGCGCAGCTGGCGGGTCTCCTGGTGGGAATGGCATGTGCTCCTGGGGGTGGCGTTCGCGCTCATCGCCGTCAGCGTGCATCGCAATTTCCGGCGGGAAGGGTCGGTGCGCGGGCTGTTCGACAGTGTCACCCAGCGCAGTACGGTGGCGGCCATTCAGCGCGATTACGCGCGGGCGCTGGAGGAGATGGTCGCGGCGCTCGATCAGCGGGCCAGCGGCGGCGTATCCGCGGCCGAACCGCTGGGCGCGGTCGGGCAGCAGCTGGCGCGGCGGTTCGGGCTCACCGAACGGCAGGTCGCGGTGCTGCAGCAGAGTGCGCGCGCCGTGGGCGACGAACGCGAGCAGGTGCGGCGGCTGGGCGCACTGGTGGCGGTCGGCGAGCGGGCCAATGTGATTCGCGGGGAACTCGAGCTGCTCACCGAGATCCAGCAGCTGGCCGGGTACGCCTTCGAACGCGATGCCGTCCGCATCGGGATCGTGCAACGCGGCCGGCTGGTGTTCGGCGACGGCGGGCCGCCCAATCCCGCCGCGTTCGCTTTTCCCTTGACCGTCAAGGGAATACAGGCCGGTGTGCTGGAGCTGGCCCGCGCGGGCACCTCGGTCCCCGCGCTGATCGCGACGGGCAGGCCGGGTGCGCCGCGGCAGGGTTTCGGGTGGCGGCCCGCACCGCAGCAGACGCCGATCGATGCGATCTACGGCGCCCAAACCAGTTACGGGGAGCCGAATCCCGGACTCGGACCGGCGGAGCACGCGGTGGCGCGGTCCTTCGCGGCGCAGGCCTCGGTGGTCCTGGAGAACGCGCGGCTGTACCAGCAATTGGACGGGCTGTTCCGGTCGTACATGTCGCCACAGGTGGCGACGACGCTGCTGGCCGACCCGTCGCAGGCCGGGCTGGGCGGGGAGGTGCACGAGGTCAGCGTGCTGATGGCGGACCTGCGCGGGTACACGCCGTTCGCGGAGCAGGCGGGCCCGGCGGCGGTCATGCGGATGCTGAACACCTATTACGGGGCCATCGTGCCGGAGATCCTGGCCGAGGGCGGGACCGTGGTGCAGTTCGTGGGCGATGCGGTGATGGCGATCTTCAATGCGCCGGTGCGGCAACACGATCACGCGCTGCGGGCGGCGCGGGCCGGGCTCGCGCTGCAGCGGGCGACGGCTGCCGTGCGAGAGCGGCAGAAGGGTGAGCCGGCCCCTGGGCTGCCCGTCGAGGGCGGCGGTGGGAGACGGGTGGGCGGCGCGGAGGAGATGTCCTGGCCCATGTTCCGGGTCGGGGTGAACACCGGGCCCGCCATTGTCGGGAATGTGGGTGCGCGGGAAATGCGGAACTTCACCGCCATCGGCGACACCACCAATCTGGCGGCGCGGCTGGAGGCGCTGGCGGATCCGGGCTCGGTGGTGGTGGGCCCGGTGACCCGGGAGCGGCTCGGGGCGCGGGCCGAGGTGAAAGATCTGGGCGACTTCGACATCAAAGGCAAGAGCCAACCGGTCGCTGTGTACGAATTGGTGGCGCTGCGATGAGATTCGAACTGCTGGAAGGGCTTTCGCCGGAGGAACGGCGGCAGTTCATCGCCGCCTGCACGCCGCGCAAGTTCCGGCGCCGCGATATCGTCTGCCACGAGGGCGATCCCGGCGACAGCCTGCACCTGATCGCGGCGGGACGGCTCATCGTGCGGGTCACCACGCCACTCGGGCACACCGCGACGCTGACCATCCTGGGGCCGGGCGAGATGTTCGGCGAGCAGGCGCTGCTGAGCCCGGACGCGCGCCGGACCGCGACCATCGTGGCGGTGACCGACGCCCAGACACTGACCCTGAACCGCTCGCAGCTGGAAAAGCTGCGGGCGGAGTATCCGCAAGTGGAGCGCTTCCTGACGACATCGCTTGCCGCGCAGGTGCGGCGCCTGTCGGCGGCGGTGCTGGAGGCGCTGTACCTGCCGGTGGAGACGCGGGTACTGCGGCGGCTGGCGCACCTGGCCACCGTGTACGGGGACGAGCGCGGCAAACCCTCGCTCATCCGATTGACGCAAGAGGATCTGGCGTCCATGGCGGGCACCACCCGCGCCACAGCAAACAAGGTGCTGCGCGAGCTGGAGGATCAGGGCGTGGTGCGACTGGGGCGCGGTGCGGTGACGGTGATCGATCGCGCCCGATTGGAGAAGAAGGCGCGTTAGATTCCGGGTGGTCGGTCTTTTAATTTCTTCGGGCGCACCATGATCGGCGCATGCAAGGGGGATGTCGTCGTGCGAAATACGGACAAAACTATGCAAAAGGGATAAATCAGGATTGCGAAACCGAAACCCCCACTGGGGATCTCGGCGACCCGCGCCCCGAAATCAAGGTCAGCGCACCCACAGCTAAGCGACTTTGGTCCCTTGCGGACCCTTTCATCCGGGAGGATCCTCGCTCGGGAAGGTTTGTCCGGCGCCAGTCGACCGCGCCCCATCAGGGCAGATATGCCGGTTCACTCATTCGCCACATTAAAATTGTTAAACCGTATAGGATTTCGGATGGCCGATGTTCGTGGCCGAGCCTCTTCCATCCGGTATTCAGCTACCAAAGGGGGCGCACGATGCCCGGTATCAGAAACGGCAGCGACGGCGAACGGGAACTACAGGAGCGCTACGGTACACAGGACCGCGCGGACCGCTTCTACTCCGATCAAGTCCGAAATCGATTGAACACCCACATGATCGATTTCATCCGCCGGATGGACATGGCCTTCATCGCGACCTCCGATAAACACGGCGAATGCGATTGCAGCTTCCGCGCCGGGCAGCCCGGCTTCCTGCACGTGGTCGACGACCGCACCGTCGCCTACCCCGAATACCGCGGCAACGGCGTCATGGCCAGCCTGGGCAATGTCCTGGAGAACCCGCACGTCGGCATCCTCATGATCGACTTCGTGCAGGATCTCATCGGCCTGCACATCAATGGCACCGCCCGCATAGTCGACGACCCCCTCATGCGCCGCTGCATTCCGGACCTCCCCCCGAACGAACGCGGCCGCATTCCCGAGCGCTGGGTGGTGGTCGATATCGAAGAGGCCTACATCCACTGCCGGAAGCACATCCCCCATCTGGTCCCCGCCCGCCGCGAGGCCCGCCAATGGGGCACCGACAATATTCGCGCCAAGGGCGGCGACTACTTCCACGCCAAGGAAGAGGCCCGCGCCGCGCTCGTCGAATACTGACCCCCATGGCTCTCGCCCCCTGCCCTCGGCAGGGGGCGAGGCATGTCCGGACCCGCTTCAGTGAATCTTGAAGATGACCGCGCGCTGCACGATGAAGTTGATCACCGTGGCGGTGCCCTGGGCGATGCCGAAGGCCAGCCAGATGCGCCACCACGCATCGGGCAGCGCGTAGTAGCAGACCTGGTTGATGCCGACCTGGAGGGCGAAGGTCAGCGCGTAGAGGATCACCACCGCCACGAAACGCTTGCGGCTGGGCTCGGCCTTGAAGGTCCAGCGGCGGTTGATCAGGTAGGCGGTGGTGGTTCCCGCGATGAAACTGATCGACTTCGCTATGGCCAAGGGCACACCGAGCAGTTGGAACAGCAGGGTGTAGAGGCCGAAGTCGACAATGGCGGAGAACCCGCCGGTGAGGCCGAAGCGGATGATCTGCGTTTTGAGGTCAACGTCCGTACCGCCCGGTTCGTCTACCAGGGGGAGCTCGGGCGGGAGGGGCAGATGGGGTTCCGCGGTCACAAGCCGAAAGACTAGCCCCCGCGATGAGCGACACAAGCCCGCTGTCCGGTTATGTCTGTAGTCTCTATGCCGATGTCCACGAAAGCTCAGACCACCACGGAAGCCGCCGACAGCTCGGCGAGCGAAGGTGCGGACACAGCGTCGACCGGCTCTTCTCACGAACTGCCGACGCGGACTCGCACGTTGACCGGATGGGGTCGCACCGCACCCACCACCTCCGAAGTGCTCTCCACCAGTGACCCGGAGCTGATCGCCAAAGCGGTCGCCATGGTCGCGGAGGACAACGACTCCAAGCCCGCGCACCTGCGCCGCGGCGTCATCGCCCGCGGCCTGGGCCGCTCCTACGGCGACCACGCGCAGAACTCGGGCGGCCTGGTCATCGACATGCCGGCGCTCAACCGCATCCACCGCATCGACCGCGATTCCCGCCTGGTCGACGTGGACGGCGGCGTCAGCCTGGACCAGCTCATGAAGGCGGCGCTGCCGTTCGGACTGTGGGTGCCGGTGCTACCGGGCACGCGGCAGGTGACCATCGGCGGCGCCATCGCCTCCGATATTCACGGCAAGAACCACCACTCCGAGGGCTCGTTCGGCAATCATGTGCGGTCCATCGACCTGCTGACCGCCGACGGCACCGTGCAGCACATCGGGCCGCGCAAGAACGCCAAGCTGTTCTGGGCGACCGTGGGCGGCAATGGCCTGACCGGCATCATCCTGCGCGCCACCATCGAGATGGCGCCGACGGAGACGGCCTACTTCATCAATGACGGCGTGAAGACCACCACGCTGGACGAGACCATCGCGGCGCACAGCGACGGCAGCGAAGAGAACTACACCTACTCCAGCGCCTGGTTCGATGTGATGAACCCGCTGCCCAAGCTGGGCCGCGCCTGCATCACCCGCGGCCGGCTGGCGAAGCTGGACGAACTGCCGAAGAAGAAGCAGAAGAATCCGCTGAAGTTCGACGCCCCGCAGCTGCTGACGGTGCCGAACATCTTCCCGAGCTTCACCGCCAACAAGCTGACCCTCGGCGCGGTCGGCGAGGCGTACTACGCCATGGGCGGCACCTACACCGGCAAGATCCAGAACCTGACGCAGTTCTATCACCCGCTGGACATGATCGCGGAGTGGAACCGGGCGTACGGACCTGCGGGTTTCCTGCAGTACCAGTTCGTGGTGCCGACCGAGGCCGTCGAAGAGTTCAAGAACATCATCATCGACATCCAGGCCTCCGGGCACATCTCCGCGCTCAACGTTTTCAAGCTCTTCGGCCCGGGTAATCCGGCTCCGCTGAGCTTCCCGATGCCGGGCTGGAACATCTGCTGCGACTTCCCGATCCGGCCGGGTCTCAATGAGCTCGTCACCGAACTGGACCGCCGTGTCCTCGAGTTCGGCGGCCGCCTCTACACCGCGAAGGATTCCCGCACCACCGCGGAAACCTTCCACCAGATGTACCCCCGGATCGACGAGTGGATCAAGATCCGCCGAAGTGTCGATCCCACAGGCGTTTTCATGTCCGATATGGCGCGAAGGCTGGAGCTTCAGTGATCAACGCGGTAGGAAATCCGCAGTCCATTCTGCTGCTCGGCGGCACCTCGGAGATCGGTCTCGCGATCTGCGCCGAGTACCTCAAGAAGGGTCCCGCCCGCATCATTCTGGCGGCGCTGCCCGGCGACCCGCTGCGCGAGGACGCCGTCGCCCAGATGAAGGCGGCCGGCGCGTCCGAGGTCGAGGTCATCGACTTCGACGCCCTGGAGATGGACTCCCACCCCAAGGTCATCGACCAGGCCTGGGCGCACGGTGACGTGGACGTCGCCATCGTGGCCTTCGGCATGCTCGGCGATGCCGAGGAACTCTGGCAGGACCAGCGCAAGGCCGTCATCGCCGCCGAGCTGAACTACACCGCCGCCGTCTCCGTCGGCGTCCTGCTCGGCGAGAAGTTCAAGGCCCAGGGCTACGGCCGCATCATCGCCATGTCCTCCGTGGCCGGTGAGCGCGTCCGCCGCTCCAACTTCGTCTACGGCTCCACCAAGGCGGGCCTGGACGGCTTCTACCTGGGCCTCGGCGAAGCTCTCCGCCCGCACGGCCCCCGCGTCACGGTCATCCGCCCGGGCCAGGTCCGCACCCGCATGTCCGCCCACGTCGACGAGGCCCCCCTCACCGTCGACAAGGAAGACGTGGCCGCGCTCGCCGTAGCCGCCTCCGAAAAGGGCAAGGAAATCGTCTGGGCCCCCGGCACTTTCCGCTACGTCATGATGATCCTGCGCCACATCCCCCGCGCGATCTTCCGCCGCCTGCCCATCTAGGGACGGGCCAACTCTCGGGACTCTCAGGGGCAAGCCCCTGAAACCCCGGTCAACACCGACGAGCGGTGGCCGATTCGGCCACCGCTCGTCGCATGTGCGGCATAGCACTTCGATATGAATGCCGGAGACCCGGAGTTCGCAGCTGAAGGCATATCGGGATACCTCGCCCGCGCCACGCGTCAGCGACTGCTGGAAGAAGACCTGCGCAGCCTCGCCGAGTTCGAGCGGAACAACCCGCAGCCGAGCCTCGCCGAAGAGTTTCCGCAGGAATAGCTCAGGTGCTCCACGAACTCAGGGACGACCGCCCACCTGGGCGATCGCACGCAGAACAGCAACTGTCGGCAGCGGACCCAACCCCTGAGAATGTACAATAATCCCAGCCAAATGGGCCTAGTTATGTACAGGAGCTGGTCATGTCGCTAACCCATATCGAGATCGACGACGACACTCTGGAAACGGCCAAGAAGCTGGGCGGGCATCGGACGAAGACAGCAGCCGTCGCCGCCGCTCTCTCTGAATACAACAAGCGGCTCTCACGAGCCGCAGCGTATGAGCACTACTTTCAACTGGCGCAGGACTGGGACCTTGAAGGTGCCGAGTCCGCTCACCGGACGGAGAAGGAGCCACCCGCGCAGTGATCGGATATCTGCTCGATTCCTCGGCGCTGTGGCGCATCCTGCGCGATCGCACTGTCTTCGAGCTTTGGCATTCTCCGACAGCCGAAGGTGAGCTGCGCTCCTGCTACCCACAACGAGCGGAGTTCATGCGTTCGGCACGCAATCTGAAGGAGTACTCCGACTTCTGCGGAATGTTCGACGCACTCTACGACGACGTTTCCGTTCCCAAATCCGCCGGACTGTGGATCGCCGGACTACAGTACCGCGCGGCCGAAAGCGGCAGCCATCGGTGCCTTTCCGCAGTCGATCTGCAAATCTGCGCAACCGCCGCATATCACGGCCTTGTCGTCGTACATGACGACGCGGACTTCGTCACCGCCGCGCGGCTGGCCACCGAACTGCGCCAACGCAACGTGCACGATGGGCCGCTCGATCCCATCCGGTGATCTATTCAGCAAGGTGTCGGCCGCCAGGTTGTCGCGGAGGCGACTCACCGCGAGTGGCCGGTGGCGACTGCTCGTGGACCCCTATTGCTCCGACTCCATGCCGGCGTCGATGTCGACCGGCTGCCTTAGAACGGCTTCGCGCCATTCGGGATCGGTGTCCCGCTGACCAGGGTGATCATGTGGTGGTTCGCGTAGCGGTGGCCTGGCGACATGATTGGGGGCGGGGCAGTGGCTAGGCTCGCAGCGGTCCATGGAGACGAATCCGGAGGCGAGGGCGAATGAGCGAGCGGGCGGGCGGCCGGGGGGCGTTGTTGGCGCGGCAGGCCGGGAATGCGGTCGGGGAGGCCGTGCTGGCAGCTGTGCTCGCCGCAATCGTGGCCGGGGTCGGGCTGGTGGCGTTCTCGATGGTGGACTGGCCGGCGTTCAATTCGTCCAATGTGACTCGGGCGTTGACGACCGTGGGCCAGGTGGTGGCGCTGGCGATGCTGGTGGCGGCCATCGCGCTCGTGCGGATGCACAAGTGGGCCTGGCTGGCGAAATTGCTGTCGTGGGGCGGGATTTCGACGTTCGTGACGGTGACGTTGGGGATGCCGCTGGCTGCTACGAAGTTGTATCTGTTCGGGCTTTCGGTGGATCAGGAGTTTCGGACGCAGTATCTGACGCGGCTGACCGATAGTGCGGCGCTGCGGGATATGAACTATGCGGAGTTGCCGCCGTTTTATCCGGCCGGATGGTTCTGGTTCGGCGGACGGTTCGCGAATCTGGCCGGGCTCGACGGATGGGAAGCGTTCAAGCCGTACGCGATCATCGGGCTGGCAGTGGCGGCGGCGGTCGCACTTGTGTTGTGGTCGAATCTGATTCGCGCGGACTGGGCGATCGCCGTGGCGGCGGCCACCACCGCGCTGACATTGGCCTATGGCGCACCGGAGGCGTACAGCGCGGTACTGGTGCTGCTCATCGGACCAGCGTTGCTGCTGGCATGGGGGGCGCTGTACCGACCCGCACAGCTCTCGGGTGACGTAGATCGGACCGCCGGTGGCTGGGGCGCGGTGATCGGGACCGGTCTGTTTCTGGGAGTGGCCGCGACCTTCTACACCCTGTACTTCGCGGAAGCGGTGTTCACTGTCTGCCTCATGGCCGTTATTGCCGCCGGTCTGATGCTGCGGGAACGGAATTCGGCGCTGCGGACTCAGTGGCATCGTGCGGCGGCGGCGCGCAGCACGTCGGGCGGGCAGGCGGAACAGGCCCCGGTGGCGAGCGGTTCGGTGCCCGGTCGCTCGCATGTCGTGCGGCCGATCCTGGTGCGGCTGATCAGTATGGGAGTCATCGCCGGTCTCCTGGCGCTCACCGTGTGGCTGCCCTTCCTACTGAAGCTGCTGAGCGGGCAGATGCCCGATGGTGGCACCGCGTTCCACTATCTGCCTGAACCAGGTTCGGAACTGCCGCTGCCTATGACCGAGTTCTCGCTGCGTGGAGCGTTCTGCCTGTTGGGGATCATCTGGCTGGTGCTGCGGGTCGGGTCGTCGCGGCGGGCACAGGCGCTCGGCATCGGTGTGGTGGCCGTCTATCTGTGGTGTCTGCTGTCCATGACGGCTACCGCCGCCGGGACCACGCTGCTGTCCTTCCGGTTGGAGCCGATTCTGCTGGCATTGCTCGCCGCCGCCGGGTCGTTCGGCTTCGTCGAGGGGGCCCGGGCGGTCTATCAGGTGCTGCACGAGCCGGCGCGATTCAAGCCGGTCGTAGCCGTGTTGGCGCTGGTGGGAGCGATCGCGTTCAGTCAGGAGATTCCGCATGTGCTCGATGCGGAGATCACCACCGCGTACACCGATACCGACGGGAACGGTGAGCGGGCGGACAAGCGGCCGCCGTCGGCAGTGTCGTATTACAAGGAGATCGACGCGAAGCTGCGGGAGCAGACGGGGCGGCCGGCGGACGGCAGTGTGGTGCTGACCGCGGACACCAGTTTCCTGGCGATCTATCCGTACTTCGGATTCCAGGCGCTCACTTCGCATTACGCGAATCCGCTGGCCGACTTCGCGGCGCGGTCCGCCGAGATCGAGCGGTGGAGCAAGATGAAGACTTCGGCGGAGTTCGTGGATGCCCTGAACCATTGCCCGTGGCGGGCGCCGGATGCGTTCTTGTTCCGTCGCTCGGGGGATGAGTACACGTTGCGGCTGTCGAAGGACGTCTATCCCAATGACCCGAATGTGAAGCGGTATACAGTTGCGCTACCACGGGATCTGTTCACCGATCCACAGTTCCTGATCACCGATATCGGGCCGTTCACGCTGGTCGTCCGGCGGTGAAGCGCTAAGCGAGATCTGCATCACTTATCCACAGAACCGGGGCGGAATCTGTGGATGGATGCGGTTTTCTGTGGATAACTCATCTACTTGCCAGCGCAATCTCAGTCGTGCCCGGTAGCGTGGGCCGCTGATTTATCGGGCAAGAGGAGAGTTATCGCGTGGCACAGGGGCAAGTAGCGGTTCCGGATCGGATCGCACCGGAAGCGGCTTCCCCCAAGCTATCCCGGCCGCGGCGGGTCGCCCGGCGCGTCCGGCTCGCGCGGGCGGATCTGGTGGCGGCGACGGGATATCTGTCGCTGGCGGTGCTGGTGCTCTCCGGCCAGTGGCGGCATCCGGCGAACGGGTACCTGATCAAGAGCGGTCAGGACCAGACCATGTGGGAATGGTTCTTCGCCGTGACCGCGCACAAGGTCGCGAATCTGGAGAACCCGCTCGGCACGCTGCTGCAGAACTATCCCGACGGCGTGAACATGATGGCCAATACCGCCATGTTCGGCGTCGGCGTGCCGCTCACGCCGGTCACGCTGCTGTTCGGGCCGACCGTCACCTTCGTCCTGGTCCTCACCCTCGGCCTGTTCGGCACCGCCTTCGCCTGGTACTGGCTGTTCTCGCGGGAATTGGTGAGCTCCCGGTTCGCCGCCGCGGTGGGCGGGCTGTGCTGCGGCTTCGCGCCCGCCATGATCTCGCACGCCAACGCGCACCCGAATTTCGTGGTGCTGGCACTGCTTCCGCTGATCGCCCTGCAGATCATCCGAATGGCCAAGCGGGCGAACAACGCCCCGGAGGTCCGCAAGGCGCGGCGGCTGCGCGATGCCTTCGTGCTGGGCCTGCTGGTGGCGATGCAGATCGCGCTGGGCGAGGAACCGCTGCTCATCTTCGCGCTGTCCTTCGGCCTTTTCGCCCTCGTCTACCACTTGCACAGCCCGCGCGCCGGACTGCGCACCCTGCGCGCCGTCACCCCGACCGTGCTGCTGGCGGCCCTGATCACGGTGGCGCTCACCGAGATTCCGCTGTGGTGGCAGTTCTTCGGGCCGCAGTCCTACCGCATGATCGACCACGGCCCCATGGGCAACGATCTCAAGGCGCTGTTCCAGTTCCCGTCGGAATCGCTGGGCGGCCTGCTCATGCACGGCCAGAACGTCGCCATCAATCCGACCGAGGAGAATTCCTACTTCGGCTGGCCGCTACTGCTGCTCGTCACCGTGACCACCGCTCTGCTGCGGCGGGAGCGCGTGGTGCGGGCCGCCGCCGTGGTGATCGCGCTGTTCACATTCCTGTCGCTGGGCTCGACGCTCGTGATCGGCAAGGACGACACGGGAATCGCGCTGCCGTGGCGGTGGCTGGAGTCGGTGCCGCTGCTGAATACGGTGCTGGAATCGCGGTTCACCATGGCCGCCATCCCGGCCATCGCGCTCATCCTGGCCGTGGCCACCCAGCGCGCCCTGGACTACTGGCGCGAATCCGCCACCGACTGGCGGCCGCTCGCCTGGTTCGCCGCCCTGGCCTGTGCCTTGCTGCCGCTCGCGCCGACCATCCTGCCGGTGGTGGAGCGCGCGCCCACCCCGCCGTTCTTCACCGACGGCACCGTGAACCGGTACGTGAACGACGGTTCGGTGGTGATCGTGCCGCCGCCCACGCCGCCGGATGCCCGCGCCCTGCGCTGGCAGCTCGACTCCGGTTTCGACTTCCCGCTCGCGGGCGGCTATTTCGTCGGACCGACCGGCACCGACAAGAAGGGCCGCTACGGTCCCGACGATCGCCCGACGGCGAGCCTGCTGGCGAAAGCGCAGCGCGCCAACCGGGTTCCGGTCATCGACCAGGCCATGCGCGATCAGGCCTTCGCCGATCTGCGCTACTGGCAGGCCGATGTGGTGGTGCTGCCGCCGACCGACAACAGCACGGCGCTGCGCCTCACCATGGATCAGCTGCTCGGCTTCCCCGCGCAGCAGGTGGACGGCGTATGGGTGTGGGATGTGCGCGCCCTGATCTGAGCGCGGTTCAGCCCACCCGGAAATAGGTCACCCGGCCGCTGACGGACAGATCGCGCACTATGGTGCCGTCGGTCAACCACAGCGTCTGCGTCCCCTGGACAACGCAGCCCGCGACCCCGGCCTGCAGGACGCCGTCGCCGACGGTGACAGCGCCCGAGGCGGACACGTCCAACAGCCGATAATCGATGGTGCACAACACGCTTCCGCCCCGGAAGACGGTCGAGGTCATGATCACCTCGTTCAGATTCCCCTGCCAGATAGTGAGCCGGTAGTCGTCGCTGTTGCTGCTGCTGGTGCCCGACCAGGTGCCCACATAGCCCGCCGGAACCTGCCCCGCCGCCACCGGCGGGACCGTGACGACCGGACCGGTCGCCACGGTCGTGGTGCTGCCCGGCTGCGGGAATCCCGTAGCCACCACACTGGTCACCCCGCCGGTGGTCTGTGCGCCACTGGGCTTCCCACCGCTTTCCAATTTCACCGTGACCAGGAACGCGGCCCCGGCCAGCAGTACCGCGGCGGCCCCGAACAGGATCGCTGCGACCATCCGCCCGCCGGCGCGGTCGCGCGCGGGCGGTGGCGCCCGATGCGCTGGACGGGCATCCGGCGGCGGCTGGAGCACCTCGTTCGGCGGCCGGGCCGGAACCGTCGTCGGCGCTCTCGTCCCGGGCCCGGCCGTGAAATGCACGGGACCCGTTGTGGCCCGCCCGAATTCGGCATCCCACGCCTGCCACACGGTGTTCACGAATTCGGTGCAGCCCCCGAATCGCTGGTCCGGACTCTTGGCCAGCGCCCGCTCGAAGACGGCGTCGAAACTTCTGGGCAGCTCCGGCCGCACCTCGGTAATGCGCCGCGGCGGCACCTGCGTGTGCATGTGGATCCAGCTGAACAGGTCATTGGCCACGAACGGTTTCTGATCGGTGAGCAGTACGAACAGCGTGCAGGCGAGGGAGTACTGGTCGGTGCGCGGATCGAGCGGCAGGCCCTGGATCTGTTCCGGCGAGGCGAAAGCGAAGGTGGCCGCGATATTCCCGGTCCGGGTCAGATGGGTGGATTCGTCACGCAGCCGCGCGATCCCGAAGTCCGTCAACAACGCTCGCTCGGCGCGGCCGTCCTCGGCCGGGGAGAGCAGGATATTGGACGGTTTCACATCGCGATGCAGCACGCCCTTGCCGTGCGCGTAGTCCAGCGCCGACGCGATCCCGCCGGCGATCCGCAGCGCCCGGTCCGGCGGTATGCCCCTGAGGGTTTCGGCATCCGCGCCCTCCACGAACTGCATGGCGATCCACAGCCGGCCCGCGTCCACGCCCCGGTCGTAGACCGAGACGATATTCGGATGGTCGAAGCGCGCGGTGAGATCGGCCTCCCGCTCGAAGCGCCGCCACGCCTCCCGATCTATGGTCACCCCACTGGGATCGAGCACTTTGATCGCGGCCAGCCGCGGCAGGCGCGGATGCTGCGCCACGTACACCGTTCCCGAACCACCGGACCCGACCCGGCGCACGATGACGTATCCGGCGATCTCCGCACCCGGTGCCAGGTCGGCCATGGTCCGCACTCCTACTTCAACGGCGCACGCGAAAGCCATTCGCTCAGTACCGCATTTACAGTGTGCTCCGGCCAGCGCACCACCAGGACGAAACGAGATCTCGGATCGCCATCGGGAAACGTGACGGCGGTCAGGATCCGGCGCGCCTCGGTATCGGGCTGGTCGGCATCGATGCCGCTGTCGGTGGTGACGGTCAGCGCGCCCGCCACATCCTGATGGGTGACCGTGGTGGCGTCCGCGGTACCGCCGAAGAACAGCGCACCGGCGGATTGCGGTGGGCGCGTGCCGAAGTCGAAGAAGTCGAAGCGCACCTGCCCGGTGTCGTCCTGGGCATTGCAGAGGATGCGCCGCGCACCCTGCGCGGTCTCGGCATCGCCGGGACCCGGATCGCGCTTCTGGCAGCCCGCGCCCTGCCAGCCCACCGAGCGGCCATTGGAGGCCAGCTGCCCCACCAGGCTCGGGAAGGCCTGTGCGATGGCGGCGTGCCCGTCACCCCAGGAGCTCGCCAGCTCGTCCGCGTTCGTATACGTGATCAGCCCGCTCACATCGGTTTTCCGGCTCACCCGCCCGTCGTCGAGCAAGGTGAGGGTGGTGGGCCGATTGGCGCGGCAGGCATTCGCCGGATCGCTGGTAATGATTTCGGAGGGCCCGATGAGCAGCCGGTCGCCTTCGGAAGGCACCGCGACCAGTGGCGCGGAGAACTCGCAGTGGAAGGCGGACCCATTGGGCAGCACCCCGTCCACGATGCTGGACAGCACGTGATCGCCGGGCCGCCCCTGATCCAGCTCCAGTCGATAGTTGGTCTGGCCTTCGGTGGCCAGCCAGGTGCCGAGGAATTCGTCCGGCACCAGGCTTTCCGGCGGCGGGGGCGAATCGTGCCGGGAGAGCGCGAATCCCACACCCGCGCCGACCAGGGCGGCGACGATCGCCGGAATGAGGAGCTGCCTGCGGAACAGGCGCTGCCCCAGCCGCTTTCGCCGCTTCTCGACGGGCGGCGGCAGCGCCGGGATCGGCCGGGCGGGGGCCGTCACCGCCATGGCCGGGTCCGCGTAATAGGCCTGGGTAGCGGCCGTCACGAACTCGGCGCAGCTGGGGAACCGGTCCTCCGGATCCTTGGCCAGGGCGCGCCCCAGCACCGAGTCGAGCGCCTCGGGCAGATCCGGGCGCACCGTGCTGACCCGCAGCGGCGGCTCCTGGGTGTGCGCGTGCACCCAGCCGATCGGCGTATCCGCGGTGAACGGGCGGCGGTCGGTCAACAGCACGAAAAGCGTGCAGGCCAGCGAATACTGGTCCGAGCGCGGCCCGACCGGCTTACTCGACACCTGCTCGGGCGACGCGAAAGCGAAAGTGGCGGAGATATTTCCGGTGTGGGTGAGCCGGGTGGTCTCGTCGCGCAGCCGGGCAATGCCGAAATCGGTGAGCAGGGCCCGTTCCGGGCGGCCGCTGTCGGGATCGGCGATGAGGATATTGGAGGGCTTCACATCCCGGTGCAGCACGCCCTTCCCGTGCGCGTAGTCGAGCGCCGCGCCGATCTCCCCGGCGATGCGCAGCGCCCGATCCGGTGAGATGCCCTGCAGGTCACCGGCATCCGAGCCGTCGATGTACTGCATGGAGATCCAGAACCGGTCCTCGGCCACGCCCCGGTCGTAGACCTGCACGATATTCGGATGATCGAAGTGCGCGGCGATATCGGCCTCGCGCTCGAAGCGCCGCCACACCTCGTCGTCACCGCGCGCCTCATCGCGCTCGAGCACCTTGAGCGCGGTCAGCCTGGGCAGGCGCGGATGCCGCGCCGCATAGACAACGCCCGATCCCCCGGACCCGATTCGCCGCGCGATGACATACCCGGCGAGCACTTCGCCCGGTCGCAGCTCGGTCATTGATTCCTCGTACGTTCTCCCGGCCCGGCCCCTCGCCCAGTTCGGATAACCCCCATCCTACGAGGTGTTCGAGGGCCGGACGTCGAGTCGTGGACCGGTCGACCGGATCCGGTCGATAGAGTCGGGACCCGTGCGCGCAGACACTCGAGGGTTTCATCGCATCCGGCTGGTGGCCATTGTTTCCGGGCTGCTGGGATTCCTGCTGGCGGTGCTGACCCCGATCCTGCCGGTGCGGCAGGATCGGCCCACGCTGGACTGGCCGCAGGGCGAGACGGCGAATATCGACGCCCCGCTGGTGTCGTACGTGCCGCTGAGCCTGGGTGTGAACCTGCCCTGCCAGGTGCTGCGGGACGCGCCGGACGGGACGCTGTTCTCCACCATCCCGGCCGCCTCCGGGCAGGCGGCCGACAAGGGCGTGGTCATCAAGATCGAGGACCAGGCCGGGACCGGGCGCACGGTGTCGGTGATCGATCGGCTCATCCCGCTGCTGTCCGCCCCGCTGGCCGAGGTCCAGGACTGCGCGGCGCTCACGCTGCACTCGGACGTGAACCAGACCCGGGTCGAGTTCACCGGCGTCACCCGGCAGGACGGCACCCCGTTCACCGGCCAGGTCAGCGGCGACAACCGCCCGCAGGTGGTCGGCATGTTCACCGATCTGACCCGCGAACAGCTCGGGACCGCAACGGCTTCCGCCCAGATCGACGCGCGCTTCACCTCCAGCCCGAGCTGGCTCAAGCGGGCCGCGATCCTCGGCGCGGTGGTGTTCACCCTCATCGCGCTGTTCGCCCTGCACCTGCTCGACACCAGCGACGGCCGCCGCGCCCGCCGCTTCCTGCCCGCGCACTGGTGGCGGTTCCGGTTGGCCGACGTGACGGTGCTCGGCACGCTGGTGGTGTGGCATTTCATCGGCGCCAACACCTCCGATGACGGCTACATCCTGAATATGGCCCGCGCCTCCAAGGCTTCCGGGTACATGGCCAACTACTACCGCTGGTTCGGCGTGGCCGAGGCGCCGTTCGGCTGGCCGTACGAACTGCTGGCGTGGATGACGCGGATCAGTGATGCCAGCCCGTGGATGCGGCTGCCGTCGCTGCTGGCCGGCATTGTCTGCTGGCTGGTGATCAGCCGGGAAGTGCTGCCCCGCTTGGGCGCCCGGGTGCGCCGGGATCAGGTCGCCATCTGGACCGGGGCGCTGGTGTTCCTGGCCGTCTGGCTGCCCTACGACAACGGGCTGCGCCCCGAACCGCTCATTGCCGCGGGAGCACTGCTGACCTGGTGCTCCATCGAACGCGCCATTGCCACCGGGCGACTGCTGCCCGCGGCGGTGGCGGTGCTCATCGCGGCCTTCTCGCTGGCGGCCGGGCCGACCGGGCTCATCTGCATCGCCGCCCTGGTGGCCGGATCCCGGCCGGTCCTGCAGGTCATCATCAAACGCGCCAAGGGGCAGGGCGCGGCGCTGCTGCGCTACGCCGCGCTGCTCGCGCCGGGGGTCGCGGCCGGAAGCCTGGTGCTGGTGGTCGTTTTCGCGGACCAGACCATTGCCTCGATCATGGAGGCGACCCGGGTGCGCACCCTCATCGGACCCAATGTGGCGTGGTTCGACGAGCGCACGCGCTGGGATTCGCTGCTCATGCTCTCTCCCGACGGCTCGCTGGCCCGCCGCTTCGGCATTCTCGCCATGCTGCTGTGCCTGTTCGTGTGCGTCATGGTGATGCTGCGCAAGAACGGGCGCATCCCGGGCACCTCGCGCGGCCCGGCGGTGCGGATTCTCGGCATCGTCTTCATGTCGCTGTTCCTGATGATGTTCACGCCCACCAAGTGGACCCACCACTTCGGCGTGTACGCCGGGCTGGCCGGCTCGGTGGCCGCGCTGGCGGCGGTCGCGGTGGGGGTCAACGGGATTCGCTCGCCGCGCAATCGGACGCTGTTCACCGCGGCCGTGTTCTTCCTGCTCGCCATCACCTTCACCGGCCCCAATGGCTGGTGGTACGTGTCGTCCTACGGCGTGCCGTGGTTCGACAAGGCGCCGCTGGTCGCGGGCAAGGGCTTCTCCACGCTGTTCCTCGGCCTGGCGGTGCTGTGCCTGCTCATCGCGGCCTGGCAGCACTACCGCGAGCCGTACACGACGCCCAAGCCGGTGCGTGGTTTCGACAAGTTCGCGACCATGCCGCTGACCATCGCGGCCGCCGTGCTGGTGCTGTTCGAGGTGGCGTCGCTGGCTAAAGCGGCCGTCACCCAGTACCCGGCCTACTCGGTCGCCGAATCCAATCTGCGTGCGCTGACCGGCAATTCGTGCGCCCTTGCCAACGAGGTGCTGGTCGAGACCGATACCGCCGATTCGCTGCTGCAACCCTGGACCGGTTCGGTCGCCGACGGATTGGCCGCGGAGAACACCGGATTCACCCCCGACGGCGTGGCCTCCGACCTCACCGCCGACGCCGAGGAGACCGTGACCGGCGGCGCCAACTCCGTCGACAAGGACTCCGACAACAAGACCACCAACACCACCGGCGCCGGCACCGGCGGCGGCACCACCGCCCAGGCCGGCGTGAACGGCTCCACCGTGGCCCTGCCCTTCGGCCTGGATCCGGCGCGCACGCCGGTCATGGGCAGTTACACCGAGGGCGAGCAGGCCACCGCCAAGCTCACCACCGAGTGGTACCGCCTCGACCTGACCGACGGCATGCGCGCCGATCCGGCCTACAAGGTGCTGGTGGTGACCGCGGCGGGCCGCATTCGCGCCATCGACAAGGACGGCGTCGAAACCTACGGCCAGGACCTGTTCGTCGAATACGGCACCCGCGCGGCCGACGGCACCGTGAGCAATGTCGGCAAGGTCCGCCCCATCGATATCGGCCCGGCCCCGTCCTGGCGCAATCTGCGCGTCCCGCTGGATCAGATCCCGGTGGGCGCCAATGCCATTCGCCTGGTCGCCAATGACCCGGACATCACCCCCAAGCAGTGGCTGGCCGTCACCCCGCCGCGCCTGCCGCGGCTGGCCACTCTGGATTCCGTTGTCGGGCATACCGCTCCGGTGCTGGAGGACTGGCACGTCGGCCTGGCCTTCCCCTGCCAGCGGCCCTTCGACCACCACGACGGCGTGGCCGAGGTCCCGGAATGGCGCATCCTGCCCGACCGCGTCGGCGCGGACGCCTCCAATGCCTGGCAGGACGATATCGGCGGCGGCCCGCTCGGCTGGACCGGTCTGCTGCTGAAGTCCCAGACCATTCCGTCGTATCTCAATGACGACTGGGGCCGGGACTGGGGCTCGCTGGAGAAGTTCACGCCGTATGTCCCGGATGCCGATCCGGCGAAGCTGTCGGTGACGGTCGAAACCCGCTCCGGACTGGCCAAGGACGACCCCATCCGGGCCAAGTGATCTTGGTGTGCGGACCGGCTCGTCAAGCCCGCTTCGTGAGCCGGTCCGCACCCGGAATTCGCTGAGACTCGGCATACGCTGCGTGGCGCGAGAGTGAAGAGCGCCACTCACAGCTCCTACCGATACCATCAGCAACCGTGCCCGACGCCTCCGCTGTCCTGACCAAGCCGAATCCCCCGGCCGCCGCTGAACCGGCGACGCCGCGCGACTACCGGATCGCGAAGCTCATCGCGATCGTCGCCGGTGTGCTGGGGGCGGTCTTCGCCATTGCCGCGCCGTTCCTGCCGGTGAAGCAGACCACCGCGGTGGTGAACTGGCCGCAGGGCGGGACGCTGGACAATATTCAGGCGCCGCTCATGTCGCAGGTGCCGACCGATCTGGCGATCACCATCCCGTGTTCGGCGGTGGACCAGCTGGATCCGCGCGGCGGCATTCTGCTCTCGACCGCGCCGCCGCAGGGCAAGGAAGCCGATCTGCAGGCCATGTTCGTGCGGGTGTCGGGCGACACCGTCGACGTGCTGGATCGCAATGCCGTGGTGGCGACGGCCCCGCGCGCCGAGATGGCGAACTGCACCGCCATCACGATCACCTCCGACAACAAGCGGACCTACGCGCGGTTCGAGGGCCTGACCCGGACCGTGGAGCAGCCGACCGCGGACGGCGGGCGCGAGCTCGTCACCGTGCCGGTCGAGGGGCAGCTGCTCGGCGATCTGCGGCCGCAGGTGGTGGGCGTCTTCACCGACCTGAAGGGCGCTGTCCCCGAGGGTCTTTCGTTCCACATGGACGTGGACTCGCGGTTCTCCTCCACGCCGACCGTGCTGAAGCTGAGCGCCATTGTGGCGGCGGTGCTGCTGACCCTGCTGGCCATGGGCGCGCTGGCGGTGCTCGACACCAGTGACGGGCGCGGGCACCGGCGCATCTTCCCCCGGCACTGGCTCAAGCCGACCTGGGCGGACGGCGGCATTATCGGCACGCTCGTGCTGTGGCATTTCGTGGGCGCCAACACCTCCGACGACGGCTACATCCTGAGTATGGTGCGGGTGGCCCCGCACGCCGGATACATGGCCAACTACTTCCGCTGGTTCGGCGTGCCGGAGGCGCCGTTCGGCTGGTACTACTACGTGATCCAGGCCTTCGCCGAGATCTCCACCGCGAGCCCCTGGGTGCGCATTCCGGCGCTGCTGTGCGGAATCCTGTGCTGGCTGGTGATCAGCCGCGAGGTGGTGCCGCGGCTCGGGCGCGGGGTCGCCACCTCGAAGGTGGCGCTGTGGACCGGCGGCCTGGTGTTCCTGGCGTTCTGGCTGCCCTATGACAACGGCCTGCGCTCGGAGCCGATCGTGGCGCTCGGCGCGCTGCTGACCTGGGTGTCCATCGAGCGGGCCATTGCCACCGCGCGCCTGCTGCCCGCCGCCGTGGCGGTGCTGGTCGCGGCGTTCACGCTGGCCGCCGCGCCGACCGGCTTGATGTGTGTGGCCGCCCTGTTGGCGGGTATCCGCCCGCTGGTTCGCATCGTGGTGCGCCGCCACAAGGAATTCGGCACCACCGCCCTGCTGGCGCCCATCGCCGCGGCCGGATTCCTGGTGCTGGTGGTCGTCTTCGGCGATCAGACCTTCGCCGGCATCATGGAGGCCAACCGGGTGCGGCAGGCGACCGGGCCGAATCTGGCCTGGTACGAGGACTATCTGCGGTACTACTACCTGTTCGTGGAGACCGTGGACGGCTCGCTGTCGCGGCGCTTCGCCTTCCTGGTGATGATCCTCTGCCTCATCACCACCATGCTGGTGCTGCTGCGCCGGCGGCAGGTGCCGGGCATTGCCAGCGCGCCGACCTGGCGGCTCATGGGCGTGGTGTTCGGAACCATCTTCTTCATGATGTTCAACCCGACCAAGTGGACCCACCACTTCGGCGCGTACGCGGGCATCGCGGGCTCGCTGGCGGCGGTGACCGCGGTCGCGGTGTCGGCAACGGCCTTGCGGTCCAGGAAGAATCGGTCGGTCTTCCTGGCGGGCCTGCTGTTCACCCTCGCCGTCTCCTTCTCGGGCATCAACGGCTACTGGTACGTGTCCAGCTTCGGCGTGCCGTGGTTCGACAAGCGGGTCTCGCTGCACGGCTATCAGTCCAACACCCTCATGCTCATGCTGTTCGGCCTGGCGCTGGCGGTGGTCGCGTGGCAATCACTGCGCGAGGGTTACGCCAAACCGCTGGAGAACGGGAAGACCAAGCGCGGGCGGCGGATTCGCAAATTCGCGGCCATTCCGCTGACCGTGGTCGCCGCGCTCATGGTGGCGTTCGAGGTGCTGTCGCTGGTGAAGGGCGCGGCCTCGCAGTATCCGGCCTACTCGCTGGCGCGGTCCAACTTCGATGCGGTGAGCGGCAATTCGTGCGGTCTCGCCAATGACGTCCTGGTCGAAGCAGACCCCAACGGCGGCAATCTGACCCCGATCATCGACCCGGCCAACCCGCCGAAGGACGGCGACGCACTGGCCGGAGCCAACCCGATCGGCTTCTCCCCCAACGGTGTTCCCGAAAAACTGGACGCCGACAGCGTCGAGGTGAAGCCGGGCACCGGCAATACCTCCACCCAGACCGTGGGCCCCGCCTTCGCCGACGGCGAGAGCGCGGGCACCGGCGGCGGCAAGGGCGCCGAGGGCGTGAACGGCTCCACCGTGGCCCTGCCCTTCGGCCTGGACCCGGCCACCACGCCGGTCATGGGCAGCTGGCAGGACGGCGTGCAGCAGCCCGCCGAAATGTACTCCAGCTGGTACGAATTGCCGCCGCGCGCAGCGGATTCCCCGCTGGTGGTGATCTCGGCCGCCGGTCGCATCATGTCCTTCGACGACACCGGCAATATGACCTACGGGCAGCAGCTGCTGGTCGAATACGGGCACAAGGAAGCCGACGGCAGCGTCACCAAGCTGGGCGAATACCGGCCCTACGACATCGGCCCCGCGCCGTCGTGGCGCAATCTGCGGGTGCCCATGGACGCCCTGCCCGCCGAGGCGGACACGGTGCGCATCCACGCCAGCGATCAGATCCTGATCGGTGACCAGTGGCTGGCCTTCACCCCGCCGCGAGTGCCGAAGCTGCAGACCATCGACAGCTACCTCGGCCGCACCCAGCCGATCCTGCTGGACTGGGCCGTGGGCCTGCAGTTCCCGTGCCAGCGGCCCTTCGACCACCGCTACGGCGTGGCCGAGGTGCCCAACTACCGCATCCTGCCGGACCGGCCGCTGGCGGTCAGCTCCACCAATACCTGGCAGGCGGAGGAGTTCGGCGGCCCGCTCGGCTTCTCGCAGATGCTGGCGGCCTCCAAGACCATTCCGACCTATCTGAACGACAACTGGGATCGGGACTGGGGCTCGCTGGAGCAGTACGACCAGTACTACCCGGCCAAGCCCGCACAGATCGAGACCGGCACCGAGACCCGCTCGGGTCTGTGGTCGCCGGGCAAGATGCGCGTCTGAGTCCGGCTGCGGCTCACACCACACCGGTACCCGCTGTGAAGATCGCGGCGGGTACCGGCAGGATGTTCCCCATGGCGAATATTCAGCTCGGTGAAGTGGCAACCTGGTACGACGTCCACGGGGACGGCGCACCGGTGGTGTTGCTGCACAGCGCTTTCGTCGACTCCCGCATGTTCGCCCCCGCCATGCCCTCCCTGGTCGGCCGCTTCCGCGTGTACAAGACCGACCGCCGCGGGCACGGCCACACCCCCGATGTCGAGGGCCCCTTCTCCTATGAGCAGATGGCCGCGGACACCATCGCGTTCCTGGAGAAGGTGGTCGGCGAGCCCGCCCACCTGGTCGGCCACAGCGATGGCGCGAATGTCGCGCTGACCGTGGCCCTGCGCCGCCCCGATCTGGTCCGCAAACTGGTCCTGATCAGCGGCAACTTCCACCACGACGGCGTGCTGCCGGGCGTCCTGGACGACTTCGGCGACGCGGACACCATCGGCTTCCTGGGCAGCCGCTACGCCGAGGTCTCCCCCGACGGCGAGGACCACTTCCCGGTGGTCGCCGCCAAGCTGCTGGAGATGGGCCGCACCCAGCCCGCCTTCACCCCCGCCGACCTCGGGGCCGTCACGGCCCGCACGCTGGTCATGTCCGGAGACGATGACGCGGTCTCGCTGGAGCACACCCTCGCGATGTACCGCGCCATTCCCGACTCCGAACTGTCCGTCATCCCCGGCACCTCACACCTGCTGATCATGGAGAAACCGGCCGAGGTCTACACCGTGGTCGCCGACTTCCTCGCCGGCGACCCCATTCCGACGCGCCAGCCCATCCGCCGCGCCGCACACTCCTGATTCGCCGGCGCCCTCAGGCGTCGACGTGCGCAACCCACTCGTACACCGGCAGGCTTCCCTCGGGCGTCTCCTGCCACCTGGGCGTCACCTTGAACCGCTCGTACCCGCCCCCGTGCGCCACCCGCAGTTCGATCCCGGGCGGCGTAATCGGCACGATCCGCTGCTTCAGGCCGTCCGGCCCGCCTTCGAGCAATGCCTTCGGTGAGCTACTCATAGCTGAAGACTCTCATACCCACCCAATGCACCCGATCGATTCGCCACAATCGGCGAGCCGCAGCAGGTGCGGGCGCGCCTACAGCGGCAGCAGGTGATGCTTGCGGGGATTGCGCGGGAGTTTCTTGTCGCGCAGCACATGCAGGGCCTTGCGGATCTCCAGGCGGGTCGTGGCCGGGTCGATGACGGCGTCGATATAGCCGCGCTCGGCCGCCACCCACGGGGTGGCCATGGTGGCGTTGTAGAAGTCGATCATCTGCTGGCGCATGGCGGCCCGCTGCTCCTCGGGAGCGGACTCCAGCGCCTTCGCGCCGATCAGCGTCACGGCGCTCTCGGCGCCCATGACCGCGATGCGGGCGGTGGGCCAGGCCAGATTCACATCGGCGCCCAGCTGCTTGGAACCCATGACCGCGTAGCCGCCGCCGTAGGACTTGCGGATCACGACGGTGACCTTGGGGACGGTGGCCTCCACGAAGGAGAAGATGAAGCGCCCGCCGCGCTTGATCACGCCGATCTTCTCCTGTTCCACACCGGGTAGGAACCCGGGCGTGTCCACGACGAAGACCAAGGGGATCTCGAAGGCATCGCAGAGCCGCACGAAGTGGGCCGCCTTGTCGGAGGCGCGCGCGTCCAGGGCCCCGGCGTAGACCATGGGCTGATTGGCCACCACGCCCACACTGCGGCCGTCCACGCGGGCGAAGCCGCAGATGACATTGCGGCCCGCGGACTCCCCGAACTCGTGGAAGTCGCCGTCGTCGAAGATGCGAATGAGCACGTCGTGCATGTCGTAGCCGGCATTGTCGGCATCCGGCACGAGGCCGCGCAGTTCCAGATCCGACTCCGTGATCTCCGGCTCCAGACCGGGATTCACGATCGGCGGCAGTTCCTGGCAGCTGGACGGCAGATAGCCGAGATAGTCGCGCACCCACTGGAAGGCCGCGGCCTCGTCCTTGGCCACATGGTGGATATTGCCGTACTCCGCCTGGCTGCGCGCCCCGCCCAGCTCCTCGAGGCTGACATCCTCACCGGTCACCTCGCGGATCACCTTGGGGCCGGTGACGAACATGTAGGCCTCTTCGGTGGCCACCACCACGTCGGTATTGATGGGCGCGTACACCGCGCCGCCGGCGCAGCTGCCCAGGATCATGGAGATCTGGGGCACCAAGCCGGACAACGGTTCCTGGCGGCGGCCCAGTTCGGCATACCAGGCCAGGGAGGTCACGGCCTCCTGCACGCGCGCGCCGCCGGAGTCGTTGATGCCCACCACCGGGCAGCCGACCTTGGCCGCGAATTCCATGATGCCCGCGACCTTCCGGCCGAACATCTCACCGACCGAACCGCCGTAGACGGTCTGGTCGTGGGAGAAGACCGCCACCGGGCGGCCCTCCACCAGACCGTGGCCGGTGACCACGCCATCGCTGTACAGCGCGGTCTTGTCGCCCGGATTCCGGACCAGCGCACCGATTTCCACGAACGTCCCCGGATCGAGGAGCATATTGATCCGGTCGCGGGCCGAGGGAATGCCCTTCCTGGCCCGCTTCGCGACTCCCGCTTCACCTGCCGGCTCCCTCGCGATGTCCAACTTCTGGCGCAGGTCGGCGAGTTTCTCGGCAGTGGTGCTCAACTGGACTCCTTTCGGCAAAACCTACTTTCGCAGAACCCGTTTCGCTGTGGCGCTATTTCGCGGCCGTGTTGATCACGTTCAGTTTCTTGGTGAGATCGGCGCCGATGGTCGCGATGCGCGGCTCATCGATGATCTGCAGGTGGTCACCGGGGATGTGAATGATCTCCAGATCCGAGATGTGCTCGTCCCAGCCACCATTGGGGCGGCGATCGCCGAACCGAGGTTCGAGTTCGATCAGACCGTCGTGGTAGCGGTCCGCCAGGTAGAGCACCACCGGTCCGTCGTAGTCGGACAGCTCCAGCTTCTGCAGTTCGCGGTTCTCGATGAACGACGTGCGCTGATGCTCGAGCACACCACCCGGGATGTTCACCCCGGCGAACTTGACCAGCTCGGTGATGATCTGGATCTGCTCCTCATCGGAAGCCGCGGCCAGCTCTTCCAGCTGCTCGTCATCGAGTTCGCCCTGGAACCCGTAGGTCTTCTGAGCGAACGCCTGGTAGCGGCGCATCCGCTCGATCCGCTCCTCCGGCGTATTGATCTCCGGCTCAACCGGAATCGCCAGATCGATCAGACCCACCAGGCGCACATCCGCGCCCTCGGCGCGCATGATCTGGGCGACGGTCAGCGAGAACACGGCTCCCAGCGACCAGCCGTAGAAGACGTACGGGCCTTCCGGCTGCCGCTTGCGGATCTCCGGAATGTACTGGCGCGCACGCTCTTCGATGCTGCCTTCGACACGCTCGAAGCCATACATCGGGGTGTCGGCCGGGAGACGCTTCAGCAGCGGCTCGTAGACCAAAGTGTTGCCGCCCGAGGGGTGGAACACGAAGACCGGCGTGGCATCCGAGCCCGCGTCCTTCGCGCGCAGCGTGCGCACGAAGCCCTCGACGTCATCGCCGTGCTCCTGGTAGCTCGCCACGACCTCCGCCAGCTTCTCGATGGTCGCGGCGGCCCGGATCTCCTCCGGATCGATCTGCGCCTTGGCCCGCTCGGACAGCCGCGCGACGAGCTTGTCGAACTGCTCGTCGCCGAGCTTCGGCAGCGGGTTGAAGATGCCGCCCGCCGACTTGCCCGTCACCAGCGCCCAGGTCGCGAACACCAGTCGCTCGGGAGCATTGCGCGGCGGGACATTGTCCTTGTCGGTCTCGGTGACCGGCGGCGCGGCCTCGAAATCGGCCGCAGTGGTGGCGGTTTCGGCCTCGACGACGTCCTCGGTGATCTCGGTGGCCTCGGCGACCACGTCATCGGTCACCACATCCAGGCGATCCGCCACGGTCGGCACCGCGTCGCCGGAGCCTTGCGCCAGCTTGTCCTTGGCCGCCTGCGGCAGCGCCGCCAGCGGATCGGTGCCCGCGGCCATGGCGGCCCGCGCGGCGGAGACGAAATCGGCGTCGACGGTGATGTCCTCGCCGGCGGCCTGGCGCGCGGCCACGGCCTCCAGCTCCTCGCGGTGCTCGATGGCGTAGCGCAGCACCTTGCCGACCTCGAGCAGGCTGGCATCGCGCACCGCCTGCAGCTGCAGCTGCGGGATGTCGAATTCGTATTCGACGCGGTTCTTGATGCGCATGGCCATCAGCGAGTCCAGACCCAGCTCCATGAGCGGGATCTCCATGGGCAGATCCTCGACGGCGTAGCCCATGGACTCGGCGACGATGATCGCCAGGCGCTCCTCGATGGTCTGCTTGCCGGCGGGATCCCAGCGCTCACCGGGATTCTCCGCCACCGCGACCTCGGCGACGGCAGCTGCCTCCGTCATTCCGGCGTGCTTTTGGCCGGAATCTTCTTGGATCCCGGCCGAAAGCACGCCGGGATGACTAGAGGTGGAAGTGACGACCGCGTCGAACAGCGGCCGGAAGGCATTGCCCTCCTTGGCGTGCACCGACACCGACGCGCCGCCCGGATGCGGGGTGAGCGTGGTGGTCAGAGTGCCGGTCGCCGGAATCGCGCCGTGCGCGACGGAGGCGCCGACGGTCACATCGGAAAGCACCTGCGCGGCAGCGGCATGCACCAGCGCGGCCAGGTCGGTGACCGCGGCGGCCTGCACCTCCCACACGTGGCGGCCGTCCGGCAGCGACACCTGCGCGCCCGGCACCCGGGTGTTCCCGGAGCCGCCGCCGAAACCGGCGACCTTGGGCCAGTACTCCTTGCGCAGGAACGCCGTCCGCGGCACGTCCGCGAACTCACCGGCGGGCAACAGCGAGAACAGATCCACCTTGTGGCCCTGCACGTACAGCTGCGCCAGCGCGGAGATGACGCCCGCCGACTCGTCTTCCTTGCGCTTGAGCGTCGGGATCAACGCGGCATTGTGGACGCCCGCCGCGTAGGTGGTGCCCAGCACCTGCATGAGCGCCACCGAGTTCGGGGCCAGCTCCAGATAGGTGGTGATGCCGGTGTCCACGGCCTGCCGGATGGCATTGGTGAAGTACACCGAGCCACGCATGTTGGTGACCCAGTAGTCGACATCGTGCACGGGCGCGTGGCCCGCGCGGTACACGGTGTCCTTGTGCACGGTCGAGTACAGATCGCGCTTGAGCTTGGTGGGCTCGATGCCCGCCAGCTCGGCGGCCAGCTCGCCCAGCAGCACATCCATCTGCGAGGTGTGGCCCGCGCCGCGGGTCTGCAGCACGCGCGCGAACTTGCCCTCGGCCTCCGCGCGGGCGACGATCGCGGCCACCTGATCCGGCGGGCCGCCGATGACGGTATTGGTGGGCGCGGCGTACACCGCGACCTCGATATCCGGGTAGTCGGCCAGCGCTTCCTGAATGGCCTCGGCGCTGTACTCGACCAGGGCCATATTGCGGACCTGATCATCGGTGATCATGGCCTCGCCCTCGGCCATCAGCCGCGAGCGGGCGCAGATTACGCGAACCGCTTCCTCCAGGCTCAAACCGCCCGAAATGTACGCGCCCGCAACCTCACCCTGCGAGTGGCCGACCACGCCCTCCGGCTCCGCGCCGTGCGCGCGCAGAATGGCGGCCAGGCCGACCTGAATGGTGAAGGTGCCGACCTGCGAGGTGCCCAGATCCCAATCCTGGGCGTCATCGAGCATGAGCTCCTTGACCGAATAACCGGCCTCGTCCATGACGAGCTCGTCGACCTGGTCGACTGTCTTCCGGAAGATCGAGTTCTCGGTATAGAGCTGCTTGCCCATCTTCCGGTGCTGCGCACCGAAACCGGCCATCACCCACATCGCGCCCTTGGCGGCGGGGGCGTCGGCGGTGAACACGCCATTGCCCGGCTTGCCCTCGGCAATGGCGCGCAGGCCCGCAATGGCCTCGTCGTGGTTCTTGGCGATGACCACGCCGCGGGAGCGGCCGTGATTGCGCTTGGCCAGCGAGCGGGCGACATTCTCCAGCGGAGTCGCCTGTCCCGCTTCGCTTTCCAGCCAGTCGGCCAGGTCGGCGGCGGCGCGCTTGCGGCGCGACGGCAGGTAGGCCGACACCGGCAGGATGAGCGGCAGCGGCTCTTCGCGGTGGCCCCACTCCGGTTCCGGGGCGGCGGCATCGACGATGCGCTCGGCCTCGGCGACCACATCGGTGGTCTCGGCATCGAGTCCGGTGGCCTCGGCGATGGAATCGGATTCGGGGGCGGCTTCCGGAGCGGGCGCGGTGGGCACGTACTCCTGGATGACCACGTGCGCGTTGGTGCCACCGAAACCGAAGCCGGAGACGCCGATGGTGGCCTTGCCGCTGTAGCGCGGGAATTCGGTGGGCTCGGCGACGACCTGCAGGTGCGCCTGCTCCCACGGGATGTACGGGTTCGGGCCGGCGAAGTTGACGCTCGGCGGAATGACGTTGTTCTGCAACGCCATGATCACCTTGGCCAGCGAGGCCGCGCCCGCGCCCGACTCCAGGTGGCCGAAGTTGGACTTGGCCGAACCGAGCAGGGCCGGCTTGTCGGCCTCACGGCCGCGGCCGACGACCCGGCCCAGCGCATCCGCCTCGATCGGGTCGCCCAGCAGCGTGCCGGTGCCGTGCGCCTCGATGTAATCGACTGTGGACGGGGCGATTCCGGCATCCCGGTAGGCGCGGCGCAGCACATCGGCCTGTGCGTCCGGGTTCGGGGCCAGCAGGCCGTTGGAACGGCCGTCATTGTTGACGGCGGAGCCCTTGATCACGGCGTAGATCTTGTCGCCGTCGCGCTCGGCGTCGGCGAGGCGCTTGAGCACCACCAGGCCCGCGCCCTCCGAGCGGACGAAACCGTCCGCGTCCGAGGAGAACGCCTTGAGATGGCCGTCCTTGGCGATGGCGCCATTGGCCTCGAAGCCGAGCGTCGCCATGGGCGCGAGGATCATGTTCACGCCGCCGGCCAGGGCCAGATCGGCGTCACCGCTGCGCAGCGAGCGGACCGCCTCGTGCACGGCCACGATCGTGGACGAGCAGGCGGTGTCGACCGCCACCGACGGGCCGCGGAAGTCGTAGAAGTAGGAGACGCGGTTGGGGATGATGGCCGTGGAAGAGCCCATCAGCGCGTACGCCTCGGCGGACAGCGGCACGTTCGGATCGCGCGGCGCGCCCAGGCTGTTGGCGGCGATGAAGCCGAAGTCATTGGTGGTGCTGCCGATGAAGACGCCGACCGCTTCGCCCTTGAGCGTGTTGGCGGGAATCCGGGCGTGCTCCAGCGCTTCCCAGGTCAGCTCCATCATGAGGCGCTGCTGCGGATCGACGCGCTCCACCTCGACCGGCGACATGGCGAAGAACTCAGCGTCGAAGCCCTTGATCACGTCCTGATCGAGGTAGCCGCCCTTGGTATTGGCCTTTTCGACGGCGGCGGCGATCTGCGGGTCGCCGGTAAATTCGTCCCAGCGGCCTTCGGGCAGTTCACGAATGGCGTCGCCACGGTTGATCAGGAATTCCCAGGTGGATTCGGGCGTGTCCCCGGCCCCCGGCAAACGCGTGGACAACCCGACAATCGCGACATCGTGCGCCTCGTCCGGCGTGAATCCCGCGGTGTAGAACGAGTCGTCGGCGGCCTCGGCCGGAACGTCGGGCTCCCCGTTGATGATTCGCTCCGCCAGCGAACCGATGGTCGGGTGCTGGTACACGATGGTCGCGTTCAATACGACCCCGGTCAGCTCCTCGATATCACCGCCGAGCGCCAGCGCATCCCGCGAGGCCAGGCCGAACTCCTCCATCGGCCGGTCCACGGTGATGTTCTCCAATGGCTGGCCGGTCGCGTCCGCGACCCACTTGCGCAGCCACTCCCGCAGTTCGGTCACCGTCATATCGGTGCCTGCGGGCTTGGCGTCGGCGTCGCCGGACACCGCTGGAGCGTTCTCGGTCGTCTGGTTGGGGGTCATGCCCTCGTTCTCAGCCATCAGTTCCTCAAGCTACCTGTCGGTGTACGGTGCGCGGCAATGATTCGGCAGTGATTCAAGCAGTGAATGGCGCGAGCCGAGCCGGCCCGCGCCATTCGCATCGAGGCGTTCGCCTCTCACTCCTCGTCGGGAGCATCGGGGAAAGCCTGCTGCGTGTAACCACCACGCAGTGTGCCTTCCAGGTACGCCGCCTTGCAGGCGCGACGCGCGATCTTGCCGCTGGAGGTGCGCGGAATCGAGCCGGCCGGGACGAGCAGGATGTCCCGGGCGGTGACGCCGTGGCGGGTGGAGATGGCCGCGCGCACCGCGTCGGCAATGGGCTGCGGGTCGGCCTTGCCGGCGCCCGGGCCGCGCTCGCCCACGATGACCAGCTGTTCGGAGGCGTCGTCGGCGTCGTACTTGATGCCCGAATGGCTGTCGGAGGCAAAGACTTCGGCGGGCAGCTGGTTGGCGGGCACCGAGAAGGCGGCCACGAAGCCGGGCCGCAGCGCCTTGGAGGCCTCCTGCGCGGAGTACTCCAGATCCTGCGGGTAGTGGTTGCGGCCGTCCACGATGACCAGGTCCTTGACGCGGCCGGTGATGTAGAGCTCGCCGTCCACGTACACGCCGTAGTCGCCGGTGCGCAGCCAGTTGCCGTCCAGCGGAACGCCCTCGGTGTGGACGCTGCCCTCGACGCGGTCGGCCAGCTTGTTGCGGAAGGTCTTCTGGGTTTCCTCGGCGCGGCCCCAGTAGCCGATGCCGACATTGTTGCCGTGCAGCCAGATCTCGCCGACCCGGCCCTCGGGCAGTTCGCGCGCGCCCTCGGGGGAGTCGATGGAGTCGGCGTCCACGATGGCCGCCCACTGCGACAGCGCCACATAGCCGCAGGAGACCTGGGCGATGGAGTTCGGCGCGCCCTGCTCGACCTTCACGATGCGACCGGCATTGAGCTCGGTGCGGTCGACGTAGATGACCTTGGCCTCGTCCTCGTGCCGGGTGGCGGAGACGAACAGGGTCGCCTCGGCCATGCCGTAGCAAGGCTTGATGGCGGTCTTGGGCAGGCCGTAGGGGGCGAACGCCTCGTTGAACTTCTTCATCGAGGAGGTGGTCACCGGCTCGGAGCCGTTGATCAGGCCGATGACGTTCGACAGGTCCAGGGCCTCGCCGTTCTTCGGCACGGCGCGCGCGGCGGCGTGCTCGAAGGCGAAGTTCGGTGCGGCGGCGAAGGTTCCGGCGCCGTCGGAGACCGCGGCCAGTTCGTGGATCCAGCGCGCCGGGCGGCGCACGAAGGCGCTCGGCGACATGATGGTGATGTACTTGCCGCCCACGGCGGGCAGGATCACCGTCAGCAGGCCCATGTCGTGGTACAGCGGCAGCCAGGTGACGCCGCGCGAATTCCAGTTCAGGTCCAGCGCGTTCACCATCTGCAGCACATTGGTGCCGACGGCGCGGTGGGTGATCTCCACACCGGCGGGCACGCGTGTCGAACCCGAGGTGTACTGCAGGTACGCGATATCGTCGACCGCGATATCGGGGCGGATCCAGGACTCGCCGACGGAGTCCGGAATCGCGTCGACGGCAATGATGCGGGGGCGCTGAGCCGCGGGGAGCGCACGGAAGAACTGGCGGACCCCGGCGGCGGAGGAGCTGGCCGTGAGGATCGCCGACGGGGTGCAGTCACCGAGCACCGCGTGCAGGCGATCGGTGTGGCCCGGCTCGTCCGGATCGAACAACGGCACCGAGATGGTGCCCGCATAGATGGCGGCGAAGAAGGAGATGACGTAATCCAGCCCTTGCGGGGCCAGGATCGCGACGCGATCGCCCCGCTTGGTCACCTGCTGCAGTCGGGCGGCCACCGCGCGCAGCCGAGTCCCGAACTGACTCCAGGTGAGGTCCTGGTACACGCCGTCGCGCTCACGTGAGTAGTCGATGTACCGGTAGGCCAGATCATCGGCGTCATTACCGTGGGTGTGCTTCTCGACGTAGTCGACGAGGGTGCGGCCCTCGGGAATCGTGATGTTCCCCGTTTCGTCGAGGTAATCGTCGAAAGTCTCGTCCATTCCTTCTTCTCCTCCGAGGCGCACGCAGCAGGAGGGCGCGCTGCGCCCTTACCTGTGAGGCCCCGACTCTCTTCGCCCGCGGGGGAGCTCGTCTTGCGAGAGCCAACCTGCAGATTTGTATTGCGGTCTGCGCGGTGACCGTCTATTGGCTAGATGTCCTCAAACCAGAGACATGTTACAGAGCGGCGGTCCGGCCATGCTCCGGAGCGGCCAAACATATCCCAGCTCACTGGCTCGGCCCCAGTGGGATCACCGGGGCGAACGTCGCTATTTGGTCGGTCATTACCCCCGAGTAGGACATCGGTGTGAGTTGCCGCACCCGGCGGAGGGGTCCGGCGATTCGGCCGGGTGTGGCCGTGATCTCGGAGCACTCTACAGCGTGACCCCGAAACTAGGGGGTCGGTCGAATTCAGGAGTGGGCCGGATGCGGGGCGTTCTCGATGAGACCGGTCGCCCAGCCCACCGTCCATCCGGTCGCGGTGGTGCCGTTGCCGTCCACCGTGGAGCTGTTGTAGAGGCTGTGCACCGGATTGCCCGCGGCCCGCACCAGAATGCCGATGCTGCTCATGATGTTGGCCGGATTGAGCGCCTGGCGCGGGGAGTCGCAGATGAGATCGCCCGCGGCGCACATGGAGTAGGTGCGGTCGGCCAGGCTGCCGAAACCGGGCCGGGCGCCGGTCATGGTGATGCCCGGGACGTTCAGGCCGCGCAGCGCGACCTCCGCGCCGACGCCGGTCGGATTGTTGGTGCCGATCTGAATGGCCTGACCCGGGCCGGTGTCGCGGCGGCCGTCGGCGAGCAGCGCCACGCCGAGCACCTGATCCGCCGGCACCGGGCCCTTGCCGTCGCCGATGCTCGCGGCGACATCGCCGGCGATGACCGCGCCCTGCGAGAACCCGGCCAGCACATAGGTGGTCAGCGGGCAGACGCGATAGGTCTCGGCCAGCTTGTCGGTGGCCCGCCGGATGCCTTCGGAGCGGCTGTTGTTGTAGGACTGCTGCCCGTCCGGCGGAATCGCGATGGGGTTGGAGAACTGCGCCACGTACGGCACGGTGTAGACCTCGAGCCGCTCATTGGGGAACGCCGCCCGAATCGGGTTGGAGATGTGCAGCATGAGCGACGCCGGATTCGCGGTCGGGTTGTAGGGGTCGTCGGTGCTCGACGACTCCCACGTGCCGGGCACCGACAGCAGCAGCACATCCGGGCAGGATGCGGGCTGCGAGGTCGGCTTCTCCGGGCCGGGCTTCTCCGGGCCCGGCACCCGCAGGCGGCCCGCCAGCAGGTACCACAGCAGCACCACCACGATGATCGCGATCACGATCAACGCGACGGCCAGCAGGCACCCCCTGGCTTTCCGGCCCCCGGATCGGCGTCGGCTCATCACTGGTTGCAGTAGCTCGCGGTCGCGGTTTCGACGTAGATCTTGCCGGCCTGCTCGACCGTCATCTTGGACTCGTCGAAGCCCGGATCGGATCCGGCGATGGCGGTCACGTAGGTGAGGATCTGGTCGTCGGAGGCGCCCTCGGACTTGCCCTGGCACACCAGGTTCGCGGCGGTGAGCGCGATATCGGAGGCGGCCGGGCTGATGCCCTTGGCCTTCAGCGCCTCCAGGAACGTCTTGTCCCGATCGCTCAGCGGCGCGGCGTCACTGGGGGTGGTGAGGAATTCGGTGGGCACCGGCTGCGGGCGCTCCGCCTCGGTGGTGGGCGTCTCGGTGGCCTGGGGCGCGGGCTGTTCCGAAGCCGAGGTCTCGCCGCCGGGCGTGGTCGCCGCGGTGCCGGCCTTGGTCGTGGTCGGGGCCAGCGTGGGCGTGCTCGTCGCGGTCGAATCGTTGTCGCCGCACGCGGCGAGCAGTCCGGTGGCAGCGAAGGCCACGACCACGCCGAGAACCTTTCCACGGGTCCGATGCATCTATTCGCTTCCTTGCTCTGTCTGCGGGCACAGTTTCGGCCACCAGGCTAGCGGCAACCCATCCATCCGTGACCCCCTCGCAACCGAACCTCATACCTTTCTCAGTGATCGGACGGGCCGCACGGCTCAGTTGGGACGCACCTCGGGACCGAGCGCCGGGATGGGCGCCGGCACGTTCTCGGCGGGCGGGGTGACCGGTTGCTCGGCGGGCTGCGGCGCGGGCAGCACGGCCTGCGGCGCTGTGGACGGCGCCGCTTGCGGCGCAGGTAGCACGGACGGCGGCGCCGCGGGCTGGGTCACCGGCTGCGGCGTCAAGGGGGACAGGCTGGGCAGTGAGATGGGCTGCCCGGTCAGGCCGAGCACCTGGGCCTTCCCGTCGCGCACCAGGATGGAGCCGCCCTGGAAGGCCTGCTGGGTGCCGCCCGCGACCGGCACCTCGTCGCCGATCGGGAAGCCGAGCACGCCGTTCTCGAAGCCCAGCACACCCCAGGCGTCCATGATCGGGCCGGTGCGCACGCCCCAGGATCCCGACAGCGGGCTCCAATAGATACTGCCGCCTTCGAATTTCACGAACCGGCCGAAATCCTTGACCGATAGCTCCTCGGAGGCGGGGAATCCGAAGGGACTGTTCTCGAAACCGAGTTGCGCGTACTTGCCCAGGATCAGGCCCTGGAGCAGATGAGCGCCGGTCTTGGGGCTGAAGTACATGGGCCCGTTCTCGAACCCCTGCACCACGCCGTCCTTGTTCGGGGTGCGCTGTTCGGGCCCGGTGGGGTAGCCGGCCGGGCCGCGCTCGAATCCCTGTGCGCCCCAGGCGTCCAGGATGGCGCCGCGCACGGCATTGGCGCCGGTCTGCGGCGTCCAGTAGATGGAGCCGTTCTGGAAGGTCTGCCAGCGGCCGCGATTGTCCGGCAGCGCGCGCTCGTCACCGGTGGGGAAGCCCAGGCCGCTGGCCGCGCCGTCCAGACCGGAGTACGAGCCCGCGATGGCGCCGCCGACCGGATGCGCGCCCGTCGCCGGCGAGAACACCACCATGCCGTTGCGGAAGTCCTGCGCCACGCCATTGGCGATCTGATATTCGGCGGTGAGACAGTCGCCGAGCCAGGTATTGCCCTGTGCCACACCGCCGATGGCCCCGCCCAGCTTGCAGTCGCTCGCGGTGTTGTCCACGCCCAGCGCGGTCGCGGTCTGCGGCCAGGACTGGCGCATCTCGAAATCCCAGTACGGCCAGGTGTGCGTGCCGGAGGGGCGGTAGTTCACCTGCACCGGAATGCTCAGCTTCTGCAGTTTGGCCACGAAGTTCTGGGAACTCAGCCGCGACAGCACCTCCAGGCCCATGCCGGCGTAATTGGTGGTGAGGCCCGGAATGTCGGTCGGCGGATCGGTCGCGCCCGCGGTGCCGCTGCCGCTGGACACGTAGAGATTGACGCCTTTGAGCTTGTCGGCCAGCTCGTACGGGTCGTGCTCCTTCCACGCCGGACCGGTCGGCGGCCCGAACATGGCGGTGGAGTCGAAACCGCCTGCATCGTGCATGGCGAAGTTGACCATTTGCGGCATGCCGAGCGTGGTGAGCGTCAGGAAGCCGGAGTAGGAGGCGGCGTGGCGCACCCAGCCGGGATTGCGGGCGGCCAGCATCATGGCCGCGGTGCCGCCCATCGAAAGTCCCGAGACGCCACGCACTTCGGTGGCCCGCCACTGGCTTTCCAGCAGCGGCGGCAGCTCCTTGGTGAGGAAGGTCTCCCACTTGTAGTTGTGGCCGTTGAAGGGTTCCAGCCAGTCGGTGTAGAAGCTGGACTGGCCGCCCACCGGCAGCACCACCAGGACGTTCTTATCGGCGTAGAAGCCGGCCGCGCCGGCCTCCTTGGTCCAGCCGTTCTCGTCGTCGGTGGCGCGCAGGCCGTCGAGCATGAACATGACCGGGAACTTGGCGTCCGGTTTGGCGCGCCAGTCGCGGGGCAGCAGCAGCTGCACCTGAATCGGGGTCTGCATGGCGGGCGAGTTCACCCACAGCGCCACCCGGCGATCTCCCAGCCACACCGCTTTCTGCAGGGTGGCCGGGACCTGGACCGCCTGCGGCGCCTCGGGCGCGGCGGCCGCCGGTCCCGCGCCGGCGAAAGTGCCCGCGGCGAGCGGAAACACGACTGCCGCGGCGCACGCCGTCCAGCGTCTGCGCGCCCGCCCGATCCCACGAACAACTCCAGCCACACAATGTTTGTACCCCTGATCGGGCGATTCTCCGGGTAGGACGCGCGGGAATCCGAGAGAGTCAGCAAACGACCGGTTTTCTTTGTCCGGTTCGCGATCAGGCGCTCAAGAAGCGAGCGCGGCGAGGATATCCGGACGCGCATTGGCCAGCTGCTCCTGCCAATAGCCCCACGCGTGCGTGCCCCGCACCGGCAGGTCGTAGCGCGCATCGATGCCCAGCGACTCCAAGCGGGTCTTGAAGGCGCGGGTGTTCAGCATCGACAGCACCTCCAGCGCAACGGCATTCACCGTATTGAACGCCCCGACCGGCGAACTCGGATCCTCGTAACCGCCGGGCACGCCCCAGGCCGCCGAGATGTACATGGGCAGCCCGCGCAGCTGCGGCGCGAAGACGAACGGATCCATGCGCAGCCACGCCGGGCTCCACGGCCAGGCCATGGAGTCCACATTGAAGCGCCCGGCATCGAGCATGGCGATGCGAATGGCCTCGCGCATACCCGGCGCGGAGATGTTCAGATAGCCCGAGAACGAGGAGGCGTGCTTGAACTGATCGCGGTGATAGGCCGCCAGCGCCAGCGCCGCCGAACCGCCCATGGACAGCCCCGCCACCGCGTTCTTGGTGCGCGACACCCCGTAACCCTCGAGGAAGGCGGGCAGCTCCTCGGTCAGGAAGGTCTCCCACCGATACGTGAACTTCTGGCCATTGGTGCTCGAGGGCGCGCGCCAATCGGAATAGAAACTGGATTGCCCGCCGACCGGCATGACCAGGGTGATGTTGTCCTCGGCGAACATGCGCAGGGCACTGGTCTCGAAGGACCAGGCATTGAAGTCGTCGCGGGCGCGCAGACCGTCGAGCAGGTACAGCGCGCCGTCACCGCCGTCGCGCGCCCACTGCACCTGCACCTTGATCGGGCCCATGCTCGAGGGCACCATGAGCTCCTCGAATCCGCCTGCGGGGCGGCGCGGTTCGGGTGCGGGCTCCGCGACCGGCGCGGGCTCGGCCACCGGCGCGGGCTCCGCCGCCGGCGCGGGTTCGGCCACCGGCACCGGCTCGGCCGGCGGGTCGGCGAGCGCGGGCGCCGCCAACCCCGGCACCGCGATCACCGCGACGGCGGTCGCCAGCAGGCGCCGCCAGCCATGCTGTGTTGCCGCTATTCGAACCGAACCTGGGCACGACTCGCCCTGTGCTGCCATGAGAATGACTCCTGAACCGCAGGGAAAAGACACCATGGAGTGATCGGCGTCACGGACCTCGGAGCACTTTACAGTCAGCCGAGCTGAATTTCGGCCTTACCGTCCCGGAACACAATGCGGCCGTGCTGGAAATTCTGGTGCGCTCCGCCAGGAATGGGCGATTCGTCCGAAGTTGGAAATCCCAGCCGCCCAGCGGGTCCCGCCGCACCCTCGTACGCGCCGCCGATCATGCCGCCCACCGCATGCGCGCCGGTGGCCTGCGACCAGAGCACCCGCCCGCCGCGGAAATCCTGGGCCGCACCGCCGGCCACCGCGAACTCGGTGGTCAGGCACTCCCCCAGCCAGGTCTTGGCCAGTGCCACCGGCAATATCTCACCGGCGGCCGCGCAGTCCGGTTTGGCCGCTTCCACGCCGAGCGCGGCCGCCGCCTGCGGCCAGGCCTGGCGCATTTCGAAATCCCAGTACGGCCACGAATGCGTCCCGGAGGGCCGGTAATTCACCGACACCGGAATGCTCAGTTTGTTGAGTTTGGCGACGAAGGACTGTGAGGAGAAACGCGAGATGACCTCGAGGGCCATGCCCGCCCAGTTGGTGCTCACGCCCGGAATTCCACTGGGAATGTCATAGGCTCCGGCCAGCCCGCTGCCACTGGAGACGTAGAGGCTGGTGCCCCTGAGCTTTTCGGCCAGCGAGTAGGGATCGTGGGCGGCCCATTCCGCATCGCCGGGCGGTCCCCACATGGCGTCGGCGTCGTAACCGCCGGCATCGCGCATGGAATAGGCGATGGCCTGGGGCATGCCGAGGGTCGTGGTGGTGAGCGTGCCGGAGAACGAGGCGGCATAGCGGACGAAACCCTGATTGCGGGCCGCCAGCGTCATGGCCGCGCTGCCGCCCATGGACAATCCGGTCACGCCGCGCACATTGGTGGTGCGCCAGCTCTGGTCCAGCAGCGGCGGTAATTCCTTGGTGAGGAACGTTTCCCATTTGTAGGTCTTGCCATTGTCGGGTCTGCGCCAGTCGGTGTACCAGCTGGACATGCCGCCAATGGGCAATACAACAGTGATGTTCTTATCCGCGTAGAACGCTTCCGCCCCAGCGTCTTTGGTCCACCCGCTCTGATCGTCGCCGGCGCGCAGGCCGTCGAGCATGAGCAGGGTCGGGAACCGCATATCCGGTTTGCTGTACCAGTCCCGCGCCAGCAGCAACTGGACCTGTATCGGCGTGCCCATGGCCGGTGAATCGATCCACAGGGCCACGCGTCTCTCGGTCAGCCACACCACATTTCGGATCGCGGGCGCCGCTGCCGTCGCCGCCCCCGGTTCCGCGACCGCCGCGGGGGCGGTCGCCAGTACTGTCGTGATCGCCGCGAGCGCCAGCAGAGTTCTGCGCCCGCGTCTCCCCCATCCATCACACACCACAGGTGTCACACTAGTTTTCTACAGGCTCCCGGCGAAACATGGGGAGCCACAAAGAAACCGGCCGCCCCGTAGGACGGCCGGTTTCTCGCGTTTATTCGGTTCTTACTGCCCCAGGGCGGCCAGAATGTGCGGCCGCGCCTTCCACAGCTCGTCCTGCCAGTACTTCCAGGAGTGCGTGCCCGCGGCCGGGAAGTCGTAGATGGCCGAATTGATGCCCAGCGAGTTCAGGCGAGCCTGGAACAGGCGGGTGGTCACCATCGAAATGGCTTCGATGCCCATGGCATTCGCGGTGTTGAACACCCCGACCGCCGAGTTCGGCGCATCGTGCTGGCCCGGCAGACCCGAAGCCGCCGAAATGTACATCGGCAGACCCTTCAGCTGCGGCGCGAACACCGCCGGGTCCATGCGCAGCCACGCCGGGCTCCACGGAGCGGCGAGCGAGTCCACATTGAAGCGGCCGGCATCCAGCATCATGATGCGGATGGCCTCACGCATACCCGGGGCGTTCCAGTTCAGCGGGCCCGAGAACGACGAGGCGTGCTTGAACTGACCGCGGTTGAAGGCCGCCAGCCGCAGCGCGGCCGGGCCGCTCATGGACAGGCCCACCACGGCATTGTTGGTGCGCGAGACACCGTAGCCCGCAAGGAAATCCGGGAGTTCCTTGGTCAGGAAGGTCTCCCACTTGTAGGTGTACTTCTGACCGTTGGTGTTGGACGGCGACACCCAGTCGGCGTACCAGCTGGACTGCCCGCCCACCGGCATCACCAGGGTGACGTCGTCATTGGCGAACTGCTCCATCGCATTGGTCTCGAACGACCAGGCATTGCGGTCGTCACGAGCACGCAGGCCGTCGAGCAGATACAGGGCGGAGCCACCGCCATTGCGCGCCCACTGCACCTGGACCTTGATCGGGCCCATGGAGGACGGCACCATCAGCTCTTCGAAACCACCCGCCGGGGTGCGATGCATCGGCGTGTACACCGGCGCCGCGAAGGCGATGGTCGGGGCTGCTACCGCAGCGGCGGTCGGGATGGCCAGCGCCGCGGCGCCGGCTGCCAGAAGTCGTGCGCCCCAACCACGATGAGCACTACGGCGTCCGGGCTGGACTCCCTCCGGCATGGCGGACCTGCCGAAACGCATGGATACTGCTCCTTCTCTTACTGCAATAGTCTTCAGTTGTCATCGCTGCAGCACGCAGGGCAGAGCCGCAGCATGCATACTCGATGCGCTCACCCCGAATCCCGACACTTCGAAGTGAGCGAAGCGCTACCACGGTCTGGATCACACTTGCGCTCGCTGGAGGGTATTCGACCTTCCGAGCGATTGGCAAGGTGGTGCTAATGAGTGGCCGATTTCCACCATCCCGCACGACCGTAATCGTGCGGTGACCTTATCGCGAAACGCCAGTGATGTCGCGGCAACGGGAAAATCCCTTACGCCCCTTTCGACTCCGGGCCGCGTCGAGTCAGCCGATGTTCGCACTCATGTCCGGCAGCATCTTGAAGACCTGATCCTGCCAGTAGTGCCACGAGTGAACACCGTCCGGCGTGTAGTCGAACACCGCATTGCAGGGACCGAAGGACTCCATGCGCGCCTGGAAGGCCCGGGTATTGGCGAGCGCGACGGTCTCCAGGCCGACCGCATTGGTCAGGTGATAGGCGTCCAGCGGCGAGCGCACCTGATCACGCGGACCCGGCTGACCGCTGCCGCTGGAGATCCACAGCCGGGTTCCATTGGCGCGCAGGCGTTCCGCGAACACGAAAGGATCGTTGCGCAACCACAATTCGCTCCACGGCGGGCCCCACATGGCGTCGATGTTGTAGCCGCCGGCATCCAGCATCGCCATCCGCAGCGCCTCCCGCATACCAGGCGCGGAGACATTCAAATAACCGGAATATGATGCGGCATAACGGAACTGCTCCGGGTGATAGGCGGCCAGCACCAATGCGGCGCTGCCGCCCATGGACAACCCGAGCACGCCGTTGCCGCGCGGATTGAAACCCAGCCGGGCCGCGAGCGCATTGCGCAGATCCCGGGTCAGGAAGGTCTCCCACTCGTAGCGCACCGTCTGCCCATTGGTATTGCTGGTTTCCAGCCAATCCGAATAGAAGCTGGACTGGCCGCCCACCGGCATCACCACATTGATGTTCCACATGGGCAGCACCCGCGAGATCTCGGTGTCGATCTCCCAGCCGGACAGGTCATTGCGCGCCCGCAGGCCGTCGAGGGCATAGACCACGCGCTGGGTATTGCCGTCCAGCGCGCGGAAGATGCGCGTCTTGATCGGGCCCATGCTCGAATCGACCCAGAAATCGTGCCCGGCGGGATTGAAACCCGCCTGCGCCGTGGCTCCCCCACCACCCAGCGCCACCGCCAAAGGCAAGGTCAGCGCCAGGGCCGCTCCCGCCAGCGAGCGGCGCAACAGCGTGCGCCCGTACCGAACCACATCCGTGCCGCGTACCCGCACAACCCGCATCGACTCGCCTTTCACGAGCGTGGTCACCGTTGACCACATCCGAAATGCAGAATCTGTAGCCGCTCTGAAGTTCTCTATATGCCCCTATTCGGAGCCAATGACTGGCGAAACACCTCAGGATACCGAATCGTGATACGGCGAGATATCTGCACTGGTGAGGAAAATCGGACGCGACAACTGATTTCGTGGGGTCCGGGTAACTCGTCGGGTACGGGCTAAGTTGCCCCGCGCCTGACCGCTGGCACGCGAATGGGACCATCGCGGCACTTGGCCGGGCGCTGAAGTCGCGGAGAGGCGGGACTGCTAACCGATATTCGCTGACAGGTCCGGAACCATGCGGTAAGCCTCGTCCTGCCAGTTCGTCCAGGCGTGCAGGCCCGCATTCGGGAACGAATAGACCACATTGCGCGCGCCGAGGGTATCCATGCGCACCTGGAAGGCCCGGGTATTCGCCAGGGCCAGCGCCTCCAGCGGCGAACCGCGCAGCAGGCGGTCGGCCGCGACCCCGAACGGCGCCTGCAGATCCGCCTCCATCGGCAAGCCGCTGCCCGCGGCGATCCACAATCGGGTGTTGTTGGCGACCAGGGTGGGCGCGAAGACGAACGGGTCCATGCGCAGCCACTGCGGGCCCCACGGCGGCGCCATGGAGTCGACGTTGTAGCCGCCGGCGTCGATCATGGCCGTGCGGATGAGCTCGCGCATGCCGGGTGCGGAGATGTTCAGATAGCCCGAGAACGAGCCGGCGAAGCTGAACTGGTCCGGGTGGTAGGCGGCGAGCGTCAGGGCCGCGCTGCCGCCCATGGAGAGGCCGAAAGCGCCATTGCGATACGGGTTGAACCCCAGCCGATCCCGCAGCGCCCAGCGCAGCTGGTTGGTGAGGAAGGATTCCCAGTCGTAGCGGTAGCTCTTGCCCGGCCCGGCGCCGAGCACCTCGGTGGCGCCCGAACCGGTATTGGCCGAGGATCCCGCGCCCGCCGGCAGCCCGAAGAACGAGCTCGGCGCGGCCCAGTCGGCGTAGAAGCTGGACGGGCCGCCGACCGGCATGACCACATTGATGTTCCAGCTGGTCAGCACCTGCGCGATATTGGTGTCGTTCTCCCAGCCGCTGATGTTCTCGGTGGCGCGCATACCGTCCAGCGCGTACACCACCCGATTGGTATTGCCGTCCGCCGCCCGGAAGATCCGCGACTTGATCGGTCCCATGACGGGCGAGTCGACCCAGAAGTCGAACCCGGACGGATCGAAGGCCGCCGACGCTGTCGGGGGACTCACCACCGAGACCCCCAGTGGCAACAGCACCGCGGCCGCCACACCCAGAACCGTCTTTTTGAAGCCTCGGACCCGCATCGACCTAGCCCTCTCGTCAAGGAGCACAACCGACCTGCAGTACTGATCTTCGTTACGGATCGAGTATCGGACGTCCAACTCGGCGTGTTAGGCGTGTCAGGCGCGCCTTGTCCAGAACGAGACCTGTCCCGCCTCTCCTCGACTTTGGCGCCTCCGCCCCCGTCCCACACCGCAAGAGGCCCCCGCCCAACAGGGCGGGGGCCTCTTCGGCTTGGGGTTTCAGGGGCTTGCCCCTGAGAGTTCCCGAGAGTTGGTCCTATCCGAGGTGGGCGGACAAGTCCGGGAGCATGCGGTAGACCTCGGCCTCCCAGTTGCGCCAGTTGTGGACGCCGCTGGCCGGGAAGTCGTAGGTTGCGTTGCCGCCGCCCAGGGTGGCCATGCGCACCTGGAAGGCGCGGGTGTTGGCGAGGGCGAGCGCCTCCAGGGGCATGCCCTGGATGACCGACATGACGCCGGTGACGTCACCGGCGGCCGGGATGGCGCTGGCGGCGGAGATCCACAGGCGGGTGTTGTTGGCGACCAGGCGCGGCGCGAACACGAACGGGTCCATGCGCAGCCACTGCGGGCCCCACGGCGGCGCCATGGAGTCCACGTTGTAGCCGCCGGCGTCGATGAAGGCGAGGCGCATGGCCTCGCGCATACCCGGCGCGGAGATGTTCAGATAGCCGGAGAACGCGCCCGCGTACCCGAACTGATCCGGGTGGTAGGCGGCCAGCGTCAGGGCGGCGGAACCACCCATGGACAGGCCGAACACACCGTTGTTGGTCGACTTGAAGCCGAGGCGGTCACGCAGCGCATTGCGCAGATCCTGGGTCAGGAAGGTCTCCCAGGTGTAGCGGTAGCTCTTGCCCGGCCCACCGGACAGGATCTGCAGACCACCCGAGCCCGAGGACGACCCGGAGGAGGACAGCGTGCCCGAACCCGAGGCCGAACCGGTGCCGCCCTCGATGCCGAGCAGGCTGGACGGCGCGTTCCAGTCCGCGTAGAAGCTGGACTGGCCGCCAATCGGCATGACGACATTGATGTTCGCGTCGGTCAGCGCCTGCGCGACATTGGTGTCGATCTCCCAGCCGGACAGGTCCTGGCGGGCGCGCATGCCGTCGAGCGCGTAGACCACGCGGTTGGTGTTGCCGTCGGCCGCGCGGAAGATGCGCGTCTTGACCGGCCCCATCTCTGCCGAATCGACCCAGAAGTCGAACCCTGCCGGGTTGAAGGCCGCATTCGCGGCGGGAGCCGCTGCCACCGACGCCCCGAGCGGTAGCAACATGGCCACAGCCACGCCGAGCACCGACTTCTTCAACCAACCGCCGCTAGATCTCCGACGTCCTTCGTGCGCGCCTCGCATATTCCGTTCGGCCTTTCGTATCGCGTTCGTTTCCACCGCGTGCTTGTGACCACGGCGGGCGTCCCGAGACCCTATCGTGGCTGGGCTAACGGGGCGTTATCAGACTGAGACATTTGTGACCCGGGCCACTGTGCGGCGTTTTTGTGGCCCCGACCGGGCTGACCAGCGGCTTCGGCGCTGAAGCCGCCGGCGGGGTGGAGCGGAATCGAGAATGACTTAGCCAATGTTCGCGGACAGATCGGGGAGCATTTCGGTCAGCCGGGCCTCCCAGTTGGCCCAGTCGTGGACGCCGACGGCGGGGTAGTTGAAACTCGCGTTCCGCCCGCCGATGCTGTTGAACTTGGCCTCGAAGGATCGGGTGCCGAGCAGCGCCACGGCCTCCAAACCGATTGCGTTGACCTGGGAGTCGTTGACGGCGCCCTCCTCCGCGGGCAGCGTGCTGCCGCACGAGACCCACAGCCGGGTATTGGCGGACTTCAGCTTCGACGCGAACTGCACCGGGTCGATGCGCCCCCATTTCTTGTCCTTGGGCCCGGCCATGGAGTCGATGTTGTAGCCGCCGGCATCGATCATGGCGACCCGGATGGCTTGCCGGATAACGGCCATGGACATATCCAGCACACCGGAGAACGAACCCGCGAAGGAGAACTGGTCGGCGTGGAACGCGGCCAGCTGCAGCGCGGAGCTGCCGCTCATGGACAGCCCGAACACGCCGTTGCGAGTGGCGTTGAAGCTCAGGCGATCCCGGAGCGCGTTGCGCAGGTCCTGGGTGAGGAAGGTTTCCCACTTGTAGGTGTAGGTCTTGCCCGGACCGCCCGCGTTCATCTGCGACCAGCCGTTGTCCGCGGTGCCGCCGTCGGTGCCGGCCGGAGTGTCGGCGAAGGTGCTCGGCTCGTTCCAGTCGGCATAGAAGCTGGCGCGGCCGCCCACGGGCATCACCACATTGATATTGGCGGCGGTGAGCGCCCGGGAGACATTGGTGTCGATCTCCCAGCCATTGAGATCGTCGCGGGCGCGCATACCGTCGAGCGCGTACACGACCCGATTGGTATTGCCGTCCGCCGCCCGGAAGATCCGCGACTTGATCGGACCCATGGACGATTCGACCCAGAAGTCGAAACCACTGGGGTCGAAGGCCGCCCGCGCGGCGGGCGCTCCCGCCACGGTCGCGCCGAACGGTAGCAATGCCGCCAGTCCCACCCCCAGCGCCGATTTCCGCAGCACTTCTCGTCTCGTGACGCCCCGCATACCTCGTCCGGCCTTTCATCCGTTTACTGCGACAGCCGTTGCGGCTCATACAAGATCAGCCGCACCAGCTGTTATCAGAGAGCGTATCGCGGAACCGAGGTCTTGGCGTTACCGAATCGAGACTGAAACAACTCTCGGGGCTCTCAGGGGCTTCGCCCCCGAACCCCCAAACGCGAAACCCGCCCAAAAGCCCCAAAATCAAACCCCCGCGCCCGTTTTGGGCGCGGGGGTTGTTTGTCTTCGAATTACTTCGGCGCCACCGGCGCGGTCGGATCCGGGATATTGCACCGCTGCAGTTCGTACTTGGGCACCCGATCGATGCGGTACTTGGCGAACTCCAACGCGTTCTTGAAGTTGTGCCGCCAGCGCTCGAAGGTCATCGGGTCGCGGGTGGAGACCAGCAGCGCCTCGGTCTCCGGGCACTTCAATGCCGCCCGCGCCTGCGTCATCCACCGCTCGTCGAGATACCACGGCGTCCACGGGTGCTTGTCCACCATGCCGGTATCGACCACGACCCAGTCCGGGTAGAGGTTCTTATCGTGTCCGATGCGCCCGTCGGTGAGCCGCTCGGTATGCGCCGCAAGCGGATACGCCAGACCCATCTGATCGATGACCCGCACGTCCAGGGGCACGTTCATGCTGGTCATGCCGAGGTTCAGGAAGAACACGGTATGCCCGGCGCCGCCCTCGGGAATGGGCAGCGGCGGCGGCGCGATGTACCACGCCATGAACGACGGCGAGTTCAGCAGCAGACCGCCATTGGGATTGTTGGCGATGTCCTGCACCATGGCCCGCATGCGCGGGTAATCCAGGTAGTCCTCGGCCCGGATCGGATGATCGTGACCGGTATTGAGCACGTAGTAGATCCGCTCGTCCACGATGCCGGTCGAGCTGATCTTGGTGCCGGACTTGATGGCCGTGGTGTTGGCCGCGAACAGCGCCCAGCCGATGGTGCCCGCGAAGGCCAGCAGCACAATGGCGAAAGCCCAGTCCAGCCGCCGCGATCCGGGCACCCCGAACCAGCCCGCCGGCACCCGCAGCGGCAGCACCGCCACCGGCAGGATCAGGCAGAACAGCTGCGGCAGCAGCATGCGGCCGTGCATGAAGTCGCCGCCGACGCGAATCTCGTACACGGTGAGCAGCGCACCGCTGCCCAGCATGAGCGCGACCACCGCGGACGGCGAGTGCAGCCACTGGCTCAGGCGGTGGATCCGCCGGCGCAGGCTCTTGTCCTGGGCCGCATCGGAATCCGCGGTGTGGCGACCGCCCGCATGGTCGGCCCGGTACGCCAGCCCGGCGACGATTCCGGCCACGGCCAGCACCACCAGCGGCACGATGAGCCAGTACGGGCCGATGAAGTTCCACAGATAGACGAAGCCCTGACCCCACTTGGCCCCGCCCGCGTCCTTGGCCACGGCGGTGTTCGGGTAGGGCAGGCCGTAGTAGCCCATCCGCCAGATCTGGTAGCCGACCGGCACCAGGCCCGCGACCGCCACGATGAGCGCACGGAACACCATGGGCCGCAGCCGGGTTTGCGGCAGCGGCGCGCAGAAGATCATGAGCAGGGCCAGCGCGCCGACCAGCGTCATCTCCGGCCGGATCAGCGGGGCCAGGCCCGCGAAGAACACCAGCCCGAAAAAGTTGGCCAGGCGCGGCTGCTCGGTCTGGCTCCAGCGAATCAGCCACCACCACAGCACGGCCAGCCAGAAGATGACCAGACTGGACTCCAGCCCGGAGGTGGCGTAGTCGCGCGCCGGCGGCAGCGCGATGTAGACCAGCACGCCGGCGGGCAGCAGCAGCGCGGAACCCGTTCCGCCCCACAGCCGGGCCGCGCCGAGCATGGCGAATACGACCGCCAGCACCGACAGCGTGAGCGCGATGCCGAGCACCACGTACTCCAGCCGGATCTGGGTGAGCCAGCTGAAGAACCAGACGATGTAGGTCCAGGCCGTGCTGGTGTTCGCCTCGACGCGCTCGTCCATATTGAACACGGGACCATTGCCCGCGAGCAGGTTGCGCACCGTGCGCAGCACGATCAGGCCGTCATCGGCGATCCAGCGCCGCTGCCAGCCGCCGGCCGCGAACACGGCCGCGGTCAGCAGGATCCCACCGACGAATACGGTTCGGGATAGTCGCGTGAAGCCGCGCGCGGAATCGACCGCACGACGGCGGGCGCGTCCGACCGGCAACTGTGCCGTCGGCGCGCCCTCCTCTCGCTCTTCTCCCTCTACCACGTCAGGTGAGATAGACAGCGACACCTACCGCTCCGATCCAGGCGATTGCGAGGAACTGGAGGACCCGGTCCCCCAGGGCGATCTCTTCGGGTTCACCGGCTTCACCGCCGTCGACGTCCACGGCATAGCGCAGGACGGCGATGGTGAAGGGGACCATCGAGATGGCGTACATCTCGGTGTCCTTGGCCCGACCCTGTTCGAACGCCCACAGACCGTAGAACACCACCAGGGCGGTGGCGGCCACGGTCCAGACGAAGCGCAGGTAGGTCGGCGTGTAGTACTCCAGGGACTTGCGGATCTTAGCGCCGGTGTCGAGCGCGATCTTCAGCTCGGCATAGCGCTTGCCGGCCGCCATGAACAGCGAGCCGAACGCCATGATGAGCAGGAACCACTGGGACAGCGCGATACCCGTCGCCGCACCGCCGGCGACCGCGCGCAGCAGGAAGCCGGAGGAGACGATGCAGATATCGAGCACGGCCTGGTGCTTGAGGCCGAAGCAGTAGGCCAGCTGGATGCCGATGTAGACGGCCATCACCACGGCGAGATTCCAGGAGGCGATGAACGACAGCAGGATCGAGGCCGCCAGCAGCACGACCGAGAGCGCGTAGGCCAGGTTGACCGGCACGACGCCGGCGGCAATGGGCCGGTACCGCTTGGTCGGGTGCGCTCGGTCGGCGTCCACGTCGAGCGCGTCGTTGACCAGGTAGATGCCCGAGGCCGCCATGCAGAACACCACGAAGGCGATGCCCAGGTTGCCCAGCACCTGCCAGTCGCCGATGACCAGGTCACCGGCCGCGGTCTTGCCCGCGGCCAGCGGAGCGGCCAGCACCAGGACGTTCTTGACCCACTGGCGCGGGCGCATGGCCTTCACGAGGCCGCCGGCCAGCGTCTTGGGCGGTCCCTTGACGACCGCCTCGTCTAGCTCGGTGCTGGTCGGCTCTTCGCTCATGTCAACAAGCGCTCTTTCCTGTGATGCGGTCACTTGGCGAGTCTCTTTTCGGCGGCAAGCACTACGGCGGCTGATGCGGCGCCCAGCGCTGAACCGGCGAGCACGTCGGAGGGGTAGTGCACTCCGAGGACGACCCGGGAGAGCAGCATCGGCGGGACGAGCACCGCAGGCAAGGGTAGCCCGGTGAGCCTGCCCAGCAACACAGCCGCCGCCGTTGTGGAGGTGGCGTGTGAGGACGGGAAGCTCAGCTTGCTCGGCGTCGACACGTTGACCTGCACGGATGGATCGTTGGGCCGGGGGCGGCGGACGATCCGCTTGATCACCACGGAGGCGGCGTGCGCGCCGAACGCGCCGACGGCCGCACCGGCCCACTGGCGGCGGCGCGGCTTGTCGACCAGCGCGCCGACGGCGGCGATGCCGATCCAGCCGAGTGAATGCTCACCGAAGTGGGACATGCCGCGGGCGGCCTTGACCACCGCCGGGTTCTGGCCGATGGTGGCCTGCACCGCGTTGATGATCTTGACCTCGGCGGGCGCGGGGGCCGCCGGCGTATCCGGGACCACTCGCAGACCGCGATCGGAATCGGACGCCGACTGGGGTGCGCTCATTTGGTCTCATTTCCTGTGATGCCGAAAACGTTCTCCCACGCGGCCTTGCTGCTGAGGTGCGCGTGCGCGGCACGATACTGCTCACGCACCTCCGGGAACCGTTCGGCCAGTTCCTTGCGCAGGCGCATGGCCTCCTTGAACAGCTCCGCGGCCTTGCGGGGATCGCGCTTACGGTAGACGACGCCGCGGCCGTCGGCAGTCGTTACGGTCACGCCGTCGACCTGCGAGAGCAGGAACCAGCGCGCGTCCAGGGTGGGCACGTTCAGCTGCGGGGTGTCGTGATGCTGCGGCTTGGCCTTGCGGAAGTTGTGCAGCACGCCCTTGCCGAGGCGGGCGATCTTGGCAATGGGATTGCCGGGCTCGCCGACCGCGCCCACGTCGGCGCGGGAGGCCATGGGCAGTTCGGTGGAGGACGGCACGATGACCGCGTCCGGGTACTCCTTGCGCATGGCGTGCACCTTGCCGAGCGCGGTGGGGAGCAGTTCGAACAGCTTGTCCGGGCCGGCGAGATAGTCGCGGATGGCCTGATTCTGGATGGCCACCGTGGAGTACTCGAGACACAGCAGGTGCTTCAGCGTGGCCTTGACGGTGTTGATGACCATCGGCCGGCCGTCGTTCGGAAGATGCAGCGAGGCAACGACCAGGCGGTTGCGGAGATGGAAGTACGCCTGCCAGTCGATGGCGTCGTCCTTGTCGCTCCACGCCATGTGCCACACCGCCGCACCCGGCAGCGTGACGGTCGGATAGCCGTGTTCGCGTGCGCGCAAACCGTATTCGACGTCGTCCCACTTGAGGAACAGCGGCAGCGGCTGCCCGATCTCCTCGGCGACCTGGCGCGGGATCACGCAGGTCCACCAGCCGTTGAAATCGACATCGATGCGGCGGTGCAGCAGCTTCGAATTGTCGCGGTCGCGCAGCGGGTACTTCGAGAAATCGTGGTCGTATTCGACATTGGGAGCCGCGGTCCACATGAAGATGCCGCGATCCACGACCTCGCCCATGGTGTGCAGGTGCGAGCGCTCCTGCAGGTTGAGCATCTGGCCGCCGGTCAGGATGGGCGACTTGGCGAATCGAGAGAAGGCCAGCGCGCGCAGGATGCAGTCGGGCTCGATCTCGATGTCGTCGTCCATGTAGACGATGTACTCGGCGTCGGTGGTCTTGAGCGCCTCGTACATGACGCGGCTGTAGCCGCCGGAGCCGCCGAGGTTGGGCTGGTTGTGGATTGCGAGGCGGTCGCCCAGCGGCGCGGCCGCCTCGGCGAATCCGGGCTCGTCCACGACCTTGCGATTGCCCTGGTCGGGGATGATGACGGCCTTGATCTTGTTCAGCACCAGCGGGTCGGAGCCCAGGGCCGCAATGGTCTTCACCGCATCGGTCGGCCGGTTGAAGGTCGGCATGCCGACGGCGATGCTGCCCTCACCCGGCGCCTCGATCGGCGCGTACCAGCCGCCGCTGCGCATTTCGACGTGGCTGTCGGTGGTGATGTCGAACCAGATCCAGCCGCCGTCCTCGAACGGGCCCAGATCCACTTCGAATTCCACGAAGGCGGCGGCCGCGGCGCCGTCGCCGGGCGTGCTGAACTCGTCGCCCTGCACGTGGATGCGGGAGCCGTCGGCCTTGGACCGGTACACGTCCACCCGGCCGTGGCCGGACAGTTCCAGCCGCAGCACCACGGACTTCAGCACGCTCCAGCGCCGCCAGTAGCTGGCCGGGACGGCGTTGAAATAGGTGCAGAACGACACCTCGGATTCCGCGCCGATGGCCAGCGCGGTGCGCGTGATGGCATGCGCGCGACGGGCATTGGTCTCGGATTCCTCGAGGTACAGCTTGCGCACATCGAGGGGTTCGCCCGGCCGCGGCAGGATGATGCGCTGCAGCAGGGACTTGGCGCGGGTCTCGGTGGTCATCTCTTCCAGCGTCGCTTGGGCGGTCATTCGGCGGTGTCCACCAGGGGAGCGCCGGATTCCAGGTGCGGCCGCAGCACATTGTCGAACATGCTCAGCGCGGCGCCGATGGCCATGTGCATGTCCAGATACTGGTAGGTGCCCAGGCGGCCGCCGAAGAGCACCTTGTTGTCCGCGGTCTCGGCCTTGGCGCGCTCGCGGTAGGCGACCAGTTTGGCGCGGTCGTCGGGGGTGTTGATCGGGTAGTACGGTTCGTCGCCGGTCTGGGCGAAGCGCGAGAACTCGCGCATGATGACCGTCTTGTCGGTCGGGTAGTCGCGCTCGGGGTGGAAGTGGCGCGGCTCGATGATGCGGGTGAACGGCACGTCCGCATCGTTGTAGTTCATGACCGGAATGCCCTGGAAGTCACCGGTTTCGAGCACCTCGGTCTCGAAATCGATGGTGCGCCAGCCGAGTTCGCCCTCCGCGTAGTCGAAGTAGTGGTCCAGCGGACCGGTGTAGACGACGGGGGCGTCCGGGTTCTGGGCGCGGACCTCGTCGCGTACGTCGAACCAGTCGGTATCGAGGCGCACCTCGATATTCGGGCTCTCCGCCATCTTGGACAGCCACGCGGTGTAGCCGTCCTTGGGCAGACCCTCGTAGGTGTCGTTGAAGTAGCGGTTGTCGAAGGTGTAGCGGACCGGCAGCCGGGTGATGATGCCGGCCGGCAGCTCCTTGGGATCGGTCTGCCACTGCTTGGCCGTGTAATCGCGGATGAACGCCTCGTAGAGCGGGCGGCCGATCAGCGAGATGCCCTTCTCCTCGAGGTTGGTCACGTCCTTGCTGTCGATCTCCGCCGACTGCTCGGCGATGAGCGCACGCGCCTCGTCGGGGGTGTAGTAGCGGCCGAAGAATTGCGAGATCATGCCCAGCCCCATGGGCAGCGGGTACGCCTGGCCCTTGTGCAGGCCGAAGACCCGGTGCTGGTAGTTGGTGAACTCGGTGAACTGGTTCACGTAATCCCACACCCGCTTGTTGGAGGTGTGGAAGAGGTGGGCGCCGTACTTGTGGATTTCGATGCCCGTTTCCGGGTCCGCCTCCGAGTACGCGTTGCCGCCCAGGTGATAGCGGCGTTCGACCACCAATACCCGCTTTCCGAGCAGGTTGGCGGTGCGTTCTGCGACGGTCAGCCCGAAGAAACCGGAGCCGACGACAATGAGATCGAAGGGCGATGCGGCGGTCACGGGAGCCCAGCGTATCGGAAGGTGATGAGAGCGCGCGTGGGCTCCGGTGGGGAGGGTTTGCGGAGGTGGTCCGGGCCGTCCCGGTGGGTGGGAGAAATCGTCGAGGTTTTGCGCAATGTTCACCGAATCCCGGACAAGCGCGTCACGCGGACTGTATTACATACCGAACCAAGCTGAACGTCCGTCCAGTTTGTTGCCGTGTGCTAACTACGCGGCCGTGCCCCCGCTAGACCCGGAAGACCATCACCCATGCGGTTCCCCCGTCTCGCGCCCCTCGTGGGCGCGCTCACGCTGTCCGCCGTCCTCGGCACCGCAGCTCTGATCCCCGCCGCGGCTCCCGCCCGAGCCGCCGAGGACACCCTCGCCGCCGCACCCGTCGCCGACGGTGACGGAGTCTGCGGCAAGGGCTCGGCAACCTTCGACGACATCATTACGAATGCGGCGACCGCGATTCGCACCGTGGTGCCCGCGCATCAGCAGGCCGATTACGACCGGCGGGTGGACGACTTCCGGTACTCCATCGCGAATATCCGCGTGCACCGCTCCACGCTGCCCATCGACTCGGCCGAATTCGGCGGGCGGCTGGAATTCCTGGACGATCCGATCGTCACCCATCTGGTGAACAATCTGGACGCCATTCGCACCGGGCGGATCAACAAGGTCATCCCGATCACCCACCTCACGGTGAACGATGTGATCGAGACCTTCATCCTGGCCACCCGCATCGTGAAGATCCCGGCGCAGCTGGGCGCCAGCCTGGTGCCGACCGTCGGCTTCGTGCTCAAGCCGATCGTGGGCGCCATCTTCAATGGCGTGAAATCCCTGGCGCGGGCCGTGCAGGATCAGCTCGCGCTGGGCTGCAACACCTCCGGCGCGTACCAGAAGCTCCGGCTGGAGCTGCCCGATGAGCAGGTCGCAGTTCCGCAGCCGCTGATCGATCTCGCCAATCAGCTCACCCTCGCCGACGGGGCCTGCACGCCGCTGGCCGAGCTGAAGACCTCCGATCTGGTGGAGCGGACCCGTTCCTTCCTCACCACCACCGCCGGACTGCCGGTAGACCCGGCGGCGGTCAATGCCAATGCCGTTGCCCTCCAGGGCTTTCTGGAGCACAACCGGGTCGCCGAGATCGTGACCCTGCGCCGCACCGAGCAGCTCGGTCCGCTGGTGAACGCCATGGACTACGGGCCGATGACCTTCCTCGCCAATCTGGGCTTCGACATCTACGAGGGCAAGGTGTTCAATACCGTGGCGCTCGCCGATGTGACCGTCGAGAATGCCTTCGATCTGGTGACTCTGGCGCTGGACACCACCAGTCTGCTGATGACACTGGGCAATATGATCGCCGGCTGGACCGGTGTGGCCTCGACGATCCTCACGCCGCTGTCGGTCGCGCAGACCCTGGCGTTCGCGCCGACCACTTATGGTGCGCCGATCCTCAAGGGCGTCATGCAGTCCATGTGTGCCGCTTAGACAACTCTCGTAACTCTCAGGGGTTCCCCCTGAAACCCCTTCTCTCAGGGGCGAATGCAAAACGGCCCGAGCGAGTGTTTCTCGCTCGGGCCGTTCTCTATGCGATCCACCGGCCTCAGAGGTTGGCCTCCGCGTAGACCTTCATCGCATCGCGGACGTAGGCCGCGGTGCCCTCGCCGCCGGGGCCGTCGTAGTTGGCCGCGAAACGCGGGTCCGCGACGTACATTTCGCCGAGTCCGAGGAAGTGCTGCTTGACCGGGGGCTTGCCCTGGTAGCTCACGCCCAGCCAGTCGTAGTGCCGCTGCACGATGGCCTGCACCTCGTCGCTGTCGACCGGGACTCCGGCGCGGTGTGCGCGGCCGTAGTCGTCGGCGATATCGACGTGGGTCTGCATGAACGCCTTCTTCTCGGCGTCGCTCAGCCCCCGCCACCAGCGGTCACCCGATTCGTAGGCGTCCTTGCCCCACTTCTCGATGACCTCGTCCTTGTACTGCGTGTGATCGAATCCGTCGAACACTTCGTTCGCCATGAGTGGCTCACCTGCTTCCGTTTTGCGCAATGTGGTGTGCACCGAGGCGATTTGGCGCGCGATCCGGTCCTGCTCCTGTTTCAGCAGTTCCAGATGCGTGCGCAAGGCGGCGGCGGTGTCCTGTTCGCCCTCGAGAACCTCGGCAATGGTCGGCAGACCGAGTCCGAGTTCGCGCAGCAACAGGATCCGCTGTAATCGCACGAGGGATTCCTGGCCGTAATAGCGGTAGCCGTTGGAACCGATCCGGGTGGGCGGCAGCAGGCCGAGCTGACCGTAGTGCCGCAGGGTGCGGCTGGTGGTGCCGGCGGCCTTGGCCAGATCCTGGATGGACCATTCGGTTGCCACTGTTCGTCCTTTCTTCCTTTCGTTCGCCTCGACCAACTCAGGATGCAAGTTGACGTAGCGTCAAGGTCAAGACTTATTCAGTATGCGCCTTCCCGAGGCGGTCCGGGGATAGCGCATCGGTCGCCGAATCAGTCACCGACCGGCAGGTACTTGCGCCTCCGGTGAGCGTCGTGACAAGATCCGCGAGCGCGCTGGAAAGCTCATTTTTCAATCGCGTTCGTCGATTCGTTCAGCCGGGGGACGCACACGCGCGTCCCGGGGATGGGAAAAAGCAAATGTTGTCTGCGGGCCGCGCCCGAGTCCTGCGCTGGGCGGCCATCGCCGCGACCGCGCTCAGCTCCGCTCTGCTGATGCCCGCGAGCGCCCAGGCCGCGCCGCCGGTCACGCTCGGCGGCGGCTCCGGCATCTATGTCGAACAGCTCGACGACGAGGGCATGGTGGCCGAGTGCACGCTCACCGCCATCGGCTACGACAACGAGAACCGGCTCGTCGGCCTGACCGCCGGCCACTGCGGTGAGATCGGCGCGCGCATCGCCGCCGAATACACCCCCAGCGGCGGCATCGGCGTCATCGCCAACAAGTACGACGGAAACGACTGGGCCGTTATCCATTTCGACGCCGAGCGGGTCATCCCGACCCGGCAGGTCGCGCAGTCGGTCATCAACGGCGTCGGCGGCGCCCCCAAGCTCGGCGATATGGCCTGCAAGAACGGCCGCACCACCGGCTACACCTGCGGCGTGGTCTGGGACGTGAACCCGGCCTGGTTCCGCAGCCAGGTCTGCGCCGACCACGGCGACTCCGGCGCGCCGGTGCTGCTCGGCGACCGCCTGGTCGGCATGATCGTGGCCGGCACCAGCATCGACGTCGGCCCGGTGAGCGTCGAACTGCCGTCCTGCAAGGGCGCGGGCGATCTCATCTACCAGCCGGACCTGTCCACCACCATGGATATGGTGCTCGCCGACATCAACCGCAAGGGCGGCGTGGGCGCGGGCTTCCGGGTCTTCTGAGCCCCGGCCGAAATACGCTGAGAGGGCGGCACTCCCGGTTCGGGGTGCCGCCCTCTTCGCATTTCCGCAGGGCAGACCCGCTTCCGAGTGCTCGCCAGGGCTCGAAAGGTATTGTCCTGTTCGCTTCGTGCTCGAGTATTTTCGAATACTCGGGGCGCACACGCGATAGGGGAACACCGTGGACGGAACACCGTTCGGCCGGTACCGGCTGCTCGGACTGCTCGGTGAGGGCGGCATGGGGCGGGTGTACCGCGCCTACGACACCGAGACGGATCGGGTCGTCGCGCTGAAGGTGCTGCCCGAGGACTTCGCCCACGACCAGGGATACCGGGAACGATTCCGCCGGGAAGCGCAGGCGGCGGCGCGGCTGAGCGAACCGCACATCATTCCCATTCACGGGTACGGGGAGATCGACGGCCAGCTGTTCCTGGACATGCGGCTGGTCGAGGGGACCGATCTGGCGGCGGTACTGGTGCACGGCGGGCCACTGCCCCCGGCGCGGGCGGTCGGGATCCTCGAACAGGTCGCGGCGGCCCTGGACGCGGCACATCGGCAAGGGCTGGTGCACCGGGATGTGAAACCGTCCAACATCCTCATCGCACCAGGCGATTTCGCCTATCTCATCGACTTCGGCATCGCCCGCGGCGACGCCGACACCAGCCTGACCACGGTCGGCGCCGCCATCGGCACCTTCGCCTACATGGCCCCGGAACGACTCGCACACGAACGCTACGACTCGCGGGCGGATGTGTATTCCCTGGCCTGCGTCCTGCACGAATGCCTCACGGGCGCAAAGCCGTTCCCCGTCGACAGTCTCGGCCGGCAGATCGCGGCCCACCTCACGCTGCCGCCGCCGCGGCCGTCGGAGGCGGCGAATGTGCCCGGTGCGTTCGATGCGGTCATCGCACAGGGGATGGCGAAGGATCCGGATGAGCGCTTCCCGGCCGCCGGGGTGCTGGCGGCCGCGGCACGAGCCGCGCTGGATCGGGAGAACGGCGGTGCGCCAACGCCTTTCCGGACGGCTCCGACCCAGATCAACCCGCTGCCCGGGGTGCCGGGGCAGGCCGGGTGGGCGGCGGGTGCTACGACCCGCAGCTCTACGCTGCCCGACGCGCCGACGGCACACGCGGCTTCCACCGCGCCGGGGCTGTCACCACACACATATCCCGCCACACCGCCCCACGACGCGAGTCCGCCGGGCTTGCCCGAGTCGCCGGGCTCGCCGAAGTCGCAGACGGTCCCGCGACGCGGAATCATCTTGGCGGCAGCACTTGTGGTGTTGCTGATCGCGGGTGTGGTTCTGGCGGTGCGGTTCACCGGTGACGACAGCCCGCCCGCCGGGCAGGGAACGACTTCGGCGGCAACCGGTCCGACGACGGCCGGCAGCACGTCGATCGTCACGACGGCACCGACCACCGTCTCGACGACCCAGGTCACCACGCAGCCCACCACGGCGGCCGCCGCGGCGACGCAGATGGCGAACTTCCTGCGTTCGCACTACTCCTCATTGCTCGGGAACACCGGCGCCGCGTGGGCCCGGTTGACCACGAGCTATCAGAACCGCATCGGCGGATTCGCCGGCTACGAGTCGTTCTGGAAGACCGTCGCCACTGTCGTTACCTCGGAAGTGACGGCGAATCCGGCGGACAATACGGTCACTTATCAGCTGCATCTGGTCTATGGGGACGGCAAAGTCGCCGTCGAGAAGCGTGTGGCCACGCTGGTCCCGAACGGCGACAGCTATCTGATCGACAGCGCCGAGCTGGTGTCCTAGTACCCGACGGTGAATCGGACGCGGTGGTGCTTGGGCTGCTCGGCCTCGTCGAGCAGGGCGACGGCGAGGTCCTCCATCGAAATCGCGGAGTTCCCTTCGTCATCGGCGATCAGCTCGTCCGCGCCGAGGCGGTAGGTTCCGGTGCGCTCGCCGGGCTCGAGCAGAGCGGCCGGGCTCAGATAGGCCCAGTTCACCGCGCCGCCGCCGGGCTGTTGCGCTGCCCGCTGGAACACCGCCAGCTGGTCGCCGCAGGCATTGGCGATCGGCTTCAGAAAGTCGGGGAAGTCCGGCTGTTCGACCACGGTCTTGCCGGTGCCCGCCACGGTGAGGCTGCCCGCGCCACCGACCACCAGCAGTCGAGTTTCCTGCTGCCGCAGTCCTTCCAGCAGGGCCTCGGCGACCTCCGCGAGCTCGTGTTCGCGGCCGGGCACCGGCCGGGTCGCGCTGATCACCAGGTCGGTGCCGGCGCTCGCGGCCGCCACCTGCTCGGCGTCGGACACATCGCCCGACCAGACCTCGACGCCGTCCGGCAGGTCCGTCAGCTTCGCCGCGTCGCGCGACACCGCCCGCACCCGGTGGCCGCGGCGCACCGCCTCGATCACCGTCCGGCTGCCGACTCCGCCCGAGGCTCCGAAAACCGTGATGTGCATTGGGGAACTCCTTCGTGAAATGGGTCCGGTACGCGCCGCGGGAGCGCGTACCGGCTTGTGGGAGGGCTTATTTCGGGTATTGCGAGGTGTTCAGGCGGCGGTACGGGTGGCGGCGGCCATGAGCCGGACCTCCCCGACCTCGACCACGCGCTTCGCCGGCTCGGGTGCGGGCTTCGGCGCCGCGCCGGTCTGTCCGAGCAGGGTGCCGCCGAGCGCGATGGCCATGCCGAGCATCTGCAGCGGGGTGAGGGCCTGGCCGAGCGCGATCCAGCCGATGACGGCGGCCGACAGCGGGCTCAGCAGTCCGAGGAAGGCGACCGAGGTGGCATTGGCCTTGGCCAGTCCGCGGAACCAGATCGCGTACGCCGCAGCGGTTCCGATCAGTCCGAGGTAGAGGTAGCCGCCGATGGCGGTGGCATCCAGCGCCGGCGGCGCGCCCTCGATGAGCAGGGCCAGCGGCAGCAGCATGAGTCCGCCCGCGGTGAGCTGCCAGCCGGTCAGTGCCAGCGGGCCCACGCCTTCCGGCCGTCCCCAGCGCTTGGTCAGGATGGTGCCGCCGGCCATCGAGGCCGCGCCGAGCAGGCCCGCGATCACGCCGACGGTGTCGAGTGCGGCGGAGGCCCGCAGCACCACGAGCGCCACACCGAACATTCCGATGATGCCCGCGACCAGCTTCCGCGTGGTGACCTTCTCGTTCAGCGCCACGGTGGCGAATCCGAGCGCGATCAGCGGCGCCGCGGCCCCGAGCACCCCGGCGATGCCGCCCGGCAGCCGGTAGGCCGCGAGGAACAGCAGCGGGAAGAAGGCTCCGATGTTCAGCACGCCGAGAGCACCTGCCTTCCACACCCATTCGCCGTGCGGCAGCTTCCGCGTAATGGCGAGCAGCAGCAGCCCCGCGGGCAGCGCCCGCATGAGCGCCGTGAACATGGGCCGGTCGTCGGGCAGGAACTCCGTGGTCACCGCGTAGGTGGATCCCCACACCAGCGGCGCCAGCCCGGTAACCGCCAGGGTCCCCACCAGTGCGGCCGCCCCGCCGCGCGTCATGCTGTTCATCGTTAGCTCCTCATTGATAATCTCAACGTTGAAATAACACCATCTAGATCTCTCAGTGTCAAGTATCTTGATATTGAGATTTTCAACTTCGAGAGGAGCCACCATGTCCGACGCAGTCGACGAGATCCGGGCCGCCTGGGGCCGAATCCACCCTGACCTGGACGTTTCCTACGTAGAACTGACCGGCCGCCTCACCCGCATCGCCCGCATCCTGGACCGCGAACTCGCCGACTTCTTCCGCGCCCACAACATGGAGTTCTGGGAGTTCGATGTCCTGTCCACCCTCCGCCGCAACGGCGGCGACACCGGTTTGACCGCGGGCGCTTTGAACAAGGCCCTCATGGTCACCTCCGGCGCCATCACCAACCGCATCGACCGCCTGGCCGCCAAGAACTTGGTCGAACGCGTCCCCGACCCCACCGACCGCCGCGCCATCCGAGTCCAACTCACCGACGCCGGCCGCGACCTGGTCGACACGATGCTCCCCCTGCACGCCGCCAATCAGGAACGCGTCCTGCAAGCCTTCCCCGCCACCGACCGCGCCGACCTGATCCCCCTGTTGCGCAGTCTCTCTGTGGCCCTTGGAGATACATCGATCGCCTGACCCCCAACGCAAAAAATGAGGGCGGCGCTCCCAACCACGGGAGCGCCGCCCTCATTCATTCAATTCTCACCGAGCACACCGAAAATACCTCTCGGACAATCGCGTCGACCCGCCCCGCGCACTCTCCACACACTCCCGGCACCGCGCATCCGGAAGCAACCCGACAGCATCACACCCCAAAACCCCTGCCGCCACGATCAACTCGCAGGCCGTGAATGTAGCCGGCGCGGCAAGTCGATCAACGAGAATCCTTTCATCGATCCCCATCCCCCGAGCCAGCTCCACCACCCCGATCCCCGCATCACCCATCGCCCGCGCAACCCTCCCGCCGACGCATCTGTCCACCCAGTCCACAAGACCGCCTTCCACCCCAAGCACGACGGCAACACGACCCGCACCATCGCAGGTCGTGGCACCATTCCAGCTATCATTCGAACATGTGTTCTATTATCCGAGGTATTCGGTTCGAAGATCAACGATCTCCGTCCACACAATCCGTGGGAAACCCGGCATACAGAACCCGTGAGTTGTCAATAGGAAAGAGGTGAGCCGCGTTGGCCGACAACCGATTCGGCGAATACATCCGTCGTCGCCGCGAGGATGCTCACCTCACCCGCGCCGAACTCGCCAAACGAGCCAGCGTCTCGGTCTCCCTGATCGAAAAGATCGAACTCGGCACCCGGCCGACGACCCTGCCCACCCTGCAAGTCCTGTTCGACCAGCTGGATGTGCCGCCGATGTATCGCAAATACATCCTCGGCCTGAGTCTGCCCGGGGTATTCGGTTTATCCAATACCGACCATTTGGTACCAACCGAGGATGATCTGGCCGACTTGAACAGCCTCCCGCATCCGGCGAGTCTCTATGCCCTGCCGACTTTTACGATCGTCGCCGCCAATGCCGCCCACCAACGCGTATTCCCCGGCAGCAGTCCCGGCACCAACTTCGTCGAATGGATGTTCCTGAACCCCGCCGCCCGCACGGTAATCGTCGGCTGGCGCCAGGAAGCCCAGCGCCTGCTCCACAGCGTGCGCATGCTCACTCCGAACATCGCCACCGATGTGCAGATCGCGGCAGCCGTGCGCAGATGCCAGGAAGCACCCGAGTGGGACGAACTCTGGAACAGCCCGCAACCACACCGGACCAGCGAGAACATCCACATCCTCGTCCGTTCCCCCGGCAGCCATCGGACCGAGGAACTGAGCGTGCGCATCTACTCGCCCGAATTCCCCAACCGCCCGTGGTGGATGTGCCGGCTCATTCCCCGGCCCGGATCACACCGGGTCCCACGGCACTAGCGCGCCGTGTTCGTCGACCACAACGGCTGGGCGTCTGCCGTGTAGACGACAACGTTGCCGTCATCCTGAACCGCCAGGACCGAGCCCCTGGGGTTGGTCCGGGTCGACCAGAGAACTCGGCCCGCAGCGTCATAGAGGACGAAGTTGCCGTCCTGCTGCATGATGGCCACCACGCTGCCGCGGCCGGCGGTCGCGGAAGCCCAGATGGGGGTGCCGGACTGCGTGAGCACGAGGTTGCCGTCATTCTGCAGAGTGAGCGTGAAACGGCCGTCGCACGAGGAGAGCGACTGGCCGGGGTGGAAGCCTTCGTCCACCCGCATGACCCCGCAACCGGTGGGCGACGTGATGGGGACGCGCAGGATCGGCGGCTCGGAGATACCGAGCACGGACTGAAGCTGCGCGTGCTGGAACTCCGGCTGCAGCGTGGCCGAGGTCGCCGCCTGAATCTGGAAGCCGGACGGCGCCGATTGCACACCGCTGCAACCGAATCCGGGAGCGCCGACATGTCGCGCGTGATCGATATTGCCGGTCACGGTCCAATTGGTGACGCCGTTGACGGCGTAGCCGTAGCCGATGTTCAGGCCCTGCAGCGTATTACCGGTGACGGCGGCGCCGTAGTTGGTGCCGGTCGCGCAGTTCCAGATCGCGGGGCCCATCGCAATGCCGACCTTGATGAAGTCGCTCCTGCCGTCGATCACGTTGTTCTCGACGACGGTCCCGGTGTAGTTGCCGCCCACCGGGGCGAAGTCGACCATATTGATGCCACCCAGCAACTGGCGGGAGACGGCGACGATGGTGTTGTTCTGGATCGTGGATCCGGGAGCGCCGAAAATGACGATGGCGCCGTCCGTGGCGTCGGTCACGGTATTGCCCTGGACAAGGCTCGATCCGCAGGCCAACGAGATACCGTCCGCCCAAGTTCCGTCGGCCTGGCCCGCCGGTCCGATCTGGTTGCCGACGATGGTCGCCCGCTGACACTGGGGCACGTTATCGGTGACGGCGCCTTCGAAGAAGTGCATTGCCGACCAGCTTCGGGGTTCGCGGGCGACGGTGTCCCGCACGGTCTGATCCGTGCCGGCTCCACCCATCAGGATGAGCGCCTCACCCTTCAAATGGCCGAGGGCCGGGCGGTTTCCGTCGACCTGCACATTGCGCAGCACGGCACCGGCCTGTCCGAGGCCGTTGACCGCAGTCGTCTGATCGCTACCGCTGACGAGTAGCACGGCCCGCGTCTGATCAGTCGGATAGCCTTGCGTCGACACCTCCTGGCCGGGCGCGGTGAACGTGACCGGACCGGCAAGATCGAACACGGCATTGGGGCACAGCACCGCCTTCGCGCCGCTACCGGTCAGCGCGGCATTGATGTCCGCATCCGTACCCGACGCGATACACCCCGTCGCGGCCGTCCCGATCGCGGTCATCGCCACGACCGATCCAGCGCCTACTACCACGCTGACGATCGCCGCAGCCAGCTTTCGCGACGTGAAGATGAATGGCATAACTGCCTCCAGAAAAGGGGAATTGGGAAGTAGCGCCGCCCGCTCCGATCACAAGGCGCAGACGCCGGAGGGTGCGCAGGCTCCCCAGCCCGATTTCGTACGGCTATTTGCTGATCAAACGGTGGCCTAGGTTGTGGAACGGTTTCTCGATCGTGCGGTAGGTCACGGCCGCGATCACCACCGCACCGATCACCCACGTGCCCAAGGTGAGCCAGGCCGCGGAAATGCCGGCGACGGGCGCTGTCCAGCGGGGCAGGGCGTCGAGCACGAGGGCGTGAACGAGGTAGAGCGAGTAGCTGATCCGCCCCAGGAACAGCAATGGGCGCGGGAAAGAATAGCGCCGCAACAACAGCGCCGCCGCGAACAGCAGATAGGCGGGAATGATGGTGGCGGGCTGCTTCACCCAGGTGATCCAGACACCGGTGATCGGGTCCAGGGTGGGTTCCACGAAGAGGCTGATCCCGAAAATGACACACACCGCGAACCCGAACACCGCCCACCCGCGTCGCGCGGTGAGCTCACCCGAAGTGATCCGGTAGAGCGCCGTTCCGACAAACATGGTGGCGAAATAGCCGAAGGTCAACACCGACGCCCCGGGCTGATTGAGAACCAAAGGGACGGTGATGAATACAAGCAGGATCGCGGCCAGGGCCGACCGCCGGTCACCAGCCCAGAAGGCGAACACCACAGCGACCAGGACCGTCGCGACCACCACCACCGAACGCGTCACAACACCGGCCTGCGAGCCGGTGATCATCGAGGGTGGCAGGAACGCCCCGGGAAGAATCAAAGCGACCGCGAGAACCGCCAGGGGCGCCGACCGACGGCTGAGCCCGGCAATCAGCAACAGCGACAGAAACAGATAGAACGCCAGTTCATAGGACAACGACCAAGAGGCGCCGATTACCTGAATATCCGCGCCGCCGATGAAGAACTGCACCATGGTGAGGTTCATCATGAAGTTGCGCACGGGATGCTCGAGAAAATCCGCCGGCAGGTTGTAACGCTGTACCGAGTACAGGATCATCGCTGCAATCAGACAGACCCAGTACAACGGATACAGCCGGAAAAATCGTCCCACCCAGAACGCACCCAGCGACCGCCCTCGCTCCATCGACGCAGGGATGATGAACCCACTGACGAGAAAGAAGACGAACACCCCGAACTGCCCGAGCCCGAAATGTGCTTGCGAGAAGCGGAAATACTCCGGCCAGAGCCGCTCCGCCGAGTGCTGAATCACAACCGCCAAGGCCGCCAACCCCCGAAGCGCATCGAGAAACTCGAACCGCCCGCCCCGCCCGCGCACCACTCGTTTACCCGGCGTAACCGGAACCGCTACTGCGGCATCAACACTCACGACCAGATGCTACTGAAGGTGCCGTCAGGTTCCAGCATCAACTGAGCCGGCAGACCTTCCAGATCGGGCCATCTAGGCCGTCACCACAAGCCGCTGCACAGATCCCGTCCAGTCGAGGACGGTGATGTTGCCAGCATTGTCGACACGAATATCGACCGGCCGCATCACGCTGGACTGGCGGAACGGAACCTCTGAAGTAACGCCCGCGGGACTCACCACCGCAATCGGAATCATGAATGAATCCGCACCGAAGTTGGTGACGTAGGTATTGCCTTCAGCATCCACATCCACGCCGGTGGGGCCCAGAACCCGAGAGAAGGGCACCTTCGTCTGAATACCTTGCGGATTCAAGCGAACGACACTGTATCCCGACTTGTTCGCGACAGTGATGTTCCCGGTGGGATCCACCCGGATGCCATGCGGCCCGGACAAGCCGGTGAAGGGTAGTTCGACCTGCGTCCCGTCCGGAGACAGTCGAACCACCCGGTTATTCCCTCCATCGGTGACATAGACATTGCCGACCGCATCGACGTCCACATCGTTCGGGAAGCGGTCCAGTCCTACGAACGGGAGTTCAACAACCACCCCGTCGCGCCCGAGCTTGAGGACCCGTCCACCGCCATAGTCCACCGCAAAAATGTTGCCGCCCTGATCAACCCGGATACCCGCAGGCGTCCCTTCGAAGGTCATTGGCAGCGAGCTTTGGGCGTGATCAGATGACAGCTTCTCGATCCGCCGCGCACCTTGGTTGGAGACATAGGTATTCCCCACTGAATCGACTTCGAGCCCAATCGGCCCCTGAAGATCCCCGAACGGCAAGCTAACCTGCGTGTACGCCATGATTTACCTTCCTACCTGCTCAAAAAGAGCGGCACCCCCAAGATCGGGAACACCGCCTTCATTCACCACAGATCGACAGACCTACGGCATCTATGTCGCCCGGTTTCTCCTCAGAGCAGCCGACCACCGCTCCCGCCCCAGCCGATGCCACTCCTGCCACCACCACCGCCGATGCAACCAGCAACGCCAAGATGAAGTTCGGAGCCGGTCCGCCTTCATCAGGTTGCAGTACCCGAATCGCTCTCGGCGACAAGGAATTCATTCTCGTCGAAACGAAATACCCATGCCTGCACCGATACCCTTGCCGCAGACACCGTTATCGAGCCCTCCATCAGCCGCGACCGGTAGCACCAGACAAAGGGTTTGACGTCGGCGTTCCAGGCGCTGATCCAGGCTTAGAGGTCGATCATGAGTTCGGTGATGCGAGGCCGTTCACCCCAGCGTCACCAAATCTGTTGATGTCAGATAGCTCTCGCCGGCGCGTCACCGCTCCCGATACGTAGGAAAACACATGGCCAAAGCCGCGTCGAAAGCTGAGGCTCGCTCCAACGAATCCAGGACGTTGAACTTGCCGCGCTGTATGTACCAGTCCATCAGTGAGTGAGCGTCGTCCATCCGACCGTTCACAACACATAGGGTGGCGATCCCCCGCAAACGTCGCGGACTGATGTTGTCGATGGTCCCGGCGTTAGGAGTCTTGGCGAGCTCGACAAGCTTCTCGATCGAATCCCGCCCGGCGAACCACTCAGCCGCCGGCCCGGAGACAAAGTCCATGAACCATTCGACAGCGCTGTCGACCCGATCCGGCTCAGGCATGAGACGGCAGCGCCGCGAGTACTTCACCGACCGCATCGGACCTAATCGACACGTGCCCCGCGACACCGATACCGCCATGCCGATGCTTCTCGAATCCCAGTGTGATCGCAGGAGTCAAGTTCGGAATTGCGCCTTCCAGAGCGGTAAACCACACACCCCAATCAGGATCCAACGGCAGCGACCGTGCGAAACCGTTCCGCTCTAATGACTCAGATACACCTGCTTCGACCAACTCGACGAGTTGTCCGTCTCGGCCTGCACTCAACTCCACTGCTAGACACTACATGCGTGACAACAAAGTGGGCTCTGACAGCCACGAATCGACCTCATTCTTCGGAGCGAACCCGCACCCTAAACCGGAAGATGCTCACTAGCTCGCCACCGATCGGGTGGCGAGCTAGTAGGCGAATCACTCCATGGCGTATGTTGCGCGAGGCCATGAGATCCGAGTCCAGATCAGGCCATAAGCTCTCGGGCATCCCTGTATCCGGGGAACCGCTGACGCAGAGCGATATCGAACGCTGTCGCCCGCTCGAAGGAATCGAAATCACTGAATCGCCCAGCCTGGAGATACCAACCCATCAAACCTGCCGCATCAGCCAAGCGACCGTTCAGCGCACACAAGATCACGGTCGCGCGCAGTCGCTCGGCATCTGGATTTGCTTGGTCTACAGACTTCGGCGTGGGGTACTTGGCAAGTCCGACAAGCTTGGCCAGGCTGTCACGCTGCGAAAACCACTCACCTACCGGACCCCGGACACACTGCATCACCCACTCGGCCGCGCTGGCAACGCTCGCCTCGTCATCGAGATCGAACACTCCGTACCAGCCCGCCTTGATGTAATTGTTGAAGGCCGTCATCTCGACAAGACTGAGATCGTAGTCAGTGTCCGACCATTCCTTCGACCGGGCAGCTAGGGGGAAGCTACGGGTCACTTCAGCAACCTCAACCGACATTAGATGGGCGTATGCCGCCATTCCCATCCTGCCCTTGAGAGTCTCCACCAGACACTCCACAGCCATGGTCAAGCGGGGGACCGCTGGCACTTGCCCAACGAACCACAGGCTGTCGCCCTGGCTCAGATCGGCCGAGAGCAGCAAGCCTCGCTCAGCCAGTTTCGACGAAAGCTCCTCCCCCAACAACACCTTGTAATGACTAATCGTTCCGCTCAACTCGCCCCTGCCTTCCGTGCAGTTACACCGGTTTAGCTTACCGAATATCCGCTCACCATCCGACGGGGACGTACCCGTTGGCTTTCAAAATCTCACTGTCTGAGTGTTGATCGCCTCGAACAGCTACAGTAATCTGCAGCGATTGATCAAGCTTCTCACCCTGTGGGCCACGAGCCAGCTGCCAATCTTGGCTGATGGACTGCGACAAATTGGGCACCCCGGGGCCACCAAGCCCATTGTTAGCAATATCGGCCAACCATGCTCCCGCATCGATCGACTGAAGGCCAAATACAGTTGGAGGTATCAACGGTGTCGCGAATGAAATCGGCTTGACCGCAGGGTATAGCTGGTTGTTCAAGAATTCCTGAGCTTGACTCAAGCTACTACCCGGCTCAGCAACCCGACCGGCGAGATCACGTTGCGCTTCGGCGAGAATATTCGCGTCCGGCATGTATTCAGTATTCCACGCATGAGTTTCCACGCCCGAGATCGGCGTGTCCAGAGATATCCTATTTTCTCGCAGCCATCTCAATGCGCGATCGGTCAGTTGCAGATCCCTGAATGTGAGATCAGTGCGTATACCATCTACATTCTTGCCATCAACCAACGCCCGATAGCCATCGAGCTGATTCTCTGTGTAACTAGCTCCTTCAGAAAACTTCGAATCATAAAACCTCGCCGTGCCTGTTTCTGGATCGAAATAGATGAAGTCAGGATGGATTTCCACGAACGTGCCATCACTGAGTGGAACCTGCACCGATCCTTGCTCTAACGCATCGGCTACGTTAGCGACACCCTGCTCCCTTAGATCCCTATTGCGGAGCTCGAGCTGAGCCCGCGTAAAGGACTCGCCAAGCTTCCCTCGTGCCTGTGAGGACAAGTCCGCCCTACCAGGCAAGGTCCACGCCTTGACCTTGCTGCCATCAATCTTCTCCATGTGGGCAGTATTTGTTGCCGGAGTGTCCCTCCGGAGATCTTCCCCGAGTTTCTTGGACTCTTGTGGGGTGTACTTGGGCGGCTTCGGCTCTTCTGGAGTAAACGGATTTCTGCCGAGAGGAAGGTCTTCGGCAGGCGCTTTGCCTCCTGGACCGTATATCATGCCGTTGCTTCCCATACTCTGGTCAGCGTTTAGCAGGCCAGGCCTTTCTTTCGACGCAGCGACGGCGGCGCTGATCTGGTCGTTACGAAGCACATCGTCGCCGATGCCCTTGTTGCGGATGGCGGCAATGATTTCCGATTCACCCATGCCCGCCGTTGTCAGCCTGTCAATTTCAAGCGCGAGCTCGCCTAGCATCGGACGCGTTGATCCGCCAAGTCCGTCATCCATACGTTGATTGCGGTGCGGCGTTCCGGGCCCTGCTCTTCTAGGGAGTTCCGGCCAGGGTGTATCCGGAACTGCGCCTAGTCGGCCCGCACCACCCATCGAGTCGGCGGCACCGGCACCTTTGGTGAGCGCGCCCATGCCCTTGGGACCAGGGATCAGAAAGGTTCCGATGCCGAAGACAGCCGAGCCGACCGTGTCCCACGGGTTTTCCTCGAACTGACTCCAGTCGGTGCCGATTACGAGCTTGGATAGATCGTTGTATGCATTCAGTACAGCTTGCTGGCGGTCAAGATTTCCACCTGGGCTATATATCCTGTTTCCGGCGGCGTCACGATAGTCGAGTTGGAGGTAGAGATAGTCCTGCCCTACTGCCGTTAGCAAATCGACGAAACCATCTTTACTTTGCTGCTGCGAGGGCAAATTATAGAGATTTGGCCCACCAGGGATCTCGTCCCACCAACCCAAGATTCCACCTATGCCGACCAGGGCATTTACGCCGGCCTTGCCAACTCCCGCCTGAATCGGGTTCCAGAAGTACACGGCATCGAGGACATCTCCAGCCAAACCCGGTAGATCGTAGGTTTTCGGCGATGGGGGGATCAGAGATCGATTAGGTGTGTATGTGGGATTTCCGGCCGGATCGATTCCAACCGAGAGGGTGTAGAGGTTGATCCCATCTGTGGCCAACCACTTTTGAGGATCCGGGTTTCCGTCTGCGCCGAGCGCGGGCCGATAGTTGAGAGTTACACCTGAGGCATCCGTGAGGGATATTCCAAGACGGGTAGTATTGTCTGAGGCATAGCTCGAATTTACGATCATCCCGCCGCCGAGCTCTAGACGCTCGGCTCGGCCCCAATGGACTGGTGTAAAGCCAGGACCGACAACATCCCAATCGATAATCTGTAGGCCGTCTTTGTTTTGGACTTCCGTTGGCACGAAGTTCGTGCCCGCAGGGCTCATCTCCTCAACCAGCTGGCCCATAGTGCCGAAGGGATGTGGACTGACTTCAATCGACGTGGGTTTACCGTCCGAGCCGTAGACGGCATTCGTCCACGTCCCGTTCTCGTTAGGGGTCTGCTTCGTTGTCGCCCAGTGGGTAGGTTCCTGACCTGGTACCACCAGGTTCCAGTCGGTGACGACCGAACCATCGAGGCCGTAGCCTGTCTGCCCCTCGAACTTGCTCCCAGGCGGTGCCATACCCAGCATCAGCTGGCCGACCACGCCAATACTCTCAGGCGCTTGGGTTTTCGGAGCGTTGTTGCCGTTTGCTGGTTGCGGGACAGCCAACGTCGCGAGATCGGGAGCTACCGACGTGGAAACTCCAGGAACGTTATCCGCGGTATACGTTTTCGTGGGACCTTGGAGTATCGGCGCCGCACCGGCAGGATTTCCAGCGCCGATCGACGGATTTCCAACGTTTGGAACTGGCTGTGCCTGCTGTTGGGCATTCGCCCCTTGCCCCAGAGCAAGATCGGCTAGCTTCTGCTGGTCTGGCGTCAGGGTAGTTTGTGTCTTTTCTGAATTACTCGGGGGCGGAGTTCCATTAGAGACATTTTTGTTATCTTTCGAATCGGAATCGCCACCGAGCTTGTCCCCAACCCAATCAGTCGCCTTGTCAACGGCATTCGTAATCTTGTTCCAGAGGCCCATTGAGACTCACTCGCTGTATCTCGAACAGCGCACACACCCTGGCCCGAGCAGACACTTCTCACACCATCGGGTAAGAATCGACCATGAGCAGGCTTGCCGGGGCGTGCCGCAGGTGAATGAATATGAAGAACCCCACCGAATCCGAAGGGAGCGGTGAGGTGATCTGGCCGCGGCTCACATCACGCTTGGCGGGGATAAAGAAGACCTCCGCCGGACCTGTAACAGGTCCAGCGGAGGCACTTCTCGGTTGTCAGGTCGTGAACGGCCAGCTCGGCGGATAACTGCGGTGTAGCGCACTTTCGCAAAACACCTGTGACGTAGCAGGATTCGCAACGCGTGGGCACCGCCGCAGGAAGCAAAACCTCTATGGCTGGGCGCGTTGGATTCGTACCCAGGTTCCGGTGCCGTTGCGCACCGCGGCGTTGTGGCTGGACCAGCCCTGAATGGTCACGCGGTCTCCCGCGTTCACCCGCAGCGAGGCGGTGGCGGTCATGGTGCCTGACCAACCGCTCACCTCTTGGCTCTTGGCAACCTCTTCACCGTTCACCAGCAGCCGCACGGCCTGTCGAGGACCACCAAAACCACTTGCGATCACGTACGGGACCGTCGCCGAAATGACCGCTTTCAACTCGGTTCCCTGGACGACAAGTCCGTTGCCGTTGATCGTCGAACCCGGGAAGCTGCCGGTATCGGCGATCCACCCGTAGATATCGGTCCAATCACCGGTCAGTGACTGGTCGCCGTTCTTGGTCATGCCAGAAGGACGGAATGCTGGGGCGACCGCTGCGGACAGTGTTCCCACCCCGATGGCGGTCGCGGGGATCGGACCAACATTCGTGCTCATGGACGTGCCGATGGTGCCGAACGCGGCGGCCGCCGACAGGTACGGGACGACTGAGGCCGACAGCCCCGCCACACCGGAGAAGGCCGCGTTGCCGGCCACCGTATAGCTGTCACCGCCGAACGACGCTGTGACGACGACCTGGCCGCCTGCGCCGACGCTGACACCCGCGGTCGCGGTTCCCTCGTTGCCGAAGGCCGGTGTGCTCCACTGCTTCGTGTACGCGATTGCCGTGGTCAACGTTCCGAGCCCGCTGAGCCCAGCCGTCGCGGTGGCCGATGGCTTGAAGATCGGGGTGTTTTGCGTAGATCCGGAGAATGCGGCGTAGACGAACGGTGGAACGACTGGGATGCGGGTTCCATCGATCGAGGTACGGGCTGGTTGCGGGGCGTCGACGATGATGGTCGACGCCGCTGGGACGGCGGGGACTGCCGTCGGCGGTGTCGGCAGCCTTGCTGTGAACACCTGCCCGGGTGCTGTCATGACAGCCTCCGATTTGGTTGTGAACGAATAACTTTCGACACCGGTTTGCCGGTCAGCTCATGGTGAAAGTCGGGGTGATGAGCAGGGTGCCCTGGGCGCCGAGGGTGGTAGGGGCGATGGCGACCTTGTCGATGAAGGTGCCGCCGGAGGCCGCGCTCCAGAGGCCGGCGTGGGTGTAGGTGCCGGCGGGCAGGTCGATGGTGACCTGGCCGCCGGTGATCTGGCCGTTGGCCGGAGCGTTCCACGTGGTCGGCTTACGGGCGTAGGCGGGCGAACCGCCGGAGGCTTCGTTCTTGCCTTCGGCGCCGGGATCGGCCACGTGGACGGAAACGTAGATGGTCTGCGCGAGGGTGGCGTAGGCGGCGCACAGTGCGTTCTTGGTCGAGGTGACGGCGATAGCCATGGCTTGTACTCCTTGAGAGTTGTTGCGGGAATGGGTGATTCAGCTACTCCCGGAATCGAGAGGAGCGATGGGAGCAGAACTAGGTGCGGATGACGGTGCCCGCGTACCAGGCGTAGGTAGTCACCGGGCTGGTGAGGTAGGTGACCAGCATGGTGTAGCGGGAGTTCGACGGGATGTCGTCGCACGTCGCGGCGGGCACGGCCCAGGTCGCGGCGGTGTCGGTGACGGTCGCGGGCCAGGTGCCCAGCGGCTGGCCGCCGGGCGTGGTCAGCACGATGGAAACCTTTGTGCCGGCTGGGAATACGGCGCCGCCGGAGGGCTGGATGGTTTGCACGAAGCTGGCACCGGTGGTGAGCTTCAGCGGTTGCAGGGTGGGCTGATAGCCCAGGTAGCCAGGATCGTTGAGTGTGCTCATGGGTTCCTCTGCTGTGTTGGAGTCGACGGCCCGAATCGGAGTAGCTCAGGCAAAGGAGCACAGGGTGCCGTCGAAATAGGTGTAGATGCCCGACGGATCGCCGGTCATGTCATTCGCGCCAGCGATGTAATAGCCTGGTGCCCATACGCTTCCGGCACCGGCGAAGACGATGAACGTGCCTGCGACTCCGTAGACCTTGGATCCTTCGGACTCTCCGCCGTTGCGGATGTATCGCCATTCGCCGCCGGGATTGGGTGCGGTCCACAGCCCGACGTTGAAGTTGAAGCCCGTCCCACAGGGTTTCGACCATCGGGCGCCGACGCTCATCACGTACCAGCCGGCCTTGGTGATCTGCACCGCGCCGGTGGGAACGTCGACGATATTGACGTTCTTGGCCTGCCGGATGGCGTCGAAGACCGCGCCGAAACGATTCGTTCCCGCGGGTTGAGTCACCGCTGTGGTGCTGCGGCGGTACAGCGACCAGCCCGTGCCCACCAGTGGCGGTGATGATGTGTCCGCCGCGGCGAAGGAGTCGATGTCGAAACCGAAGTAGTTGATCGTGCCAGCCCAGTTCGAGGCGACATGACACGCACTCCACAAGCCCGCCCACCGGTTGTTGGGACCGACCGGGGAGGTGACGGCGCTGTCGCGATAGCCGAGCACGGCGATGCCGTTGAGCAGCACCTCGTACCAGTCCCCGGTCGCGGCCACGGTCACGGTGTCACCGGTGGCCAGGGTCAGATTCGTCGCTTCGGCCCAGGTCGTGACCTGGAGCTTGCCACCGACCAGCGCGGCGCGTTGCAAGTAGATGCGGGTTGTGCCGATCTGCACCATGACGAAACTCGAGAAGTCGGCGGCCGCGCGAAGCAGGATCCCGCTGCCGGTGAAATCCTTGGCCTGGTTGGGTCGCCCCAGCACCAGCGACACCGACTGCGAGTCGGTCATCAGCGGTGTCCGGTACAGCGCGAAATTGCCGCCCGTAGCCGCATTTCCACTCTTGGCGATACCCGCCTGACCGCTGATCACAGCCATGTCGGGGACGGCGTGGGCGCCATCGGCCCACTTGGCGACGGTCCACATCGTGGCGTCCCACGTGTCGAACAGATCGGTGATCGCCGCGCCGCCGACCTCGTTCTGTTTCTGCTCGGTTTTCAGCTTGGCGATCTCGGACGCGTTGGACGCCGACGTGGCTTGCACCGCGTACGCGGTCGATTGCGCTTGCGCGGCACCGGCCTGCGCCGAATTCGCCGCCTCCAACGCTCGATTGGTGGCCCCGTTCAGATTCGTACCGACCGCGTCCAGACCAGCGAATGAACCCATCACGCTGGACATGACCGAGGCCTGGGCAGATTCCCAGGTGACCTTCTGGAGTTTGCGGATCGAGCCGCCGGTATACGCGCCGGGCGGAATCTTCTTGTCAGGGCTGGTCATCGGCGTTCCTCGGCCATCATGTCGGCGGCCGTGCCGATCCTGGCCTGATTGAGATCGAGCTCGCGCGGGTCGACAAGGTGCCCGAGCTCACCGGACTCCCGCAGCTGCTGCGCCAGGTGCATCCGCTCGTCCGGGGTGAGTTCGGTGATATCGGGTGCGGAGGACTCCGGCGGACGTGGCGCACCCTTCGCCGCCCACTGTCCAGAACCGTTGAGCCAGTGGGTGACACCGCGAGCAGGCGGGTGATATTCCTTGGTCTGCTGCTCGGGGTCGTGCCGGAATCCCAAGTCCCACAGATGTTTCGACCACTGTCGGAGCACATCGGGGTGCACCAGCAGTGGCGAGTTGTGGGGTCCGGGCAGGCCGACCAACGCCCACACGAACGCCTGATAGGGATCGTTGGGATCGCAGTCCTCGTGCAAGGGAATTGCCATGATTGTCTCCGGTCGTGCGAAAGAGAGTGTCGGGACGGGGATTACATCTGGACGGCGAGGGCCTGGATCGCGTCGGCGATATCGGCGATCACACGCATGGACTTGGCGAACGGCATGCCGTGATCGCGGTCGGAGCCGACCGTGACCTGCCAGGCCGGGCTGGCGGTGCGCGACCAGGCCAGTTCGAGCTCGCTCACCTGGTCGACGTAGATCGAGCCCTCGGGCATGCCCTTGACGGTGGAACCGACCCGGTCACCGAGGAAGAAGTGGCCATAGCCCTGGTCTCCGATCAGATAGGGCTCACCATTGGCGACGGTGAACTTGTGGGTGAAGTGCTGGCGCGTCTTCCACAGGCCCTCACCCAGGCTGAGCAGCGAGCCGAGAGTGTAGGCGCGCGACGCGCTGGTCTCGAAGTGCTCGAAATAGTGCGACCAGCCCGCATTCTTCTCACGCTGCGGGGATTGGAACTCCATCCACGCCAGCAGCGTGTCCGACAAGAGCGCCATCGCGATGGTGTCGACCACCGCGGTCGTACCGTTGGCGACACCCGCCAGCACCGGACCGACGATCGGGACCACTCCCAGCGCGCCGGCGGCGACCATGCCGACGAACTGGATCGCCGAGGAGATCGCCTCGTTCACACCGGGCATCGAGTGACCGCCGGTGAGCACCCGCGTCGCCGAGGACGGGTTGACCACGAACGACGAGGTCTGGATACCGGTGTAATCGTTCCGCCGGTACACCACCCACGGGTTCGACGGCAGCGTGCCCATCCAGCCCGGGTTCTTGTACAGCTCCGGCACATTGTTGTCCGGCAGCACATCCGGGCTGTAGTCCAGCAGCGTGTTGTCCAGTACCTGCTTGGTGCGCTCCAGACCGTCCCACATATTGCCGCCGGTGCTCGTGCCGGACCAGAAACCGGACTTGTCGACAATGTCGACCACCAGGCAGCCGTGGCGCAGTTTGGCTCCCGGCCACGGCGGCGGATCACCGGCGAGCCAGCGGCGTGTCACAACCGCCAATTGAGCGGTTTCCAATGTGCCGGAAGCGACTTCATGGAAGGACCGGAATCGGGCACCGAAGATCGTCCACAACGAGGTGTCGGAGTGGAAATCACCGGGCTTGACCACGACCGACCAGTTGGACTGGTTCAGATTGCCCCACGCGCCGGCATCCACCGGGTCATCCGGCAGCTCCCATTTCCCGAATCCGTGTAGCCGCAGCAAGTTCAGATGCAGCGCCGTCTTCAGCACCCAGACGCTGGGCCCGGCCAGGATGAACTCGCGCGGGAACTGCACCGCCGCCGGCAAGAACGGATTCGACCAGCAGTAGATGTGTTTGAGTTCCTGATAGGAGTGCATGAACAGCAACTCGACGGTTGTCACGCCATGCTCGTCGGTCTTGATGACCGCCTTCTCCAACCGGCCGTCCCAGCGCGACCCGTCCTTGTCGACGGTGATGTGCACATTTCGCTTGGCACGGCCGTTGATATCGACGGCCCACTTGGCCAGGTAATAGTCATACGGCAGCACCAGCATTCCGGTGCCGGACTGATTGAGCACCCACCGGAAGTTGGCGCTGATCTCGGCACCACATACGCCGCGCAGATTCCAGTCACCGTCCCACAGCCGGATCAACGGCCGTGAGAATCGCTGCTGTTTGCGACTTACCTTGACCGCCTGCGCATTCGCGTAAACAGCGGGCAGGTCCATCACCGCTGTCACTGCAGCCCCCACGGACGCGACCAGTTGCGCGGCTGCACCACCATCACCGACGCGCCCGCGGGCGCACCGGTCACCGATACCGGCACCTCTGTGGCCGGCGTGTACGCCGGTACCGGATACAGGAAGCTGACACCGTTCATCAAGGCCCAGATCTGCGCGGAGTCCGCGGCGACGATCATCTCTTCCATCGGATCGGTATCAACCGTCAGGTCTTGTCCGGCACGAGCCAACGGCAACGTGATCACGCGCGCCTTGTCGCGCTCAACTTCACCCCAGGAGAAGTCCGGAAGCGTCCACTTGCCCGGTGCCGAGCACACCCACTTCAACCACATCGGCTGATCGGTCGGGTTGGCGACGGTGATCGTGCCGCTCTGACTCTTTCCCTCACCGGTGGTGTCGATGGTCGAGCTCCAGGTACCGGTCTCATCGGACTCCACCCACCACGGATTGCCTGCGACGCAGGTCATTACGACCTTGCCCATCGACTTCAGATGCGGATCCTTATCCGGCTTGAAGTCCGGCTGCTCCGACATCCGCAGCTTGAGCGACCGCGTCCCGAAGTCGGTCGTAATCGTCAGGATCGAATCCCGGTCATACGCCCAAGCTTTCCGCCACGCCGAATCGACCGACTCCCATGACCGGCCCGCCGCCTCGAAAACATTTACAGCGAACACGACATCCCGCTTGTTCGTCCGATACCCGCCGAACGACGACCCGATCTGGAACGCCGACTGGTTCCAAATCGTCGTCACCGGCGCGTCGTACAAACCACTCGGAGCCGTCGCCAACTCCACACCCTCACGGCCCCGCCCCTGGCCGGCGATCGTCCACACCGATCCATCGACCCCGGTCACCGTGATCATCGCGGCATTCGACGCCACAACCTCACCTCAATTCTCTTGAAAATCTGAAATAGACTCACCGACAGGCGATCTCAGCCAAACAGGCAATTGGACACGCACTATCGGGAATTCATGAGCTCCCACTGTGTCGACAGCACTTTCAGCCGCGCGACGATGTCCTCGGAACTCGACATGGAGATATTCACCGTCGCGGGACCATTGCCGGACGGCGCGGACGCATAGGCACCCGCGTTCGCACTGGCCCTCGCCTCAGCAGCGCGGTCCCGCTGCGCAAGCATCGTCTGCAGGAAGAACGGATCAGCGTTGAGCGCCTGCAGAAATGGCCTGTTCACCGACGTCGACCGCGCGTTCATCACGAACTCGCCATCGGACAACCATGCCGGAATTTTGTCACCGATCGACGAGCCCGGCCCTTGGACACTTCCCCCTGCGGCGTACGCGGGCCTTTGGACGCCGCCGTTGTTGGCCGGGTCATACCGATCCTTGTACGTTCCGTCGGGGTTACGTTCCTGAATGCGGAACCGCTCGCCGTTGACGGTGTACTCGAAGTCCCGGGGTGCCCTGCCATCGGCGCCGATGGTGCCTCGCTGCACAATGGTGTTCGAGGTACCGAAGTCGATGAAATTCCGTGCGACACCGGATGAGTGCAGTTCGTTCGCCTGGTTGTTTCGTTCGATATTCTTCCGGATCTCGTCGCTGTCGTCGGGGCGTGGTTCTCGCCACGGGAAGTTGTAATAGTCCCAGATTTTGGCGTTGAAGGTCGCCTCGTATCCATTCGGGTGATCTGGATCGTCGGGTGCGTACACGGTGATCGCGCCGACAGCACCGAGGTGGTAATGCCCCAGGGCAAGGTTCACCCGGAAGTTATCGTCGTTGTTCGCGTCATACGGGGTCCGCATCCACGGGACCTTGGTCTGCTGCGGCTTCCCATAGAGCGAGGGATCGGCACGGGCACGTCGGATCGCTTCGTCGATCTGATCCTGAATACCGTTGTCGTGCACGTCCCCCGGCAAGAACTGGTCCTGCTGGCGGAGCGTCATCCAGTCGGGCTGAAGCCGAGGATCGTTCGCCATGGCGGGATGGAACCGGCGATCCTGGCCAAAGAAGAGAGCGCTTCTGGCCCACTTTGTCCCGAGTACAGCCTCATCAACGTGACTGGCACCAATTTCATAGCTGCTGCGGTTGTTTCGCAAGAAGGCCCGGAACAGATCTGCCGCAAGGTCAGCGCCGATCCCGTCGAAGTACATCGGCGCGGCTCGCATCTCGGCCTGGTTGACAGTCCGTTCGTTCCACGGTTTTGGGCTGGATCCCCAGTAGGGTTGCCCATAATGGTCATTGGCGTTCGCGGGGTCGTGGATATGGTCTTGGAAACCCGCGGCCCTGGGGTTGGGATCCAGGACGTCGGGCGGTGTGTCTTCCAGTGCACCGTTGAAGCCGGCCGGTGTACCGCCTTGCGCCCATCCCGCAGGCGCTGGCTCGGGGTCATCGAACCGCGCATCATCGGCGACGAACCGGAGCAGCGGTGGTCCGAGGTGACGTGTATGGTCATCGAACATCGTGGGGCATCCTTCGTTGTAATCGTGACGGCACGACGGAGTTGGTGAAGTTGTTCGGACCGGTGAGCAAGAAGTTCGTCGTCGCGGCCGGCATCGCGGTTCTCGCAATGACAATCGGCGGTTGTGCCACTAGCAGCGACGGGCCGCAACTCGCAGATCTCCCGGAGGAACTCACATTCCACGGCCATCTCACGGGCACGCTCGACACCGGCCTCAGTGTCTACGGCCGCACCCCCGACCATCCTGTCGAGCAGACCCGCTTGTCTGACGGGACGACGCTCGATGCCGCACCGTCGAAAACTCGCTGCTTCACCAACGATGACGCAGGCGGAATGCTTGCCCAGGACCTGCAAACCCGCCGCTCTGAGGGCGCGACCATAGTTGGAATCGTCGGTGGGCATCGAGTCGGACTGCTCATCAGGACCGACGGTCTCTTCGACAGCGTGCAGCTGTTCATCGATGGCGATCCGACACTACGGAAATCGGCCGAGTGCACCCGCAACAGCCCGTGTACGGTCCCGAGTTCCACAATCACGATTGACGCCGACCGCACAGGCGGAACGCTCGATGCCTGGCTGGGGCCGTGGAATCCTGACTCGACACAGTCGAGTCAGACGACCCACATCGTCGGCCGTTGGCGATGTGGCTGACCCAGACTCCGCCAATGCGATTTGGAGCCTCGGCGTGGCCGGAATTCCCCTGTCGGTCAGCTTACGAAGACCGACAGCAGCAAGCCCGACCCGATCGCTAGGCCAGACCCGTTTTGGTGCATCTGCACGTCGAGAACGTCACCTGCCAGCAGAGTCGGTTGCTGCACGATCGGAATCGTCACCGGCATCGCCGGGCTGAGCGAAACCCCCGTGGTCACAGTCAGACTCGCGATGGTCTGGATCGGTACGCCATTCCTGAGCTGTCGGACCGAGATGGTGGCGTTATTCGGGGTCGCACCAGTGACGACCGGAAACCCGTGCGGGGCCACCAGTTTGACATCGGTGACGGTGTCGCCGCTGTAGAAGCTGGGGGAATAGACGCCCGCAAGCACGGTCACATCGGCCGTCCCCATGCTCTGGGCCGGCAGTGTCGCAGAATAGATCATCAGTTCTCCCAGGTAGAGGCAGTGAACTGGTCGATGAGTTTTTGCATCGAACGGTCGCGGTACTCGTCACGGACCTGGTCCGCTGCGGTGACGGGCCGGGGCATCGGTGTGATTCTCGGCGGATCGCCACCTGCGGCCGCGATCACCGCCGCTTGAACGCCCTGCAATGCGTCGATGATCGACAGCAGCAGGTACGTGTCAATGGTGTAGCCCTCTGGCGTTGGGCCGCTGGAGGTTTCAGGCTCCTCATAGGACTCGAGCTGAGCTTCGGCTTGTTCGGCGGCGACCATCTGCTCGGCGAGCTCGCGATCCATCGCAAGCGCCGAACGATACTGGCAGCCGTGCGGCAGCTTGTCCTTGATGGCCCAGATGGTGCGCCAATCGCGCGTGCGAATCGTGTTGGGCCCGAAGCAGTCCCGGACGTCGATCCCGCGCTCGAGTAGGTCGTAGTCGAGCGCGGCACCGAAACGTTCCCAGAACTCTACGAGCCCGACGATCCCCCCGGCAGCTCCGAAGAGCCCTGGCCGAAGAGGTGGGCGTAGAGATCCTTTTGGAAGGCCAACCACTCGTCCAGCGGCCGGTCCGCGAAGAGCGCTTCGACGGCTTCGTACTGGTCGCCCAGCACGATGGCCATCTGCTCGTCGTCGTTGTTGGTCCGGCGCAGGGCCAGCAGCTGGCCCCGGGTAACCGGCGGAATGGCGATGTCCTCGGTCAAGCGGTAGGGCGCGCGTCGGCGCGGGGCGAGCTCCTGCTGCAGCTCGTGGAAACGGCCGCCGACCTCGGCCTTGGCGGCCGCATCGTGAGTGGTTGTCATGACTGATCTCCGGAATATGTTGTGTTACTTGGTCTTCGCGGCGCGGCGCGGGGCGGCGGCTGCGGTTTCGGCCTTGAGTTCATGGCCGAGCTTGTAGACGGCGTTGACGTACTCGGTGGCCGAGGACACGACGTAGTCGTTCTCGCCGTCGGTCATGGTGACGGGGTATTCGGTGGGGATGGCGGACACGGTGGACCTGCTTCCTTCTCCGGAAATGTGGACAGAAATGTTGTGGGGCGTGCCATGACCGGAGACACATGGCACGCCCCACCCCCAGGTCGGGACCTGGGTGATCAGGGAGAATCTCCGCTGAGCTTGACGACGTCAGGCCGTTGCGGCGGCGATGCCGGTCTTGGCCACGACCTTCTTCCAACCGAGGCCGCCGAAGCCGTGCGCCACGGCGTAGCCCGCGGTGTCGTCCTTGAACGCGACCATGGTCAGCTTCTGGGCGAGGACCTCGGTCGGGTTCCACTGCTCGCCACCGAACTTGGAAACGGCGACCTTCGGCAGCACCTTGAACACGTAGATCGGCTCGGCGTCATTGCCGTCCTTGCCGATGATGATCGCCGAGTAGTAGGTGATCTCCTCCGACGCCGGCTGCGGGAAGAACACCTCACCGGAGGTGGCATTCGACTTGACCTTCGCCATATTGGTGCTCGTGGTCAGGCTCAGGGTCAGCGCGCTGGTCTGCTGCGGCTGGAACTCGATGGTGGTGATGTCGCTGGTGATGTCGTTGCGCACCGGCTGCAGTTCACCGTAGGCCTCGATCGGGGCGGCGGTGATGCCGCGGGCGAAGGCGATACCGGTCTTCTTATCGATCAGACCGACAGGCTGGTAGGCGGCCGGCAGCGGCTGCAGGGCACCGGTGGAATCGGTGAACGACGACGGCGCAGCGGTGTACCAAGGAGCGATGAACACGGCAGCGTCCAGCGGCTTCAGCAACAGCGACCGCTGAGCATTCTTGAGATCGGTGAGGTTGGTGGCAAGCATGAGTCTCCATTCGAACGCCCGCGAGTGCGGGCAGGGTTTAACGGAAACGGCACCGAGCGGTGCCGGTGAAACGCCCTATCCGGGACAGGGTTTCGGTCCGCCTACTGGCGGCGGGCTTCGATCGAGAAGGCGATCTCGACCATCTGGTTGAGCGGATCGAGGTCGGGGACCTCGGTCAGACCGCGGCTGCGCCGCAGGATCGGCGGATGGAACTTCTGCTCCTCGGCTGCGATCTCCTCGACGTAGTCGACGAGGACGCCGTTGACACGGCTGGCGGGCGCAGCCAGCATCGCTTCGCGAATGCGCACCACGAGTTGTTGCGCCGCGCCGCGTGTGGTGCCGAACGCGACGACATTCACGGTCGCCTTGTAGGTGACCGCGTTGATGTCCAGCGTTCCGCCGCCCAGCCGCACCCAAATCAGCGGCAACGACGACTGCAGCGCATCCGACGTGGCCGGTAGTGCGGTAACGGTGGTGGCGATCGGAGTGAACAGATCGACCATGAACTGTTCGAAATCGGGGAACTCCCCCGCCACGGGATAGGTTGCCATCACGCCTCTTCCGAAGTCGAGCCGACCGTGACGACGTCACCGGAGGTGTCGCCGGCCGGCGGCGCGGGCGCGGGCAGTGCGGCATCGACGGTCATGGACACGCCCTGGGCGAGATTGAGCAGTACATCGATATCCGCCCGCACACTGAACAAGCGGGAAACCAAGGCATGGACATCGGATGTGATGGTTTGGGCGAGGCCGGGGGAATTGTCGGGAGTAGGCACGTTCTTCTCCATCATCAGGTTCACGGGCAATCCGTGGAAACGAACAAGTACAGAAAGGAGCCGGGTACGTCAGAGCAACGGGGACAGATACTGTTCCATCCGCCCGATCAGCGGATCGCTCGTATTCGGCTTGTATTCAGTCGTCTTCAGCACATTGATCGTCGTGGTGCGATCAATGCTCGGTCCGAATGACTGCTGATCGAACACGCCGTTGTTCAGCGGGAGGACCTGCGGCAGTGGAGTCGCTTTCGGCAACCCGCCGCCGGTCTGCGTCTGCGGCGGTGTGGTGAACTGCTGCAACACATTCTGCACCGAGGACGTCAGCGTGCTCACCGCGACGGCGGCAGCGGCACCGGCGGGACCCGCGACCGAGCCGACAAGAGCGGAGAGACCCGCCTGAACGGCTGCCGTTCCACCGTATGCCGTGAACTGATCAACGGTACTCTTGGCGATGTTGAACCAGCTCGGCCATTGCAGGAAGCCGAAAAGGCGACCCGGCCGCGATGTCGCGAGAAATCCGTCGTCGTAATCCTGTCGCCCCTCGGGCTCACCACCTTCGGCGAGTCCGGCGGCAGAAAGGAACGACTTACCGATGCTCTCCCCCAAATCGCTTGCACCAGTGGACCATTGCAGAAACGATCCAATGGTCCCTACACCCGCGGTGGACAGCAGCCCGTCACCGGAATCCGGACGGGGTTCCTCCTCGGAATTGATACGCAGACCCTCATAAGACATATTCGACCGTCCATTAGCTGTGAATCGTTGGCGCACGTCGTCGTGTGCGTGTGCACGGGCGGGGAGAGTCGAACTCCCTGGTACCGGTTTTGGAGACCGGTCCGCTGCCACCAGCTCGCCCATAGAGCGCCGGGTAGTCCCAGGAAGACTCCCGGCATCGATGCCTACTTCGGCAGATCAGGAAGCTCTGCGTCGGTGTGCTCGGCGTGCGCCTTCAGGTTCTCCAGCAGGGCATCAACCCGCTTGAAGTCCAAGTACTCGGCCTGGGGGTTCGCCTTGAGCCACTGAATCTCGGCGCGGATCTTCACCACCAGATCACGCACGTAAGCGACCTGATCACCGATGGCATTGATCTTTTCCTGGACAGTCATGTTCGTCCTTTCGATTTCGAGGCGGGAACGTACGCCCCCGCTGTAGCCTGGATTTTGTGCCGGACGACAAATCCGGCGTTTGTCACGCTGGAATACGTTCTCTGTCAGCGGCTTTCGAGCCGGTCCAACCGCGCGATTACCTCGGCGAGTGCGTCGACGACCGTGCGGTTGTCCAGCTGCGGCCAGCCACCGTACTGCGTGGCATCGCGCTGGCCCAGACCGCACAGCTGTTCACGGATGTCTTTGACATCGCTGCCGATCGGTCCGCAGAAATCAGCGATGAAATCGGTGATTTGCCGGACTTCCGCTGCGCTCATGGGCGCATCCTTTCCATCGATGAAACCCTGAACGTCACGACGGAACTCGTCCATATCGATGCCGGCAGGGTCGATCTTGCCTTCGCTGCTGTACTCGCGATGCGCCACGCAATCCGCGGCGGTGCGGCCCAGACGGGCCAAGATGGCAGCGCAGCCACGCTTGTAGGCATCCAGTTGTGCTGGGGTCCAATCAGTTCCGTCGCCGCGGGAGACGGCTTCGATTCCGATGACGTGATAGTTGGCGTTATTGGTCGGCCAGCCGGGCCAGGAACCACGCCCGGCATGCCAGCACACGCCGGCGGCGATGACGCGGTAGGTGCCGTCACGTTCCAGGACCAGCTGCGCCAGTGGTCCTTCCAGGTCGGGGCGGCCGTACTGGACTATGCGCCAGTCGTTGGCGCCGCCGCCGGCGGTGTGGTGGCAGAGCACGCCGCGGATATCGGCGAAATCGCCGTGTCCGCGGTCGCGCCAGCCGTCATGTTCGATTACCTGCAATCCGGCTTCACGCAATACATCCGCTAGCCAGACCGGATCTCCAGTCCAAGACATGCCGAGATCAACTTCCGTTCAAGAGATTACGACGGATTGCGATCCGGGAATTTGTTCACCGGGAAGTCGGGGTCGAACAGGCCCTTCTTCTTCACCCAGATGAAAAGGTCGTCACTGACGAACGGAACCGCGTTGGGCAGACCTGAAACGCTGGTCGGAAACGGATAGGGGTTCGGGTTGCCCGGAAAACCCGAGTCCGGTTCGTTGCCCACCCGGATCAGCCAAGGCTCTGTGCCTGCGGAAGGCTCCTCTTCGCCCGTCACGCTGTTCTTGACGCTCCAATACATTCCGATAGCGTCCCTGGCAGGCGGAACTCCGATACCACCACGGCCGGTGGGTTTCGCCCAAACGAATGTCGCGCCGACCGGCACTTCAATCGTGCTCCATTCGCTCAAGGGCGCGACGGTGATTCGAACCATTCTCGTCATTTGATTCTCCTTCGTGAATTTCGCCGAGGTTTGGGGGTCCCGCCCCCGGAGAGGGGAGGATCGGAGGCGGGACCGTTGCGCCCCTAGCGCTGCGACCGTGTCTGCGACCGCGGACCACCTGCGGGAGACGGGCGCGCGAGGGGCGGGCATGTGGCTGGCTCTGAACCCGCGTTGTACCTAGTGAGAGGTTTCGGGGGCCGGCCACATGGGCTGTGAAACGGCGGTGGGCCGTTAGATTTCTTCTTCGAGGGTGGCGGGGATCTTGTAACTCGCCTGCGGAGGTTCTTGACCGGGGACATGCAGCCTGAGGAAGCCGAGCAGTTCATCGATATGGCGTTGCAGGGCGCGGATCAGGCGGATGGCGTCGCGGAAGCGGCGCTGGTCGTCGGCGGCTTGATCTTCGAGGGCGGCGACGCGTTCGCGGAGTTTGGTTACTTCACGTGCCTGCCAGGCGGTTACGGCGCCGATTACGGTTGCGACTGCGACTCCCATGGCTTGCACGAGATCCGGGTTGAGCCATGAATGCATTCAGGCCTCACCGTCCGCGGGTTGGACCGGAGTCACCGCCGGTCTGATGAGTGCGCCAGCGATCAGCGGAGTGATGAGTCCGTAGATGGTGAGCGCAGTGTCGATCCATTCGGTGTCCACCTGGCGGCCGACGGCGAATGCGATGACTCCGGTAATAGCGACGAGAACGGATCGCACCAGAGCGGGCTCGGGAACCCTGTTGATACGCATGATGTTTCCTTCCGACAACGCCGCGGTCCCCGATTGCCGCTCTGGAAGCAGAGACCGCGGGTGAATTACAGGACCAGCGGGGCCAGAGTTGCCAGAAGCTGGATGACGAGACCACCGATGTGAATCAACTGGTCGACTGTGAGACCGAAAACCATTGCTGGTCCTCCTGATTCGAGAGGCACGTGTGCTGAAACGGCAGAACCCCCGATCCGGGCGTGGATCGAGGGTTCTGGTGAACACGATTCGGATTGGCAACGAGGCTGAAACCCGATGCCGGAGTGATTGTTTCCCGTGATTTCGGGATGAAGGCGCAACTGTGGCGCTGCAGATAGCTTCACTTAAGCGAAGCGGAATGTCAACACCCATCCTGAAGATTCATGAAATATGCTGGTGAGACCGCCCTTTCATTGACCAGCCACCTACGAAGCGGTCCAGAAATGACGAAGTCCCGGCCCGCAGGCGCGGGCCGGGACTTCCTCGTTTCGTACCTCTAATCGAGTCCGAGGTACCGGATGATCACGGCGTCCAGCTCGGTCAGTTCCTCTCGCGTCAGGTAGCCCACCGGGTCGCCCTTCACATAGTCGATGTCGATCGATCGAATTTGGCCTACCAGCAGTCGAGTTGGGCGGCCGGCGATGTCGGCTTCGGGCCGGAACCTCGAGGGCCGGGCGCTGAGCGTGACTGATACGAGGTGACTGCGAGCGGCTCGAGCATTAGAGCCTGCGACCGGAGTCGGGAACAATGCAGCCGGCTGCGATCAACGTTTCGAACGCTGCCGTCTTCCGCGGGCAGTAGCAGGCAGCGCACTCGCGGTGTAGACGCATGATCTCGTGCGCTTCACTGAGTGTGAGCGATGCGTCCGGAGCATCGTGGGTCGACATCTCGATGAGTTGCGAAAGTGTGAAAGTCATCTGGGTTCACCGCCTTTCGGAGCCGTGGGGCGTGGCTGCCACGTTGAGCGGGCGTCGTCGTTCTTGTGCGGATGGGATGGGCGAGGTGGGCGTCCAGTACTTCGCCGACCGCGAACTGCTCGGGCCAATCCGTTGCCCAGGGGCCGGGGATGGGGTGGACCTTGCCCGCGTCGCGCAGGGTTTGGATGCGGCGGACCGTGAGGGTGCGGAAGGGCTCGCCCAACTGTTTGGCGAGAGTGGCGATTCCGGAGGCGTTGAGGCGGGCGCGGCGGGCGGCGGCTACTGCGTTCGGGTTGATGGTGATCCGCTCGGGTTGGGGGCAGACGATGGCTTCGGCTGCTTCGAATGCGGCGCGGATCTCCGCGGGGGCGGATTCGACGCCTTCGGTCATGGCGAAGGCGATGAGGTTTTGCTCGAGCCAGCGGGCCAGGGCTCCGGTGGAGGGGTGGCCGGGGTAGGTGGTGGCGCGTTGTTCGCAGATCAGGCGGACCCAGCCGACCAGGATGGTGTGGAGGTGGTCGCGGACCTTCGCTGCGCCCGGACTGAAGGGGAGGGGCTGGTCGCTGGTTCGGGTGTTGAGGCGGAAGTTGGGGTCGCTCAGGCGGGCGCGGCCGGCTACCGAGTCCTCGAGATCTTCGGCGAGCGAGGGGATTTCGCGGAGCATGGCGGCGAGGTCGCGGATTTCGTCGTGGGTCAGGTACAGGTGGGGCTCGGCGGGCGACATCAGGCGACCTCTCGGTTGATGGTTTCGGCGAGGCGGGCGGCGTGGCCGTGGCGGACGTAGTCGGTGGTGTGGCGGCCGTCGGTGAGGTAGCCGCGGGCGTAGGCGAGGGCGCCGGACCAGGCGGACCAGTTCTTGGGGGCCCACCAGCGCTGCATGCGGCGGTGCAGGACGGTGTCGGCCATGTCTTGGCCCCAGCGGAGGGTTGCTTCGGGGTCGGAGAGGCAGTAGAAGCGGGAGAGGTCGGCTACCAGGCGGAGGGCGTTGCCGGCGGGGAGGGCGGTGATGGGGTCGCCGGGGGTGGCGGACCAGAAGGTGGGGATGTCGGCGATCCAGCGTTGGCCGGCGATGCCGTAGCCGCCCGGGTCGGGGCCGACGCATGCACCGGCGGGGCGCAGGGGGTCGGCGATCAGGGCGCAGGCGGCTACCTCCAGCTCCGGCCACAGGCCGCGGCCGATTTCGGCGGCCACATCGCCCGCGATGGCCGCGCCTTGGGAATAGCCCGCTACCACAACACGATTGGGGGATTCCGCGATGGCTTCGAGGAGCGCGGCCTTCCCCGCCGCGCTGCTCTGGGCGTAGGAGACCTCGCGGCCGTAGTCCGCCGGGTAGGGGACCATGCGCGGGGCGAAGCGGCTGTGGTCGAGGGTGCGGGCGAAGGTGTCGGTCACGGGCTCGCCGTGGGGCGCCCAGGTGCCGCCGACGATCAGAACGTCGATCACGCTGCCACGCTCCGATCACGTCGGCGGCGTGGCCTACATGCGACAGAGTGGCGGCTGGAGTCAGCACCCAGCTCATCCGAAGGCAGGTCAGCGGCAGGGAACCGGACGATCCGACCGAGGCTCCGACTCACAAACAGGTCCATACGGCTCACATTAAGGTCCGTTTGGACTTCGATCAAGTCCAAACGGACCTCTAGTAGGCCGATTATCTGGAGCCTCTCCAGAGCAGGTCGGCATCACCGCAGGTGGTTGCGTGAATTCCGTTCGGACCTCAGAATGGTCCGTATGGAATTCCAGAACCTCCACGACGGAATCAATCGCGCCGTGGGCGAGGAGCTCCTTGCCGCCCGCGGTCGGCGAAGGATGACCAGGCCACAGCTGGCGGCCGCCTCCGGTCTGGCGGTCAGTACGATCCAGCGCTTCGAAAACGGGGAGCGCTCACCCGATATGCATCAGCTCTTCGCCCTGTGCGAGGCGCTCGGCATTTCGCCGGTCGAGTTCATGCGGCAAGCCGTCCAGCTGGTCGAGGGTCAGCGGTAGCAGCTCAGCCAGGCTCCGGCCCAGCACCGTCGACGCCACGAACAGATCCGCGATCGTCGCCCGGCCCCACATCACTCGCTCCGCCACCTCGGCGCCCGCTCGCTCGGCCACGACCTCGATGGCGGTGGTGTCGAAAATCCGAGCGAACCACATCGTGAGCGCATTCGCAGACACAGCGGTAACCCCTCCACATCATTTGAGATTCCCCCCGGGCGGCTCGAAGCCGCAATGAACCCCGCCCCACGGTCGCTCGGTCAGCGACTCGATCATCGTCTAGTGCCGGCACTCACGATCAGCGGCGCAGGCGCGCCAGCCGAGGGGTGTCGTATGGCCGACGGGAAACGCATCGGCCGTGGGCCGCAAGGGTTGTCGGCAGTATGTGCGCGCACCGTGGCCCCGGGTTGCCGGAACTCGCAACGCCCACGACGGGGCGGTTGATCTCTCCACGGCGTCAGGCTACAACAAGCATTGCAAATTGCATACAATAGTCAACGTAATGGCTGATCAGCGCGCACGCAGGCCGGCGACGAACGCGGCAACCTTGCTCAGATCATCGTCCGATAAGCCCGACAGGTCGACGACCGGCTCGGTGCGACGACGCGGGGCAGCACCGCGTGCCGGCGCGTGCAGTCCAGCTCTGCGCAGGAGCGGAAGCGGATCCATGCCGACCGCCTCGGCCATGGCTTGCAGTGTGCGAGCAGTGGTTCGGGTCGCGACCTTCCCGTCGTCCTTGTACTGTGCACCGAGTTCGACCTGGGTCCACAGGCTGACGCTGATTCCAGCCGCGCGCGCCGCCGCGTCACGAGACAAGCCCTTGGCCTGCCGGGCATCCCGGATCGCCTCACTGACCTCTCTCGGCACCAGCGCGCTCTGACGACTGCTCATGCAAAGAATATACACTGCGGCCTGCACCCGCACATCGACATTGTAAGCGTCCCGCGCGCCGCGGCGCTAACCCCTGCCACCTCTCTGAACAGCGAAAATTCTCTTGAGCCAGAGCCATCCAGGCCCACTGCCCCAGTGATGTTTCACAATCCAGGGCCACTCACCCGGATAGACATATTGCATGCAACTTGCTAGGTTGCCTCAGCGGTGCGAGATGGCCTCGGTGATCGTGGAGCGGAGCGCCTCGGACAGCTTCCGATGCACCGGCAGCGGTTGCGCATTGGTCCAGATACAGCTGATCGGCAGGGGGTAGTCCCCGGCCTCCGTCCAGTCGAGACGGTTCACGGTATCGACGGGCAGTGCGCGGCGTTCGGCTCGCGACAGTGTCCGCAGCCGGTAGCGGACGGTGTCGGGATTGACCTGGAGGCGGTCGGCGACGTCCTCGACCTGGGTATAGCGCGACAGCGCCTCCCCGAGGGCGCCGACCGGAATCAGATTGCGGCAGGCCAATTCATAGACGCGCAGTTCCGCGGCCAAGCGTGATTCCCGGCCCATCCGGGCCTGACGGACGACCTCGGTGTGCTCCAGCTGCGCGTGCGCGACGGCATGGGCCAGCGCCTCGCGGCGATCGATGGCGGACAGCTCCGCCGAGATCATGATCGCCCGGTACTCCGGTTCCCAGATGACGATCGAGGCCTCGAAACCGAGTGCGTCGATCGTGATGTCGAGTTTTGCGGCATGGGTGCGGGCGTCGTAGCCTCTATCGGCCTTGCGGCGGGGCACACTATCTATCCCAGCGCGGCCAGAAAATCGTCGACCAGGCGCAGGTCGTGCCGGTTCAGATCCGACAGGTCGCCGAACTTGGGGATCGTATGCTCCTCCGGCATGCCAGCGTCATCGAGACCTGCCGGACGGACGCCGGGCGCCGAGGTGAGGTCACCGTCGAACTCCTCGGGTGTCAGCGGGTCGAAATCGAATGGCATACAGCCACTCTACAAGCCGTTTCCTGAGCTAACGGAGTGGCAGTGGTAATCCCACCGCCCCGTCGTACCCCTGTATCGGTCAACGAATCGGTCAAGTCTGTGACGCTGAAAGCCGCGGAAATCAGTGTGAATTCGAAGTCGTCACTGTGACCGAAGGCTGGGTTTGGAGAGGGAAAGGAGTGAGGGGCGGCGCCGGGGTCGCGGCGGTACTGGGCGCGTTGGTGGCGCTGGGAGCCGTGGGCTTGATGGAGGCTTCGGGAGTCGAGGGATGGTTGTACTCGTGCGAGTTCGAGATCAGGTCAATGGATTCCGTGACCGGCTGTGGCGACTGGTCACCCAGGTCCAGTGGCTCCCAAGGGATTTGATCGGGGAGGGGAGGGGCGGAATCCGTGGGGGCGGTGGGGTCCGACTCCGCGGGGAGAGCGGGGTCGGAGTAGACCGGAAGTTGGGGGTCGACGAATTGCGGAGCCGGGGAGGGGAATTCGCTCAGGGCGGGGCCCAGTTCCAGATTGTCGATTGTCGGGGAACCCGAGTCGCCGGCGAAGTATTCGGCGCGGAGGACGCAGCCGTCCAAAGAGAGGATTCGGCCGAGGGTGGATTGGACGGCTTCGGTGGTGCGGGGGTCTTCTTTGTCGGTGCCCGGATAGGCCTGGCAGTCGGTGGTGTCGCAGGTTTCCGCGTAGGGGTAGCGGGATTCGGCCAGGGCGTAGGAGCGGGCGGCGATGGCTTGGGCGCGTAGGGCTTCGGTGCCGCCTTGGTCGGCCCAGTTGGGGACCATTTCGGCGGGGACCACGCCTTGGAGGTAGTCCTCGATGTCCACGTAGTTGATGGTTCGATAGGCGCCGTCCTCCAGAGCTACGCCCAGGGTGCCGCGGTATTCGCTGCCGCCGCAGAGGCGGAGGTGTTCTTCGGCGGGGCGGGCGGCGCCTTCGTAGATGGGGTAGACCCAGGGGTCGTCGGTGGAGCCTTCCCAGAGGACTTCGCCGTCGCAACCGGTGGTGATGACGACGTCGGCGCCGGTGGGGGTGGGGGTCAGGTGGGCGGCTTGGCCGGGGATCACGCGGCGGCCGGCTACCAGGAGGCCGGCGTCGGATTCGACGTCGAGGGTGCTGTCGTCCTGGGCCATGAGGCGGACTCGGACGGGGACGGGCGCGATTTCGGTGAGAGTGGCGCCGGGGTAGTAGTGGGCCAGGATGGATTCGGCGGTGGAGCCGTCCTGGGCTCGGGAGTAGGCGCCGTTTTGGCTGAGGCCGCGGCCGTGGCCGGGGCCGGGGCCGGTGGCGGCCGAGAATTTTATGCCGCCGGGCCAGGCGTAGAGGAGAGCTCCGGTGCTGGTGGCGAGGGTGAGAGCGGCTAGGGACAGGGTGAGCAGGCGGCGCCTTCTGCGGCGCCTGTGTAGGTGACCCTTCGGCATGTCATACCCATTCTTTCGTGAGGCGAAGCTACATTCGAGTTACCCGAAGCTAATCCTCAACCAAACATTCAGGGCTTGTGACAGTTGGGACTAGTGTGATCGTTGATTCGCCAGGAAGCAACTTTGGCATTCGGGCGAGGTTCAACGGTTTTACCTGGAATGGGAGATGCACGTGCCGTACCGCAGAGCGAAACAGTCCTATGCGCTCCCGGTTGTCACCATCCTGGCCCTCACCACACCGTTTGCGGTGCTGGGGCTGAGCGACTCCCCGGATATTCGGGCCATGGATGAGAGCAATCTGGCAGCAATACCTGCGACTCTGGCCGAGGTGGGATTGGCCTCGGCACCGGACATCGTCTTGCCGCTCCGCGAGCTGACCGGCTTGGACCTGCCCGATCTGCGGCTGTCCGACCTGCGGAAACTACCTTTGCCCGCATCGATCCGGGTGCCGGACGCCCTGGAGGCGCCGCTGGGCATGGAGCTACCGGACGAGATTCCGCTACCGCGACTAAGCCAGCCGGGTCAGCCCGGCGCAACCAGCCCTTACGGACCCTCCCAGAACGCTCCGGGATTCATTGCCGATCCCGAACCGATCGACGAAACCCCGGCGGGCGCACCACAACCCGCCGCCCCGGAAATCACCGGCGATCCGCGTACCCCGGCTCTGGCGCCCGGCGCGGTACCGCACGAACTCGCGAGCAAGGTCGGCCCGCAGGTCAAGGAACTCACTCGCGACACCCCCTTCAGCATGGTCGCGCTCACCGCGCAGGATATGGCGGGGACGACGGCGCTCATCCGGGCGAAGCGGCCCGACGGCAGCTGGGGACCGTGGTTCTCCGCCGAACCCGTCGACTCGCCCGGACGACCCGGCGCGACGCGCACCGGCACCGAACCGATCTACGTCGGCAATACCAAGGCCGTGCAGATCCTGGTGACCCGCAAGGACACCGGCGCGGCCCCGGCCGCCGCGCCGACGACCGGTTCGGCGCCCGGCGAGGTCCCCGCGACCGCCCCCATTCCGCGCAATGACACCGCGGGCGATCCCGCGCAGGTCAACCTGGAGAAGCTCGCCGCCATCCTCATCGACCCGGGCCGCGGCGCCGCCGACGAGAACCTGCACCAGGTGGCGGCCGCGCTGCCGGGCGGCGGGCCGAAGGTGATCACCCGCTCGCAGTGGGGCGCCGACGAATCCATCCGCTGCGACGAACCCACCTATGACGACGGGCTCTCGGCGATCACGGTGCACCACACCGCGGGCCGCAACGATTACAGCCGCGCCGAATCCGCGGGCATCGTGCGCGCCATTTTCGCCTATCACGCCAAGACGCTGGGCTGGTGCGATATCGGCTACAACGCGCTGGTCGACAAGTACGGGCAGATCTTCGAGGGCCGCTTCGGCGGACTCGATCGCCCGGTCGAGGGCGCGCACGCGGGCGGATTCAATATCAATACCGCCGGTGTCGCCTTCATGGGCAATCACGAATCCGAGGAGCCCAGCGACGCCGCCGTCGAATCGATGGGGGAATTCATCGGCTGGCGCGCCAAGGTCGCCGGATTCGATCCGGAAGGGTCCTCCACCATGTATTCGGAGGGCAGCGAATTCACCCGGTACGCCTTGGGTCAAGCGGTGAAACTGCCGAATGTGTTCGCGCACCGCGATGTCGGCAACACCACCTGCCCCGGTGACGCCGCCTACGAGGTCATGGACCGCATCCGCGATATCGCGAAATCCTTCGCGGGCCCGGGACCGGTGACCACCACATCGCCGGACAATTCGCGACTGCGCCCCGAACAGAATGCCGGGAACCAATACCCCGGCAACGGGTATCCGCAGCGTCCGACCACCCCGAATACCGATGCCGATCTGGCCACCCTGGCCGAATTGACCACCAAACTGCTGGGCCTGCTCGACCGCAGCCCGGTGGCGCGGTACTGGAACGAACAGGGCGGCCCGAACAGCGCACTGGGGCAACCGGCTTCGGAACCGCAGCCCACCGCGGACGGCGGCCAGTACGCCAAGTTCGTCAACGGCTACGTCTACGCCACCCCGGACGGCCGCGTCTTCGCGGTGGTCGGCAAGATCCTGGAGCGCTTCCTGCAATTGGGCGCCGGCACCGGCATTCTCGGCCTGCCGCTGAGCAACGAGTACCCGGTCGACGACGGTGTGCGCGCCGATTTCCAGAACGGCTCACTCATCTTCAACCGGCTCACCGGCATCGTCACCACCGTGCTGAAGAACTTCGGCGCGGTACAGGATCCGGCCGCCTCGGTGCTGCCGGAGGTACTCGGCACGCCGCCGGCCCAGGGTGATCAGATCCCGGCGACGCTGCCGGACCCCGCACCCCTGCCCGATCAAGCCCCGCTGCCCGAAACGCCCGTGGCGCCTTAGGCTTCCGGGCTCCACCAGCGTTCGAGGACGCGCGCGACGCCGTCCTCGTCGTTGGCGGCGGTCACCTCGTCGGCCGCGGCAATGGCCTCCGGATGCGCATTGGCCATGGCCACGCCATGGCCGGCCATGCGCAGCATCGGAACGTCATTGGGCATATCGCCGAAGGTGATCAGCGTCGCATGCTGCACCCCCAGGCGCTGGGCGACAATGGCCAGCCCGGTCGCCTTGGTGACGCCCGGCGCGGACAGCTCGATGAGCCCGTTGTCGGTCGAATAGGTGAGATCGGCCCGCCCGGCGAGGCGGGGCTCGAGGATCGCCCGCATATCGCCGCTGGACGCGCCAGGTAGGCGGATCAGCATCTTGATGGCGGGTGCGGAGATCACCTCGGCGCGCGACACCTCGGTATCGTCCGGATTGAGCCAGGCGTGCTCGTACTCCGGCGAGCTCACGAACTGCGGCGTCGCCGCGTCATGGGCGCTGACGCCGACGCGTTCGGCGGCCAGACCACAGCCCGGCAGCAGGCTTTCGGCCAGATCCGCGACCCAGGCCAGGGTGTCGGTATCCAGCGTCGAGGTCGACAGGATGCGATCGCCGGCACTGTCGTAGATGACCGCGCCGTTCCCGCACACACACAGCGGTGCATAGCCGAGCCCGTCGACGACCGGATCGATCCAGCGGGGCGGACGGCCGGTGGCGAGCACGAACGGCACGCCGTCCGCGATGAGGGCGTCGATCGCGGCTTTCGTGCGCGGGCTCACCTGCTCACTGTGGTCGATGAGCGTGCCGTCGACATCCGTGGCGACCATCTTGGGTTTAGGCAGGTGAAAGAGAGTCACCTAGTCCATCCTGCCTGAAATACGGACATCGAATGGTAACGAGGGGTGAATTGCCAAGGATTGTCTGCAGCGTGATCGCAACGCTGCCGGACGGAAACATTCGGCGACACGGACGCGGCTGGTAGAAGCCGTGCCGGGCCGATCTTGCCGCCACTGTCCGCCGAACCGCACGGTTGCCCGCAGCTGTCCCTATTATCTGTGCCTAAGACTCGACCCGAGAGGGACTGATGGCCGGATTTCTACTGCGACGGGCGCTCAACTACGTCGTGCTGTTGGTGCTGGCCTCGTTCCTGACCTTCGCTGCCGCGTCGTGGTCCTTTCACCCGTTGGAGAGCCTGGAACAGCGCAATCCTCGTCCGCCGCAATCGGTGATCGATGCCAAGCGCGCCGAGCTGAAACTGGACGAACCAATCGTTCCGCGGTACGTGCAGTGGGTCGGCGGCGTCTTGCACGGTGATTTCGGCAAGACGCTTGCCGGGCAGCCGGTGTCGGAGGAACTGCCGCGCCGTATCGGAGTGAGCCTGAGACTGTTGCTGGTCGGCTCGCTGGTGGGCACCGTGCTCGGCGTGCTGATCGGTGCGGCGGGCGCGATACGCCAGTACAAGTTCAGCGACTACTTCACGACGGTGATCTCGCTGCTGGTGCTCTCGACACCGGTATTCCTACTCGCTACCCTGCTGAAATTCGGTGCGCTGGAGATCAATATGGCCACCGGGAAGCAGATCTTCCTCTATACCGGTGAGACGTCGGCGAACGCCGTGCACGGCCTGTGGAACCAGATCGTGGACCGCTTCCAGCACATGGTTATCCCGACCCTGGGTCTGGCACTGGGCGCGATGGCCGGATACAGCCGCTATCAGCGCAACGCCATGCTGGATGTGCTCCAGTCCGATTTCATCCGCACCGCCCGCGCCAAGGGACTGACCCGCAGCAGAGCCCTTTACAAACACGGCTTGCGGACCGCTCTGATTCCCATGGCAACCCTGTTCGCCTACAGCCTGGGCGGTCTGATCACCGGCGCGACCTTCACCGAGAAGATCTTCGGCTGGCACGGAGTCGGCGAATGGCTGGTGGACTCCATCAATGCCCAGGATCTGTATCCGGTCGTGACGATCACGGCCTTCGCCGGATTGGTGGTACTCGTATCGGGCCTGCTGTCCGATGTCGTGTACGCGATCCTCGACCCCCGGGTGCGTGTGGGATGACCGAAGCCGAAATCATCGTCCAGGGCGCGCCGGAGCCCGCCGCCGCTGGTCGCCGGAAGCTGGTGCTGCGCCGGTTCCTTCGCAACAAGGCCTCGGTATTCGGCGCGACGGTGCTGGTGCTGATGTTCGTACTGGCCTTCGCGCTGCCGCCATTGCTGCCCTACGACTATCAGGAACTCGATTACACGGCGCTGTTGCAGCCGCCGAGCGCGGATCATCCCTTCGGCACCAACCAGATTGGTCAGGACGTACTGGCGCAGACACTGCGCGGCCTGCAGAAATCGCTGATCATCGGTCTGTGCGTGGCGCTCATCTCCACCACCATCGCCGCATTGGCCGGTTCGCTGGCGGGGCTGCTGGGCGGCTGGACCGACCGGGCCGTCATGTGGTTCGTCGACCTGCTGCTGGTGGTGCCGAGCTTCATCATCGTGGCGATCTTCGCGCCGCGCACCAAGGGCAATGGCTCCATTCTGCTGCTCATCGGCCTGCTGAGTGTGTTCAGCTGGATGATCAGCGCGCGCATCGTGCGCGGCCTGGCAATGAGTCTGCGGGAGCGCGAATTCGTGCGCGCCGCACGGTATATGGGTGCATCGACCTGGACGGTGATCACCACCCACATCGTGCCCAATATCGCGTCGATCCTGATCATCGACACCACGCTGTCGGTGGGCTCGGCGATCATGGCCGAAACGGGACTCAGCTTCCTGGGATTCGGCGTGCAGCCGCCGGATGTCTCGCTCGGTTCGCTCATCGCCTCGGGCACCAAGTCGGCACTGACCTATCCGTGGCTGTTCATGTTCGCCGGCGGCCTGCTGGTCGCCACGGTGCTGTGCGCGAATCTGGTCGGCGACGGGTTGCGTGATGCCTTCGATCCGAGTGCGAAACGCGCTCGGTCGCGCAAGAAGTCGAAGGCCGTACGACCGGCGACCGTGGCGACCATGCAGACCGCGGCACCGGAGAAGGCAGGGTCATGACGGACCAGAAGGTCGTACTGGGCAAGGGCGATGGGGACGATTCCGCCCGGCGTGCTTTGACCGCCCCGCTGCTGGAGGTCTCCGATCTGCACGTCTCCTTCCCCGGCGAGGAGGGCCGCATCGACGCGGTGCGCGGGGTGAGCTACACCGTGCAGGACGGTGAAGTGCTGGCCATCGTCGGCGAATCCGGCTCCGGCAAATCAGTGTCGTCGCTGGCGGTCATGGGGCTGCTGCCGGAACAGGCGCGCGTGCGGGGATCCATCCGATTGCGCGGCCGGGAACTGCTCGGCCTGGGCGACAAACAGATGTCCACCCTGCGTGGCAGTCGCGTCTCGATGGTGTTCCAGGACCCGTTGTCGGCGCTGACCCCCGTGTACCGGGTCGGCGAGCAGATCGCGGAAGCGCTCCTGGCACACCGCAAATTCGGCAAGGCCGAGGCCGCCGAGAAGGCCGTGGAACTGCTCGGCTTGGTGGGCATTCCCGATCCCGCCCAACGGGCCAAGGCCTTCCCGCACGAATTCTCCGGCGGTATGCGCCAGCGCGTGGTCATCGCCATGGCCATCGCCAACGATCCGGAACTCATCATTTGTGACGAGCCCACCACCGCCCTCGATGTGACCGTGCAGAAGCAGATCCTCGATCTGCTGCGCAAGGCACGCGACATCACCGGTGCGGGCGTTGTGATGATCACCCACGATATGGGCATCGCCGCCACCCTCGCGGATCGAGTGGCGGTCATGTACGCCGGCCGAATCGTCGAAACCGCCCCCGCGGCAGAGCTGTTCAACGCCCCGCGGATGCCGTACACGGTCGGCCTGCTGGGTTCCATCCCCCGGATGGACGGGCCGCCGCGCACACCGTTGATCCCCATCGTCGGCGCACCGCCGGCCATGCACGCACTGCCGCCCGGGTGCACCTTCGCGCCCCGCTGCCCGGTCGCCGTCGACGACTGCCGGGTCGCCGAGCCGCCGCTGCAAGGCACCGGGCCGGGTCATCGTGCCGCCTGTATCCGCACCGAAGAGGTCGGTTCGGCGGAGCTGTTCACCGCCTACCGCCGGGAGATTCCCGAACCGGACCACCGGTCCGAGACCGATTCCCATGTGGTGCTGAAGGTTTCGAATCTGAAGAAGACCTTCCCCATTACCAAGGGTGTCGTGTTCCGCCGTCGTACCGGCGAGGTGAAGGCCGTGGACGACATCAGTTTCGAAGTGCGCGCGGGCCGCACGCTGGCGCTGGTCGGGGAATCCGGATCGGGCAAGTCCACCACCCTTACCCAGATCATGGATCTGGTGCGCCCGGAGAGTGGCAGCATCGAAATCCTCGGCCACAGTGTGGAGTCGATGACCACGGAGCAGCGTCGCTCCATCCGGCGGCGCATGCAGATCGTCTTCCAGGATCCCTCGGCCTCATTGGATCCCCGCCTGCCCATTTTCGACGCGCTGGCGCAACCGCTGCGCATCGACGGCCGCCCCCGTGAGGAAATCCGGCGGCGGGTACCGCAACTATTGCGGCAGGTAGGTCTCCGACCGGAACACGCCGACCGTTATCCGGCCGACTTCTCGGGCGGACAGAAGCAGCGCATCAATATCGCCCGCGCGCTCGCCCTCGATCCGGAGATCCTGGTGCTGGACGAGCCCGTCTCCTCATTGGATGTCTCGATTCAGGCGGGTGTGCTGAACCTGCTGCGGGACCTGCAGATCGAGCGCGGACTGTCGTTTCTGTTCGTATCCCACGACCTGTCGGTGGTGCGTAATCTCGCCCATGAGGTCGCGGTCATGTATCGCGGCGAGATTGTCGAATACGGTCCGGCCGAACAGATTTTCACCGCTCCCCGCCACGCCTACACCCGCGCCCTCATCGACGCGGTGCCGGTCCCGGTGGTCGCACGATAGGAGAAAGCCGTGAGAATCAGGTCGCTGGGAACACGATTGGCCGTGCCGTTGATCGCGGCCACGGTGATGCTCGCCGGATGTGCCACAGGTGACGGCAACGACGCCGCACAGGGTGGGGCCGCCCAGCTCGGCACCACCAACGACATCAATCCGCGCGATGTGAGCGAATTGCGGGACGGCGGCAATCTGCGGCTCGCGCTGAGCTCCATGCCCGAGACCTGGAATGTGCTGCACAACGATGCGGACGGCGAGGTGGGCGGCCTGATGCGGCCGCAGATGCCGCGCGCCTTCAGAACCGATGCCGCGGGCAACCTTTCGGTCGACACCAATTACTTCACGAATGTGGAGCTCACCGCTACCGATCCGCAGCAGGTCACCTACACCATCAATCCCAAAGCGGTCTGGTCCGACGGCAGCCCGATCACCTGGGAGGATATGCGCTCCCAGGCACATGCGCTGGACGGGTCCGATCCGGCCTACCTGATCCGCATGAGCTTCGGCTTCGACCGGGTGGAGAAGGTGGAGCGCGGCGTCGACGACCGGCAGGCCGTCATCACGTTCAAACAGCACTACGCCGACTGGAAGGGCCAGTTCGCCGGCGAAGGGTTCCTCTTCCCGAAGTCGGTCACCGAAACACCGGAGGCGTTCAACGAGAGCCTGCGCAACGAGGTGAAGCTGACGGCGGGACCGTTCACCGTGCAATCGGTGGACCGGGCGCTGCAGCGAATCGTGCTGGGCCGCAATCCGATGTGGTGGGGTGACAAGCCCAAGCTCGACTCCATCACATTCAGTGTGCTCGCCGATGACGCGGTGATGCCCGCGCTGCAGAACAACGAGATCGACGCGATCGGCATCGCGACCCGCGACGATATGAAGATCGCGCAGAACAGCCCCGGCGTGGCGATCCGGCGCGCTCCCGGCGCCAGCTGGACGCATGTGACCTTCAATGGTGCGCCCGGCTCGATCCTGGAGGATGCCCGAGTCCGCGTGGCGATCTCCAAGGCGATCGACCGGCAGGGCATTGTGACCGCCGTACAGAACGGTCTGGTGGAGAATCCGGTTCCACTGAACAGTCATGTGTACGTCCAGGGCCAAGTGGGCTATCAGGACAACAGCATCCCGTTCGATCCCGACGCCGCGGCAAGGGAATTGGACGATCTCGGCTGGAAGCTCAACGGCGATGTCCGGGAGAAGGACGGCCGCAAACTGGTGATCCGCGATGTCATGTACAACTCCGACAGCTGGGTGCAGATGGCGCAGATCATCCAGCAGAATCTGGCGCGTATCGGCGTGCAGCTCGTCATCGAGACCAAACCCGGCCAGGGCCTTTTCACCGATGTGATCCGGCCCGGCAATTTCGATATGGCGCACTGGGTGTGGTCCAGCGATGTCTTCGCGTTGAAGAACCTGCCGCAGGTCTACCGGTACGACCCGAATGATTTGCAGGGCAATTACGGCCGCATCGGTTCGCCGGAGATCAACGATCTCATCGACCGGGCGCTGGCCGAACTCGATCCGCAGCGGGCCATCGAGCTGGCGAATCAGATCGACCGCAAGCTGTGGGAGATCGGCTTCTCGCTGCCGCTCACGCAGTCGGCCGGAAATGTGGCGGTGCGTGCCGATCTCGCCAATTACGGGGCCACGGGCCTGGCCTCCTACGACTACACAAAAATCGGTTTCCTGAAGTAATCCAGCAGTACACCCACCGGAAGGATCGATCGATGCGGTTGCGCTCGATAGGCTTGCGACTCGCGATACCCCTGGTAGCCGTCGCCGTGGCGGCCACCGGCTGTGCGGGTGGCAATGACAGCGCCCCGGAAGGCGCCGTCGGCGAACTCGGCACCACCAATGACATCAATCCGCACCCGGTGAGCGATCTGCGGGACGGGGGCAATCTGCGCCTTGCGCTCGGCGCCATCCCGGAGAACTGGAACGGGCTGTCCAACGACGGCAACGATGCCGAAATCGCGGCCGTCCTGCGGCCGATGATGCCGCGCGCCTTCAAAACCGATGCGGCGGGCGAACTCACGGTCAATACCGACTACTTCACGAGTATCGAGCTGACCAGCACCGAGCCCCAGCAGGTCACCTACACCATCAATCCCAAGGCCATTTGGTCCGACGGTAGCCCCATCACCTGGGAGGATCTGCGTTCCCAGGCCGAGGCGCTGAGCGGGAAGAACAAAGAGTTCCTGATCGCCGGCCCCAACGGGTTCGACCGAGTGGAGAAGGTCGAACGCGGCGTCGACGACCGGCAGGCCATCATCACCTTCAACAAGCATTACGGTGAGTGGAGGGGCCAGTTCGCGGGCAACAGCTTCCTCTACCCCAAGGCCGTGACCGAAACGCCGGAGGCGTTCAACAAGAGTCTCGTCGACGGCATCAACCTGACCGCCGGGCCGTTCAAGGTCCAGTCCGTCGATCGCGCCGTCAAACGCATCGTCCTGGACCACAGCCCCCTCTGGTGGGGTGACAAGCCCAAGCTCGACACCATCACCTTCACCATCCTCGACAACGCGGCGATGATTCCGGCGTTGCAGAACAACGAGATCGACGCGGTTGGCATCGCCGACCGCGACGACCTCAGGACCGCGCAGGGGACCCCCGGCGTGGTGATCCGCCGGGCGCCCGGCAACCTCTGGACGCACCTGACCTTCAATGGCGCATCCGGCTCGATCCTGGAGGATGCGAAACTGCGGGTGGCGATCTCCAAGGCCATCGACCGGCAGGGCATCACGACGGCCCTGCTCAATGGGCTCGTGGAGAACCCCAAACCGCTCAACAACCACGTCTATCTGGCCGGGCAGAAGGGCTACCAGGACAATGCCCTTCCCTTCGACCCGGACGCCGCCGCCCGGGAACTCGATGAACTCGGCTGGAAGCTCAACGGCGAATTCCGCGAGAAGGATGGCCGCGTCCTCGAGATCCGCGACATCGTGTACAACGCCGAAACCTGGGTGCAGGTCGCACAGATCATTCAGCAGAACCTGGCACGCATCGGCGTGAAACTCACCATCGAGACCAAACCGGGTCAGGGCTACTTCACCGATGTGATACAGCCGGGCAATTTCGATGTGGGACAGTGGAGTTGGGTCGGCGACCCGTTCCCGTTCAGCAGCCTGCCGCAGATATACGGCTACTACCCCGACAACCTGCAGGGTAACTACGGCCGCATCGGCTCCCCCGAACTCAACGATCTGATCGAGCAGACTCTGTCGGAACTCGACCCGGAGAAAGCCGTTCAGCTGGCCAACCAGGTCGACAAGAAGGTCTGGGACGAGGGCCACTCGCTACCGCTGTGGCAGACGCCCGGCAATGTCGCGGTGCGGGACAATCTCGCCAACTACGGCGCACCCGGCCTGGCCACCTACGACTACACCAAAATCGGTTTCCTGAAGTGAGTTTCCGGACAGGCCATCCCCTGGCCTATCCGGTGCTCATGACAATCGGCGTCCTGGTGGTGTGTGCCGCCTGGGCGCCGTTCGTCGATGTGGAGCAGGCCGGACTGCTCGGGGCCGTGGCCCTGGTAGTGGTGGGATACAGCGCCTTTCGACTGTTCGTCGCCACCCGGACCGCAGCGGGAGCGGCGGCGTTCGTGGCACAGGCAGCCCCCGGGAAGGCACCGGAAGACCGGCACGGCGTGATCGTGCGACGGGTCCGGCAGCAACATCGGCTCACCAGCCGGACCTGGCTGGAGTTGGATGCCAGGTTCCGGACCGTGTGGCTGCCGGTGTATTTCGATCCGGCGTTCGTCACGCTGACGCCGGCGCGGATCGATGTGTCCGATCGGGCCATACACGTCGATGGGATGCGGGTGTATCCCTCGGGACGATTGCGTCGTACCGAACCGGTCGGACGGCTGATCGACAATCCGGCGCAGGCCGATCCGGATGGGCCGGTCGCGGCAGTGCGAGCCGGACGGATCGGACGTCGTCTCCTGCTCGACGCCCAATCCGCCGTTGTCGCACCGTTCTTCGGACTGCTGTGGGTCTATGTTGCGGGTGGCGGGGTTGCCGCTTTCCTGGCCGCTGGCCTCGTCGCCGGTGTCACCGCCACCTGGCTGGCCGCCATTCGGGGCTCCGACCCCAGCTGATCACTCCTGCGGGCGGGATTCGCGGCGGGCGGCGCGCTCGGCGACCTCGGCGGCGTCGAGGGCGTTCGCCTCTTCCAGGGTCGGTGCGCTGCCGCCGAGCCGGGCGGGGACCCAGTAGGCGCCGGGCTCGTGGATGTAGTCCTTCTGGAGGTCCAGCAGCATGGATTCCATTGTGGAATGCAGCTTCTCGGTCAGGGCCGAGGCGGGTTCGAAGGGCTGGATGGGGGCGCCGACCTCCATGGAGATGGGGGTGTTGGTGCGGCCCAGGCGTTTGGGGTGGCCCTTGGTCCAGACGCGTTGGGCGCCCCAGATGACGATCGGGATGATCGGGACATTCGCTTCGATGGCCATGCGCGCCGCGCCCGACTTGAATTCCTTCAATTCGAAACTGCGGCTGATGGTGGCCTCGGGGTAGACGCCCACCAATTCGCCGGAGCGCAGGCGGTTCACGGCCTCGTGGTAGGAGTCGGCGCCCGCGGTGCGGTCGACCGGAATATGCTTGAGCGCCCGCATGATCGGACCGGCGATCGGGTCGTCGAAGACTTCCTTCTTCGCCATGAACCGGATGTAGCGCTTCGGCGTGCGCGCGGGCAGACCCGCGTACGTGAAGTCCATATAGCCGGTGTGATTGATGGCGATGACCGCTCCACCCGTGGCCGGGATGTTTTCGTCGCCTTTGACGGTGAACTTCAGGCCCTGCAGCGCGAACACGGTGCGGGCCAGCCCGATGATCGGGAAGTAGACGGGTTCCACAAGTCCGCTAGCGTAGTCGCTGCTCAGCCCAGAACATGTGACGAATGCCACCAACCGACCGACAGAAACGAAAGAGGTTCGCACGCGTGGAAACCGCCCGGACAGCACTGCGTTCACGCGACCGCGGGGGACTGCTCGGCAGACGGGGACTCGCGGTGCTCGGCGCGGCGTTGCTGAGCGCCGGATGCGATTCCGTGGTCGGGATTCCGGGCGACGAAATCGTCTCGTCGGGGGATTCCCGCACCGTCATGGCGGTCGCCACCGCCCCCGGGCCGGACAAATCGGCGCTGGCCACGGCGGCCGTGCGCGGTTTCGCGAACGATCTGCGCGGCGGCGACCTCGACAGGCTGGAGACCACCTGCTGGACCATGGCTCCGCTGAACGTGCGGACCATGTACGCCGATCCGGAGCCCGTGCTCGCCGCGCTGGAGCGGCCGGGCGCGCACACCGGATCGACCACGGTGTGGCAGGACGGCGGCGTCACCGTCGTGGTGCCGGATGCGGCCGTGACCGGCGGGTACGCCTGTCCATATGTCTTTACGGGCGATGCGGAGATCGGATTCAACGATGCCGACGCCCGGCACACCGTGCGGCGCTATCTCTCGCGGCTGATCGGCGAACCGGTGCACCCCGACGACGACGAACAGACCCATCCGCTGGTCTGCGCCGCCGGTGCGGGCGATTGGGACCCCAACCAAACGGGTAAATCCGGCAAGCCGCCGCTGGCCGGAAATCCGGGCGCGCTCGCGGGCATCCAGGGTTTCGTGGACCGATCCATCAAATCCGAGTGGCCGCGCGGCGCGTACATCACCGTATCGGTCCCGGTCACCACCGCCGCCGGCGTCCAGAAGAAACAGGTCTTCACCCTGAAGGCGGGCGACGAGGGTTACTGCATCGGCGACGTCTCGGGGTAGCAAGTACCCTGGGTGGCTGGTAACGGTCAGGGAGGAAGATAGCTCGTGCAGATCACCAGCGTCGGACACGCCGGATTCCACATCCGTACCGCAGCGGGGACGATCCTGTGCGATCCATGGGTCAATCCGGCCTACTTCGGATCGTGGTTCCCGTTCCCGGACAATACCCAGCTGGATTGGGACGAGCTCGGCAACTGCGACTTCCTCTACGTCTCGCATCTGCACCGCGATCACTGGGACGCCAAGCACCTGGCCGACAAGGTCAACAAGGACGCCGTCGTCCTGCTGCCCGACTACCCGGTGCCGGATCTCAAGCGGGAACTCGAGAAGCTCGGTTTCCACAAGTTCGTGGAGACCGAGGACTCGGTCAAGCACACCGTCACCGGCCCGGGCGGCGATCTCGACATCATGATCATCGCGCTGCGCGCGCCCGCCGACGGTCCCATCGGCGACTCCGGCCTGGTCGTCTCCGACGGCGAGACGGTCTGTTTCAACATGAACGACGCGCGTCCGGTCGATATGGACGTGCTGCACGACGCCTTCGGGCACGTCGACATCCACCTGCTGCAGTACTCCGGGGCCATCTGGTACCCGATGGTCTACGACATCCCCACCAAGACCAAGGCCAACTTCGGCAAGCAGAAGCGCCAGCGCGGGATGGACCGCGCCCGCTCCTACATCGAACAGGTCGGCGCCACCTGGATCGTCCCGTCCGCCGGGCCGCCGGTCTTCCTCGACGACGAACTGCGCTACCTCAACGACGATCGCGGCGACGAGGGCAATATCTTCCCCGACCAGATCGTCTTCCTCGAGCAGATGAAGATCCACGGCAACGAGGGCGGGCTCCTGATGATCCCGGGCTCCACCGCGGAGCTGCGCGGCAAGGAACTGCTCGGACTCACCCACCTGGTCGATCCGGCCACCGTGTACGACGACAAGGCCGCCTACATCGAGGACATGGCCCAGCGCATGGCCCCCGTGCTGGCGGCCGAAAAGGCTTCCTGGGCAGTCGATGACGGCACCCCGCTGCTGCCGCAGCTCAAGGAGCTCTTCGAGCCGATCATGGCGCAGAGCGACCTCATCTGCGACGGCATCGGCTATCCGGTCGCCCTGGTCATGGGCGAGGAGACCGTGGTCCTCGACTTCCCCAAGCGCGTCGTGCGCGAGCCCATCGAGGGGGAAGGCAAGCAGCGCTACGGATTCCGCATCGATCCGCAATTGGTGCGCACGGTGCTGCGCGACAACGAGCCCGACTGGGTGAACACCATCTTCCTGTCGACCCGCTTCACCACCTGGCGGATCGGCGGCTACAACGAATTCCTCTACACCTTCTTCAAATGCCTCACCGATGAGCGCATCGCCTATGCCGACGGCTGGTTCGCCGAGGCGCACGACGATTCCGCCTCCACCGAACTGGCCGGCTGGGAAGTGCAGCGCCGCTGCCCGCACCTGAAGGCGGATCTGTCGAAATTCGGTGTGGTGGAGGGCAATACCCTCACCTGCAATCTGCACGGCTGGCAGTGGGATCTGGAATCGGGCCGCTGCAAGACCTCCAAGGGCCACGAACTGCGCTCGCGCAAGCTCTGATCACACGGCTCCGGCCGGCGTTCGCCACGTCGGCCGGAGAGTTTCGCCGCTCTGCGGGCGTCAGGTCAGTTCACGGGTCAGGCGCGAGGACCACGGACACCAGAAGCAGCCGGGCAGGAAGGCGCCGCACGCCTCATCGAGATGGTCTTCGACATAGGTGATGCTGGCATCGCAGACCTCGATGGCCATGGTGAAGAACGTGATCGTGTCCGGATCCAGATGGAAGCTCCAGCCCGGGTTGTATTCGGCCGTCTGCTTCCTGATCCGGCCCATGACGTGGACCGACATTTGTTCCTCGCCGGAGAGAATCCGGCGAGCCTCCTGAATCCGCTGTTCATTGGTCAGCCGAATGACGAATTCTTTGCCGGAATAATCGGTGAATGCGAAGTCCGCCATGATGATCCCTCGCTCGATGCGTTGGGTGAATGGGGAGGGTCCTGCCATTCGATGGTAAGCCTCACGAAGCACGCCGAATGCTGAAATCGATTGTGTAGCAATGCATTTTGCGGGACCGACCCGTTTGATTCCGGGCAAACGGCGGCGCGGAGATCGACTAACCGCGATCGGGAACCGACTGCCCGTTTCCGTGCGTAATCGACTGCAACCCAGTCCGTTTCGCTTGAATAATCAAGTCTCGAATGGCCATCGCACCGCGCGCCACCGGCGCGGCGACCCGGCCGTCCGCATCGATCAGCACGCCCGACGGCGTCCCCCGCACCCGATACCGCAGCGCCGCCTCGTTACCCTGCTGCACCAGCACCGGGATCTCCCCCAGCCCCTGCTCGCGCCCCCACGCCGCATGCTCGGCCACATCACCGTTGCCCACCACCGCAATGGTCAGCGACCGCGCCGCCCGCACCTGCCAGCGCGGCAGTTCCCGCGCCAGCGCCGCGCACATCTCACAGCCGGGATGCACGAACACCAGCAGCAGCGACCGCCCCGGCGCGAGCAGCGAGTCCAGATTCGCCCGCCCGTCCCCCGCCGTCTTCAGCAACTCGAACTCCGGCGCGACCGCACCGGGCGGCAGGCCCTCCGCACCGAGCGTGGAGAGCGCCTGCTCGTCCAATCGCCGCCGCAGCACCCGTATCTCACCCTCCAGCCACACGAATATCGCGACGAAACCCGCCGCCACCGCCATGCCCACCACATGATCCAGCGGCAGCGCCCCCGGCACCTCCGAATATCCGATCGCACCCACCGCCACCGCCAGCGCGAGCAGCATCAAAACGGCATTGCGCACCACCGTCCGCACCCCGATCGGTGCGGCGCTGCCCGCCCCGAAACACGAACACGCCGGATGCCGCCCCTGCCGGAGCAGGCGCAAGACCGCCCCGGTGAACACACCGAGCAGCCCGACCGCCACCAGCGCCGCCACCGCCGCAGTCCACGACGGCAGCACCGCCACCGCGATCAGCGCCTCGACGCCCGGCAGCGCCCAGGCCACCGCGGGCACCCAGCGCAGGTGGATGCCGAACTCCCCCACCGCCTTCCGCGTCCCCGCCCGATCCGTGAATTTCCCCGCCGCCGACAATCCGAACACCACACCCAGCGCCAGCCGCAGACCCCACACGCCGTATTCGATGGTCATGCCCGCACCATGACATACCCGGGCGAACTCGAAACGATAATCGGGAGAACGCGATTCGATCGCCGATCGGATCTCGGGCCACAGTGCCGAGCGATCCGGGCACCACGTCCGCGGAGCGGCGGCCTACGCGGCTCGGGCGGGTGCGCGCGCGGCGAGCGCCACGGCGGCGAAGGTCAGCGCGCAACCCACCACCGCCGTCGCCGACAACCCCGGCCCGCTGGGCGTGAGCACATCGAGTACCAGCGACATCAGCAGCTGCCCGGCCACCGTGGTCAGCCCGAGCAGCAACACGCCGATCCAGCGCACCGTCACCACCGCCAGCGCGATGAACGCGACGCCCACGACGCCACCGAGATAGAGCCACGGTTCGCGGGGAAAGGCGGTGGGCCACCCGGTCCTGGTGACCACCGCGGTTTCCACGATCAGCAATCCGGCCAGACCCGTCGTGAAATTCGCCAGCGTCGCCGACAGCGGCCCGCCGACCGCCCCGACCCGCCCGTTCACCGCCTGCTGCCACGCCACCCCCAAACCCGCCAGCAGCGGCAACCCGATCAGCAATGCCTGCGGTCCGCCGCGCAAAGCCTCCGGCACCGCCAGCCCGCCTCCGCTATCGGCCCGTCCGACCGCCGCGAGCGCCACCGCCACCAGCGCCAGCCCCGCGCCCCCGGCCCGCAATCCGGTCACCGGAGTCCGCCCGCCCGGCCCCAGCCCGAACCGATCCACCACCAGACTGCTCACCAACTGCCCGGCCACCACCGCCACAGTGAACGCCGTGACCCCGATCGCCCCCACCGTAAGCCCCTGGCACGCAACGAAAAACGCCCCACACAGCCCCCCGAGCAACTGCCACCACCGCAACCCACCCGCCCGCAGCGCCACCCGGACCCGCCCCAGCCCCACCCGTAGTCGGCCACTGGCCCCGAACGCGATCAGCAACACCACCAACCCCGCCCCGAAGCTGATCACGGCCGCCGCCACCCCATCCTGCAACCGCTCCCCCAAGGCCCCATTGATCCGAGCCTGCCCCGCCACAGCCGCCCCGATACACCCCCCGAACACCAACCCAACCCGCCGCCGCATCGCCACCCCCCGATCTTCCCCCGCCCCCCGTTCTGAAACGACGCCGACCGGGAACTGGTGGCGGCAAATCGCGAGAAGCCCCCGTCACCAGTTCCCGGTCGGCGATGTTTCACTTATGCGTCGGCCGACACGCCACCCGATCGGCCAGCGCGCGATTCACCGACGTGACGGCGACGGCGACGGCGGCGCTGAACTGCCACCGTCTACCGGCGTGCTTCCGGCCGATATCCACACCTGCGGCACCGCAACGAAACTGGTGGATTCCGGCCGAACCCCTGCCGGAATGACTGCTGCGCGACGACCCGGATCAGGTGGCGCGGGCGCGGACCTCCCGATCGGGTGTTCAGTCGCTGGTCGTGCGATACGACACTTCGGGGACCGACTCGGCGGTACGAGGTGGTAGCCACGCCGGTACCAAGGCCGCTGTCGCGAGGAGCGGGACACCGAGCAGCGCGACCACGGCCGGAATCGGCAGCCACAGCGAGGCCAATCCGACGAAGGCGAACACGACCACCGCGAAAACCTCGGTGACCAGGCCGGAGACCGAGGTGACGGTGGCTCGCGCGGGGCCCTCGATGGCGTCCTGGAGACGGGCGTCGGCAAGGACATTCGCGTTGTAGTTGATGCCGTAGGCCGCGCCGATCGCCGTGAAGCCGAGAGCGGTCAAGACATAGACGGCGTTCGGGTAGGCGAGGGCGAGTCCGGCCAGCAGTGCGCCGCCGATGAACAGCAGGCCGCCGACCGCCAGGGCGATGGACATGGTGCGGGGCGCGATGGCTGCGGTGCGGCCGGCGGTGACCGCGCCGATCAGGGCGCCCGCGACCGTGACACCGACCAGAATCGCCGCCACCCAGGGCGATACGCCGGCATGGCCCGCCAGCAGGGCGAAGTACTCGTCATAGGCCGTGACGCCGTCCAGCAGGGCGGCGAGCAGCACGCCCCGGCGAATCACCTTGACCCGCAGCGCCTCCCGGAGGCCCGAGCGGAGCATATGCAGGTAGCGAGCGACAGCCGCCGAGCCGGCTCGAGGCGAAACCGCTGTGGTCGCGGCGGTTTCGGGCGTCTCGGCCGTCTCCGGATCCTCCAGATCCTCGACCGCACCTGCCGATACGGCCTTGGGCGCACCCGGCAGTGCGCAGGCCGCGAGCGTGTGCACCGCGGCGATCGCCACACTGGACCAGCCCACCAGGGCATAGCCGCCCCAGGCGTACAGCGGCGCGGCCGCCAGAATGCCGATCAGCGCGGCGGATTCGGCGGCGCCGCGGACATAACCCATGATGCGGGGGTATTCGGAAGTAGCCCCGCGCCCCCGCCCGTCCGTCGACGGGTACGCCGCGAGATCGTCGTAGATCAGCGCCTCGAAGGTGCCGGACCGCAGCGCGCCGGAGGTACCCCACAGGACGAAGCCCAAGGCGAAACCGGCATAGGTCGGCCACAGCGTCCAGGACGCGAAACCGGCGACCAGCAGGAATCCGGACAGGATCAGCAGGGCGCGCCGCGAGACCGTGTCCGCCCAGGCGCCGGACGGGACCTCCAGCAGGAAGGACGTGGCCGACCAGATGGCCAGCAGCGTGGAGATCTGCGCCGTGTTCAGGCCGTGGTCGGCGAAGAGCAGGGCGTAGAGGGCGTAGTACGGGATCAGGTCTGCCGTGAGGGAGAACAGGACCGCGCGAACGGTGAGACCGCGCACCGAGGCCGGGCGCTGGTCGCGGTTGCTACCGCGGAGGGCGCGTAAGGATCAAACGGCGTAGACGAGCAAGCGCATGCGGTCAGCTTGGCGCGCCGCCGGGACCGCCGTCAAGGGGATTATCGAGGGGGATCCAGCCATTGGTGTTGACCTCGTGCTCGGCGACCCCCGCGCCGACCAGACCGTGCCGTTCGTTGAGGTCGCTGATGAGTTCGGAGACCGGATGCGAATCGCTGTAGTGGTAGCCCTGGGCGAGGGCGAAGCCCAGTTCGGTGAGGACCGCAGCCTGGTATTCGGTCTCGACGCCTTCGGCGATGACCTGGAGGTCGAGGGATTTGCTCAGCGCCGCAATGACTCCCAGCAGCGGCGGGGCCGGGGAATCGGAGCGTATCGCGGCCACGAAGGACTGGTCGACCTTGAGAATGTCGCTGGGCAGGGTGGCCAGGCGGCTCAGGGACGAATAGCCGGTGCCGAAATCGTCGATGGCGATCCGCACGCCGCGCTCGCGCAGGGTGTGCAGATTCGCGATGGCGGTCTCGGACTCGGCGGCCAGTTCGCTCTCGGTGACCTCGAGGACCAGCTGATCGGCGGGCCAGCCGGTGTCGGCGAGAATCCCGGAAACCCGGTCGGCGTATTCGGTTTCGGCCAATTCCAGGCCGCTCACATTCACATTGAGGGTCAGGTCCAGCTGGGCGAAGGTCTCCTGCAGGCGGGCGGCGTCGGCGCAGGCCCGGCGTAGGACCAGCTCGTCCAGATCGGAGATGAGGTCGTATTCCTCGGCGACCCGGATGAGGCCCTCGGTGGTCACATCCGGCTGCGCGTGCGAGGACCAGCGCAGCAGCGCCTCCACCCCGACCGCGCGGGTGGCGCCGTCGGAGAGGCTGACAATGGGCTGATACTGCACGTCGAGGGTGCCGCGATCGATGGCCTCGCGCAGCTCCACCGCCAGCGGCAGCTGCCGCGAGGATTCCAGCACGGTGCGATTGCGGCCCGCCTGCTTGGCCCGGTACAGCCCGACATCGGCGCGGCTCACCAGCAGCGAGCCGGATTCGCCCGGCTGCCACGAGGTCACGCCCGCGGAACAGCCGGTGGTCACCGCGGCGCGCAGCTGCTCGGTCAGCAGGATGGCGGCCTGTTCGGTGGTGCCGGGCAGCAGCAGGGCGAAGGCGTCACCGCCGTAGCGGGCCAGACGCTGGTCCGGCGCAAGCAGTTTCGACCAGGTGTCGCCCACCCGTTGCAGCACGGCGTCGCCGGCACGGTGGCCGAGATGGTCGTTGATCTTCTGGAAGCGGTCCAGGTCCACCAGCACCAGCGCCAGCCCCTGACCGGTGCGGGCGGCGTGCGCGATGGCATTGCTCAACGCCCGATCGAAACCGCGGCGATTCAGCAGACCGGTCAGCACGTCGATATCGGCATCGGAGGCCATGCGCGTCAAAATGCCCACCACGATGCCGATTCCGAAGGTGATGCCCGCCGGAATCAGGCCCGACCACCACGGCAGCCCGCGCGAGGGCACCACCCACAGGCAGCAGGCGATGGCGAAGGCCAGATGCACGCCCAGCCAGCGCCACGCGAAGAAGATGGCCGCATCGCAGGCCACGAACACATAGAACGCGGCGAGGCTGATGGCGCCCACGGTATTCGGGAACCAGTGCACCGCAATGGTCACCAGCACCGTCGCCATGCCGACGTACACGTGATGCACTGAATGCGGCATCCGCGGACCCCAGATCAGCAGACTGATGCCGAGCAGCAGCGCGACCAGCGCCGCCGTACCCACCAGCGGCCGATTGCCCTCATCACCCGGAGCGACCGCCGTGATGATCAGACCCAGCACCCCACCCATGACGTAGAACGCCCCGGTGGTCCGAGCCATGACCATTGCCGTCGCCAGCGCCGACGCCGCCCGCACCCGGGTTCGGGTATCGCCGCGAGACCCGATTCCTCGCACGGCACCTAGCCTAAACGGTCAGCCGAATTTTGCCTGCGCTGTGCCGAATTTGCCTCCGCTTCGCTCCGGCTGGTTCGAGGCCCTGCAAGCTCGGTCTTCCCTCCTCCGCTTCACTCCCCCGCTCCAAGGCGCGGGGAGGAGAGAGCCGCAGTCCGGACCGAGCCGGGCCTCGAACCCTCGGGGCACAGGTGTCGAAGAGTGCTGCTAGTGGACGTTTTTCAGCGGATCGGCTTCAGCACCTCGGTGCCGACGAAGGGAACCAGCGCGGTCGGAACTCGGACCGAACCGTCCGCTTGCTGATGGTTTTCCAGAATTGCCACAATCCAGCGCGTAGTCGCGAGGGTGCCGTTCAAGGTGGCGGCGGTCTGCGGCTTGTTGTTCTCGTCGCGGTAGCGCACGTTCAGGCGGCGGCCCTGGAAGGTGGTGCAGTTCGAGGTCGAGGTGAGTTCGCGGTAGGTCTGCTGGGTGGGCACCCAGCCCTCGCAGTCGAACTTGCGGGCCGCCGAGGAACCGAGATCACCGGCCGCCACATCGATCACGCGATAGGGCACCTCGACGGCGGCGAGCATTTCGCGCTCCCAGGCCAGCAGGCGCTGATGCTCGGCATCGGCGTCCTCGGGCTTGGCGTAGACGAACATCTCCACCTTGTCGAACTGGTGCACGCGAATGATGCCGCGGGTGTCCTTGCCGTAGCTGCCGGCCTCCCGGCGGAAGCACGACGACCAGCCGGCGTAGCGCTTGGGACCCTCGCTCAGGTCGATGATCTCGCCCGAGTGATAGCCGGCCAGGGGGACCTCGGAGGTGCCGACCAGGTACAGCTCGTCCTCGTCGAGGTGATAGACCTCGGCCGCGTGCTGGCCCAGGAATCCGGTGCCCGCCATGATCTCCGGGCGCACCAGCACCGGCGGGATCATCATGGTGAAGCCGTTGGCGGTGGCCTTCTGGGCGGCCAGCTGCAGCAGGCCCAGCTGCAGCAGCGCGCCGTAACCGGTGAGGAAGTAGAAGCGCGCGCCCGAGACCTTGGCGCCGCGTTCCATATCGATCAGGCCCAGCGACTCACCCAGTTCCAGGTGATCCTTGGGCTCGAAGTCGAACTCGCGCGGCGTGCCGACGGTCTCCAGCACGATGTAGTCGTCCTCGCCGCCGGCGGGGGCGCCGTCCTGCACGACATTCGACAGGGCGCGCATGGCGGTGTCGAGATCGGCGTCGGCGGCGTTCTCGGCCGCCTCGGCCTCCTTCACCTTCGCCGACAACTCCTGGCCCCGGGCCAGCAGCACCGGGCGCTCCTCGGGGGACGCCTTGCCGACCTTCTTGCCGAGGGCCTTCTGCTCGGCGCGCAGATTGTCGGCGGTGGCCACTGCCGCGCGCCGGGCCGCATCCGCCTCGAGCAGGGCGTCCACCAGGGCCGGGTCCTCACCGCGCGCACGCTGCGACGCACGGACCACGTCCGGGTTCTCCCGCAGGAATCGAAGGTCGATCATAGGCAATAAGCCTAGTGGGCGGCCTCCACTGATTTTCGCCCAGGTCGGGGCCCGGGCGAGACCGCTTGTCCCGCCGCCGAGCTCACAGTTTCCCGTGGTATTTCCCGCGTTTTCGGCCGCTGCCCAGCACGCCCCGCCATAGTGGGGGCCATGGCCTCCGGTAGCGGACCCATCCCTTCCGTGCCACGGTTGTCGAGCCGGCCGGTCGGCGTAGTCAATTCCGAGGAGTTCCCATGCAATACACCCCGGACACAGTCGATTTCATCGTGGTGGGCGCCGGATCGGCCGGTGCGGCGGTGGCCGCGCGGCTGAGCGAGCGCATCGGCACCAGCGTCGCCGTCGTGGAGGCGGGCAGCGCCGACCGCGACAAATTCATCCGGATCCCGGCCGGGTTCGCGCAGCTGTTCCAGGGTCCCAACGACTGGAACTATCGCACCGAACCGCAGCCCGAGCTGCACGACCGGCAGGTGTACTGGCCGCGCGGCAAGATGCTCGGCGGATCCTCCTCCATGAACGCCATGATGTGGGTGCGCGGCTTCGCCGCCGATTACGACGAATGGGCCGAGCACGCCGGGCCCGGGTGGTCGTTCCAGCAGGTGCTCCCCTACTTCCAGCGCATGGAGGCGGTCGAGGGCGCCAGCGAACCCGGCGAGGGCGTGAACGGGCCGCTGCACATCTCCCGCCAGCGCAGCCCGCGGCCGCACACGCTCAACTATCTGCAGGCGGCGGTGGAGGCCGGATACAAGGTCGAACGCGCGAATCTGGATGAACCGCAAGGGTTCACGCAGACCATGGTGACGCAGAAGCGGGGCGCGCGGTGGAGCACCGCCGACGCCTATCTGCGGCCCGCACTGCAGGCGCATCGCGATCTCACCATCGTCACCGACGCACATGTAACGCGGGTGCTGTTCGAGGGCACCCGGGCCATCGGCGTCGAGTATCAGCTCGGCGGGGAGCTCAAACAGCTCAAGGCCAAGCGCGAGGTGATCCTGTCCGGCGGCGCCATCAATACCCCGCAGTTGCTCATGTTGTCCGGTATCGGCGATTCGAACCAGCTTCGGGCGCTGGGGATTCCGGTGCTGCACCACTCTCCGGAGGTCGGCCGCAATCTGCGCGACCACCTGGCCGCGCCCATTGTCTACCGCACTCGCGCGGGCAGTCTCTTCGGCGCGGACAAGAGCATTCCGGAACTCGCCAACTACCTGCTACGCCGCCGCGGCCAGCTCACCTCCAATGTCGGCGAGGCCTACGGCTTCGTGCGCAGCCATCCCGATGTCGGGCTGCCGGACCTCGAATTGATCTTCGGCCCCGCCCCGTACGTCGGCGAGGGCCTCGGCGATCCGGACGGCCACGCGCTCACCTTCGCGGCCATCCTGCTCAAACCCAAGTCCACCGGCGAGATCACCCTCTCCTCCGCCGACCCGTTCACCGCGCCCCGCATCGATCCCCGCTACTGCGCCGAATTCACCGACCGCACCGCCCTGCTCAATGGGCTACGCGCCTGTGTCGAGATCGCGAATCAGCCCGCGCTCAAGGAACATATCGGCGAACTCATGCAACCTGCCTTGCCCGCCGACACGCCCATGGAAGACGTGCTGCGGCGCTGCCTCGAGGACCACTCGCACACCCTCTACCACCCGGTCGGCACCTGCCGCATGAGCACCGGCGAGACCGGCGTCGTGGATCCCGAACTGCGCGTACGCGGCGTGGCCGGCCTGCGCATCGCCGACACCTCGGTCATGCCGATCATCACCCGCGGCCACACCCACGCCCCGGCGGTGCTGATCGGCGAGAAGGCGGCCGACCTGATCAACGCCTGACCGAAACCGACAGGTCCTGACACAAGAGGACATGGCGGGGGTGCGGCGGCGCTGCAATGATGGAGCGCGATGTCCGAACAGTCGCCTCCGCCACAGCAGCCCACACCCGGTCGCCGCCGGGCCGGTAAGCCCACGGGTGGGTCGGCCGGTAGCCCCGCCGGCGGGTCCACGGGCCGGTCGTTGCCGGGCGCCCTGGAAGGCTTGCGCGCCAAGCTCGACAAGGGCCCGCTGTCCGCGCCGACCCTGCGCTGGGGTCTGCTCGCGGTCGCCGTCGGCGCCCTGGTGGCCGCGCTCATCACCGTCGCCGTCTCCGGCTTCCACGCCGGGCGCGTGGAGGCGCACAATCCGGGCTCGGCCTCGCCCACCGGTGCGGTCGCGGGCGAGGCCTTCGGCACCGCCAAACAGGGCGACTGCCTGGCCTGGTCCAAATCCAATGCCAGCGATCTGGTGAAGGTGGACTGCGGCGACAAGCATCTGTTCGAGGTCACCGCCGATATCGACCTGAGCAAGTACCCGGGCGTCGAATTCGGTCCCGGATCGCGGTTCCCGGATTCGCTGCGCTTCTCCGAACTGCGCGACGAGCACTGCGTCAGCGCCGCCCAGTCCTACCTCGGCGGAAAGTTCGATCCGCGCGGCAAATTCGTGGTCGGCCTGATCAATCCGGGCGAGGCCGGATGGAAGGCGGGCGAGCGCACGCTGCGCTGCGGGCTTCAGGTCGCGGGCAGTTCCGGCACCGCCACCCATACCGTCAGCGGCAGCGTGCAGAACTCCAACCAGTCCAAGATCTACGACGTCGGCACCTGCATCGGCATTGCCCGCAACCTGCCCACCGATCCGGTGGACTGCGCCCAGCCGCACGCCTTCGAGATCGTCTCGACCGTGGATCTGAGCAGTCACTTCAACGGCGGCCCGCCGTCCAAGGACGAGCAGGACCGGTTCATGGAAGAACAGTGCGCCAAGGATTCCACCGACTATCTCGGTTCCGAGGACGCGCTGCGCAACAAGACCCTCACGCTGTTCTGGGACTACCTGGACAGTCGCAGCTGGCTGGCGGGCAGCAAGAGCCTCAACTGCATGATCGGCAAGGGCGCGGATCAGGAGGGCTTCGCCGCCATCACCGGATCGGCGCGCGGCGACATCCTGGTCGACGGGCAGGCCCCGGTGCCGCCGCCGAACAACGGCCGCTCCACCCCGCAGCCGCTGCCCGGCGCCGCGCCGCCGGTCATTCCCGCGCCGAGGTAGCCGTGCCGGTCTCCATGTCCGACGATCGTTTCGAGGAACTCGTCGGGGACGCGCTCGACCTCATTCCGCCGGAGTTGTCGAAGGCCATCGACAACGTCGTGGTGCTCATCGAACCGCGCAATGAGGAAGACCCGCATCTGCTCGGGCTGTATCACGGCATCGCCCTCACCGACCGGGACTTCAGCCACTACGGCGGCGCGCTGCCCGACACCGTGACCATCTACCGCGAAGCCATCCTGGAGATGTGTCACAGCGAAGAAGAAGTGGTCGAAGAGGTGGCAATCACAGTGATTCACGAGATAGCCCACTACTTCGGGATTGACGACGACCGCCTTCATCAGCTGGGATGGGGCTAACTCGCGGCAAACCGGGAACCGATCGAATGCCCGTCGCGTCCAAGCTTCATATCGGGACGCGACTGCGTACCCGGGGGAATCCCGAAGGGAGATCGATCATGGTTGGCCACGTCCTCGTGCAGCCGGAGGTCGTCCTCGCGGCAGCCCTGGAACTCGACCTACTCGCCGAGCGCCTGTCCGCGGCCTCGGCGGCGGCCGGCCCGGCCACCCACGTCCTGCCCTCCGGCACCGAGGAGGTCTCGTTCCTGGCCGCCGGGCATTTCAATCACGCCGCCTTCAGCCATGACCGGGCCGTCGCCCAGGGCATTCTCGAACTGCACCACGCCGCCGCCACGCTGCGCAGCCAGCTCGCGCAGTATCTGATCCAGGACGCGGTGCGCGCCGCCGGCATCGCGGCCATTCAGGTCTAGGGGGAAACAATGACGCTGGGAATCACCGGGGTGTTCTGGCTGCCCCGCATGGCGGAACTCAATTCCGTCACCTTGAACGCGGGCGCGCACGCCATTCCGATCGCCGCCGCCAGCACCTCCTGGGGCGTGCTCACCGGCGCGTGGGTGGACGCCACCGCCACCGTCGCGCGGGTCATGGCCGAGGTCGGCGTGGGCCTGCAGGGCGTGAACGGCCTCAATGTGCTGGCCCGCCTCACCGGCTTCACCGTCTGGGCCGAACAGCAGGGCGTCATGGCCGCCGCCATGGCCGCCAAGACGGCAGCCAATGCCACCGCCTACACCGTGGCCTCGATCGCCATGCCGAGCCTGCCGGAGATCGCCGTCGTCGAGGCCGCCCGCGTGGCCGCGTACTCGACCGGCGGCGCGCTCAATGGCACCGCCGAGGCCGCCGAGGCCGCCAAGCTGGCGCTCGACATCCGCGCCGCACTGGTCATGGAGACCTACGAGGCCGCCACCACCGCCATCGTCACCACGCCCGGCCAATTCCTCATGCCGCCGCCCATCGCCATGGGCGCGGGTTCCGCCGATGCGGGCGCGGCCGCCAATATGTCCGGCGATCCGGTGCAGACGGCCCTGGCCACGGCCGCCGGGCTGGCCAATAATCCGGCCGTGATCAGCGCCGTCGCCCAGTCCGCCCAGGTCGCCGGAACCGTGGTCACCAGCGGTGTCAGCACCGCCGGGCAGGTCGCGGGCACCGCCGTGTCCGCGGTCGCCAACGGCTTGTCGCAGACCGCCGCCGCGGGCGCCCAACTGCCCATGATGGCCGGAATGGGCGTGGCCGCGGCGGGTGCGGGCGCAGCGGGCGTGAGCACCCGCGCGGTGTCCTTCACCGGCGGCGGCGCGGGCGTGAGCATCGGAAACGGCGGCGGCACACTGAAACTCCCCGAGGGCTGGGGCGCCGCCGCCGGAATCGGCGGCGGCGCAACCCCGGCCGCACCGACGCTGACCGAACCCGTTGCCGCCGCCCCGAATACCGCCGCCACCGCCCCGGTCCGCTCCGCGAGCACAAGTCCGCTACTCGGCAGCAACCATTCCGGGGACGAGGACGAAACCCACGACGGCAAGGACTACGGGCGCTCGGTGGAGCACTTCGCCGACGGCCGGGTCATCGCGCCCGCCGTCATCGGCGCCGACCCGAACGACGGCCGATGACGGTCCTCGGCGCGGGTCGCGGACCATCCCTCCTGCGGGCGATCACCCTGACCCCCGACGAATTGCAGTACCTCCAGGAAACATTGGCGATCGACGAGCTGCCCGTGGTGCTGAATGCCATGGGCCGCTACGACAATGCCGCCGACCACGACGCCGCCCTGACCGCCGCCGCAGCAGCGCTCACCGAACGCGAACTCCTGGACGGCGACCAGGTGCATCCCGAACTGGCCGAACGCCTGCGAGTCCTGTACCGCCCCCACTGGGTCCTGGCCCTGCGCTGGTACGTGAACGGCCAGGTCAACCGCTTCTGCCTGGCCCAAGGCGACGATATCGCCGTCGTCGCACTACGCGGCCCGCACTCCTACGTCATAGACGAAGCGGGCCATGACCTTCCGGGCACCGTCATGGCAGCCCTCGGCCCCGCCGACCCCCTCGACCTCGCCGGAATGAACGCCCCCACCGAGGAATTGGCCCCCATCTTCGACGACGCCGGCGACGTCACCACCACGGCCAACCGGCTCGCAGCGGTAGGCAATCCGCCAAGGGACGCGAAAACCCTTGCCTCCGCCCTGGTCCAAGTCGACTCCCACGCCGAAATCGTCGCCGTCGTCTACGGCGACGGCACCCGCGACATCACCGACAACCACATCGCCGTCTTCAACACCCGGCACGGCCGCTTCCTGGCCACCGCCGCCCCCGCCGACGACGGCACCAAATGGACCTCCCTGGCCGGCGGCACCCCCGCCCGCCTGCGCACCGCCCTCCAAGATCTCATTGCGTCGCTGCCTTTCCGACAGGAATTCCCAGCCACCCGGCCCGTCTGAAGCCTGCATCACGCCAGCCTTCTGGGCGGTGTGAGGAACCCTCATTTTTCGCCGTGGAGATTGGGGGAATCCGCTGATGCCGATCGCCTTGTGAGCTGTAAGCCTCAGTGAGGCCGGACATTTCGGCTCACCCAACTGGTCACCGGGTCGCGGTCACCCACCGCGGAACAGACACGCCCGCAGGACTACTCGGCGTGCGATGCGACGTCACCGACACCCCATCCATCGATGCCGCCTTCGCCGAAGTCGCCGAGCGTCACGGTGAGGTCGAAGTGGTGGTCGCCAACGCCGGCATCACCGACGACATGCTGTTCACGCTGATGAGCGAGGAACAGTTCGAACGCACCCTGGACACCAACCTCACCGGCGCGTTCCGCGTCGCCAAGCGCGCGAGCCGATCCATGCTCCGCGCACGCTGGGGACGACTGATCTTCCTCGGTTCCGTCGTCGGCATGCTCGGAACCCCCGCCCAGGCGAACTACGCCTCCTCCAAGGCAGGTCTCATCGGACTCGCCCGATCGATCACCCGCGAACTCAGCTCCCGCTCCATCACCGCCAATGTCGTCGCCCCCGGCTTCATCGACACCGACATGACCCAAGCCCTCGACGACAAATACCACCAGCTCGCCCGGCAAGCCATCCCCATGCAACGCACCGGCGCCCCCGAAGAAGTCGCCGCAGTCATCAGCTTCCTCGCCTCCGACGAATCCAGCTACGTCTCCGGCGCCGTCATCCCCGTCGACGGCGGCCTCGGCATGGGCCACTGACCCCCTGCGATCTCCAGTGCATTCTCGTGCGTTGAGGTGCAGCCGATTTGAAATATCGCCGACCGGGAACTGGTGGCGGGACCTTCTCGGCGTTTGCCGCCACCAGTTCCCGGTCGATGTCGTTTCAGTTCTGGAGGGTGTCAGCCCATCGGGTCGTCGCCGGTGGGTTCGATGTTGTCGCCGAAGGGGGCCGGGTAGCGGCCCCAGCGGGTGCATTCCCAGACGCCGTCGGAGAACGGCAGGAGTTCGATGGTCTCGGTGTTGTCCAGGTGGTTGTTGGCGGCGAACAGGCGTGGGACGCCGGTTAATTCGCGAGAGACCAGGCGCATGGCGGCGCCGTGGCTGACCAGGATGATGTCGCCGGCGTCGGAGTCGGTGAGGTATTCGTCGCGTAGGCGTTCCAGGGCAGGGATGTAGCGGTTGAGTACGTCGCGGCCGGATTCGCCGCCGGGGACCTGGGTGTCGAGATCGCCGAAATGCCAGGAGTGGTAGATGTCCTGGAAGGTTTCGTGGGCCTCGCGGGTGTTGAGGCCTTCGAGATCGCCCAGTTGAACCTCGTGCAGGTCCTCGAGGACCTCGAGCGGGACGCCGGTGGCGGCCTCGATGTAGCTGCCGGTCTGGCGGGCGCGCAGCGCTTCGGAGGAGAACAGCCGCAGGGGCGGCGCGGCCAGGTTGGAGCCGAAGGTTTTCGCCTGTGCCACACCGCGTTCGGTGAGCGGCAGGCCCGGCAGCCGGGTGTCCAGGATCTTGGCGACATTGCCTTCGGTTTCACCGTGCCGCACCAGGATGAGTTTGCCCGTCACAGGTCCGCCACCCCCTTCTTCAGGTCGGCCAGCCAGGCCGCCGCCGGTTCGTCGGCGGGCGGCGGGGTGCCGGTCGGCGCGGTGGCCGGCCAGGATCCGAGGTAACGGATCCGGGCGGCCGTGCGGTGCAACGCCTTCAGCGCCTCCGCGACCGCCGCGTCGTCGATGTGCCCGACACAGTCCAGATAGAAACGGTAGGTGCCCATACCGGTGCGGGTGGGCCGCGACTCGATACGGGTGAGATCGATACCGCGCGTGGCGAATTCCGCGAACGCGCGCATGAGCGAACCGGGCTCGTTGGCCAGTTCCAGCACGATCGAGGTGCGATCGGTCCCGGTGCGCGGCGGCGCCGGCTGCGGCGGCGCGACCAGTACGAACCGGGTCACCGCCTGATCGTGATCGGCGACCCCGGAGGCCAGCACCGACAGGCCGAGGCGCTGCCCGGCCAGTGCGGTCGAGACGGCGGCGTCGGCGTGCCCGGCGGCCACATCCTCGGCGGCCGCGGCATTGGAGGCCGAGGTGTACAGCTCGGCTCCGGGTAGTTGATGCGCCAGCCACAACCGGACCTGGGCGGCGGCCACCGGGTAGGCGGCGACACGCTTCACATCGGCGAGCTCGGTGCCGGGCTTGCCGAGAATCGTGAACGCCACGTCCAATTCGGTCTCGGCGATGATCTGCAATCGGGGACCGACGGCCAGTGCATCGAGGGTGGGCGCGATCGAGCCCTCCACCGAACTCTCGATCGGCACCACCGCGCCCTCGACGCTCGCGGCCCGCACCAGTTCGATCGCGGCTCCCTGGCTGGCCGCCGGGACACGCTCGACCGGCCCACCGAACACTCCGGTGGACTCGAGTTTTGCGAGGGCCATCTCCGTAAAGGTTCCCGACGGCCCGAAGTAGGCGATACGCGGCACGGCTACGACATTACTTGCGGATCCGGAGTCCTCCCGCGCTTTGGCCGACTCCTCGGTAACTACTCATCCGAGAACGGCGAGCGCACTGTGCACGGCCTCCGGGTCGGCGGTCTCGACGGCGAGCAGGACGGACCGCAGCGCTTCGACGGCGGGCGGCTTCAGGCCCTTGATGAAATCGATGTCCGGGCTGGTCAACGCGGTGCGGATGTCCTCGCCGCAGAGCGCGGCGACCGTCGCGGCGACGAGGGCGAGCGCGCGTTCGCCGGAGTCGGTGCGCGCGACGAAACCCGTGTCGCCGTGCGCGATTCGGACCAGGAATTCCGAGACGGCCTCGTCGTCCGCGTCCGGCTCCAGGACCTCCGCGGCGGCGGGCGCGGAGCCGATCGGGCGGACCAGTCCGTCCAGCAGCGTCTGCGCGCCGGTCTTGCCGGGCACGGTCAGTTGCATGAGGACCGGTTCGGGCGCGGGGGCGGAATCGTGCGGCACGAGTTTCACCGTATGCGAGCCGATGGGTTGCGCAAGATCACACCGTCACTTAGCTTAGGTTTACCTAATTTTCTTTCGGAGGTGTGTATGCCCCACGCGGCACCGGCCGTCGCTCCCAATACCGCCGAACGCGTGCACAGCGCCTGTGCCCACGCCGAGAGCGCGGTACTGGCCCTGCCCGGCCTCGATCCGGTACCCACCTCGGTCCATCTGCTGCGGCAGTGCGGCGACATCGTGGTCGCGGTGCCGTCCACCTCGACCGCCAACCTGCTGGTCGGCGGCACCGGCACCACCGGCTCGCCCGCGGTCCTGGAACTCACCGACCACGCCCCGCTGCCGCTGCGCGAACCCGTGCGCGCCCTGGTCTGGCTGCGCGGCTGGGTGCACGCGGTGCCCGCGCATGCCCAGCGCGCGCTGGCCGCGGCCGTCGCCGAGGACCATCCGAATCCGGCGCTGCTCGATATCGGCCACACCGCCACCCTGCTGCGCCTGGTCGTGGACTCGGCCGTGGTCGCCGACACCGCGGGCGCGGACGCCGTCGACCGCGACCAGCTTCGGGCCGCCCGGCCGGACCCGTTCTGTGCCATGGAAGCGGCCTGGCTGCAGCATCTGCACGCCGATCACGCCGATGTCATCGACCGGCTGGCCCATCACCTGCCCTCCGATATTCGCCGCGGCGCGCTGGTGCACCCGCTGGCCATCGACCGCTACGGCGTCACCCTGCGCGTCGAGGCGGCCGAGGCCGATCACGACATCCGGCTGCCCTTCCCGGCGCCCGCCGACGATGTCGAATCCCTCAGCCGCGCGGTGCAAGCCCTCGCCGTCGACCCGTTCCGCCGCGGCCTGCACCGCATCTGACGCCGCACCGCAACCTGCCGCCGCACCCGGCGGCACCTAGATTGACTGCCATGTCTTCGGCAGCTGAGCCCGCACCCACGTGGCCCGAGCCCGTATCGACCGACCGGCAGCGACGGGCCATCCGGCTCGAGATCGCGGTGGTGCTGGTCGTCACCTTCGGGCTGAGCGGGGCCAATGCGGCGCTGTCGCTGCTGGAGAGCGCGCTGTCCCCGGGCGGGGTGGGCGGGCAGACCATTGCGTTGAACCCCTCGCGCGCCACGCAGTCGACGATCGATCTGCTGTTCCAGTTCCTGAGCGTGGCGCGACTGCTCGGCTGGGCGGCGCTGGGGCTGTACCTGTTGTGGCGCAGCGGAATCGGGCCGCGCGCCAGCGGACTTGCTCGCCGGTTGCGGTGGCGGGCCGATGTGCTGCCCGGACTCGTGCTGGCGGCGGTCATCGGAATACCCGGGCTCGGCCTGTATCTCACCGCGCACGCCCTGGGCGTGAGCGTCACCATCGTCCCCGGATCCCTCGAATACTGGTGGCGGCTGCCCATGCTGGTGCTCACCGCCTGGGCCAATTCGGCCGCCGAGGAAGTCCTCGTCGTGGCGTACCTGATCACCCGGTTGCGCGCGCTCGGCTGGTCGGAACATCGTTCACTGCTCGCATCCGCGCTGCTGCGTGGCAGTTATCACCTTTATCAAGGACTGGGCGGCGGACTCGGCAACCTCGTAATGGGTCTGCTGTTCGGCCGATACTGGCAGCGCACCAACCGTTTATGGCCGTTGCTGCTGGCGCACGCGCTCATCGACACCATTGCCTATCTCGGCTACGCCGCCCTGCGCGGGCACGTCTCCTGGCTGCCGTAATGCGATTGGAATGAACCCCCCGGGCGCCCGAATCAGTAGCATCATCGGTGATGAACGGCGACGAACCCCAGCACAATGCACGGATGCGCCGGGAGCCGCCGCCGGGCTGGGCGGGCCGGCCGCCCCGGCCGAATCCGGGCCCGCCACCGCATGCGGCGCGCGGGCCCCGGCCCGATCCGCTCGGGCGAACCAAGCGGCTGCCGCGCGAGGAAGCCGGTCCGGCGCTGGCCTATTCGCAGGCGCCTCCGGCGCGTACTCCGCGCAATCAACCGCCGCGCAATCAGCCGCCGCGGCCGCCCCAGCCGCAGGCGCGCACGCGGCAGCAGCCGCCCCGCTATCCCGATCGCGAGGGCACGCCCATGACGCACGCCCCGACCCAGCAACCGGTCCCCTATCGGGAGGCGAGCCCCCCGCCGCCGCCACCGGTCCCACCGGGCAGGCGCGAGCGCGGCGGCCGACCGCCGCGGGAGCCGCGCAAGCGCAGATACCGATTCCGCTGGGGGCGGATCATTCTCATGCTGCTGGTGGTGCTGTTGTTCCTGCCCATCGGCGCCGCGATCTATGTGGACCGGAATCTGCAGCGCATCGACGTGCTCACCAATTACGAGGGCCGCCCCGGCGACACGCCCGGGACGAATTGGCTTTTGGTGGGCTCCGACAGCCGCTCCGGGCTCACGCCGGAGCAGGAACAGGAATTGGCGACCGGCGGTGAGGTCGGGTCCGAGCGGACCGACACCATTCTGCTGGTGCACATTCCGGAGTCCGGGCAGCCGACGCTGGTCAGCCTGCCGCGCGACTCGTATGTGAGCATTCCGGGCTACGGCAAGGACAAGCTCAATTCCGCCTTCTCCTTCGGTGGCCCGCAGCTGCTGGTGCAGACGGTGGAGGGCGCGACCGGACTGCATATCGACCATTACGCGCAGATCGGGTTCAGCGGTTTCGCCGATGTGGTCGACGCGGTCGGCGGCATCGACATGTGCCTGGACCAGCCCATCAATGATCCGCTGGCCGGCATCGACCTGCCGGCGGGCTGCCAGGAACTCAATGGCGCCAACGCGCTCGGGTTCGTGCGCTCCCGCGCCACCGCCAGTGCCGATCTGGATCGCATGCTCAATCAGCGAAAGTTCTTGAGCGCCCTGCTGAAGAAGGCGTCGAGCCCGGCCACCCTGGCCAACCCGTTCCGGGCCTGGCCGCTGATACAGGGCTTGACGAAGGCTCTGAAGGTGGATGACGGAGATCACGTCTGGCATCTGGCCCTTTTGGGCAAGGCGCTGAGTGGCGATCCGGTGGCAACCACGGTCCCGATCGGCGGGTTCACCGATACGGATGTGGGCAATGTGCTGCTCTGGGACAAAGACCGCGCGAGCAGGTTCTTCGAGGCGCTGGAAAGCGATGAGCCGATCCCCGCGGACCTCATCACCACGGTCGGAAATTAGGGCAATCGGGACACTCGTTTTAGGTAATACTTGCCTCAATAAGGCTGTGCTCAATAAGGTTGCACTTGGATGACACGCGGTGTGACCAGGGCTAATGTCGTCCACATGTCGACCCGCACCCAAACCAAGCGCAGCAAGTTCCACTCCCTGCTGCAGGATCAGATCCGCAACGAATTCAATGCCGAGCACCAGTACATCGCCATTGCACTGTGGTTCGACAATGCCGATCTGCCGATCCTGGCGAAGTATTTCTACAAGCAGGCCGTCGAGGAACGCAATCACGCGATGATGATCGCCCGCTACCTGCTCGACCTGGATATCAGCGTCGAAGTGGCGAACACCGATGCCGCGAAGTCCGAATTCGCGAATGCCAAGGAGCCCATCGCCCTGGCGCTCTCCCAGGAGCAGACGGTCACCGAGCAGATCGTCCAGCTCGCCAAGACCGCCCGCGAAGAGGGCGACTACCAGGGTGAGCAGTTCATGCAGTGGTTCCTCAAGGAGCAGGTCGAGGAAGTGTCGACCATGCGCACCCTGCTCACCGTCGCCGAACGGGCCAGTGCGAACCTGTTCGATCTGGAGAATTACGTCTCGCGCGAAATGAGTTCCCCGAGTGATGCGTCCGGCGCTCCGCACGCCGCCGGCGGCGCACTGTAGTTTTCTTTATCACGACAGCCCCGGTCCCTTGCGCTGGACCGGGGCTGTCGCTGATCTACCGGGGAAGGTCGATCATTCCTTGGAGAGGCTGCTGGAAAGAGTGCTAACGAGACCCTTGATCAGCTCGAGAATGGCATCCATTGTTTTCTCCTCATCACTGCCCGGTGTGGTTTCCCCTACCGGCCCCCGACCTTCTGGGGTGATGAGAACGTAACCTAGAACAGGTTGCGAAAAGAGCGTTTTTCAAAAAATTCCCCGATAAAGGCTCCGGGCCACTCGCCATGGGTCGGAACCCACCGGCGAGCGGCCCGGAAAGCGCAGCTCAGAGCCTCAGCGCAGGGTCACCTGACGCGAGCGCAGGCCATCGCGCGAGCGACGCTCATCCGAGGTCAGCGGCGCGTCGTTCTTCAGCGCGTCAGCGAGGCGGGCGCCGAATTCGCGTGCGGGAGCCTCCCATTCGGTGGCGTGCTTTTCCGGATCAAGATCGAATACCGGAACCAGCAGGCCATGCGTGCGGAAGGAACCCGCGAAACGGGAGCCCTCGCCCAGGTGCAGACCGCCGGCCGCGTGCAGGCGCGCCAGCGCCAGCATGAGCGCATCCTCGTCCTCGGGCCGCACCCAGCGCAGATGCGCCTTCTCCCCGGCATCCACCCACCAGGCCGCGCCGATGCCGTCCGCGCCCAGGTTCAGGCGGGCCGAGGGCATGATGGCCTGATTGGCCTGCTCGATGGTGGCGGCCACCTGCGGGTCGGGAGTGACGCCCTCGGGCACCCACCAGTTGAAGTCCTGATGCACGGTGAGATCCAGGGCGGCGCCGGCATCGAGCACCTCCGAAAGACCCGGCACGCCATCGGTACTCGCGGCGGCCAGCGATTCGCCCGGCTCCGCGGACTGGGTCCACAGGATGGCGTTCGCCAGATCGGCTGCGGGATCACCGGATTGGAACTGCACCTGCGTGCCGACGAAACCGGTGGCCTCGTCCCCGGCCCGCACCAGCGCGGCCACCGCACCGGGCAGCACGGTGGCGAGGGTGACCGCACGCTCGGCGGCGACATTCGGCGACAGCTTCAGCGTCGCGGTCGCGGACGGCACGAACTCCCGTAGCGCGACGAGATCGCATTCCGCGGCCAAGCCCTCGAACGGGCGCGTGACGGTCTGCGCGGCCTGCTCCTGCGCGGCGCGGCGTGCGGCCAGCTTCTGCGCCCGGTTGCTGTCCGGCTTGGGACTATTCCGCTTGCTCTTACCCATAGCAGGCAAAGCTACAGGCTGAACTACGCGGCGGTGAGCAGGGTCTTGGTGCGGCCCGGGTGATTCGTGGCGACCCAGCTGACGCCCAGGTCGGCGCACAGCTTGACGTCGTCCGGATCGTCGACGGTCCAGCAGTAGGTGGCGCGGCCTGCGGCGGCGGCGCGGTCCACCAGGTCGGGGTGCTCGCGGAGGGAACGGACGGAGGGGCCGATTGCGGTGGCGCCCACGGTGGTTGCGGCGCCGCCGGCGAGGTACAGGGAGGACTCGCCGAGCAGGACGGTGGGGAGGAGCGGGGCGGCACGGCGGATGCGCCAGACGGCGGTCGCTGCGAAGGACATGACCACCGCGCGGGAGTGGTCGGCGGAGGCGGGGGTGGCGATGCCGTAGCGCTGCAGCTCGTTCAGGAGGGTTGTCTCGACCAGGGCGCCGTAGCGGACCGGGTGCTTGGTCTCGATGAAGAGCTTGGTGGGGCGGCTCTTCCAGTCCAGGACGAGTTCGATGAGCTGCGCCAGGGTGAGGATGGGGGCGGGCTCGCCCGCGGCGCCGAAATCGAGGGCCTCGAGTTCGTCGAGGGTCATCTCGCTGACCGCGCCGGTGCCCGAGGAGGTGCGGTCCACGGTGCGGTCGTGCACGCACACCAGGTGGCCGTCCTTGGTGAGCCGGACATCGCATTCGACGCCGTCGGCGCCTTCCTGCAACGCGAGTTCGTAAGCGGCGAGGGTGTGTTCGGGTCGCGCCGCCGACGCTCCCCGGTGCGCGACCACGAACGGTGCGCGATTGGCCGAGCTCACTTCGCCAATACCTCCTCTTGCTCGCGTTCCGGATTCGATGCGGTGGCCTCATCATTCCCGACGGCGGCGGCGGGCGCGCGTCCGGCGGAAGCGGCGCCCGCGCCCGGCTGCACGGGTTCGATGACCGGTTCCGGCCCGGCGGGGGCGATCAACCAGCGCTTCACGGTCAGTTCGCGGCCGCGCAGATCCTGTCCGGCGAAGGCGCGCACCACCCACAGCGTGAGCACCGCCACCCCGGCGGCGATCAGATTCGTCCACACGGTGAACAGCACGCCGTCCGCCTCCACCTGGAGCGACCCGGCGAACTTGTACAGCACCGCGACCACCACGAGGGCGCCGTTCAGAACCCAAGCGCCCCACCAGATCCGCACCACGCGCAGCAGGCCGCCGGCCTCGGAGCGCACCCGCGCGGCCTCGGTCAGGAAGACGCCGGGGAAGATCAGATTCACCCCGGGCACCAGGCAGCCCAGTGCGAGCATGCGCGGCGAACGCGGATCCCGTTTGCCGGCAGCGGTATACGCCGCCCGCCGGGTCCGGGCCAGCCAGGCGACCAGCGCCACCGCGCTCACCAGCGCGAACACCAGGCTCAGCACCGCCGAAAAGATCACGGCCGCATCGGATCCCCACAACAGCCAGGGATGGATCAGCCGGGTCCGATTGCGCAGCAGAATGCCGTAGCGCAGCAATTCGGCCAGCGCCGCCAGGCCGAAGACCACGGCGGTGAGCGTGAGCAGCCGGGGAATTCGCGACGCCAGGCGGTCGAGCCGGCTCTGCGGTGCGACGGCCTGCTGCGGCGGCCGGTCCTGCAGTCCCCAGCGCGGAATCTGGGTGTAGCGCGGGGTTTCCGGGTTCACCGCGCGCCGCGGCGGCGTCCGATCCGGATGGGCCTTGCGGCCCGGCGGGCGCGCCACCCAGCGGTAGTTGCGGCGTTCCGGTGGCGCGTCCACCGGCGCCGGTGAGAGCAGGACGCCGTGGCAGCGCGGGCACCAGTGCAGCGGCTTGCCCTGCACGGCCCAGCGGGCGCCGCACCGGGCGCAGGGCTGTACGACCGGCGAGCGCGAGTCGGCCACGTGTCCCCCGTTCACTAGTAGATCTTCGGCTCGTCGCCGTCGCCGGCGAGCGGGCGCCCGGTCTGCTGCCAGGCCACCATGCCGCCGGTGACCTGCACCGCCTCGAAACCGACCTGGTTCAGGTAGCGCACCACGTCCAGGGAACGGCCACCTTGCCGGCAGATGACGTAGATCTCGGCGTCATAGTCCAATTCGTCGATGCGGGCGGGCACGTCGACCATGGGAATGTGGATGGCGCCGGGCGCGTGCCCGAGCCGCCATTCGTCGTCCTCGCGGACATCCAGTAGCAGTGCGGTGCCCAGGCCGGACTCGGCGGCATCGAATTCCGCAGGCACGGCGTCGATCGGAACCGAGGGGACATGGGGACTGGTCACACTTTCGATCCTGCCACGGGCGTCGCGGAGCTGTGCAGTTCTATCCGGGTACGCGGCAGTCCGGCCGGGAGTTATCCACATAATCCACAACCTGATCCACAGCTTCAGACCTGTCCTGATTGTCCTTGTATGTCGGGTGCTTCGAGGGCAGGCGCGCCGGTCGGCGCGCGAAAACCGGAAATCCCTGGACCTGCCAGGGCGAATCGGTAGCCTGGCGCTATGACCGCGCACAGGGGGCTACTCGACGGACTGGATATCACCGGACTCAATACCGCACTCTCCGAGGCAACCTGCCTCGGTGTGGATGTCGACGCGGCGGCCGGCACGCTCCGGCTGGAACTCGACGTCCTGACCCTGCCCGTCGACGGCCCGCCGCCGGACGACTGCGACGTATATCTGACCCTCACCGGCGTCAGCCGGATCGCGGCCTCGTTCCGCATGCAGCGCTGGGACGATCTGGAACCGGTCATCCTGCCGCTCACCGTGGACGGCCTGCACGACGCGGTCAGCAGCTTCGGCGGCGGTGCGCTGCACGGCTGGGAATTCCTCGATCTCGACGACAAGGCCTGGACGCAGTGGCGCAAACTGCTCAGCTTCGACACCACCCTCGGTGACCGGCCGGCCGCGCACATGCTCGAGTTCTCCCAGGAGGAGGGCATCGATCCGCGCGAGCTGGATGTGCGGGTCTGGTTCGAGGGCGTCACCGTGCAGGACAAGCAGGGCAACGACATTCCCGTCGACGAGTTCATCGCCGGCGGCGTGCGGTGGTGGAAGGCCCACGACGCCAACGACCCCCGCACCCAGAAGCCGAATATCGTGCCGCCGCTGTAATTTCGTGGCCTGATCACGCCGGTGTCGCGAAAGCGCCAGGGCCGTTCCGCTCGCGCGGGGCGGCCCTTCGCCGTGCCCGCCATGACAATCACGACCGATTCCACAGATTGAGAAAGCTCCGGGCGGACCGGAATGTAGGGGGAGAAAGCCCGGTTGCACCGGAGCGGGTGTACGAATGAAGGTTGGGTGCGCCACGGCAATCGCCGGCAGGGCACACTAAGCCCCCGACACTGAGGAAGGGACATCGTGGCTGTTTACACGCTGCCAGATCTGGATTACGACTACAGCGCCCTGGAGCCGTTCATCTCCGGGCAGATCAACGAGCTGCACCATTCGAAGCACCATGCCGCTTACGTGGCCGGCGCCAATGCCGCGCTGGAGAAGCTGGAGGCCGCCCGGGAGTCCGGCGACCACGCCGCCATCTTCCTGAACGAGAAGAACCTGGCCTTCCACCTGGGCGGGCACGTCAACCACTCCATCTGGTGGAAGACCCTGTCCAAGGACGGCGGCGACAAGCCGGTCGGCGACCTGGGCGCCGCCATCGACGACCAGTTCGGGTCCTTCGACAAGTTCGTCGCGCAGTTCTCCGCCGCCGCCAACGGCCTGCAGGGCTCCGGCTGGGCCTGGCTGGGTTACGACACCCTGGCCGGCAAGCTGCTCACCTTCCAGCTCACCGACCAGCAGGGCAATGTGCCGCTCGGCATCATCCCACTGCTCGGCCTGGATATGTGGGAGCACGCCTTCTACCTGCAGTACAAGAACGTCAAGGCCGACTACGTGAAGGCGTTCTGGAACGTCGTCAACTGGGCCGAGGTGCAGGACCGCTTCGCCCGCGCCGTGAACCAGGGCAAGGGTCTCATCTTCGGCTGAGGCAACCCGGCTCGAGGCAACGGCTCGCGAACCAACCGGTTCGCGAGCCGTTTCTGTGTGCTCAGCGCCCCCTCTGCTAGCACTCACTGGTACTTGTGTGCCAGTTCGTTGTGGGTACAACCTGGTGGTCAAGGGTTGGTTGGGCAGAGCCGCCCCCGGATCGCTCGGGAGGCACACAATGAGCGACCAGATCGGTGTGATGCCGTTTCAGGCGCGCGGGTCGTTGCGCGGGTTCGTGATCTCCGGGCGGTGGCCGGATTCGACGAAGGAGTGGGCGCAGGTGCTGGTGCTGGCGGTGCGGGTGGCCAGTTTGCCGGGGTTGTTGCCGACCACGACGGTGTTCGGGGCGCGGGAGGAGCTGCCCGATGAGCCGCAGCCGGGGATGGTGGGGCTGGTGATCGCGGAGGGGACGGTGCTCGGGGAGGAGGCGCTGGCGCCCGGGAAGTTTGCCGAACATGTGCCACCGGCCCTGATCATGTTGCATCCGCCGCGGGAGACGCGGCCTACGCTGCCGGAGTGCACGGGTGCCGCTTCCGGGTGCCTGCTGCTTCCGGGGCTGCCGCATCTGGGGTTGGAGCATCGGGCGGCGTGGGTGGAGACCGACTCCGACGGGGCGGTGACCTCCATGGTGAGCCGGGTGGGGGTGGACCCGATCAGCGATCCCGACACCGCGGTTCTGGCCATGCTGCTGGCGGCGTGAGGGTGGCGGGAACGCCCGCGTAAGGGTTCCCGAAGAATCGCGGCAGTGTCTCCAAACTTATTGTGCGCATTGCGATTTCGGTTACGCGCGTTTGCAGGCGCCGGATTTGCCCGATAGAGTGGCGGACAGCGAAGGGGAGTAGCCCCCAATCACGCAGTCGACATACTGGTCCATCGCGGATCCGGCTGCGTGAACCGGAGTCATCCGGTGGGCGAGACCTTCGGCCGATGACAACCAAACCGATTTACCGGTGCGGGTGTCGGCTGAAGCGACCCCGCATTCTCAGCCGGCAGGCCGGAGACCTTGGAGCTGAGAAGAAATGATCACCACGATTTTGCTGAGTTTCGGCGCGCTGTTCCTCGCCGAACTGGGCGACAAGTCGCAGCTGATGGCCCTGACCTTCGCGCTGCGCTATCGCTGGTGGGTCGTGCTCAGCGCCATCACCGCGGCGAGCGTGCTGGTGAACCTCATCGCGGTGGGCGTCGGCCATTTCCTCGGCGCCGCGCTGCCGACCACTGTCATCGCCGCCTTCGCGGCCGCCACACTGATCGGCGTCGGCCTGTGGACCCTGCGCGAAACCCTGCCCGGTCGCGAGTCCGAGGACGGGACGGCTGCCGCGGCGCCGCAATCGACGTCGCGATCCGCCTTCTTCGTGGTGCTGTCGGCCTTCCTGCTGGCCGAACTCGGCGACCGCACCATGTTCGCGACCATGGCCCTGGCCACCAAGAACGGCTGGCTGGCGGTGTGGATCGGCTCGGTGGCCGGCATGGTCGCGGCGGGCGGGCTCGCCATTCTGATCGGCGTCACCGTGGGCAAGCATCTGCCCGAACGGCTCATTGCCATCGCCTCGGGGCTGCTGTTCCTCTACTTCGGCGGCATGACGCTGCTGGACGCCTTCGCCGACGGCCTCGGCACGCCCGCGGTGCTCACGCTGGCGGCGGTGCTGCCGGCGCTGGCCGGGCTGGCGCTGGCGCTGCTGCGCCGCCGGGCCTCACTCGCCGAGCGGCGCGCTGCCGAAGAGTTCCCCGCTGCGCCGGATCAGGTCGAGCAGCGGCTCCCGTAGCGAGCGCAGGCCGTCGACATCGCCCACCGCGATGCGGGCGGTCACCATGGCGCTCAGCGCGGCCACCAGGGTCTGGCAGGCGAAACGTTGTTCCTCGGATTCCGCGCCCAGGGTGTCGGCGACCATGGCCACGAAGGTTTCCTGCAATTGGGTGCGGCGGGCGATGGCCTCGGCGCCGACCGCGTACACCTCGACCAGGAACAGGCGGGCGTAGGCCGGTTGTGCGGCAAGGGCATCCAGGTAGGCGGTGAGCAGGCGCTCGATGCGCTGGACCTGGGTCTCGTCCTCGGGCCCCTCGGTGCTGGCGGCGAGCACACCGGCCAGCAGCAGTTCCACGGTGCGTTCGAAGGCGGCCTCGAAACAGTGCTCCTTGGAACGGAATTGCTCGTAGAAGGTCTCCCGGGAGACGCCCGCCCGCTTGATGACCGCCGCCACCGGCGTTCCGACATAACCGTTCTCGGCCATGGCCTCCGCCATGGCGAGCAGAATGCGGTCGCGCTGGGCCGCGACCACGGTCTCCCGCGGCAGACCGTGGCGGCCGCGGGGCAGCTGGCGGGCGGTGACAGCCGAATCGGTCATGGGACTCCGTTGGGCGGGGACGGTTAGGCGAGCTTCCTCATTCTGCGCTGCCGGGCCGGCTGCTCCGTCGTGAAGGCCGTCCGCTCGGTCCGGGCGATATCCAGGCCGGGGGCGACGCCGTTGCGCAAGGAGTATTCGATCATGCGCTGACTGATCGCGCGGAAATTCAGCACCATGCCCACCCAGAACGGGGAGACCACGCGGCGGGAGCGACGGGCCAGGGCGCGTTCCATGGCGTCGATGGCCGGGCCGAGCGGGGCGATGCCGGAGACCGTGCTGCGGCCCAGAATGCTGCGGGCGGCCTCGGTGTCGAAACCGCGGCTGGTCATATCGGTGTCGAGTTCGGCGAAGTAGGCGACGCCGACCTTGGCTCCGGTGTGGCGCAATTCGATGCGCAGGGTCTGCCCGAGGGCGTCCACGGCCGCCTTGGACGCGCTATAGGCGCCCGCCAGGGGTAGGTGGACGGCGGCGGCCAGGGAGGACACCAGCAGGATGTAGCCGCCCGGGTGCGCGATGTGCGGGCCGGCGGCGCGCAGCGTGTAGTACGCGCCGAGCACATTGACGGCGAGGGTTTCCTCCAGCACCAGCGGATCGCCGCCGAGCAGGGGAAGCTGTTTGGCGATACCGGCATTGGCGACCACCGCGTCGAGTCCGCCGAGCTCCTCGGCGAGCGAATTGATGACGCGTTCGACCTGCGCCGGATCCCCGATGTCGCAATAGCGCCACGGCGCGTCACCACAGTCGGCGGCGACATCGGCCAGCAGGGCCTCCTCGATGCCGAGCAGGGCGACGCGGGCGCCGTGCGCGTGCAGCTGGCGGGCCAGGCTCGCCCCCAAACCGCGTGCGGCCCCGGTGATAAGGATGCGTTTTCCGGCGACCAGCGGGGCCGGGCGTAGGAGACCACGGCGCGAACGTCGGGCCGTGCTGGCGTTCATGCGGACGACAGTACCACTGACGAACACTTCTGTTCGCAAACTTCACGGTCGTCTTTCGCGCGCGGATACCCCGGCCCCGAATGACCCCCCACGGGGCCACCGTTAGGGTGCCTATTGACGGAGGGCCAGTGAGAGGGCCGTCCACGTCAGAGAGGACCAATCACCGTGGAGATTTCGGGCTCCGCCGCCATCGTCACCGGAGGTGCGTCCGGCCTGGGCGCCGCCACCGCCAAGCGGTTCGCCGACGCGGGCGCCACCGTGTTCGGACTCGACCTCGCGCAGTCCATCGAGCGCGCCGGCGATAGCGTCCCCGCCGGTGTCACCCTGATTCCGACCGATGTCACCAGCGCCGACGAGGTGGCCGCCGCGGTCGCCAAGGTCGTCGAATCCGGTGTGCCGCTGCGCATCGTCGTCAACTGCGCCGGTGTGGGCTGGGCGGGACGCATCCTGTCCAAGAACGGCCCGCACGATCTGGAGCTGTTCCGCACGGTGATCACCGTGAACCTGCTCGGGTCCTTCAATGTCATGCGGCTGGCCGCCGACGCCATCGCCAAGACCGATCCGGTCGACGAGTACGGGTCGCGCGGCGTCATCATCAACACCGCCTCCGTGGCGGCGTTCGAAGGCCAGATCGGGCAGATCGCCTACTCCGCGTCCAAGGGCGGCGTGGCCGGCATGACCATTCCGGCCGCGCGTGACCTGGCGCAGTTCGGCATTCGCGTGAACACCATCGCCCCCGGCATCATCGACACCCCGATGCTGGCCGGTGTCACCGAGGAGTACCGCAAGGGCCTCGAGGCCGGTGTGCCGTTCCCGTCGCGCCTGGGCCGCCCGGACGAGTACGCGCAGCTGGCGCAGTACATCACCGAGCACGACTACCTGAACGGCGAGACCATCCGCATGGACGGCGCCCTGCGCATGGCGCCGCGCTGACGCTGGGTCTTGGGGGCTTCGCCCCCAATCCCCGAAGAGAAGGGGGAACTGGGGGCCAGGCCCCCGGACCCCCTATGAAAGGGAAGGGCCGGCCAACCACCCCAAGCCCTGAGACGCAGACAAGGCCCGCACCGAATCCGGTGTGGGCCTTGTTTTTCAGGCGGGTTGGGGCTTGCGCCCTAGGTCACCGCGCTGTTTCAGTGAGGGCGGACGGCCGCGGCCTGCGGACCCTTCTTGCCCTCGGTGATCTCGAAGCTCACGGCCTGGCCCTCTTCGAGCTGGCGGTAGCCGTTGCCTTCGATTTCCGAGTAGTGAACGAACACGTCGGGGCCGTCCTCGCGGGCGATGAAGCCGTAGCCCTTCTCCGCGTTGAACCACTTGACGGTGCCCTGAACCATTACCTTCTCCTGACGAGGCATTTCAACCACCGCGGTCGCGGTGGTCCGGTCGATCAGAAGGCGGCTTACTCCTTGCCTGGCAAGAGGAAGCGACGCCCGCACAATGTTCCGCGCGAGCATGTAAAACACGAACACGAAAAACTTACGACCAAGACGTACAACGTACGCGTCTCAAAAGAGTTCCCGAAATCGACGACGGATAACAAGCGTCACATTTGCGCCATTCGAGGCATGACCAAAACCCGCCTCTCGGGGGCTCTCGGGGGCTTCGCCCCCGAACCCCAGAAGCAGTCGCGCGCCTGCGACCGCACCCCAGAGGCGGTAGCGGCCCCCGCGCCCAAACCGCGGGGGCCGCAAAAACATCCAGGTCAGAGGATGTTGCCTCGCTGAGTCAGAGAGTCCGCGCGAGGCGATCCGCGAGGATCCTGGCGAAGTGCGCCGGGTCCTTCAGTTCGCCACCCTCGGCGAGAACCGCTGTGCCGTAGAGCAACTCGGCGGTCTCACCGAGTTCAACGGGCTTGACATCCTCGTCGGCGACCTTCGCGAAGGCGTCGCGCAGACCGGTGACCAGGGGATGGGCCGGGTTGAGCTCGAGGATGCGCTTGGTCTCCGGGAGTTCCTGGCCGGAGGCCCGGTACATGCGCTCGAGCATCGGTGTGAAATCGAACACGTCGCCGACGACACACGCGGGCGAGGTGGTCAGCCGGGAGGTGAGGCGGACCTCCTTCACGCTGGCGTCGAGGGCTTCCCGCATCCAGGCGAGCAGGCCGGCGAAATCCTTCTCCTGCTGTTCGCGCAGCGTCTCCGAGGCCTTCTTCTCGTCCTCGGTCTCCAGGTCGACCTCGCCCTTGGCAATGGATTGGAACGGCTTGCCGTCGAACTCGGGAACCGAGCCCACCCACATCTCGTCGACCGGATCGGTCAGCACCAGCACTTCGCGGCCCTTGGCCTTGAACGCCTCCATGTGCGGGGAGTTCTCGATCTGCTGCCGGGACTCGCCGGTCATGTAGTAGATGGCCTGCTGGCCCTCCGGCATGCGCTCCACGTACTCGGCCAGGCTGGTGAGCTCGGTGTCGGAGTGCGTGGAGGCGAACGACGAGACCTGCAGGATGGTTTCGCGATTGTCGGTATCGGAGAGCAGGCCCTCCTTGAGGACCCGGCCGAACTCCTGCCAGAAGGTCCGGTACTTCTCCTGATCCTCGGCGCCGCGCAGATCCTTGACCGTGGACAGCACCTTCTTGACCAGGCGCTTGCGAATGGCCCGGATCTGCCGGTCCTGCTGCAGGATCTCGCGGGACACATTGAGCGACAGGTCCTGTGCGTCCACCACGCCCTTGACGAAGCGCAGGTACTCCGGCATCAGCTCTTCGCAGTTGTCCATGATGAACACCCGGCGCACGTACAGCTGCACGCCGCGCTTGTGCTCGCGCATGAACAAGTCGAAGGGCGCGTGGCTCGGAATGAACAGCAGCGCTTGGTATTCGAAGGTGCCCTCGGCCTTCATGGGGACGATCTCGAGCGGATCGTCCCAGGCGTGCGAGACGTGCTTGTAGAACTCCTTGTACTCCTCCTCGGAGACCTCGCTCTTGGGGCGGGTCCACAGGGCCTTCTGGGAGTTCAGCGTCTGGGTCTCGGTGATCTCCTTCTCGGTCTTCTCCTCGCCCTCACCGTCCATGACGGTGCGCGACACATCCATGCGGATGGGCCAGGCGATGAAATCCGAGTACCGCTTCACGATCTCGCGGAGCTTCCACTCCAGCGTGTAGTCGAAGAGGTGGTCCTCCTCGTCGGCGGGCTTCAGGTGCAGCGACACCGCGGTGCCCTGCGGCGCCTCGTCGAGCTCCTCGATCGTGTAGGTCGAGCTGCCCGCGCTGGATTCCCAGCGGGTGCCGCCGGTCTCGCCCGCCTTGCGCGTGGTGAGCGTGACCTTGTCCGCCACCATGAAGGTCGAGTAGAAGCCGATGCCGAACTGGCCGATGAGCTCCTCGGCCTCGGTCTGCGACTTCTTGGCCTCCAGCAGCTGCTTGCGCAATTCCGCGGTGCCGGACTTGGCCAGGGTGCCGATCAGATCCACCACTTCGGCGCGGGACATGCCGATGCCGTTGTCGCGGACGGTGAGAACCCGGGCGTCCTTGTCGACCTCCAGCTCGATGTGCAGGTCGGAGGTGTCTACATTCAGATCCTTGTCGCGGAACGACTCGAGCCGCAGCTTGTCCAGTGCGTCGGACGCGTTCGAGATCAGTTCCCGCAGGAAGGTGTCCTTGTTCGAGTAGACCGAGTGGATCATCAACTCCAGCAGCTGATGGGTCTCGGCCTGAAACTCCAGGTGTTCGACGTGTTCGGTCACGAGGCGATACTACGACGCGCGAAATCGGCGATGGCCGGAACCTCGGCATCGGCCCGCTGGGTCATCCACTCCCGCAAGGTCTTCGTGGCGAGCACATCGTCCTCGTTGTATTCCAGGATGCGGGTGCGCTGCGACATGTCCGGTTCGCCGCCGTCATAGGCGACCGCCAGGCGATACCAGGCCATGGACGCCTCTCCCCCGGCCTCGGCGTCGCGCCAGGCGAAGCCGGCGACGGGCGCGATCTTCTTGAGCCCCTTGCCGTTCGGGCAGATGAACTGTTCGGAGACGGCCTGGAACATGTCCACCCACTGCGGGCCGTCCACGAACTGCTGCACCTGTTTCTCGGTCGGGACGCCCGGCATGCCGGCGAAACGGCGGGCCGACTCGTAGAGCCACTTGTCCTCGGCGGTGCGGGAATAGCAGTAGGCGGCAAAGGTTTTGCCGTTCGCGGCGGCCTCGGCGCGAACGCCCATGAGCCAGGTCCAGAACTCGGCGAAGGAGCGGCCCTCGTCGACGGTGGGCAGCGGATCCCAGGTGACGAAGGGGCGGTAGACGCCGTCCAGCAGGGTGCCCCACAGGTAGGCGCCGTGCTCCTGGAAGCTCTCCAGGTCCACGTCCACCTCGACGTCGGCGCGCTGCACCCGCACCTGCTCCACGCGCCGCACCAGGGGTGCGCCGGTGGCCCAGGCCCGTGCGGTCACAACGGTTTCGGTGAACGGCTCGTACTGCCAGTCGTCGGGATCGTCACCGGTCCAGGCGGCCAGATCGTCGATGGTCTCCACACCGTGGCGGCGCAGCACCTCGGCGCGCGAACCGGGAGCCACCAGGCTCACGTCGCGGTGCTCGGACAGCCACTGCGAGCAGCTGGGCCTGCCCTCCTCCGGGGTGCGGGTCCACCACGGGCACTGCCGGCATTCGGGCACTTTGGACGGGACCGTGGGCAGTTCGCCGCGCACCACCGCGATGCGGTCGGCGTAGCGCACGTCGTAGTCGTCGAGGACGGCGGCGAGATCGTGCACCAGGATACGGTCGAAGTGATAGCCGATCGCACCGCCGACCAGGGCCGGGCTGGCATAGCCGTGCCGCTGCAGCATGCGATACAGGTGCGCGAGCCGCTGGGTGTCGCGCGGCTGCGGGCGGGTGCGCACGTGCCGGTCGGGCTGCGGATCCCACTGGTACAGGCCACTCGTCGTCGGGTGGTAGTCCGCCGGATCGGGCTGGCGCGGATCGCTCACCTTGTGGTTCACCACGATCACCGGGATGTAGCCGCCGCGATCGCCGTCGCGCCACAGGATTTCGCAGCCGCCGCGCCGGCCGGTGTCGGACTCCTGCGGCAGCAGCCCGCCCCAGATCCGTTCGACCCCGGCCGCCATGGCCGCCATGGTCGCCGCGGCCCGCTGCCCCGCGGACAGGGCCGGATCGATCACCAGCCAGCGGTCCGGATCTGCCGCGACCAGCGTGTCCCGCACATTCGATCGATGCGCCGCCGCGGCTTCCCGCCGCTGCTGCACCCCCGCGTCCTCCGCGACCCCGGTCAGTACTCCCGGATGCGTGGCGTCCAGAAACAACCGGTGCCGGCACCCGATCAGCGACCGCGCGTCAAGGTACGCGGCCCGCTCGCCTTGGTCACCGATGCCCGAATACACACCCGCCAGTATGGCGGTAACCCCCGACACCGATCCCCGCCCGCCCCGGCATCGCGTGTCCGTGGCCGCACTGATACTGCGACTTGTTTCCGGCGAAACCACCGAGCGGTCGCAGCGTGACTTTCCGACCCGATAGGGTGGGGCAAACTGTGTTACATGGGCGGACAGGCATATCCCCCGGCCCTGTGCTGCCATGGCGAACCAGCATGACGGAGGCCATTTATGGGGTTGTTCACCAAGCGCAAGAAGCGGGTCAGCCGCCGAGCCGAGGCGAAAGCCCTCAAGCACAAGGCCGCGATGGAGGCCAAGCTCGGGGCGCGCAACGAGCGCAAGCGCAATCGCAGCGAAGCGCGCACCCAGGAGAAGGTCGCCAAGGCCGAGATCGCGAAGCTGCAGGCCGAGGAGAAGGCCGCGCTCAAGCTGGCCGCCAAGGCCGAGCGGGATCCGTTCAGCCCGGCACAAGTGAAGAAGTATCTGGGCGTGGCCCGGATCCTGCTGCCGGTGCTGGCGCCGCTGGCCTACCGGGCCGCCACCCTGGTGCGCGGCCAGCTGGACGTCCGGCGGGCGCAGCAGCTGGGCATCGGCGTGAACCAGCTCGGCGAATTCTCCGGTCCCGGCGCCAAACTCCAGGCCCGGCTGGCGAATGTGGAGGGCACCCTCGCCGAGGTGGAGCGCAAGAACCCGAACGACACCGACGTCAAGAAGTTCGCCGCCACCACGCGTGATCGCCTGGACAGCCTCGCCGCCGCGGTCCGCACCGCCGCCCAGATGCCGGTGCAGCGCCGCCGCGCCGTGCACGCCTCCATCTCCAACGAGCTCTCCGGTATCGAAGCCGATGTGCTCGCGCGCCTCGGCGTGAACTGAGCCGACAGCGATGCGCCGCCGCGATGCAGCCGACGGCCGGGGGGCAACCCCCGGCACGGTCGGCACACGGCACGGCGGCGCATTCCGGCCGAGCGCCCGCCGAAGCGACGGGGAGCGCGGCGGAGCCGAATCCAATGCTGTGCGTGGCTGTCTCGCGGGCGCCGTCATGGCGGCGCTGGCGGTGGCGGCGCACGGCTGGGCCGGGGGCGGGTATCCGGGATCTGCCGGGCTGACCTTGCTGCTGCTGGCGGCCGCGGCCGTCGGCGCGCTGGCGGCCATGCTGCCGGTGCGGCACTCCCCCGCCGCGGTGCCCGCGCTGATGGCCCTCGGCCAGCCCGCCGGGCACGTCGCGTTGAGCGGCCTCGCTCACGGCGGGCACGGTTCGGGGGCAGCGGATTTCGTCGTGGACGGCGCGATGACGGTGGCGCACGCCATCGCCGCGATCGCCTTCGCCTTCCTCATCCTGATTGCCGAGCGGCTGTATACGGTTGTCTCGCAGGCGCTTCGGGTGGTGTCGACGCGGCCCGCCGGAGTTCCGGTGCGGGCCGGGTCGGCGCGCTGGGCGCACACCGCGCCCGTCCTGCGCGGGCGGTTGGTGCGCGGCGGGTTCGGGCCGCGGGCGCCACCGGTTGCGATGTGACTCCCCTTCACCCGTAACCCTTTGTCAGAAAAGGCAATCCATCCATGCACACCTCTCTTTCGCGTGGGCTCGTCGCGGTCGGTGCGACCGCGGGCCTGACGCTGCTGGGCGCCGGCGTGGCCGCCGCCCATGTCACCGTGGAGGCGCCCGGCGCCGAACAGGGCGGGTATTCCGTCGTCACGTTCAAGGTGCCGACCGAGTCCGATACCGCGTCCACCACGAAACTCACCGTCACGGTGCCGAATCTGAAGTCGACGCGCACCGAACCGCTGCCGGGCTGGTCGGCCAAGGTCGACCGCAATGACAAGGGCGAGGCCACCGCGGTCACCTGGACCGCCGATCCGGGCAATCCGGGTGTGGGCCCGGGGCAGTTCCAGCGTTTCGTGCTGTCGCTGGGCCCGCTGCCCAAGCAGGAGACCCTGAGCTTCGCCGCCACCCAGACCTACAGCGACGGCAAGATCGTGAACTGGGATCAGCAGGAGAAGGCCGACGGCACCGAACCGGAACATCCGGCCCCGTCGCTCACGCTGGCCGCGAGCAATGGCGGTGACGACCACAGCGTCGGCACCACCGCGGCCGCGGAGCAGAAGTCCGAGGACAGCACCGCCCGCTGGCTGGGCGGTATCGGCCTGGCGCTCGGCGCGCTGGGCGCCGCGCTCGGTCTGGGCGCCGTGATCCGGAGCAAGAAGGCATGACGCGCAAGGTATTCGCCGGTCTGATCACCGGCCTGCTGATCACCGGTTTCGCCTTCCTGGGCGGCGGTGTGGCCAATGCGCATTCGGCCGCCATCGCCTCCACCCCGGAGAACGGGGCCAAGATCGACGCCGCGCCGGCGCGGGTCAGCGTCACCTTCAACGAGGATCTGCAGGCCAGCTATCCGTCCATGACGGTCACCGGCCCGGACGGCAATCTGTGGTCCAAGGGGCAGCCGCTGGTCGAGGGCCCCTCGGTGAGCATCGAGGTCGGTGAACTGGGCCCGGTGGGCGAGTACACCATCGCCTACCGCGTCACCTCCGCCGACGGCCACCCGGTCAGCGGCACCCGCAAGTTCGAACTCACCAAGGCGGGCAACGGAACTCCGGGACCCAAGGCCGATTCCTCGGCCAAGGCCGGCGGTTCCGACGGCGGCGGCGTACCGCTGTGGGTGTTCATCGTGGGCGCGGTGGTGCTGTTCGGCGGCGGCCTGGCCTTCGCCCTGTTCGGCGGTAAGGGCAAGCGGCGCAAGTGAACCGGTCCGACCGCACCGATCGCCGCCGGGAACCCGGGACGACCGGCAACGCAGTGCGCTGGCTGCTGCTGGTCGTCCCGCTCGGCCTGGCCGGTGCGGGCCTGGCCTGGCTGCTGGCCGCGAGCGATCCAGTGCAGCCGGAGGCGCCCGCCCGGGTGCTCGCCGATTGCGCGGGCGCGACCGTGCTCGGCCTGGCCGCGCTGCCGCGCCTGCACGAGCGGACGGCCCCGCCCTGGCGCTGGCTCACCATCCTGGCCGGGCTCTGGGCGGCAACGGAATTCACCATGCTGGCGCTGGAAGCCGGGGAGGTGCAGGGGATTCCGGTGCGGCGCATGAGCGCGGGACAGTTCGGCGAGTATCTGACCACGGTGAGCGGCGGGCAGATCGGCATCGCCATTCTCATCGGCTGCGGTGCGGTGGCGGTCTACAGCGCGTTCGCGTATCGCAATCCCGACCGCGCCACCGTCGATCTGGTGCTGGTGTTCGCCGCGGTGACGGTGGCGCTGCGGCCGATCACCGGGCACATGTCGCAGCAGATGTTCGGTTCGGTGCTGGCGGCCGTGCACGCGCTCGCGGCCTCGGCCTGGTTCGGGCTGCTGCTGGCGCTGGCGCTGACGGTCCGCACCCGGGGTGAGTGGGCGGTGCTGCTGCCCCGGTATTCGGCGTGGGCGCTGCCGCTGGCGGCGGCGGTGGCGTTGACCGGCGTGCTGAACGGCCTGATCCGGGTCGGCGGTCTCACCGCCCTGGCGACCACCGGTTACGGCCGCATCCTGCTGGCGAAGACCCTGCTGCTGGCCGTGCTGCTGGGGCTGGGCTGGTGGTGGCGCACCCGCTGGGTGCCGCGGGCGGCCGATCATCGCATGACCGCCGAATCCTCGTTGCGCCGTGCGATTTCCGAAGTGCTGGCAATGGCGGTAGTGTTCGGCTTGGCCGCGACGCTGGCCGTCACCGCGTGAGCGAACCGCGTGATCTGCGCCTCTCCCCCGCTGCTGTGAGAGGCATACCGAATTAGAACACGTTACAGTTCTGCGCATGACCGAAGTCAAGATCGTCGCGGACTGCGCCGCCTCGGCCGAATCCGCCTTCGCCTATGTCAACGACTACCGGCACCTGCCGAAATTCATCAATGAGATCAGCGCCTTCACCCCGCTCACCGAGCAGACCGAGGGCGTGGACGCCACCTTCGACGGCACCATCGCACTCGGTCCCGTCACGCTGCACTCGACCATCAAGATCGTGCGGCACGAACCGGGCGTGGCCATCGGAGTGAAGTCCATCAAGGGATTCGAGATCGAATCCACCTTCCTCTTCCACGACAAGGGCGAGGAATCCTGCACCATCGACGCCATCGTGGACTACAAGGTCCCGGGCGGTCTCGCGGGCAAGGTGCTCGGCAAGACCATCGAACCGTTCGTGAAACTGGCCGTGAAGGGCTCCACCAAGAACCTGGTCACCCAGGTCGCCGCCTTCCACGCCGCCCGCGCCAGCGCCTGAGCCACGGGGTCGTCAATGGCGCCGACCCCCGGAGTTGTCCCCCGTCGCGGCACCGGGGATCCTGGGCACATGCCCGAACGCGCCACGCCGAATCCGCTCGAACGGATCGGCTACGTCTGGGGCCGCACCCTCCCGCCGAGCATGCGGGACTGGGTCCTCGAGGATCTGACCGGGCCCGGCGCGACCCGCCGCTATCTGCTGCGGATTCTCGTTCCGATCATTCCGGTCCTCTGCCTGTTCCTGCTGCTGCCCGGGCCGACGTGGATGGGGCTGGCCATGATGGCGCTGCTCTACATTCCGCTCATCTATTTCACCGCCGCGCTCATGTACGTCTACCGCCGGCATCGGCTCATCAAGCACGGCCTGGATCCCGCACTCGCCGATATCGATCGGCGCACCCGTGAGGCCGCCGACCGCACTGCCTACGAACGGCGGCACGGCCGCGCCTGATTCGGCGCCGAGCCTGAACGATCTCTGTGGTTCCGCTCTCGGTTGCGGCGGCGCGCCCGTTCGCGGCATACGCTCGGTGGGAAGACATTTGTTGCTTCGGGTTCGTGGGAGAGCCAGATGGAACCTCACTGGGCCGCCGCACATTTCCGCGCGGGGGATGACGATCGGGATCGGGTGGTCGAAGCGCTCAAACAGTGCTTCACCGAGGGGCGCATCGACGCCGACGAACTATCCGATCGAATCGGGTTGGCGCTCAATGCCAAGACCTACGGCGATCTGGAACACGTCATGACCGGATTGCCGGCGGTCCGGCTCGGACCGGCCATCTATCCGAATACGCCGATGCTCTACGGCCCGCAACCGCCCGGGCCACCGCGCAGGTCCAATGGCATGGGGATCGCCGCCTTCATCCTGGGCATGTTCGGGATCGCCTGCGGCATCACCGCGCTGCCCGCCATCGCGCTGGGGTCGGTGGCGCTGGCACTGGATTCGCAGCGGGAGGACAAGGGTCTCGCCATCGGCGGCGTGGCGCTCGGCGCGGCGTGGATGCTGGTGTACGGGATGTGGTTCTTTCTCTGAGCCCATCCCGGGATCCGGGCGCGTCACCCGAGTTCTGGGCGCTCCGCCACGGTGCGCTCGAACGCGCGCAGATCCGCCTCCAATTGCCGGAAAAGCCAATAGTCGCCGAGGAATCCGAGCACGCCCGCCAGGCACAGCCACTTCATGGGCTCGATGACCAGCGACACCTCATCCGGCCGCAGCGCCATGAATCCGGTGACCACGGCAATGAGCGGAATCGAGGCCGCCACCGCGAGATAGCGGGTGCAGCGCCGGCTCAGGGCGCGCAGATCACGGTCGTCATCGGTGGTCTCGCCATGGATGAGCAGGGCCGGATAGATGCAGCGCACGATGAAGAAGGTGATCAGGAAGAACGGGTAGGCCACCGCCACCGTGCCCGCGACCAGCAGGGTCGAGGCGAAGTGCAGCACCTGCGGCACGGACAGATCGGTATAGGCCAGCAGGATGAACGGCGTCAGCACCGCATGCTGCAACCAGCCCGCGAAGGCGGCCCACGCCACCCGGTCACCGTCCACCAGCGTGTCGCGGCGGGCCGCGGCCAGCTCGGCCGGATCGTAGCGCTGACCGCGCTGCAGGCCGCGCCACACCAGAAAAGCCTTGCGGCACATGAAGTTCGTGACGATCAGCACCAGCACGGTGGTGAACAGCCCGAACAGTCCGCTGATGTTCTGTAATCGCAGCTGCTCGTCGTGCGGTATCCAGGCGTCGAACAGCGGGCTGCTGTGCAGATTGCTGTAGAGCACCCCGAGAATGCCGCCGGTCGCACTCGCCAGGGTGATGATGCCCAGCAATGACCACGGTCCGGCCTTGGCGCGCCAGCTGCCCGCCGGCGGATCCACCAGATCCCGGGCGCGCTGATCCAGGCACAGATCCAGCTGCCGGGCCAGTTCCGCGCCGGTGGCCCAGCGGTCCTCCCGATTCGGAGCCAGGCATTTCAGCAGCACGCGCCGCAGCGTGGGCGGGCAGTCCGGTGGCAGCAGCGACTGCTGCGCGGTATCCAGTTCGCGCCGCCGCAATTCCAGCATGCGTTCGAGCGAGGATTCCGAATCGCCCGCCCGGGATTCGTCGTCGAAGGGGCGCCGGCCGGTGAGCAGTTCCCACAGCACCACGCCGAGGGCGTAGATATCGCTGCGGCCGTCCAGATCCTCGGCGCTGGCGGGCAGGTGCGGATGGCAGGCCGCGAGCTGCTCGGGCGACATGTAGGCGAGGGATCCGCCGAAGTAGGCCAGCGGGCTGGTCCCGGCCACGTGCAGGCTGAAGCTGATATTGAAGTCGGCGAGCTTGGGAATCCCGTCGGCGGTGAGCAGCACATTGGCGGGCTTGATATCCCGGTGCAGCACGCCGTTGGCGGCGGCGTAGTCGAGCGCGCGGGCGAGGCGGCTGCCCAGCCAGGCCACGGTTTCCGGCCAGCTGCGCGCGGCGACGCCGGCGCGGGCGGCGGATTCGCTCGGCACCAGCCCGCCCTTGTCCCGCATGGCGCGGTCGACGGCCTCCAATAGCAGCGCGCCGGAGCGCTGCTCGGGCGGGCGCTCGCGCACCAGGCTCAGCAGCCGCGACAGCGTCCCGCCCGGCAGGTACTGCATGTACATCAGCTTGAGTTCGTGCTCGGCCATCAGCCGCTGATCGAAGACGCGCACGATGTTCTCGTGGTCGAGCTGGGCGAGGGTCTCGGATTCGGTGCCGTGATTCTGCGAGATCTTCACCGCCACCAGCCGCTGCATGGACCGCTGCCGGGCCAGGAAGACGCGGGCGAAGGCGCCGCTGCCCAATTCGACGAGCAGGTCGAAATCGTCCACCCGATCGCCGACCTCGATGACGTCGAGGGCGGCGCGGGCCTGCGGCCGGGCGATGAGGGTGCTGCGGTAGTCGCGCTGATCCCATTCGATCTCGGTGGAGGCGGCCTCGGTGGGGAAGCCGCTGTGGTCCAGGCCGCGGCCGGAGCGGCGCAGGGCGTGGAATTCCTCGTAGGCCAGATCCGGCGGCAGCGGCCCGGAGCGCAGTTCGTCGTATTCCAGGCGGTATTCGGCCAGCCGCTTCGGGAAGTCGTAGCGAATCCACCGATACTCGAGATCGATCTTGATCAGCTCGATCAGGCACAACCGGCGCAACTCCGGTGCATCCGGCAGGAATTCGGCCAGCTCCGGCGGCGCGCCCGCGGCCTCCCACGCCGCGGTGAACCGGGCGGTGAGCGCGGTCAGCAGCGAGCGGGTCTCATCGACAGCGTCGGAATCTATGGCCGGCTCCACATTCATGCCCTCCCCTGCGACCGGCGTGTACGTGCGGATCAATTCTCAGCCGTTCAATCGTTGATCGCACCCGGATTGCTTCACCAACTACGCTCCGGGGCATGAGTGAGCAGTTTCCCGACCGGATCTGGGGATCACGCACCAATCTCCTGTCGCGCCTTGCCAGTCCGTTCGCCGCGACGACATTCGGCTCGCTGGTGATCCGGAAATTGACCCCGCTGGATCGCCGGGTGCTGGAGCGTACGAATGGCAAATACACCGTGCTCGGGCCGATCGGCGCCCCGGTCGTCCTGCTCACCACCGTCGGCCGCAAGTCCGGGCAGCCGCGCACCAGCCCGCTGCTCTATGTGCACGGCGGGGACGTGCTGTATGTGATCGGCAGCAATTTCGGGCAGGCCAAACATCCGGCGTGGACCGGAAATCTGCTGGCCACCCCCGCCGCCGAGGTCACCATTGCCGGGCAGCGCATTCCCGTGACGGCGACGCTGGTCGAGGACGAGGAGCGCAAGCGGGAGATCTTCGCCAGGTTCGAGGAGACCACCGAGGCGTACACCGCCTACAAGAACCGCACCACGCGTGATTTGCGAATTTTCGCCCTGACAAGATAGGCCCGTGACCGAATCAGCAAACGCAGTGGCCACCGCGGATCTGGCCGATGAGATCGGCCCCGAGATCCGCAGCTGCGACACCCAGTTCATTCAGTTCGGCGGGCGCGAGGCGTTCTCCGGCCGCATCGTGACCATTCGCTGCTTCCAGGACAACCTGCTGGTCAAGCAGACCCTCGGCGAACCCGGCGAAGGCCGGGTGCTGGTGGTCGACGGCGGCGCCAGCGTGCACACCGCCCTGGTCGGCGACATCATCGCCGGTCGCGGCGTGGACAACGGCTGGGCCGGGGTGATCGTCAACGGCGCGGTCCGCGACTCCGCGATCCTGCGCACGCTGCCCATCGGCATCAAGGCGCTGGGCACCAACCCGCGCAAGAGCACCCAGACCGGATCCGGCGACAAGGACGTGCCCGTCCAGTTCGGCGGCGTCACCTTCGTGCCGGGCGACATGCTCTACAGCGACCACGACGGCGTCGTCGTTCGCGCGGAGAGCTAGCCCTCCCCCGTCATTCCGGCACGCTCTTGGCCGGAATCCACACCGACCTCCGTGGATCCCGGCCAACAGCACGCCGGGATGACGAGGCTGGTCAGCCTGCGGTGACTCGCGCCCGGTGGCCCGCCAGGGTGACGACGTCGCCCGCGTGTAGCTGCCGTCCGCGGCGCAATTCCACCTCGTCGTTGACCCGCACCAGGCCCTCGGCGATCACGGTCTTGGCCTCCGAGCCGGAATCGATGAGATTCGCCAGTTTCAGGAACTGGCCGAGTCGAATGACCTCGTCCGCGATCGGAACATCGACTGGATCCGTCATGGGTACATCCTTACCCGCGCGCCGCGAGAGTCCAAATACCGGCCCCCGCAACCGGCCGGTAAGTGGTGCGTGGCCGACACGAACGCGGTTCTGAGTGCGCGCGGGCAAGCGCACCGTACACACTGGTGCGGTGACTTCGACGCAGGACCGGCAACACCAGGACAGCGAGCACAGACCGGACGCGCGCGCACCGGAGGTCCCGCACCGCGGGCACGGCCGGTTCCGTGAGGTCCCGCACGTCGCGGGCCTGATCCTGGGCGTCTTCGCGACCTTCTGCGCGCTGTGGAGCATCTCGCCGGCCCTGCGGTATCTGACCGCGCCGCTGCGGCACTACGTCGACAACTACTACTTCGACGCGCCCGACACCTCACTGGTGTGGGCCGTGGTGGTCGGATTGCTGGCCGGCGCCACCGCCAGCCGCAAGCGCATCGCCTGGTGGTTACTGACCGGCTACATGGCGGTGTACGCCCTCGCCAACGCCCTGGAGTTCGCCGCCGAGAAGGACGTCAACGCGCTGGTGGCGCTGATCGTCCATCTCGCGGTCATCGGCGTGCTGATCGCGTCCTGGTCGGAGTTCTACACCCATGTGCAGCGTGGCGCGGTATGGCGGGCGCTGGGCTGGCTGGCCGGCGGGCTCGCGCTGGGCTCGCTCATCGGCTGGGGACTGATCGAACTCTTCCCCGGCACCCTGGCCGGCGGCGTGCAGCGCCCGCTGTGGTCGATCTCGCGGGTGACCGCGGCCATCCTGGTCAGCAATGAGAACTTCGACGGGCACCCGCCGCATCTGGTGAACCTGCTGCTCGGCCTGTTCGGCGCCATCGCCCTGCTGGCCGCGGTGGCGGTGCTGTTCCGGTCGCAGCGAGCGGCCAACGCGCTCACCGGAATCGACGAATCCGCGCTGCGCGGGCTGCTGGAACGCTCCGACGTGGAGGACTCGCTCGGCTATTTCGCCACCCGGCGCGACAAGGCGGTGGTGTTCGCGCCCAGCGGGAAGGCGGCCGTCACCTACCGCGTGGAACTCGGGGTGTGCCTGGCCTCCGGCGACCCCATCGGCATGAAGGAGGCGTGGCCGCACGCCATCGACGCCTGGCTGCGGCTGGCCGACCAATACGGCTGGGCTCCGGCCGTCATGGGCGCGAGCGAGGTGGGTGCGACCGCCTACGGCCGGGCCGGGCTGTCGGCGCTGCGCCTGGGCGACGAGGCCATTCTGGAGACCCGCAGCTTCTCCCTGGCCGGGCCGGAGATGAAACAGGTCCGCCAGGCCGTCAACCGGCTCTCCAAACAGGGCGTCACCGTGCGCGTGCGGCGGCACAAGGAGATTCCGGCCGAGGAGATGCGGGAAGTCATGCGCCGCGCCGACGCCTGGCGCGACACCGAGACCGAACGCGGCTTCTCCATGGCCCTCGACCGCCTCGGCGATCCACTCGACGGCGACTGCCTGCTCGTGGAAGCGGTGGACTCCGGCGATCGCGTCCTGGGCATGCTCTCACTGGTCCCGTGGGGCCGCACCGGCGTCTCCCTGGACCTCATGCGCCGCGACCGCCAAAGCCCCAATGGCGTCATGGAATTGATGATCTCCCGGCTGGCGCTCACCTCCGAGCAGTACGGCATCACCCGCATCTCGCTGAACTTCGCCGTCTTCCGCGCCGTCTTCGAAGAGGGCGGGCGCATCGGCGCGGGCCCCGTGCTGCGGCTGTGGCGCAGCATTCTCATGTTCTTCTCGCGCTGGTATCAACTGGAGGCGCTGTACCGCTCCAATGTGAAATACCAACCGGATTGGGTGCCGCGCTTCTCGCTGTTCGAGGAACGCCGGCACCTACCCCGGGTCGCCATCGCCAGCGCGCTCGCCGAGGGCTTCCTGCCGCGCATGGGCAAGGATCACGACGCCTCCGCGCACACCGGCGTGCGGTCCTCGGTGCCCGCCACCATCACCGGGCTGCACGCCGACGGCAGCCCGCCCGAGCCGACCCCCGAAGAGCTCGAGGAGGCCGGACCGCGCCGCCCCGAACAGGTGCGGGTGCGCATGGACAAACTGCACAAGCTCGGGGCCGCGGGCATCGACGCCTACCCCGTCGCCTATCCGCCCACCCACACGGTGGCCGCCGCCCGCCGCTCCCCGCAGGGCACCACGGTGCGGGTCTGCGGGCGGCTCTTACGGATTCGCGACTACGGCGGCGTCATCTTCGCCCTGGTGCGCGACTGGTCCGGCGAGATCCAGCTGGTCATCGACCGCGGCCGGGTCGGCGCGGAACACGCCGCCGAATTCGACGAGTACTTCGATCTCGGCGACCTCATCGAGGTGAGCGGCCAGATCGGGCGCAGCCGGCGCGGCGAGCTGTCTTTACTGGCCGCCGACTGGCGGATGCTCGGCAAATGCCTGCACCCGCTGCCCGACAAGTGGAAGGGCCTGGCCGATCCCGAGGCGCGCGTGCGGCAGCGCTACGTCGACATGGCCATCAACACCGATGTGCGCGAGCTGATGGCCAAGCGCAGCGCGGTGGTGCGCTCGCTGCGGGACACCTTGCACGGCTGGGGATTCCTGGAAGTCGAGACGCCGGTCCTGCAACGGGTGCACGGCGGCGCCAATGCCACCCCGTTCACCACCCACATCAATGCCTACGATCTGGACCTGTATCTGCGCATCGCGCCCGAGCTGTATCTCAAGCGGCTGTGCGTGGGCGGCATGGAGAAGGTCTTCGAACTCGGCCGGGTCTTCCGCAACGAGGGCGTGGACTTCTCGCACAATCCCGAGTTCACGGTGCTGGAAGCCTATGAGGCGCACAGCGATTACGAACGCATGATGCACACCTGCCGCCAGCTCATCCAGGAGGCCGCGGTGGCGGCCAACGGGAAGATGGTGGCGCTGCGGCCGAAACCGGACGGCACCTTCGACGAAGTGGACATCTCCGGCGAATGGCCGGTGCAGACCGTGCACGGCGCGGTGTCGGAGAAGCTCGGCGAAACCATCACCCCCGACACCGATGAGGAACGCCTGCGGCTGCTCTGCGACAAGGCCGGCATACCGCATCAAATGGGCTGGGACACCGGGCAGATCGTGCTCGAGATGTACGAGCACCTGGTGGAATCGCAGACCGAGGAGCCCACCTTCTACATCGACTTCCCCACCTCGGTCTCCCCGCTCACCCGGCAGCACCGGCACATCGCGGGCGTCACCGAACGCTGGGACCTGGTGGCCTGGGGCGTCGAACTGGGCACGGCCTACAGCGAATTGACCGATCCGGTGGAACAGCGCCGCCGGCTCACCGAGCAGTCCATGCTGGCCGCGGGCGGCGACCCGGAGGCCATGGAACTCGACGAGGACTTCCTGCAGGCCCTCGAGCACGCCATGCCGCCCACCGGTGGTCTCGGCGTCGGCGTGGATCGGGTGGTCATGCTGCTCACCGGTCGCAGTATTAGGGAAACCTTGCCATTCCCCTTGGTGAAACCGCGTACCAGCTAATCTGAATTGGGCCCCGGGAGGAGGGCCGTTCCGATCTGAGAGGGGCTTCCCGATGTACTACCTGGACATGATGACCCAGGCAAACCTGCTGGATCACACCGTATGGACCGATCCGAACACCTGGACCTCGGCTATCGAATACGAGGCCGCCAAGAAGAAGAGCAAGCGCGGCGGCAGTTTCTGGATCTTCGCTGCGGTCTGCTGTATCGGCGTCGTCGCCCTCGTCCTGGGCATCGTCTACCTCATGACCAAGCGCAAGAAGCAGCAGTAGCGCCGCCCCGCCGGGGAATGTGACGGCACGGTGCGGCAGAGTGATGGCGTGCAGTTGATCCTCGTCCGCCACGCTCAGCCGCAACGCGTCACCGAGTTGTCCGGCCCGGCCGACCCGGATCTCACCGAGATCGGCGTCGAACAGGCCGCGCGCGTGCCCGCCGCGCTGGCCCACCACCGCATTGCCCGCGTGGTGAGCAGCCCGCAGCTGCGGGCGCGGGAAACCGCCCGTCCCACCGCCGAAAAGCTGGGCCTGAGCGTCGATATCCTGGACGGCCTCGCGGAATACGATCGCGACCTGCCCGCCTATATCCCCATCGAGGACGCCAAGCGCGATTTCGCCGATGCCTACGCGCGCATCAAAGCGGGCCACCTGCCCGAGCAGATCGACGGCCCGGCCTTCATCAGCCGTGTGCTGGACGGCATTTCGGCCATCGTCGCCGACGCCGACCACACCGAGACGGTGGTCGTCTTCGCCCACGGCGGGGTCATCAATGTCCTGCTGCAGGACGTTCTCGGTCTGGCGCGCCCGCTGACCTTCCCGATCGACTACTGCTCGATCACGCGAATCCTGTACTCGCGCACGGGCGGACGAACCGCTGCGACCATCAACGAAAACGGGCACGTCTGGGAGTTGCTGCCCCGGAACCGGTAAGCGCGGCAGCGAGCTCGCCCCCGCCCTCCCCTTTCATACAACGAAGGCCGCTCCCGTCGGGGAGCGGCCTTCGAGATCTCAGAGTCACGCAGCGTCAGCGAGCCAGTTGTGCATCCAGGTCAGCGCGGTCTGCCCGCCGCCGACCGGGTAGTACCCGTAGCTGGTGTGCTTGCCGGTGCGGAAGAACTGCTCGAACTGCTTGGCGCGCTCCTCATTGGCGCCCTCGCTGAGCTGCGACTGCAGCGTCGGGATGCCGCCCTGTGCCATCAGATCGTTCATGATCGCGCCGAACTCGAGCTGATACCGCCACAGGTTCACCGGGTTCGGATTCGAGGTCTGCGCCAGGAATCCGGCGAAGCGGCTGACGAAGTCGCTCTCCTCGGTCGAGCAGTACAGATCGCCGATGGCGCACACGGTCCGCACCCGATCCGCAATCCAGCCGAAGCCGCCGACGCGCGGTCCGCCCGCGCCCATACCCGGCACGGCCGGGCCGACCTGAATATCGGTGGGCGAGCGCCGCGGGTCCGAGATGAGCGCGACCGCGCCGATCCGATCCGGCGGCACCACACCGAGTCCGGTGCCGATCTCGGCGGCCAGATCACCCGCGGCATCCGCGCCCTGGCTGTAGCCGGTAATGGAGATCGTGGTGCCGGGGCAGCGAGTTCCCATGGCCGCCACCATGCCTCGCGCCTTGTCGATGGCGTCCTTCTTGGACGCGCCGTAGACGTCGCCCTCCCAGGGGAAGGCGGTGGCCGCGTAGACCACATAGTCGACCTGACCCGGTAGCCCGTCGGTCACATCCGACAGCATTCCCGGTTCGGGCGCCTTGTCCCGGCCGGTCTCCCAGGTTCCCGGAATCGCCACCGTATACATGACCGGGCATCCCGGGTCTGCCGTAACGGGGCCGCTGCCGAGCACGATTCCCGACATGAGCACGCTCGCTGCTGCCCCCGCAGCGGCGACAACCTTCTTCAACCGCATACTGCTCCAGTTCACGCCATTTGCCCGGGACCGCTGTGACCGTCCCGATTCCCGATCATGGTGAAGTCGCCGGATGTCCATCCGGTGCACTGAGGGTTAACCGAAGTAACCGCCCCGTATGAGATGCGCGAAGCAGACCGCGTGACAGAGATCAGCGACACACCGCGCATAACAATAAAGGGGCCTTTCCCGCTGCGCCAACCAAGTGCCGCAATCTGTCCGAATTCCTCGTGCACCACCGCGTTCGCCGGGCTCACGGACACACAGAAGCGCCCGCGGACCCTGAGGTCCACGGGCGCTTCGAGTTTCGGTGCCGGGAGCGGGTTACCGCTGGGCGACCATGGTGGGGGTGATCGGGGACGGGAGCGCGGTCTCGCCCTCGAGGAACTTGTCCACCGCCGAGGCGCAGGCGCGGCCCTCGGCAATGGCCCACACGATCAGCGACTGGCCGCGGCCCATATCGCCGGCGACGAAGACGCCGGGAACCGTGGTGGCCCAGTCATTGTCGCGCTTGACGTTGCCACGCTGGTCATAGCCGACGCCCAGGCCCTCGAGCAGGCCGTTCTTCTGCGGGCCCACGAAGCCCATGGCCAGCAGCACCAGATCGGCCTCGAGGGTGAAGTCGGTGCCCTCGACCTTCTCGAAGCGGCCGTTGACCATCGTCACCTCGTGCGCCTGCAGCCCGGTGACCTTGCCGTTCTCCCCGACGAAACGCTCGGTGTTGACGGAGAACACGCGCTCGCCGCCCTCCTCGTGGGCCGAGGAGACGCGGTACATGAGCGGGTAGGTCGGCCACGGGGTGGAGGTGGCGCGCTCCTCCGGCGGACGCGGCATGATCTCGAACTGGTGCACCGACTCCGCACCCTGGCGGTGCGAGGTGCCCAGGCAGTCCGCGCCGGTGTCGCCGCCGCCGATGATGACGACCTTCTTGCCGCGCGCGTGAATGGGCGGCAGGCCGTCGGCATCGGTGATGTCGTCGCCGAGCTGGACGCGGTTGGCCAGCGGCAGGAACTCCATGGCCTGGTGGATGCCGTCCAGATCGCGGCCCGGCACCGGCAGGTCACGGGCGATGGTGGCGCCACCGGCGAGCACGATCGCGTCGAACTGCTCGCGCAGCGCCTCGGCGGTGATGTCCACGCCCACGTTCACGCCGGCCTTGAAGATGGTGCCCTCGGCCTCCATCTGCGCGATGCGGCGGTCGATGAAGCGCTTCTCCATCTTGAATTCCGGAATGCCGTAGCGCAGCAGGCCGCCGATGCGGTCGTCGCGCTCGAACACGGTCACGGTGTGGCCGGCGCGGGTCAGCTGCTGGGCGGCGGCCAGACCGGCGGGACCGGAACCGACGACGGCGATCTTCTTGCCGGTCAGGCGGGTCGGGTAGACCGGGGTCACCCAGCCCTCGTCGAAACCGTTCTCGATGATCTCGACCTCGACCTGCTTGATGGTCACCGGATCCTGGTTGATCCCGAGCACGCAGGACGCCTCGCACGGAGCCGGGCACAGCCGGCCGGTGAACTCCGGGAAGTTGTTCGTGGCGTGCAGCCGGTCGAACGACTCCTTCCAGGCGCCCTTGTACACCAGGTCGTTCCACTCGGGAATCAGGTTCCCGAGCGGGCAGCCGTTGTGGCAGAACGGGATACCGCAGTCCATACAGCGGCTGGCCTGGGTCCGGAGGGTGTCCTTGGAGAAGTTCTCCTCGTACACCTCTTTCCAGTCCATCAGGCGCAGCGGAACCGGACGGCGCTTCGGCAGTTCCCGCGAAGTGTGCTTCAGGAAGCCTTGTGCGTCACCCATTTACAACTCCAGTCGTGCTAGCAAGGTTCTCGGCGAAGGTCTGGTCAGCCACGAGCGGCCTCCATGATCGCCTCGTCCACGTTCCGGCCGGCCTTCTCGGCCTCGGAGATGGCGAGCAGGACCTTCTTGTAATCGCGCGGCATGACCTTGACGAACTTGCCGGCCTGCTGCGACCAGTCGCTGAGCAGGCGCTCGGCCACGGCCGAACCGGTCTCGTCGCGGTGCTGGGTGATCACGGTCTGCAGCCACGCGGCCTCGTCGCCCGAGAGCTGTTCCAGATCCACCAGTTCGGTGTTCAGGTTGGCCTGGAAGGTGCCGTTCGGGTTGTAGACGTAGGCGATGCCGCCCGACATGCCGGCGCCGAAGTTGCGGCCGGTCTCGCCGAGGATGACCACGCGGCCACCGGTCATGTACTCGCAGGCGTGGTCGCCCACGCCCTCGACCACCGCGGTGGCGCCGGAGTTGCGGACCGCGAAGCGCTCGCCCGCGGTGCCGCGGATGAAGGCCTGGCCGCTGGTGGCGCCGAACAGGATCACGTTGCCCGCGATGATGTTCTGCTCCGCCACGAACGCCGACGGGGCGTCGGCCGACGGGCGCACGATGATGCGGCCGCCCGAAAGGCCCTTGCCCACATAGTCGTTGGCGTCGCCGAGCACGCGCAGCGTGATACCGGCCGGGACGAACGCACCGAAGGAGTTACCGGCGGAACCGGTGAACGTGATGTCGATGGTGTCGTCGGGCAGGCCGACGCCGCCGTACAGCTTGGTCACCTCGTGGCCGAGCATGGTGCCGACGGTCCGGTTCACGTTGGTGATCTTGGTGTCGAACTTGACCGGCTTGCCGCGCTCCAGCGCATCCGCGGCCTGCGCGATGAGCTGGTTGTCCAGCGCCTTGTCCAGGCCGTGGTCCTGATCCTTGGTGCGGCGGCGATCCTGGAACATGAACGCCGTCTCGACATCGTCGAGAATCGGCGACAGGTCCAGCTTGCTGGCCTTCCAGTGCTCCTTGGCCCGGGTGGTGTCGAGCAGATCGACCCGGCCAATGGCCTCGTCCAGGGTCCGCAGACCCAGCGACGCCAGCAGCTCGCGCACCTCTTCGGCGATGTAGAGCATGAAGTTCTCGACGAACTCCGGCTTACCGGTGAAACGCTCGCGCAGCACCGGATTCTGGGTGGCGACGCCGACCGGGCAGGTGTCGAGGTGGCACACGCGCATCATGATGCAGCCCGAGACCACCAGCGGAGCGGTCGCGAAACCGTACTCCTCGGCGCCCAGCAGCGCGGCGATCATGACGTCGCGGCCGGTCTTCATCTGACCGTCCACCTGCACCACGATGCGATCGCGCAGACCGTTGAGCAGCAGCGTCTGCTGGGTCTCGGCCAGGCCGAGCTCCCACGGACCGCCCGCGTGCTTGAGCGAGGTCAGCGGGGAGGCGCCGGTGCCGCCGTCGTGGCCCGAGATGAGCACGACGTCCGCGTGCGCCTTGGACACGCCCGCGGCGACGGTGCCGACACCCGGCTCCGCGACCAGTTTCACGTGAATCCGCGCCTGCGGGTTCGCGTTCTTCAGATCGTGGATGAGCTGCGCCAGATCCTCGATCGAGTAGATGTCGTGGTGCGGCGGCGGCGAGATCAGGCCCACGCCCGGCGTCGAGTGCCGGACCTCGGCGACCCACGGGTACACCTTGTGGGCCGGCAGCTGGCCGCCCTCACCGGGCTTGGCGCCCTGCGCCATCTTGATCTGGATGTCGGTGCAGTTGGTCAGGTAGTGCGCGGTCACGCCGAAACGGCCGGACGCCACCTGCTTGATGGCACTGCGCCGCCAGTCGCCGTTGTCCTCCGGCTCGAAGCGGGCCGGATGCTCGCCGCCCTCACCGGAGTTGGAGCGGCCGCCGAGGCGGTTCATGGCCACCGCGAGGGTCTCGTGCGCCTCGGCGGAGATGGAGCCGTAGCTCATCGCACCGGTCGAGAAGCGCTTCACGATCTCGCTGGCGGGCTCGACTTCCTCGAGCGGAATCGGGTTGCGGCCCTTGGACTTGAACTTGAACAGGCCGCGCAGCGAGGCCAGCCGCTCGGACTGGTCGTCCACCATCTTCGTGTACTCCTTGAAGACGGAGTACTGACCCGAGCGGGTGGCGTGCTGCAGCTTGAACACCGTGTCCGGGTTGAACAGGTGGTACTCGCCCTCGCGGCGCCACTGGTATTCGCCGCCGACCTCGAGCTCGCGGTGCGCGCGCTCGTTGCGGTTCTCCAGGAAGGCGACCTTGTGCCGCTGCGCGACCTCGCCGGCGATATCGTCGAGGCCGATGCCCTCCAGCGGCGAACGCAGGCCGGTGAAGTACTCGTCCACCAGGCTCTGCGCCAGGCCGACGACCTGGAACAGCTGCGCGCCCCGGTAGGAGGCGATGGTGGAGATGCCCATCTTGGACATCACCTTCAGCACGCCCTTGCCGGCGGCCTTGTTGTAGTTGCCGACGGCCTTCTTGTAGTCGGCCGCCAGATCGCCGGTGCTGCCCGGCATCTGCAGCGCGCCGCGCTCGAGCATGTCCTCGATGGACTCGAACGCCATGTACGGGTTGATGGCGGCCGCGCCGAAGCCGACCAGCAGGGCCATGTGGTGCACCTCGCGGGCGTCACCGGCCTCCACCACCAGGCCGACCTTGGTGCGGGTGCGCTCGCGCACCAGGTGGTGGTGCACGGCGGCGGTGAGCAGCAGCGACGGGATCGGCGCCAGCTTCTCGTTGGACTCGCGGTCGGACAGGATGATGATCCGCGCGCCACCGTCGATGGCCGCCGACACCTGCTTCTGCACGGCCTCGATGGCCTTGCGAAGTCCCTTGCCGCCCTTCTTGACCGGGTACAGGCCGTGCACGACCACCGACCGCAGATCGGGCCGGGACCCGTCGTCGTTGATGTGCACCAGCTTGGCCAGCTCGTCGTTGTCCAGGATGGGCTGGGTCAGGGTGATCTGACCGCAGGATTCCGGTCCCGGGTTCAGCAGGTCGGCCTCCGGGCCGATCATGCTGCGCAGCGAGGTGACCACCTCTTCGCGGATGGCGTCCAGCGGCGGGTTGGTGACCTGCGCGAACAGCTGCGAGAAGTAGTCGAACAGCAGCCGCGGCCGGGCCGACAGCACCGCGATCGGGGTGTCGGTGCCCATGGAGCCGAGCGCCTCGCCGCCGGTCTGCGCCATCGGCGAGATCAGCAGGTTCAGCTCCTCGGTGGTGTATCCGAAGATCTGCTGGCGGATGAGCACGCGATCGTGCGACATGTGCACGTGCGGGCGGTCCTTGAGGTCCGACAGCTTGGTCGGGCCCTGGTCCAGCCAGTCCTGGTACGGGGCCTCCGCGGCGAGCGCGGACTTGACCTCGTCATCGGAGATGATGCGGCCCTGCGAGGTGTCCACCAGGAACATGCGGCCGGGCTGCAGCCGGGTCTTCTGCACGACCGTGGACGGATCGATGTCCAGCACACCGACTTCGGAGGCCAGCACGACCAGACCGTCCTCGGTCACCCAGACGCGGCCGGGGCGCAGGCCGTTGCGGTCCAGCACCGCGCCGACCACGGTGCCGTCGGTGAAGCACACCGAGGCCGGGCCGTCCCACGGCTCCATGAGGAACGAGTGGTAGCGGTAGAAGGCGCGCTGGGCCGGGTCCATGGACTCGTGCCGTTCCCACGCCTCGGGGATCATCATGAGCACCGCGTGCGGCAGGCTGCGGCCGCCGAGATGCAGGAGCTCCAGAACCTCGTCGAAACGAGCGGTGTCCGAAGCCCCGGGGGTACAGACCGGGAAGATCTTCTCCAGGCGGTTGTTGCCCTCGTGGTCGGTGCCGAAGACATCCGACTTCAGCAGCGCCTCGCGGGCCCGCATCCAGTTCTCGTTGCCGGAGACGGTGTTGATCTCACCGTTGTGGGCGACGCGGCGGAACGGATGCGCCAGCGGCCACGACGGGAAGGTGTTGGTGGAGAAGCGGGAGTGCACGATGCCCAGCGCCGACTCGACGCGGTCGTCCTGCAGGTCCAGGTAGAAGGCGCGCAGCTGCGGCGTGGTGAACATGCCCTTGTAGACGAAGGTCTGACCGGACAGGCTCGGGAAGTACACGGACTCCTTGCCGACGGGTCCCTCACCGGCGCCCGCCTTGCCGAGTTCGTGCTCCACGCGCTTGCGAATGACGTAGGCGCGGCGCTCCAGGTCCATGCCGGTGAGCTGCTCTGCCGAGTCCTTCGGAGAGGCGATGAAGATCTGCCGGAAGGTAGGCATCGCATCGCGTGAGAGTGCGCCCAGCGACGACTCGTCGATGGGAACCTCGCGCCATCCGAGGACCTCGAGACCTTCCTCGCGGACGATCTTCTCCACGCCGTATCCGGCGCGGGCGGCCTCGCGGCGGGCCTGCGGCAGGAACGCGATACCGGTGGCGTAGGCGCCCTCGGCCGGCAGGTCGAAGTCGACCACCGCACGGAAGAACTTGTCCGGGAGCTGGATCAGAATGCCCGCGCCGTCACCCGAATTGGGCTCGGCGCCGGCCGCGCCTCGGTGCTCCAGGTTCAGCAATGCCGTAATAGCCTTGTCGACGATGTCGCGGCTGCGGCGGCCGTGCATGTCGACGACGAATGCGACACCACAGGCGTCGTGTTCGTTCGCCGGGTCATAGAGCCCGCGGGGTCCAGGGGACCTGTGGCCAGGAAGTTGCGTCATGCCTCTGCCTTCACAAAAAACAGGCCTTCGGTTCGTACCGCAGCAAGAATGCGGCGTTCGTCCAAAGCCTCCGGTCAGACTGCTCCCGGACGTTTCGGAGACCAGCGGCGCTGATGGTCATCCCGTGCAGTCAACTCTCCAGTTGTTTCACCCGCTCGGTGATGTAGTCGGGTGCTCGGTGGTAACCGAACGCTTACGTGCTCGCTACCTACCGCGCCGTTCGTCCCCGCTAGGCTGAGCGCCGATCGGGCCTCTGGTCCGTATGGGGAGATATGCCGAACTTGTCTAGTTCGACGTAAGAGCAAACGATAAGTCAGGACAACAGCCCAACCAACTTAGGTTGCACTAATAACAGTGTCTAGCTGGGCTTCTTCATCGGTCCTCCACTACTTGCGCGTTCTCCAGTGTAAAGCAGGTGTGCACCGGCTTTTCAGTTGAGTTGCCCACTGAATTCCGCGCGCGCGAGGGAAACGTCCGACCATCCCGGCGCAGCCCCGGAACAGCCTCTCACCTGCAATGGAACAGATTTCCCCGCAAGGGATCCCGGCAAACCGGATGTAAGGCGGCTAACTTTCCGGACACCGCGCAAGCGCCGCGCGGCGGTCCTGGCGACGTGCTCCGGCAACCTGCCGACCGTACGGAATCTTTCGCGGGTGTGGAGTTCAGCACACCACTGGCTAACAGCAATTGTGCGCCGGGTCACTATTTTCCCGGGCGTTGCGGCAGTTCGGGACGTGAGCAACACCACGTCACATGCTCGAAACACGCCATTGTGAGCCTGGCCACATCCCAGCCGCCAGGCTCGATGGAATCCGCGTGGGCATGTGACGCTGAGACAACGAATCGGCGACGGTTTCGCAAGGCCGAATCAGCCTGGGACTTAGAGGATGTGAGCTCCCATGACCGTTCACCACGTCCCTGAACCGGACGAATCCGCTGCTCCGGGGGGCGCATCCACACCGACGAAAACAACGGGCGCGGTTGTCGCGGGCGCTGCCGGATTGCTCACCTGGCTCGGCGGCGCGCACGCCCGGCTGACCGATCGGCACGAACGCGGCGGTTATGCGGTGACCGGAGCCGTTGTGGCGGCGTTCGCGGTCACGGCCGGGGTGGTGACCGCGGTCGCGACGGGAGCCGCGGACTGGTCGCTGTTCGCCGTCGTCGCGGTGGCCTTGATCGCGACACTGCTGGTGGGGGCCGTATCTCGCGCGCTGGCCACCGGTGCGACACCGGCACGCGACGAGACCCGCCGCGCCCGAGCCGAATTCGCCGGACGGATCGGCGTCGCCGTGGTCGCGGGGGTGCTGATCGCCGAATTGGCGTGCACCGTCCTGTTCGGCGGCACCGTGAACCGGCTGCTCGACGAAACCGCCACCCGGAACGTGGAATCCGCGCCGGCCGTGGTCACCGCGCGGGCGGAACTGGACGCCGCGCGCGCCGACCGGACCGGCCTGGACCAGCAGATCGCCAAGGCGCAGAGCGATATCGACACCGCGCTGGTGACGGCGCGCTGCGAATTCAATCCGACCCCGGAATGCCCGCAGACCCGCATCACCGGCGTGCCGGGCCGCGGGCCCGAGGAGCGCACCGCCAATCAGATGCTCGAGGACGCGCGGACCCAGCTGAACACCGCGCGCGCCAAGATCGAGGGCTTCGACGCCCGGATCACCGAGAAGGACGCCGCTCTCGCCGCCGCGCGGGAGACCGCTCATACCGCCGGTGATCGCGGCCTCGGGGCGCGCTGGGTGGCCATGAACGACCACACCACCGATCACGTCGGCGCACTCGTCCTGCGCCTGGCCACCTGGGTGCTGCTCATCGTGCTGGCCCTGCTGCCGCTGCTGCTGCGCCGGTGGCGCGGTGAGACCTCCTTCGATCGGGAGATCGCGCTGCGCACCGCGACCGGTCGCGTCGATCAGGCCGCGGCCGCCGCCATTGCCGTCAAACAGGCCGAGGTGCGGGTGGAGACCGAGAGCCTGCGCGCCGAACAACAGCTCACCGCGGCCAAATTGGCCGCGCACGCCGATACCGCCATCGACCGGGAGCGGCAGCGCACGCGCATCATCGCCGCCATCGGGAACTTCCAGATCGGCATCACCGAACCGCAGCAGCGCGCCATCGACGAATTCGACCGCGCCGCACAGCATGAACTCCCGGCCGGGACCGCGGCCGGAGAGGGAAAGGACAGTTCCGTGTCTCAGGAGGGGATCGTGACGCCGTCGAATCTGCCCGCACAGCTCATGCCGGGCACGGTGGCGCCGGTGGCGCCGGGCGGCGCGCTCGCACCGGCCGCCCCGGGGCAGCAGCCCGTGGCGGCCAACCGGGGTGGCGGACTGGAACTCCCGATCATCGGCACGGTGCCGTTCACCGACACCGCGGCCCGCTGGATCCGGCCCCTGGTGCCGTCGTTCGTGGCCAATGCCATCGATACCGCCACCCACCCGCTGCGCACCGTGCGCCAGGCCTTCGAAGAGGCCGAGGAGATCACCTTCACCCTCAAGCGCACCCGCAAGGTCACCGTCGACTCCGCGGATTCCGCTCAGCCGCAACAGCAGTTCGCGCCCCCGCAGCAGTACGGCTACCAGCTCCCGCCCGGCTCCCCGCAGCAGGCCTACGCCCAGCGCATGGCCGCCGTGGTGGACCAGCCCTACCGCCAGTACCCGAACTACGGCGCCCTGCCGGCCGGGCAGGTCGTCGAACCCGGCCACCCGCTGCCCGCCGCACCGCAGCAGAGCTCGCTCGACGCCCGGCACAACCCCGAACTCGAGCACCGCAACCCGCGTGCACTGCCCCCGGGCAGCGGCGGCGAGTAAATGCCCGAAAATGGCTGTGGCCCGGATGTTTCCGTGTTCAACGTGAAACATTCCGGGCCACAGCCGTTTTCATCGCTAGCGGCGCGGGGTCGCGGCGCGGTACGCGACAAGTGCCGTCACCAGCAGGATCAGCGTCGTCGCGGTGGCGGCCAAGTGGACGCCGGAGACGAAGGCGGACTGCGCCGACTCCATCAGCATGGTGGCCGCGGGTTGCGGTAGGGCGCGGGCGGTTTCGATGGCGCCGCCCAGGGATTCGCGGGCGGCGCCGGTGTGCGCGGCCGGGACCGTGGACAGGTCCAGGCCGTGGCGGAAGGCTGCCATGACCACACTGCCGAGCACGGCGACGCCCAGGGCGATACCGGCCTCCATGGCGGTCTCGGAGATGGCGGCGGCATTGCCCGCGCGCTCGGCGGGGGCGGTGCTCACGATCATGTCCGACGAAACCGTCAGGGCCACACCGACACCCACACCGATCAGCAGGAAGCCGCCGATGAACGGCAGCACCGAGCCGGCCGGGTCGGCCACCAGCAACCAGAACAGCACCGCACCCGCGGCGGCCGTCACCAGCGCGCCGGCCAGCACCGTCACCGGACGCCACAGGCGCACCGCGTACGCGGCGGCGAGCGCACCGGCCATGCTGCCGATGGTGCCCGGAATCAGCAGCAGACCCGCCTGCAACGGCGACTTGCCGATCACCAGCTGCAAGTACTGCGAACCGAAGAACAGCACACCCGCCAGCGCGAACACCGCCAGCAGGTTCGCGAACACGGCCGAGCGGAACGGCGGCAGCCGGAACAGGTCCAGGTCGATCAGGGGATCGGCCAGGGCCCGCTGCCTGCGCACGAACGCCACACCCGCGGCGACGCCGATCAGGGCCAGCATCAGCAGTTTCACGCTCGGGCCGTGCGCGGCGAATTCCTTGACCGCGTACACGACCGGGATCAGCGCCAGCATCGACAGCCCGGCGCTCACCAGGTCGAAGCGGCCCGGGTTCGGGTCGCGCGACTCCGGCACCAGGAACGGGGCCACGACAATGAGCACCGCCATGACCGGCAGGTTGATCAGGAAGACCGAGCCCCACCAGTAGTGCTCGAGCAGCCAGCCGCCCAGCAGCGGGCCGAACGCGGCGCCGCTGCTCGCCATGGCGCCCCAGACCGAGATGGCGAGGGTGCGTTCGCGGGCATCGGTGAACATGGCGCGGATCAGACCCAGGGTGGCGGGCATGAGCGTGGCGCCGGCGACACCCTGGAGCACGCGCGCGGCGATCAGCATTTCCGGGCTCATTGCCCAGGCGGCCAGGGCCGAGGCGATGCCGAAGCCGGCCGCGCCGATCAGCAGCAGCCGGCGGCGGCCGATGCGGTCGCCGAGGGTGCCCATGGTGATCAGCAGACCGGCCAGCACGAACGAGTAGACGTCGATGATCCACAGCAGTTGCGGCGTGGTGGGCGCGAGATCGCCGGTAATGGCCGGGATCGCGAGGTCGAGCACGGTGGCGTCGACCGAGATCAGCAGGAGGGCGAGGGCGAGCACACCGAGGCCGGCCCAGGTGCGGGCCGTCGCTCTGCCGGTGCTCGCACCGGTCGCCGCGGTGGCGGCGGAACCGGAGGGTGTGGTGTGGGTGGTCATTGTCTTCTCTTTCAGAGTTGAACCGTCCAGACGGTACAGTAACAGATTCAACCGTCCGGACGGTACAGTCATTCCGTGACCAACACCCGCGATGCATCCGGCACCCGCGACCGGATCCTCGACGCCCTGGAAACCCTGCTGCTCGACAAGGGCATGTCCCAGGTGACGCTGGAGAGCGTCGCCAAGGCCGCCGGAGTGTCCAAGGGCGGGCTGCTCTACCACTTCAAGTCCAAGGACGCGCTGCTCGCCGGATTGGTGCGCCGCCTCGGCGAACGCGCCGAACAGCAGCTGAAAAGCGCCGTCGACCAAGGAAAATCGGTGACGGAGTGGTACCTGCAGGCGCCGCATCCCGACAATGAGACCGACGCCCTCGAGATCGCGCTCTATCGCTCCATGCTGGCCGCCATGCGCACCGTCGACGGGCCGCACGACACCGACGAGGACGAGGTCGACCGCGCACTCACCGAGGTGATGGCCACCTGGAAGGCCGGACTCGACAAGGAGATCCGGGACCCGGTCCAGGCCGAGATCGTGCAACTGGTCGGCGACGGCGTCTACCTGCGCGCCCTACTCGGCATGCCGCCCGTCGAACCGGAGCTCTACCGCAAGGTCGTCGACCGGCTGCTCGGCGACTGATCCCGCGACGCACCCCGGAAAAGATCAGGCGACCGAATGGGCTGGTCACTATAGACTCGGGCTCGTGTTGCCTGCCGCTGCCGATTCGTTCGGTCCGGCCGGCTCGGTGGGGGAACCGGCCACCGAGCCGGTGCCTGTCCGCCCCCTCCAGTTCCGGGAACTCATCGATCTCCCGTTCGCGCTCATCCAGACCCGGATCACCATGCTGGCGACGCTCTTCGGGATCGGCGTCGCGGTCGCGTCCGCGCTGGCGGTGACCTCGACCGTGCTGGTCTCGCTGGCCACCGGCGATTCGGATGCCGGGGTCTTCTGGGCCGCGCTGCTCACCACCCTGGTCTGCGCCTGGGCGCTGCGCATGTTCGTGCGCGGCATCACCGTGCCGGTCGGCCTGGCGGCGGTGCACAACCAGCCCATCACCTGGCGGTGGGCCGTACAGCAATTGGCCTCGGAAGCCGGTCCGCTGCTGGGCTATCAGGTGATGTACACCCTGATCGGCGTCGGTGTGCTGGCGCTCGGCGCGCCGCTGCTCGTCACCGCGCCGCTGGCCCTGCTGTGGCTGCTCTGGCTGCGGGCGCGGCAATTCGCCACGGTGCCCGCCATTTTCGACGAGTCCGCCGCCTACCGGATCGCGGCGGCCCGCTCGAAACTGCTGGTGTCCGGCGCGGAATGGCGGCTGGTCGGGGTGCTGATGTATCTGCGCGGCCTGGTGCTGGTGCTGCTGGTGCCGTTCCTGGTGGTGCCCGGGCTGTTCTCCGATATCGCCGGCACCCGGCGCTGGACGGTGACCGTCATGCTCATCGTGCTGGGCCTGTTCCTGGTGGCCTTCGCCGAAATGGTGGAATCCGCGGCGCAGGTGGTGTCCTACGTGGACCGCCGCTGCCGCCGCGAAGCCTGGGATATCCGCTGGCCCGAACAGGCCCGCCGATGAACGAAACGCAGCGCCCCGCCCTACCCGCCGCACCGCCGGAACCCGCCCTCGGCCCGGCCGCCCTGCACCGCGCCGCCGCCGAAGAGGCCGCCCTGCGCGCCGATTTCGGCACCGCCGTGCGCGAACGCTACCGCGCCGTCACCCGCGGCCTGGAACAGCGCGGCATCCTCGAGGTGCGGCGCGCCCGCACCGCCCGCGAGACCGCGCACGCCGCCACCGCCGCCCTGCCCGAGGGCTCGGCCGGATTGCCCGCGGCGGCACACAGTTTCGACGAGATCGTCTACGGCGGACGGCCCGCGCAGGAGGCCGAGTACCGGCTGCTGGAACAGGCCGACCTGTTCTCCGTCGCACCGCCGCCCAAGGCCGAACCGGCCGAGATCACCGAACGCCGTCGCAAGAAGAACACCAAGAAGACGAAGGCGAAGCGCGATCGTGAACCGCTGGAACTGCCCGCGCTCCTACGCGATTGGCGATTCTGGGCGGCACTGGGCGGAGCGATCCTCGTCATCGCCGTCGTCTACCTGCTGACCCGCATCGGCGCGCCTCCACCGCCGCCGGATAAACCGGACCTGCCGGACCGCCCGCCGCCGATCGATCTCCCGGACGAACCGCCGCGGCGGCCGGACGTCGACGCGCCGGACTTCGGCGAGGGCCAGGACTCGATCTTCCAGCGCATGCCCGCCTGGGCCGCCTTCGGCGGCGTCCAATTCCTCATCGCCTGGGCCGTGGTCATCGCCTGGCGCGGCCGCCGCCGCGGCGCGGTCGTGGGCGAAGCCCGGCCCGTGGAGGCGCCCGCCACCGAACTGCTCACCGGACAGGCCGGGCTGTACCGGAAATCCCGCGATCACGATCATGTGGCGGCCAAACTGCGCGCGGCGGCGCTGCGCCGGCTGCGGCCCGCCCTCGACCTCACCGCCGACACCGCCCCCGAGGTGGTGGTCACCGCCCTCGCGGTGCGCACCGGCGCCGACCCGGCCACGGTCCGCGCCGCCCTGTACGACCCCGTCCCGGACCGGGCGACCCTGGAACTCGTGGCCGCACAACTCGAATGGATCGAAGCGGAGGTCCTGTGACCCGATCTGACGCAAAGGAACTCGTGGACAAGGCACTCGTGGACACCGACCACGCCCCCACCGCCGAACAGGCCCAGCAGGCGCTGCTCGCACTGCGCGCCGAAATCGGCAAGGCGGTGGTCGGCAACGACCACGCCGTCATGTACCTGGTGCTGGCGCTGCTGTGCCGCGGCCACGTCCTGCTGGAAGGCGTTCCGGGCGTGGCCAAGACGCTGCTGGTGCGGGCGCTGGCCACCACGCTGGATCTGGAGCACGCGCGCATTCAGTTCACCCCCGACCTGATGCCCGGCGATGTCACCGGATCGCAGATCTACGACCCGCATTCGGCGGAGTTCACCTTCCGGCGCGGGCCGGTGTTCACCAATCTGCTGCTCGCCGACGAAATCAACCGCACCCCACCGAAAACGCAGTCCTCGCTGCTGGAATCCATGGAGGAGCGGCAGGTTTCGGTGGACGGCGTGCCGCAGCCGCTGCCCGACCCGTTCGTGGTGATCGCCACCCAGAACCCCATCGAACAGGAGGGCACCTATCCGCTGCCGGAGGCGCAGCTGGACCGGTTCCTGTTCAAGGTCGACGTGCAATTCCCCGGGCGCGACGACGAATTCCGCATCCTGCAACGGCATGCCGCCGGATTCGATCCGCGCGATCTGGTCGCGGCCGGGCTGCGACCGGTGGCCGGGCCCGCGCATCTGGCGGCCGCCCGCCAGGCCGTCGCCAAGGTGGCCGTCAGCCCGGAGGTGCTGGCGTACACCGTCGATCTGTGCCGGGCCACCCGCACCTCCCCCGCCGTCGCGCACGGGGCCTCCACCCGCGGCGCCACCGCGCTCATGGCGGCCTCGCGCGCCTTCGCCTGGCTGCACGGCCGCGGCTACACCACCCCCGACGACGTGAAAGCCGTTGCGGTGGCGGTGCTCCGGCACCGCTTGCAGCTGCGGCCCGAACACGAGGTGGAGGGCGTCACCGCCGAGGGCGTGATGAACTCGCTGCTCATGTCCGTTCCCGTCCCGGTCTAGTCGTGGTCGTCACCGGCCGGGCGGCCGTCGCGGCGGCGGTCGTGGCCCTGTTCGTCACCCTGGTCATGCCGTCCTGGCTCGGCGTGGTGCTGGCCACCGCGGTGCTGGCGGCGCTGGTCGCCGCGGATCTGGCGCTGCTGGGCGGCGCCGGCGCCCTGGAGATCTCCCGGGAGCCGCTCACCATCGTGCGCACCGGCCGCACCGTCGAGGTCGAGGTGGTCGCGCTCAATACCGGCGCCCGCACCCTGCGCGGCACCCTGTGGGACGACTGGCCCGCCAGCACCCATCCCGAGAACCGCGGCCACCCACTGGAACTGCCGCCCAACACCAAGGTCCGGCTGCACACCGAGCTCACCCCCGAATACCGCGGCGATCGCGCCGCCGGGCCGGTCACGGTGCGGCTGCTCGGACCGCTCGGCATTGCCGGACGGCAGGTGCGGCACCGGATTCCGGCCCGGCTGCGGGCGCTGCCGCCGTTCCGCAGCGAACGCCTGCTGGCCGCCAAGGTCCGGCAGCTGCAGCAGCTCGAGGGCCGCAACACCTCGCCGATTCGCGGTCAGGGCACCGAATTCGACTCCTTCCGCGAATACGTGGCCGGCGACGACGTGCGCACCATCGACTGGCGCGCCACCGCCCGCGCCCAGGACGTCCTGGTCCGCACCTGGCGGCCGGAACGCAATCGGCACGTGGTCATGCTGCTGGACACCGGCCGGGTCAGCGCGGGCCGCGTCGGCGCGGGCACCCGCCTGGACGCCACCATCGAGGCCGCCCTGCTGCTGGGCGGGCTGGCCGCCGCCGGCGGCGATTCGGTGGACCTGCTGGCCTACGATCGCGAGCTGCGCGCCGAGGTGAGCGGTATCGGCGGAAAACGCCTGCAGCTCAAGCTCATGCACGCGCTCGCCGGGGTCTCCCCGCAGCTCGTCGACACCGACTATCAGGGCCTGCTGCGCACCACCCTGCGCCGCGCCCGCCGCCGCAGCCTGGTCGTCTGGTTCACCCATCTCGACGCCGCCACCGTGCAGGAGGGCATCCTGCCGGTGCTGCCCACCCTCACCCGGCGGCATCGCGTGCTCCTCGTCTCGGTCACCGATCCGCAGGTCGCGGCCGCCGCCACCCGGCGCTCCGGCCTCGACGACCTCTACACCGCGGCCGCCGCCGAGAATGTCATCGCCGAACATTCGATCGCCCGGGAGACCTTGCGCCGCGCCGGGGTTCGCGTCATCGCCGCCACGCCCGACCGGCTGCCCGAGGCCCTCGCCGACGAATACTTGGAGCTCAAGCAAACGGGCGCACTGTAAGTCGTGTGGATTCTGGCCAAAAGCACGCCGGAATGACGAAAGGCGCTGGCGGTCAGGCGGCGATCGGGGCGGTCAGGCGGCGACCGGGCGCATGGGCGCCTGTCGCGGCGACCGCTGCAGGGCCCGGCGCTGCCGCTCGGCGAGCACCGCGCCCAGAATGTGCACGGGCGGATAGCCATTCGGCGGCGGCGTCCGCACCGCGGTGCACACCTCGATAACCAGCCGGCGGCCCAGCTGGTCCAGGATCGCCGGCGTGAGCGTGCGCGAGCGCATCAGATAGTTGCGGGCGGCCAACGCCAGCTCCTCCGGCAGCCCGGACAGATCCAGCTGCCGCGCCCAGCCCGCCAGCCACGGCGGCGACACCGCCAGCGGCGCCCACGGCAACCGGCTGCGATCGTGCACCACCACCGTGCCCGCCAGCGCGTCCCCGATCCGGCGGCCCTGCGGCGAGCACATCGAGGTCACCACCGCGACCAGCCCGGTGCCCAGAATCCAGAAGTCCACCAGCCCGGACAGCGACCGGGTGACCGCGTGCCGGAAGTCGATCGGCCCGCCGTCGGCGCGCACCACCCGCAGTCCCAGGGCGATCTTCCCGACCGACCGTCCCCGGGTGAGGGTTTCGACGACCGCCGGATATCCGACGAGCACGGCCGCGATCGTGACGACCGCGGCGGCATCGCGCCACGCCGAATCCGCGTTCCAGGACACCAGGATCGCCTCGACTCCGAACACGAGCACGATCCCGAGGACCACCTGCAGGGTCAGGTCGAGGAGAAACGCCGCGGCGCGGGTGGCGATGCGCGCGATCGGCAGCTCGACGGCGACGGCCTCGCCGGTGGTGAAAAGTGCCATGTCACTCCTTGTGGGGGGCGACTAGCATTCTTCCGAGCGACGGCACGGGGAGGCAACCATGGATCTCGACGTATATACGTTCGTGCACAAGCCGTCCTGGGACCGCCTCGACCACCTGGCCACGCGCGGGAAGCGGCTCAGCGGCGCGGAGGCCGACGAACTGGTGCGGCTGTACCGGCTGGCGTCGCAGCAGCTGGCCCGCTTGCAGGCGCGCTCGGCCGATCCGGAACTGATCGCCGGGCTCTCGGCGGTGCTGACCCGGGCGCGGGGGCGGGTGCTGGGCGCGCAGACCAATACCCTGCGCGAGATCGGCCTGTTCTTCTCGCACCGCTTCCCGGCGGCGGTGTACCGGGCGTGGCCGTGGTGGGTGACCGTGGCGGCGTTGTTCCTGGCCGGTTCCACGGCGCTGGGCGCCTGGGTGGCCGAATCCGAATCGGCGCGGCGGCATTTGGGCCTGGACACCGATACCGATCGCCTGACCCAGCCGGGCGGGGCCTTCGAGACCTACTACTTCGAGCATCCCAATGACGCGTTCGCGGCCAAGGTGTGGACCAACAATGCCTCGGTGGCCGCGGTCGCGCTCTTCACCGGGGTGCTCATCCTGCCCGCGGTGTACGTGCTGGCCATGAACGCACTCAATCTGGGCGTGAGCGCCGGGTTGATGGCCGATGCCGGGCGGCTGGACGCGCTGTTCGGCTATATCCTGCCGCACGGAATGCTGGAGCTGACGGCCATTTTCGTGGCGGGCGGGGCCGGGCTGAAGCTCGGCTGGACGCTCATCGATCCGGGCCGGTCCAGCCGGGCGGCGGCGCTGGCGCGGCAGGGCCGGACGACGGCCGTCATTGCGCTCGGCCTGGTGGTGGTGCTGTTCATCTCGGGTCTGCTCGAGGGTTTCGTGACCCCGAGCGGACTGCCCGCCGCGCTGCGGATCGGCATCGGCGCACTGGCCGAGCTGGGCTTCCTGTGCTACGTCTTCGGGCTGGGCCGGCGGGTGGCGCTCGATCAGGACGCGGTAACCGGGGAAGAGCACATGTCGAGCTACTCGACGGGGAGAGGCGTGGATCCGGTTGCGGGAGGGGCGGGTTCACCCTCGCTCGTTCGTACCGGAAATTGATTTCCACTGGCCGCAGCGAGTCCGGCTCAGCTGCGGCCAGCGTTGCCGATGACTCTACACAATCGTTATGGCTACGCAACCTCCAACTTGCGCGGCGGGCGTATAAGTGACCAGGCGAAACACCCCTTGCCGGAAGGCAACCCGACAAGATCGCTAATTTCCAGCTTCCGCTTTGCGGGCGGTCTGCGGACACCCCTGAATCCTTCCGCGCGGTACCGTTCGCGCGTCCGTTTCGACCCCTTGCGCACGAACCGGCGCGACACCCTTCGCACGGTTTGCGGAAAACTCGCGCTTTTGCCGGTCGCTCACGGTTCAACCGGCGTTAAGCTGGCGTTTCGCCCCAGCTCAGAACCTTTGCGGAGCGGTCGCCCAATCTGAAACAAACTAGAAGTTTGTTTAAACGAGTTTTGACTAAACTAGCGTCAGGCAATGGAGGAAGAAAATCGGGCGCATACCCGAGCCGACACCTTCCGGCAATCGTTTTTCACCCCCGCGCGGCCCCGGAAAACCCCTCCGGCAACGCCCCGGCCGGGGGGTTCCCGGCCGGGGCTGCGATCTTCGTCACACCGCATGCGACCTGGGAATTTCCATCCCATTCAGCGGTCCACGCGCACGATCCCGGTGGTCGTCCCCTGCAGTACGCCCTGGCTCGGCAGGAGCAGCGGCGAGGTCTGCAGCGGATCGGAGACGACGGTGCCCGGCAGCGCCCGATCCGACAGCACCGCCCCGGTCTCCGGATCCAGCACCGTGAACGCGTAACCGTCCGCCGGGGTGGTGACCGGCAGGCCCACCCGCGTCACCGTGTACAGCAGCCCGTCACCGATAGCGAGATGGGGCACCGCCGCACTGCGCACCGTGTTCTCCCAGATCGTCCGGCAGCCGCCCGCGTCGTCGATGTCCACCCGGGTCATCCCGCCGGTGAACGGCGCCGCAGCCGGCACCGCCGGACCCGCGCCCTCCGGCACCGCCGGATACGGATAGCCGTAGGTGGAGGCCACGAAGACCGACCGGCCCACCCCGATCGGCGAATTCTCACTGCCCGGGCCGCCGCGCGTCAGCACCGGCTGCTCGCACACGAGTTCACCGCTGCCGGACCGGTATACGAGCACGTGCACCTGCCCGTCGGCGTTGTCCACGATGGTCAGGTAGTCCGCGCCGGTGCGCGGACCGAAATAGGTGGGCGTGGATCCGGTGCCCCAGGACAACTGGCCGGGCTTGCGCGCCGAACCTCGGTCGTAGACCGCGCGCCACAACTGGTGCGGGCGGCCCGCCGCATCCGCGGTGAACTCGTAGAGCGCGTGCGTGGTCGCGACGGTCACCCGCCCGCTGGGCGCGGCGGAGATACTGTTGGCCACCTGCTCCCCCGCCGGCAGCGCGAGAGTCGCGACCGCGCCGCCCGAACCCACCGTGCCGACAATCCCTTTCGCCGTGGCGAACCAGACCGTGCCGGACCAGTCCGGGACCAGGCCCGTCACGCTGTCGCCGTCCGGGATGGCCGCCGACAGATCCACCGACTCCTCGATGGAGAGCCGCCAGCCGGCGTCGCCGCGCGCATGCCCGATCCGCAGCAGTCGCCGCTCCCCGTCGACCACCACCAGACGATCGGCGTTGTCCAGGTAGGCATACACGCCGCCGAGCAGTCCGCCGCGTGAAAGTTCCAGCGCGGTGAGCGATCCGGCCACGGGCCCCGCGGCGGCGGGATCTATGAGATGCACCACTGGCGCGCGATTCACGATGGCCGTGCACAGCGCCACCACCAAGCCGTCCGAACCCTGTAGCAGCGTCGGGCAGGCCGAGGCCAGCGGATAGACCGATTTCAGCTGCGCGCCGGTGCCCGGTCCCGGATACGGGACGGCATCGGAGGATCCGGCGTCGCCGTGCATGGTCGAGGTGCCCACCGGACCCAGATACGGATTCGGCTCGGCCAGCGGCCCCCACGCCGCACCGGCGGAACCCATTGCCGCCCAGCCCATTACCGCCATGGCCGCCACCAGGAAAGATGCCGACCGTTTCGCACGCACAGAGATCACGGAAAAAGACATTAGGCCCGATCCGGAATCCGGATCGGGCCTAATGCCTATTCAAGTGGGCGAGGGGGGACTTGAACCCCCACGTCCTTACGGACACTGGCACCTGAAGCCAGCGCGTCTGCCATTCCGCCACTCGCCCGAGCGACGGGAAGAAACGTATCACGGGGTATGCGCCAAAACGAAATCGCCTGGTTATCGCCGGTGGACATGGTTACTCCCACCTAGGGAACCTTGGGCCGTTTCCAAGAGTTACAGGTGTGGACGATCGTGGATATCATGCAATCACCGTGTCCCTGCGGCGACACGCCATGTTCGCGTGTCGCTGTATCGGGGATGCACCGCGTTCACCTTGCCCGACGGGCAGGGCCACGGCGTCGCACACGCACGACACGAAGCACGCTTCACTCGAGGGAGCGTCCTGACCCGAGAGGAGGGGCGATGGGGATCGTTTCGCGATTCGAACGGCGCCTCCAAGGGGCTGTCGGTGATGTGTTCGCCCGGGTGTTCGGCGGTAGCGTCGTCCCGCAGGAAGTCGAGGCGGCGCTGCAGCGCGAGGCCGCCGACCACGTCCAGGACGTCGGCGGTGGCCACCTGCTGGCACCCAACAGCTATGTCATCACCATCAACGAGTCGGACCTGGGGCAGCTCGTCCAGGGCGAGGGACAGGCCGACCACGACCTCACCGTGCGAGCATTCGCCAAACACCTGCAGGACTACATCCGCGAGCAAGGATGGCAGACCTACGGCGAAGTGCACGTGGAGTTCGAGGCATCCCCTACGCTGCACACCGGACAGTTCAGGACACGCGGCCGGGTGGACCCGGACGCCGTCGGCGGCACACCGGCCGCCGACCGCCGGGCGGGCCCGGCGCGCGACCCTGAACGCAGACCACGACCCAACCCGCAACCAGGAGCTGGCCCCATGACGCAGAACTCAGGCTACGACCCCAGCCGTGAGCCCGCGGAGTCCGATCCACGTAACCGCGGGTACGCGCCCCCGCCTGCGGGCCGGCCCGGCCCGCAGGGCTACGGCGACTATCCGCCCCAAGGCGGTCAGCAGTACCCCGATCAGGGCGGCTACGCGCCCGATCAGCAGGGCTACGGCGACTACCAGAACGGCTACGACTACCAGCAGCAGGGCGGCGGCTACGGCGGCGGCCAGCAGGGTGGTTACGGCGATCAGGCCTACGGCCAGCAGGGCGGGTACGGCGACCAGGCCTACGGCCAGCAGGGTTACGCCGATCAGGGCTACGGCCAGCAGGGCGGCGGCTACGACCAGGGCTACGCCGATCAAGGCTACGGCCAGCAGGGCTATGCCGATCAGGGTTACGGCCAGCAGGGCGGGTACGCCGACCAGGGTTACGGCCAGCAGCAGGGCTACGCGCAGCAGCCCGGATACGACCAGGGCGGCTACGGCCAGCAGGGTTACGGCCAGCAGGGCTACGACCAGTACCCCGATCAGGGCGGCTACGCCGACGATCAGGCCTACGGGCAGCAGCAGGGCGGCTACGGCCAGCAGGGCGGGTACGCGGCCCCGGCGGGCGCCTCCGGCTACTCGGCCACGCTGCAGCTGGACGACGGCTCCGGCCGCACCTACCAGTTGCGCGAGGGCAGCAACATCATCGGCCGCGGCCAGGACGCCCACTTCCGGCTGCCCGACACCGGGGTCTCGCGACGTCATATCGAGGTCCGCTGGGACGGCCAGACGGCCATGCTCTCCGATCTCGGTTCGACCAATGGAACGCTGGTCAACGGGTCGCCGGTACAGGATTGGCAGCTCGCCGACGGGGATGTCATCCGCGCCGGGCATTCCGAGATCCTGATCCGGATCGTCTGATCCCGTAAGCTCGCGATGCAGGTCACGATATGGCTCGAGATTCCTCGGTCGTATCGTGATCGCAACCGGTCGTCGGCCCTATGATGCTGCCAACACTCGAGGCGGCATGCCGAAGCGCACCGGTTGGGGGTCACGGAGCTTTTTTCCGTACTGACTGCCCGTACCTACGACACGGTCGAACAGGAGGTGGAGCACCGTGCAGGGATTGATCCTGCAACTGACCCGTGCGGGGTTCCTGCTGTTGCTCTGGCTGTTCGTCTGGGCGGTGCTGCGGACCCTACGCAGCGATATCTACGCGGCCTCCGGTATCCGGGTCGCACCGCGCGCCGCTGGCGGTTCCGCGGTGCTCCCGTCCTTGCGCCGGGGCCAGAAGGGCGCCAAATATCTCGTGGTGACTCAGGGTTCACTCGCCGGCACCCGCATCTCACTCGGCACACAGCCGGTGCTGATCGGGCGCGCGGACGACTCCACACTGGTCCTCACCGACGACTACGCCTCCACCCGGCATGCGCGCCTGTCGCCGCGCGGGGAGGACTGGTACGTCGAGGATCTCGGTTCCACCAACGGGACCTACCTCGACCGGTCGAAGGTCACCACCCCGGTGCGAGTTCCGCTCGGCACCCCAGTCCGTGTCGGTAAGACAGTGATCGAGCTGCGATCGTGACACTTGTTCTCCGCTACGCAGCGCGCAGCGACCGCGGTCTCGTCCGAGCCAACAACGAGGATTCCGTCTATGCGGGAGCGCGGCTGCTCGCGCTCGCGGACGGCATGGGCGGTCACGCCGCCGGTGAAGTCGCCTCCCAGCTGATGATCGCGGCGCTGGCGCATCTCGACGATGACGAGCCCGGCCCGGATCTGCTGGGCAAGCTGGATCGCGCGGTGCGCGAGGGCAATGCCTCCATCGCCGATCAGGTCGAGGAGGAGCCCGAGCTCGACGGCATGGGCACCACGCTCACCGCCATCCTGTTCGCCGGCTCCAAACTCGGCCTCGCCCATATCGGCGACTCCCGCGCCTACATGCTGCGCGGCGGTGAGCTCTCCCAGATCACCCGCGACGACACCTTCGTGCAGTCGCTGGTCGACGAGGGCCGCATCACCCCCGAGCAGGCGCATACCCATCCGCAGCGCTCGCTGATCATGCGGGCGCTCACCGGCAACGAGATCGAGCCCACCCTGGTGGTGCGCGAGGCGCGCGCCGGGGACCGGTACCTGCTGTGCTCGGACGGCCTGTCCGATGTGGTGAGCGATGAGACCATCGCCAATACCCTGCGCGAGGGCAGCACCGACGAGGCCGCCGACCGGCTCATCGAATTGGCTTTGCGCAGTGGCGGTCCCGACAATGTGACCGTCGTGGTCGCCGATGTCATCGATCTGGATTACGGCCAGTCCCATCCGATCGTGGCGGGCGCGGCCTCCGGCGAGGACGAGGACACGCCGCCGCCGAATACCGCCGCCGGGCGCGCCGCCGCCATGAGACCGCCGCGCGCGGTCCCGCGCCGCGCGGTCTCCGCGCCGGAGCCGGAACCGCCGAAGAAGAGCCATAAACTGCGCTGGCTGGCCCTGTCGCTGGCGCTGCTGGTGGCGGTGGGCGCGGGACTGACCGTGGGCTACAACATGATTCGCGGCAACTACTACGTGGGCGCGGACAATGGCCGGGTCGTGGTGCTGCGCGGGCTACCCGGTTCGGTGCTCGGCTACTCCATTCGCGATGTCGATCAGGTCGGCTGCGTCACCCGCACCGGGGAACTGCAGCTGACCGCCCCCGGCGCCGGTTTCCCGGCCGGCTGCCGGGAACTGAAGCTCACCGATCTCAAGCCCACCGGCCGTGATTCGGTCGACAAGGGCCTGCCGCCCGGCTCCCGCGACGATGCCGTCAAGCAGATGCAGGCGCTGGCGCAGAGCGAACTGCTGCCGCCGTGCGAGAAGGCCGCCCAGGGGCAGCCGACCACCCCGGCCACCGATCCGGGCCAGACCACCACCGCCACCACGCCCGCCGCGCCAGCCACCACCACGCCGGGCGCCCCGCAGCCGGGCGCCGGTGAGCAGACCGGTGAGGGCCGTCCGCTGGAACCGCGTTCCCCGGGCGTCAGCGAGCAGCCGACGCCGCCGGTCACCACCACCACGACCGTGCCGCAGACGCCGGGTCAGAACTGCAGGGTGACGGACTGATGTCCGCGCCGGCACCACCGTCCGCTGGGGCCTTTCCCAGTCCGCCGGGCGGATTCGCACCCGCGCCGCCGCCGTCCACCCGGCGCAATGCCGAGCTGTTGCTGCTCGGGCTCGCGGCGGTGATCGTGACGGTGTCGCTGGTGCTGGTGGAGGCCAGTCAGGAACAGTCCATCACCTGGGACATCGCCAAACTCGGCGCGTCCTATTTGGCCCTGTTCGGGGTGGCGCACCTGGCGGTGCGGCGCTTCGCGGCCTTCGCGGACCCGCTGCTGCTACCGATCGTGGCGCTGCTCAACGGGCTCGGGCTGGTCTTGATCCACCGGCTCGATCTGGCCGAAGCGCAGAACGCCGCCTCCGCGTCCCAGCCCATCCCCTCCCCCGATGCCAATCAGCAGGTGCTGTGGACGGGGCTGGGGATGGTGGTCTTCATGGCGCTGCTGATCGTGCTGCGCGACTACCGCACGCTGGCGCGCTACGCCTACACCCTGGGCCTGATCGGGCTCATCGCGCTCGCCATCCCGGCCCTGCTCCCGAGCCGGTTCTCCGAGGTGAACGGCGCGAAGATCTGGATCAGGCTGCCCGGCTTCAGCATGCAGCCCGGTGAGTTCGCCAAGATCCTGCTCATCATCTTCTTCGCGGGCGTGCTGGTCGCCAAGCGCGACCTGTTCACCGCGGCGGGCAAGCACGTCTTCGGCATGGAACTGCCGCGCGCCCGCGATCTCGGCCCGATCCTGGTGGTCTGGGTGGTCTGCCTCGGGGTGCTGGTCCTGGAGAAGGACCTCGGCACCTCGCTGCTCATCTTCTGCACCGTGCTGGTGATGCTCTACATCGCCACCGAGCGGGTGGGCTGGGTGATCATCGGGCTCGGGCTGCTCGCCCTGGGATTCGTGATCGCCTACAACGCTTTCGGGCATGTGCAGGTGCGCGTCGAGACCTGGCTGCATCCCTTCGACGACTACAACAACACCGGCTACCAGATCTCGCAGTCGCTGTTCGGACTCGCCACCGGCGGTCTGGCCGGCACCGGCCTGGGCAGCGGCCGGCCCTCGCAGGTGCCCTTCGCCAAGACCGACTTCATCATCACCACCATCGGTGAGGAGCTGGGCCTGATCGGCCTGGCCGCCATCCTGATGCTGTTCTGCGTCTTCGTGATCCGCGGCCTGCGCACCGCGCTGGCGGTCCGCGACAGCTTCGGCAAGCTGCTCGCCGCGGGCCTGGCGTTCACCATCGCCATCCAGTTGTTCGTGGTGGTCGGCGGTGTCACCAAACTGATTCCGCTGACCGGCCTCACCACGCCGTTCGTCTCCTACGGCGGTTCCTCGCTGCTGGCCAACTACGCCCTGCTGGCCCTGTTGATCAAGGTCTCCGACGCCGCCCGCGCGCCCGCCCCGGCGCGCAAGCGGCTGCCGGACCAGCCGATCGCGGACGCGCCCACCGAACTGGTGAAGCGGCCGCCGAAGGGGGGCGCCGCGTGAACACACCCCTGCGCCGGGTGGCCATGGCCGTCATGGTCATGATCGTCGCGCTGCTCGCCAACGCCACCTACGTCCAGGTCATCAAGGCCGACAGCCTGCGCAGCGATCCCCGCAATGTGCGCGTGCTGCTCGACGAGTACGCCCGCCAGCGCGGCCAGATCTCCGCCGCGGGCACCGTGCTGGCCAGCTCGGTCGCCACCGAAGACCGCTACAAGTACCTGCGCACCTACCCGACCGATCCGCTGGCCTACGCGCCGGCGACCGGCTTCTACTCCATGCAGTACGGCAGCACCGGGCTCGAGCACGCCGAGGATTCGGTGCTCAACGGCTCGGACAACCAGCTGTTCGGGCGGCGGCTCATCGATATGGTCTCCGGCCGGGATCCGCGCGGCGGCAATGTGATCACCACGCTCGACCCGGTCATGCAGAAGGTGGCCTACGAGCAGCTCACCGCCAAGGGCTACACCGGTTCGGTGGTGGCCATCGAACCGAGCACCGGCCGCATCCTGACCATGGTGTCCACGCCGTCCTACGATCCGAACCTGTTGTCCACCCACGACGGTGCGGCCGCCGGCGAGGCGTGGAAGTCGCTGCAGACCGATCCGCGCCAGCCCATGCTGAATCGCGCGGTGTCGCAGACCTATCCGCCGGGTTCCACCTTCAAGGTGATCACCACCGCGGCGGCGCTGTCCAGCGGTATCGCCAAGCCCGACGACCAGTTCACCGCGGCGCCGCGGATCACGTTGCCGGACACCACGACCACGCTGGAGAATTACAACGGCAGCCACTGCGGTCCCGGCGATTCGGCGACCGCGTCGCTCACCGAGGCCTTCAAGTACTCGTGTAACACGGCTTTCGTGGAGCTCGGTATCAAAGTGGGGGCCGCGAAGCTCAAGGACGAGGCCGCCGCCTTCGGCATCGGCACGCATCCGAATATTCCGATTCCCTGGGCGGACAGCACGGTCGGGACCATTCCCGACAACGCGGCGCTCGGCCAGAGCAGCATCGGGCAGCGCGATGTGGCGCTCACCCCGCTGGACAATGCGGTCATCGCGGCCACCGTCGCCAATGGCGGCGTCCGGATGCAGCCGCATCTGGTGGATCAGCTGCAGGGCCCCGACCTGTCCACCCTGGAGACCGTCAAACCCATGTCGGTCGGCCAGGCCATCAGCCAGCCGGTGGCTTCCCAGCTGACCACCCTGATGATCGAATCGGAGAAGAACACCCAGGGCGGCAACCAGCAGCGCGGCTACCAGATCGCCTCCAAGACCGGCACCGCCGAGCACGGCAGCGATCCCCGCAACACCCCGCCGCACGCCTGGTACATCGCCTTCGCGCCGGCGCAGAACCCGAAGATCGCCATTGCGGTGATCGTCGAGAACGGCGGCGACCGGGCCTTGGCCGCCACCGGCGGATCGGTCGCCGCGCCCATTGCGCGCGCGGTGCTCGATGCCGGATTGCAGGGGGGCTGAACGATATGAACATGCAAGGTAGACAGGGTCTCGAATGCTGAACAACGGTGCGATGATCGCGGACCGGTACCGGCTGAAACGCTTGATCGCCACCGGTGGAATGGGCCAGGTCTGGGAAGCGCTCGACACCCGGCTGGATCGCCGGGTCGCGGTGAAGGTGCTCAAGGCGGAATTCTCCGCCGACCCCACCTTCCGGCACCGCTTCCGCACCGAGGCGCGGACCACCGCGCAGCTGAATCACCCCGGCATCGCCGGCATCTACGACTACGGCGAGACCATGGACCCCTCCGGCGGCGAAACCGCCTACCTGGTCATGGAACTCGTGCAGGGCGAACCGCTCAATGCGGTGCTCAACCGGATGGGGCGGCTCTCGGTCGCCCAGGGCCTGGACATGCTGGAGCAGACCGGCCGCGCACTGCAGGTCGCGCACGCGGCGGGCGTGGTGCACCGGGATGTGAAGCCGGGCAATATCCTCGTCACCCCGACCGGCCTGGTGAAGATCACCGACTTCGGCATCGCCAAGGCCGTGGACGCCTCACCGGTCACCAAGACCGGCATGGTCATGGGCACCGCCCAGTACATCGCGCCGGAACAGGCCACCGGTGAGGAAGCCACCTCCGCCTCCGACGTGTACTCCCTGGGCGTGGTCGGGTACGAGGCTCTCGCCGGGACGCGGCCGTTCACCGGTGACGGCGCCCTCACCGTCGCCATGAAGCATGTGCGCGACGCGCCGCCGCCGCTGCCGGCGGACCTGCCGCCGAATGTGCGCGAGCTCATCGAGATCACCATGGCCAAGGATCCGCAGCTGCGGTACACCAGCGGCGGCGAATTCGCCGACGCGGTGGCGGCGGTGCGCTCCGGCCGCCGACCGCCCGCCACCGGCGGCATCCCGACCGGCACGGCCACCGGGGCCACCCGCATCCTGCCGCCCGGGCCGACCATGGTGATTCCCGGCGCCAACAATGCCGACCAGGCCACCACGCGCTATCCGACGCCGCCGCAGCCCATGCGGCAGCCGCAGCCCGCGCCGCCCACCGGCGCGACCGTCATGATGTCGGGTCCGAACACGCCCGCCGGGCCGCCCCCGCCGGCCAAGTTCGGCGGCGCCGGCGAGTCCGGCGGACGCTTCACCAATAGCCAGAAGGCCCTCGCCGGTCTCGGCGTGGGCGCGCTGATCCTCGGCGCCGCGGCCGCTTTCGTGCTGCTCAGCGGCAATCCGCCGGAGTCGACGCCGACCACCAAGACCAGTGTCGTGGTGGCGCCGCCGCAGGTGCCGCCGAGCACCACCACCACGGTGCCGCCGACCACCCGGCCGCAGCCGGTGCAGCCCACCTACGAGCCGCCGCCGACGACCGAGGAACCGCCGGTCACGACCACGCCGCCGCCGGTCACCACCACGCCGCCGACGACCACGCCGCAGAAGACCACGACCGCGCCGCCGACGACGACGGCCGAGAAGACCACCGCGCCGCCGAAGACGACCACCGATCGCTTCCCGCTGCCGAGCTTCCCCTCACTAACATTTCCGGGGGGCATCGGAAACGGTGGCCGTGAACCCGCTTCATCGCAGGACAACTTCGCTCCCTCCAGCCCTCGAGGACTGCCATGACGACCCCGAAGAACCTCTCGTCTCGCTACGAGCTGGGCGAGATCATCGGGTTCGGCGGCATGTCCGAAGTGCACAAGGCCCGCGATATGCGGCTCGGCCGCGATGTGGCGATCAAGGTGCTGCGCGCGGATCTCGCCCGTGACCCCACGTTCTATCTGCGCTTCAAACGGGAAGCCCAGAACGCGGCCGCGCTGAATCATCCGGCCATCGTGGCGGTCTACGACACCGGCGAGGCCGAGATCGACGGCGGGCCGCTGCCCTACATCGTGATGGAGTACGTCGACGGCGACACCCTGCGCGACATCGTGCGCGGCAAGGGCCCGCTGCCGCCCCGGCGCGCCATGGAGATCATTGCCGATGTGTGTGCGGCGCTGGACTTCTCGCATCGCAACGGCATCGTGCACCGGGATATGAAGCCCGCCAACATCATGATCAACCGCGCGGGCGCGGTGAAGGTGATGGACTTCGGCATCGCGCGCGCCATCGCCGACAGCTCCAATCCCATGACCCAGACCGCGGCCGTCATCGGCACCGCCCAGTACCTCTCGCCCGAGCAGGCCCGCGGCGAACAGGTGGACGCGCGCTCGGACGTGTACTCGGTGGGCTGCGTGCTCTACGAGATCCTCACCGGCGAACCGCCTTTCACCGGCGATTCGCCGGTCGCGGTGGCCTACCAGCATGTGCGAGAGAATCCGCGGCTGCCCTCGCACGTGCATCCGGGCGTCCCGCGCGAACTGGACTCGGTGATTCTCAAGGCCATGAGCAAGAACCCGGCCAACCGGTATCAGACGGCCGCCGAGATGCGCGCCGACCTGATCCGGGTGCTGGGCGGGCAGAAGCCCACCGCCCCCATGGTCATGACCGAGGAGGAGAGCGCCGGCTTCCTCGACGACGAACTGCCGCCGCCGCGCACCTACCGCACCGTGGAACGCCGCGACGACACCACCGAACAGGAGATCGTCGAACCCGGTTCGCCGCCGCGCCGCACCATGCTGGTCGCCGGGCTCGGCGCGGTCGCGGTAATCCTGATCGGCGCCCTGCTGTGGATGCTGGTCGGCCCCGGCGCGCGCCCCGATCAGGTGGCGGTGCCGGACCTGGCCAACAAGAACGCCCAACTGGCGCAACGAGATCTGGAACGGCTCGGCTTCAGCGTGGCCGTCCAGGACAAGGCCGACTCCAAGATCGCGCAGGGCAATGTCATCGCCACCCAGCCGCTGGGCGGCTCCCGCGTCGACAAGGGCTCCACCATCACCCTGCAGGTGTCCACCGGCCCCGCCCAGGTCTCGGTCCCGCGCCTGGCCGGCCTCACCCAGCAGCAAGCCGAACAACAACTCAAAGCCCAAGGCCTCCAACTCAACCCGGACATCAAGCGCGAACCCTCCAGCGCCGAGGAAAAAGACAAGGTCACCAGCCAGGTCCCCGGCGAGGCCCAGAAGATCGACGCCGGCGGCCAGGTCACCATCACCCTCGGCTCCGGCCCGGAAAAGGTGCGCGTCCCCGACGTGGTCGGCCAATCCATCGATGTGGCCAAACCGAACCTGGCCGACAGCGCGGGCTTCAAGGTCGTCATCGAGGAAGTCCCGAACTCACAGCCCAAGGGCACGGTGATCGAGACCGATCCGGCCGCCGGCACCATGGCCGACAAGGGCTCCACCGTCACCGTCCAGGTCTCCACCGGCGACCAGATCTCCATGCCCGACCTCCGCGGCCTCACCCCGGCCCAAGCGGCCGACCTACTCCGCCAACGCGGCTGGGCCGGCCAGATCACCCAAACCACCCAGAGCACCCTGAACACCGGCGAGGTCGGCCGCATCATCGCCCAGCAACCGAGCGCAGGCTCCTCACTGGGCAAGACCCAGACGGTAACCATCACGACCGGCGTCCTCTCCCTCGGCCCGCCGTGAGTTCGCGGTAGTCGAAACGACTGTGCCCCCTGAAAGCCGTAGGCCACAAACCTGAGGCTGCTTTCTGTCATCCTTTCGGGGTGGCCGGATCGCCGTATGAAGTCCCGCCGCTGCCGGGTGATGCGGCGCGGCGAGCAGACCGGCACCTACCCGGTGCAGACGGCGGGATCGTTCGGTACCACCGTCGCCATCGGGCTTGGCATGGGGTCCTCGATTGTCTGGGGCGTGCTGACCACGCTCGGTATCGGTATCGCCGGGGTGTTCTCCGGAATCGCGGTGTTGATCGCAGTGACTGTCATGCGCGACAGGAACACGAAACGGCGTCTGTGAAACGCCTCAGAGCCGCAGGTGCCGATTCATGGACATGGCCTCGTCCGCCAGATCGGGCAGCTCGACCACCTCGACGCCGTGCTCGCGCAGCCGCTCGACGCCGATGCAGTTGTCCACGAATGTGCCCGGCTCGCGCCAGGCGATAACCACGCGCCGGATTCCGGCCGCCAGAATGCGGTCCGTGCACGGGGTGCGGTCCTTGCTGGCACGGAGGGAACACGGCTCCAAGGTGCTGTAGATGGTTGCGTGCGGCAGGCGCGGGTCGTCGGGTTCCAGCTTGTTCAGCGCGGATTCCTCGGCGTGGACCTTGTCGTCGGTTTCGCGGGACCAGCCGTGGGTGATTTCCACGCCGTCCGCGCCGACGATGACCGCGCCCACCGAGAAGGCGGTTTCGCTGCGCGGGCACAGGCGGGCCAGGCCGATGGCGTGCCGCATCCAGCCGCGGTCCAGGCGGGCCTCATCCGACGACATTCGACTCCTCCTTCGGCAGATACGTCAGCAGCGCCATATCGCCGACCCGGCCCACATCGGCCAACCGCATGCGATGCAGTGTGCCGCCGGGGAAGGCGGCGGGGCCGAGGAAGCGGGGGGCGGCGGGATCGCCGACCGCGATCGGGGCGACGGCCATGCGGATTTCGTCGGCGAGGCCCGTGGAGAGGAAGGCGGTGTGGATGGAACCGCCGCCTTCGACCATGAGGCGAGACACCTTGCGGGTGGCGAGATCGTCCAGCAGGGCCGCGAAATCGATGGTCTCGCCCAGGGATACGACTTCGCTCTCGCCGAATATCCATTCGTCGAGGCGTGCGGCACCGGGATCGGTGGTGTAGATCAGCCGTTCGCCGCCGCAGTGCCAGAAGCGCAGGTCCGGGTCCAAATCACCGCGCGCGGTGACGATTACGCGCAGTGGGTACTCCGGCTTGCCCGCGGCGATGCGGCGCAGGCGGCGTTCCTCGTCATTGACCAGCAGCCGGGGATTGTCCCGGCGCAGGGTCTCCGCGCCGATGAGAACGGCGTCGGACTCGGCCCGCAGTTCGTCGACGCGGTCGAAATCGGCGGCATTGGACAGCAGCAGCCGGTCCGGTCCCGCATCGTCGATATAGCCGTCGATGCTCACCGCCACCGACAGCAGCACATGCGGTCTCCTCAGGCCACTCACACCAGTGCCGCGACCTCCGCCTCCAGGGTCTGCACCAGACCCTCGGCGGGCCGCTCGCCGCACACGCCGAGCCAGTTGGCCAGCATGCGGTGCCCGCCCTGGGTGAGCACCGATTCGGGATGGAACTGCACGCCGTGAATGGGCAGCGTGCGATGCCGCATGGCCATGACGATGCCGGATTCGGTGCGGCCCAGCACTTCCAGCTCGGCCGGCATGGTCTCTTCCAGCACGGTCAGCGAGTGGTAGCGGGTGGCGGTGAAGGGGTCGGGCAGACCGGCCAACACGCCCGCGCCGATATGGAAGACATCGCTGGTCTTACCGTGCAGCAGTTCGGGGGCCCGGGTCACCGTCGCGCCGAAGGCCGCGCCGATGGCCTGGTGTCCCAGGCACACGCCCAGCAGCGGGGTTTCGTGCCGCGCACAGGCTTTCACCAGGTCCATGCTGGCGCCGGCGCGCTCGGGGGTGCCCGGTCCGGGGCTGATCAGCACGCCGTCGAAGCTCGTCACCACGGCGTCCAGATCCGCGAGCTGCGGGTCGTCATTGCGCCAGACCACCGCGTCGACACCCAGCTGTCCGAGATACTGGACCAAGTTGAAGACGAAGCTGTCGTAGTTGTCGACGACCAGAACACGCATATGTCGAGAGTAGTTGTCGCGCCCGCAAACGTCGCACGCAATACCGCCGAACGGCTCCCCAAGTCGCCTTTCCCCAGGGTGCCCGGGATAACCTGTAACCAGACCGCACGCCAAAAAAGAGGACGTCATGCCCAAGTCGAAGGTCCGGAAGAAGACCGATTACACGATCAACCCGGCCAGCCGGACGCCGGTCAAGGTGAAGGCCGGCCCGTCACCGGTCTGGTACGTCACCATCATGCTGGGCTTCATGCTCGCGGGCCTGGTGTGGCTGCTCGTCTACTACCTGGCGGCCGAGCAGATCAGCTGGATGAACGATCTGGGCGCGTGGAACTTCCTGGTCGGCTTCGGCCTCATGGTCGTGGGTCTGATCATGACCATGCGCTGGCGATGAGTGCCTTACATCATTGTTATTCATACACACCTGTGGATGACCTTGTGGACAACTCGAGGATGGAGTGCGGACAGTGACCACGCCGACCGACTCCCGGCTCTCCTGGTCCACCCCCACCGCGGCCATCGTCGCCTGCGGTATCGGCGGCCTCGCGCTCGCGGTGGCCGCCGTCGTCTCGAACGACCCTCCGGCCAAACTGCTCATCGGGCTGGCCGCGGCGGGCGTGCTGTTCCTGGCCTTCATGGGCGCACGGCAGCGCCCGCGCCTGGCCATCGAGCCCGGTGAACCGGCGCAGCTGGTGGTGCGCGGCCTGACCGGGCCGCAGCGCTACACCGCGGATCAGGTCATGCGCGCCCGCGTGGTGCACTACCGGCGGCTCGGCCGCCGCCTGCCCATGCTGGAAATGGATGTGGACCACGACGGCGCGGAGAAGCTGCTCATCTTCGGCCGCTGGGATCTGGGCACGCGTCCCGAGGAAGTCCTCGACACACTGCGCACGTATCTCACCGCGAAGTAGCCGCGTCTAGAACGACACCACTGCCGGCGCACCGGCCACGATGGCCGCGATGGCGACCACCGCGACCGCCGCCAGCACCGCCCAGCCGATCCCCGCGGCGGAACCCTGGGTGCGGACCCGCAGCCAGCGCGGCAGATACAGGATCCCGGCCGCGGCGACAGTTCCGGCCACCAATCCGCCGAGGTGACCCCACACCGAGATGTTCGGCACCGTGAACGTGATGATCAGGTTGATCACCAGCAGCACCAGGATCTGCGTCGGGTTCTGCTTCGTTCGCAGCATGATGATCGCCACCGCGCCGAAGAGGCCGAAGATGGCTCCCGAGGCGCCCGCTGTCCCTCTCAACGGATCCTCGAGAACGGTGACAGCCGCCGAGCCGCCCAGCAGCGACACGACATACACCGCGAGATACCGCGCCCGCCCCAGCGCCGCCTCACAATACGGGCCCAGCATGTACAGCGCGAGCATGTTCACCGCCAGGTGGATCCAGCCGAAGTGCAGGAATCCAGATCCGATAACCCGCCACCATTCGCCCTCGCCGACCAGCGCGGGCGCCAGCACCCACTCCATGAACAGGTTGGAGTAGCGGTTCTCCATGGCGTTGCGCGCCTCGAACGCGGTGATGCCGAAGACGATGACATTGATCGCGATCAGCGCCCAGGTGACGAACGGCTGCGAGTTACTCGACACCGCCGCCCCGGCCTGATTGCGCACCGGCCGCACATCCTGGCGGCCCTGGCGCACGCATTCGGTGCAGTGCTGGCCGACCGCGGCCGGGGTGAGGCAGTCCGGGCAGGCCGGACGCCCGCACCGGGTGCAGCCCAGCCCGGTGGTGCGATCAGGATGGCGGAAGCAGGTCGGTGCGGGCTGGTACGGATTCATATCGACTTCTCTTCGGGTCCGGCCGGATTCAGGAGATGGTGATTCCGGAGATCACGACCTCGTCCTTGGGCCGATCGTTGCGGTCGGTCGCCACCGCCCCGATCGTGTCGACCACCTTGCGCGAGTCCGGGTCCAGGACCTCGCCGAAGATGGTGTGCTTGCGGTTCAGATGCGGCTGCGGGCCCAGGGTGATGAAGAACTGGGAGCCATTGGTGGCCGGGCCGGCATTCGCCATGGCCAGCAGGTAGGCGCGATCGAACCGCAGTTCCGGATGGAACTCGTCCTTGAACTCGTAGCCCGGGCCGCCGCGGCCGGTGCCGGTGGGATCGCCGCCCTGGATCATGAAACCGTCCATGACCCGGTGGAAGATGGCGCCGTCGTAGAACGGTCCGGAGTCGGTGCCCGCGGCGTTCTTGGTGGTGTACGGGGCGGAGCCGTCGGCCAGGCCGAGGAAGTTCGCCACCGTGCGGGGTGCGTGGTTACCGAAGAGCGAGATCTTGATATCGCCGTGATTGGTGTGCAGCGTCGCCACGGCGGTCTGATTCGGTGAGGTCACGCCGCCCAGCTTAAGTGCGGGCGGGTTCCGGCTGCTCCACGGCACGCGCCTCGAGCAGCAGAGATGGCGCGCATGTGACTTCTTGCCCGGATTCGGGCAGAAATGTTGGCGAATTGCCGATCATCGGGCAGGCTCGTGCGGGTGAATGACGGGGTTCCCGACGATCTGGTCCGCCATGTGGCGGCCTCCACCGGCCTGCCGCCCGCGGTGGCCGCCCGGGTGGTGGCCGATGTGGTCGGGTATTTCGACGAGACCGCGGAACAGTTCGTGCGCCGCCGCCATGCCGAGCTGCAGCGGCGGCAGGTGCGCAATGCCGAGATCTGGCAGCGCATCGCGGCCGAGCTGGCGCAGCGCCGCGTCGCCGCCCCCGCCTTCACCGAACGACAGCTGCGACGCCTCGTCTACGGGTAACTAGGAGACCAACGCGCAATGTGTGGAATCGTCGGATACATCGGCCATCGGGATGCGGTACCGGTCCTGCTGGAGGGCCTGCACCGGCTCGAATACCGCGGCTACGACTCCGCCGGCCTGGCGGTGCCGCACCGCGGCCGGCTGCGGATCACCAAAACCCAGGGCCGGGTGCAGGATCTGCGCGACCGGGTGGACGCCGAGGGCGCGCGGCTGCGCGGCAATACCGGCATCGCGCACACCCGCTGGGCCACCCACGGCGAGCCCAGTGACGCCAATGCGCACCCGCACTCCGACGGCGCGGGCCGGATCGCCGTGGTGCACAACGGGATCGTGGAGAACGCCGAGGAGCTGCGGGCCGAATTGACCGCCGCCGGCGTGGAATTCGTGTCCGACACCGATACCGAGGCCATCGCCCACCTCATCGCCGCCGCGCTCGACGACGCCGACTCCCTGGAGGATGCGGTGCGCACGGCGCTGCGCCGGGTGGAGGGCACCTATGGCCTGCTCGTCCTGGACCCGCGCCGCCCCGACGAGCTGGTGGTGGCCCGCAATGGCAGCCCCATCGTGCTCGGCGTGGGCGACGGCGAGATGTTCGTGGCCTCCGATGTGGCCGCGCTGGTGCACCACACCCAGCGGGTGGTGTTCCTGGACGACGGCGAGCTGGCTACCGTGCGGGCGGGCGAATTCCGCACCAGCACACTGGGACTCGAGGCCCGGCGCACCGACAAGACGCCCACCACCATCGATATGGCGGCCGAGGACTACGCGCTCGGCGGCTACCCGGACTTCATGCGCAAGGAGATGGCCGAACAGCCCGACGCCGTGCGCCGCGCCCTGCGCGGCCGGCTCGACGAGCGCTTCGCCACCGCGGTCCTGGGCGGGCTCAATATGGACGCGCGGGAGCTGCGCGGCATCCGCAAGGTCGTCTTCCTGGGCTGCGGATCCGCCTATTACGCGGGCCAATTGGGCGCACAGCTGGTGGAGGAGCTGGCCCGCATTCCCGCGGTGGCCGAGCCCGCCTCCGAATTCCGCTACCGCAATCCGGTGGTCGACCCGGATGCCCTCTACATCGCCATCAGCCAGTCCGGAGAGACCCTGGATACCCTTGCCGCCGTTCAGGAATTGCAGCGCAAGGGCGGCCGCGTCATCGGCGCGGTGAACGTGGTGGGCAGCGCCATCGCCCGGGAGTGCGGCGCGGGCGTGTTCCTGCACGCCGGTCCCGAGGTCTCGGTGGCCTCCACCAAGGCGCTCACCAATATGACCGTCTCCTTCGCCATGCTCGCCCTGCTGCTCGGCCGCGTCCGCGACCTGTCCGCGGCGGCCGGCGAACGCGTCGTCACCGGTCTGCGCGCCCTGCCCGACGCCATCGACGCGGTACTCGCCGACGATGCCGCCATCGCCGAGGTGGCGGCCCGCTACGCCAAGGCCCGCAGCATGTTCTTCGTCGGCCGCGTGCGCGCCTGGCCGGTGGCGCGCGAAGGCGCCCAGAAACTCAAGGAGATCTCCTACATTCACGCCGAGGCGTACCAGGGCTCCGAACTCAAACACGGCCCCCTGGCCCTCATCGACCCGGACATGCCCAGCGTCGTCCTGGTCCCCGACGACGAACTGCTCGCCAAGAACCTCACCACCATCGAGCAGATCAAGGCCCGCGGCGGCCCGGTCATCGCCGTCACCAACGCCCCCCTCCCCGACGGCGTCGCCGACGAAATCATCCGCGTCCCCGCGGTCTGCCCGGAACTCGACCCCATCATCCTCACCATCCCCCTGCAACTGCTGGCCTACCACACCGCCCTCGCCCTGGGCCGCGACGTCGACAAGCCCCGCAACCTCGCCAAGAGCGTGACGGTGGAATGAGAAATAGGCCCCGGAGCCGTCTCCGGGGCCTCTCAGCACCCATTCGTGCGCGAAAACTGTTGCTGTGTCACAGTGGTCGCATGGGCCTGGGTAGTTCTCGCACTCGATTGATTCTGGCCGCGCTGCTCGCCGTCACCGGCGGGGTCGTGGCGTTCTTCGTGAGCCGCCGCCCGCAGCCTCCGGCGCCCGCCGCGGAACCGCCGCGCCTGGGTTATTCGCGCAACGGCTCCGCTCCGTCCCCGGATTACTCAGCGGCTCACTGACCGCTTGTACTGGCGCACGGCCAGCGGCACGAAGATCACCAGGATCACCACGACCCAGATGAGGGTCGTCGCCACCGGATGCCGCATGGACCAGGTGTCCGGCGGCGGGAAGGCCGGACTGGTGTTGCCGAACAGCTCGCGGGTCGCTTCGGTCAACGCCGACACCGGATTCCATTCCGCGAACACCTTCAGCGGTCCGGGCAGATCGTTCAGCGGCACGAAGGTGTTGGCCAGGAAGGTGAGCGGGAAGATCACCATGAACACCGCGTTGTTGAACACTTCGGGCGCGCGCACTATCAGGCCGATGACGGCCATGATCCACGAGACCGCGTAGGCGAACAGCAAGAGCAGCACATAGGCCAGCACGGCGTCCAGGAACGAGCCGCGGATGCGCCAGCCGACCACCAGGCCGGCCAGTGACATGACCACCAGGCTCACCACATTGATGACGACATCCGCGCCGGTGCGCCCGATGAGCACGGCCGCCGGTTCCATGGGCAGCGACCGGAATCGGTCGATAATGCCCTTCTGCATATCCTCGGCCAGGCTCAGGCCGGTGAAGGTGCCGCCGAAGACCACGGTCTGGGCGAAGATGCCCGCGATGAGGAATTCGCGGTAGCCGCCCTCCAGGCCGGGCACCTTGATGGCGGTGCCGAACACGTACGCGAACAGCAGCACGAACATGATCGGCGACAATGTCGTGAAGATCAGGACGTCGGGCACACGCTTGATCTTGATGACATTGCGCTTGGTAATGGTCAGGCTGTCGCTGACCAGCATGGCGGCCCGCTGGGTGAGCGAGGGTTTCTCGGCGGTGATCAGGGTGGCGCTCATCGGGCTCCTCCGTCCGTGGCCAGATCCTCCGCGCCGCCCTTGGCGCCGTTGATCAATTCCTCTGCCTCGTGCCCGGTGAGGGTCAGGAACACATCGTCGAGCGAGGGCCGGCGCAGGCCGACATCATGAATCGCCACTTCGTGTTTGGTGAGCTGGCCGATGGCGTCCACCAGCGCCTGCGACCCGTCGTTCACCGGCACGATAATGCGGCGCAGGCCGGGTTCGAGCCGAATCTCGCCGCCCGCCAGGCCCTGCAGCGCACGCTGCGCGACGGCCAGATTGTCCACGTGGTCGACGACCAGCTCGATGCGGTCGCCGCCGACCATGGCCTTCAATTCGTCGGAGGTGCCCTCGGCGATGACGTGACCGTGGTCGATGACCGCGATGGAATCGGCCAGTCGGTCGGCCTCCTCCAGGTACTGGGTGGTCAGCAGCAGCGTGGTGCCGCCCGCCACCAATTCCTCGATGACATCCCAGAGATCCAGGCGCGCACGGGGATCCAGGCCGGTGGTGGGTTCGTCGAGGAACAGCACCGGCGGATTCGCGACCAGGGCGCCGGCCAGGTCGAGGCGGCGGCGCATACCGCCGGAGTAGCCCTTCACGGGCCGGTCGCCGGCATCGCTGAGCCGGAAGCGTTCCAGGAGTTCGCGAGCGCGCTCTTTACTTCGCTGCACGCCCATGTGATAGAGCCGGCCGACCATTTCGAGATTCTCGAAGCCGGTGAGGTATTCGTCGACGGCCGCGTACTGGCCGGAGGTGCCGATGCGCGAGCGCAGCAGCTGCGGATCCTTCAGCACATCGACATTGGCGACGGTGGCGCGCCCGGCATCCGGGATCAACAGGGTCGTGAGCACCCGGACCGCGGTCGTCTTACCGGCGCCGTTCGGGCCCAGCAGGGCGGTGACGGTTCCTTCGGGTACGGATAAGTCGAGTCCGTCGAGAGCGGCTACCTTGCCGTATCTCTTGACCAGACCCTCGGCGACTATGGCGTCGGGCATGATTCTCCTGATGTCTCGTGATTTCGTCGTGGCAGGTGCCCTGAGCTGCATCGATGCTGCCGACCAAGACCGGACATTCCGAGCAAGTATCACTCTTCGCCGAGTGGGAAGTCATCTGAATTACCGGATGTGAAAAAGCCGTAATACAGCAGTGGCCGCATCCCGTGGGGGTCCGGCGGTGCTCGGGGGTGCCGGGACGGGATGCGGCCGATTCGATGATCCGCCCGGTCAGCGGGCGGAAACGCGAGTAGCGCACTACTCGACTTCGCAGGCTCGGAACCGGTTTCGCGGTCACGACGCCATCCTCGCACCGGGGTACGACATCTTTTCCGCGAAAAAATCTTCGAACGCGATGCCCCGATGGCCACACAATCGCCCGGTGTCGCGTAGGATCGTTCCCGTCGGCCCCTCCCCCCCGGGCCGACCTTACGCGGGCCTCGGCTAACTCCCCCCCTTCGCCGAGGCCCGCCCCTATTCCCGGACCATTTTTCCGGCGCGCTCAGACCAGCGGGCGAATCTCGTTCCGGCGCAGCACATATCCGTGCAGCCTATTGATGCCCTTCACCCGCACGGTGCGCAGATTGCGCAATTCGAATTGCGGATCACCGGTCACCGCCTTGGCCGCGCCCTCGTCGATCAGCACGGTGCCCGGCCGCGCCACACCGGTGAGCCGCGCCGCCACATTCACCACCGAGCCGTACAGATCGCCGAACCGTTGCAGCACCTCGCCGTACGCGAGCCCGACCCGCAATTCCTGGGTGACGCCGTGCGAGGCCGTCGCCGCCTCCTGGATGGCGAGCGCGATGCGCGCGCCGTCCTTGGCGCTGTTGGCGGCGAACATGACTTCGTCGCCGACGTTCTTGATGACCCAGCCGCCATTGGCGATGATCGCATTGCTGGTGGCCGTCTCGAACGCCTCCAGCAGCGCCGACAGCTCGTCCGGCTCCAGATGCCGGGTCAGGCGGGTGTAGCCGACCATATCGGCGAAGCCCACCGCCAGCACCCGCATGGTGTCGCCGGCGACCGCGCCCTCGTCCAGCGACCGCGCCAGCGCCGCGTCCAGATGCCGCCGCCAGGCATAGGACATGAGCGACTCGAAGTCGGCGATCACCTCCTGGGTGGCGACCAGCGCCACCGCCTCCGGATCGGCCTGCGGATCCGCGGCGGTGCGCTTGGCGATCCGCTCCAGGATCTCCTCGGTGACCAGATCCACCTGCCACTCCGCCAACCGCGCCATGGACCGCCCCAGCGTCCGCGCCGCGGTGGTCTGCCGGTGAATATCGGCCGACGCCAGCACATTCAGCCGCCCGAAGGTCTTGGCCGCCTCGATATCGGCGTCGCTGTATTCGAGCGCGTTGTCGTCCGGATCGGCCGGGAATCCCAGCGACACCCACAGCCGTCGCGTCAGCGAGGTCGGCACCTTGGTCTTGCGCGCCACCTCGCGCCGGTTGTACTTGCGGGTCCCGTTCAGCAGATACGGGTCCACCACAGACTGGACGAGCTTGGAGATCTCAGTGGACGCCATCTCGCCACCTTACGTCCGGATCAGGCCGGAAAAGCGCGTGATGTCCCGTGTCACAGGGCAACCGGACCGAATACGTGAAAAAGCCGCAGGCTTGTGGCCTACGGCTTTCGTGAGTGTGGAGCCTAGGGGAATCGAACCCCTAACCCCTGCCTTGCAAAGGCAGTGCTCTGCCAATTGAGCTAAGGCCCCGGACGGGGTGGGAACCCCGAAGTTTCGATCAGCGGGTGGTTACCTCGTGCCAGAGGTCCGCGTCATTGCGCTGACGCAGTTTGCTGATTCCGAAGATCACCGCGGCGACAATACCGATCGTGAGGAGAAATTTCATGAATCCCACCCTACTGTGATTCTCGGGAGTGGGCCTAGGAGGACTTGAACCTCCGACCTCTTCGTTATCAGCGAAGCGCTCTAACCGCCTGAGCTATAGGCCCTAGTTCGGCTCCGGGAGTGTTTCCCGAGCCGAGGCAAAAGGTTACCGGATCGGCTTGCGATAACCAAAACGGCCGGTCACAGGCCTGTGAGGCAGCTGCAACTCTCGGACTCTCAGGGGCTTCGCCCCCGAACCCCCAACATGAAAGGGGGGTTCGGGGGGAAGCCCCCCGAACCCCTCTTGTCCTTCGCCCCGAAGGGGCGTCAGTCCGGGTCGGCCAGGGTCACCTGAATGCCGCCGACCAAGTCGGTGCACTGGTTGTAGACGAAGACGCCGACCGTGGACAGCGCGGTCAGCAGCACCACATTGATCAGGCCGATGACGCCGGCGTAGCCGAAGACGGTGCCCGCGTCGATGAGCGCGGTGGAGGAGCTGTCCGAAACCATGTCCGTGAACGTGGAATTCAGGCGCTCCCACACGCCCATGCCCTCGAGCACCAGGTAGAGCAGGCCGACCGCGAGCATCCACACGAAGAACATGGCGACGCTGATGACCAGCGAGACCTTGAGCGTGGACCACGGATCGATATGGCGCAGTTGCACGGTCGCGCGCAGCGGCTCCCCGGTGGCCGCGGCCTGCGCCACCGCCGCGGGGGCGGACGGCGAGACCGGACCGGCCGGGGCGATGGGCTCCGGCGGCGGCAGCGGATGCCGCATCTCCGACAGATCCGGCAGATCCTTCACCAGTTCCGGCCGGGCGATGCTGCGGGTGGGCCCGTCGATGCCGACGGACTTCACCATGGCGGCCTCCTTGCGCGCCGCCTTGGCCGCCAGGTCGGCGGTGGTGCGGGCATTGGAGACGCCGGCATTGAGGCCGCCCGACAGTCCGCCGCTGGGCCGCCCCTGGACCGGCGCCTGACCGGGCCGGTACAGATTGGACTGCGGCTCCCGCTGCGGCAGCTGCGACCAGCCGCCGTCCTGATACGGCGAACCGGCCGGCTGCTGCTGTGGTTCATCCACCGACTCGGGTGCGGTCACCTCGGTCGGATCACTCATTCGCCCCGTGACCTCCGGCGCGAAATCACCGGAGTTATCCGGCATTTCGTGCGATTGAGACTGCGCTTGCGGCGCTCCGCCCTCGCTCGCACCCGGGCGCGGAATGGGCCGCGGCGGAATCGGAGAGGGGGCGATTCTCTCGGTCACACCGTTGGCGTGACCGCGCTGGTCATTCGGCTGATTCGTGGTCAATGGTGAATCCTTCGATTCTTGGTGCCGCCGCTGCTGTGGAGAAACTACTGCTTCGCCGAACCGCTGGTGTCATCTTCGGCAACCTGGTCGGGCTCATCCGCGTTACGCGCGATCGCAAGCAACGTATCGCCCTCGCCCAAGTTCATCAATCGCACGCCCTTGGTTTGACGTCCGGCTTTGCGAACTTGATTCGCCGCGGTGCGGATTACGCCGCCGCCCGAAGTGATCGCATACAGCTCGTCGTCGTCGTTGACGATGAGCGCACCGACCAGACTGCCACGTTTCTCGTCGTATTGAATGGTCAATACGCCCTTTCCGCCGCGGCCCTGTGCGGTGTACTCGTCGATCGCCGTGCGCTTGGAGTACCCACCGGCGGTGGCGACAAGCAGATAGGTCTGATCGCCCTCGCGAACGACGTTGAGCGACAACAGTTCATCGCTGGCGTTGAACCGCATGCCCTGCACGCCGGAGGTGGCGCGGCCCATCGGGCGCAGCACCTCGTCATTGGCGGAGAAGCGGATGGACTGACCGTGCGCCGACACCAGCAGCAGGTCGTCATCGGCCGAACACAGTGCCGCACCGACCAATTCGTCCCCATCGCGAAGATTGACCGCGACAATGCCGCCGGAACGGTTCGAGTCGAAATCGGTCAGACGGGACTTCTTGACCAGACCATTGCGGGTCGCGAGCACCAGATACGGCTGATCCTCATAGGTCTTGAGCTGAATGACCTGGGCGATCTTCTCGTCCGGCTGGAAGGCCAGCAGGTTCGCCACGTGCTGACCGCGCGCGGTGCGATTGGCCTCGGGCAGCTCGTAGGCCTTGGCGCGGTACACCCGGCCCTTGTTGGTGAAGAACAGCAGCCAGTCGTGGGTGGAGCTGATGAAGAAGTGCCGGACGATATCGTCCTGCTTCAGCCCCGCACCCTGCACGCCCTTGCCGCCGCGCTTCTGCGAGCGGTAGAGATCGGTCTTGGTGCGCTTGGCGTACCCGGTCTCGGTAATGGTGACGACCACGTCCTCGACGGCGATGAGATCCTCGTCGGCCACGTCGCCGTCGGCCGAGATGATCTTCGTGCGGCGATCGTCACCGTGCTTGTCGACGATCTCCTGCAGCTCGTCGCGCACGATGGCGCGCTGCCGCTCCGGCTTGGCCAGAATATCCTTCAGGTCCGCGATCTCCAGTTCGATCTTGGCCAATTCGTCCAGGATCTTCTGGCGTTCCAGGGCGGACAGCCGGCGCAGCTGCATGTCCAGGATGGCGGTCGCCTGGATCTCGTCGATCTCCAGCAACTGCATGAGGCCGGTGCGGGCGGTCTCGGTATCGGCCGAGCGGCGGATCAGGGCGATCACCGCGTCCAGCTGATCGAGCGCCTTCACCAGACCGCGCAGGATGTGGGCGCGTTCCTCGGCCTTGCGCAGCAGGTACTTGGTGCGCCGGACGATCACTTCCAACTGGTGCGTCACGTACAGCCGGATCATCTGATCCAGGCGCAGCGTGCGCGGCACCCCGTCCACGATGGACAGCATGTTGGCGCCGAAGGAGGTCTGCAGCTGGGTGTGCTTGTAGAGGTTGTTCAGCACCACCTTGGCCACCGCGTCACGCTTGACCGTGACCACGATGCGCATGCCGACGCGGTCGGAGGACTCGTCGTGGATGTCGGAGACGCCCGCGATCTTGCCGTCCTTCACCTGTTCGGCAATGGCATTGATGAAGTTGTCGGTATTGACCTGGTACGGCAGCTCGGTGATGACGATGGTGGTGCGCCCGCGGGCGTCCTCCTCGATCTCCACCACACCGCGCATGCGGATGGAACCGCGGCCGGTGGTGTACGCGTCGTGGATGCCCTGGGTGCCGACGATCAGGCCGGAGGTCGGGAAGTCCGGGCCCTTCACGCGTTCCATGCAGGCCGCGAGGGTGGACTCCTCGTCCGCCTCGTGATTGTCCAGCGCCCAGTAGATGGCCTCGGCCAGCTCGGTCAGATTGTGCGGCGGGATATTGGTGGCCATACCGACGGCAATGCCGTTGGCGCCGTTCATCAACAGCGCGGGCACGCGGGCCGGGAGGACGATCGGTTCCTGCGTCTTGCCGTCGTAGTTCGCCTGGAAATCGACCGTCTCGTGGTCGATTTCGCGCAGCATCTCCATGGCCAGCGGCGTCAGGCGGCACTCGGTGTAGCGCATGGCGGCCGCGCCGTCATTGCCGCGCGAACCGAAGTTGCCCTGACCGTCCACCAGCGGATACCGCAGCGACCACGGCTGCGCCATGCGCACCAAAGTGTCGTAGATGGCCGTATCGCCGTGCGGGTGATAGTTACCCATGGTGTCGGCGACCGGGCGGGCGGACTTCACATAGCTGCGGTCGGGCCGATACCCGTTGTCGTACATCGCGTACAGAATGCGCCGGTGCACCGGCTTCATGCCGTCGCGCACCTCGGGCAGCGCGCGGCCGACGATCACGCTCATGGCGTAATCGATGTAGGAATTCTGCATCTCCGCCTGGATGTCGACCGGTTCGATGCGGTCGCCACCGGACGGCGGAAGGGTGGTATCAGTCATGAATTGGTCTCCGTAAGAAGGGGGTTCGGGGGTTCCTCGCGGCGCGCAGGCGGGGGCTCACCGGCCCCCGCTCGCGCGGACTAGACGTCGAGGAACCGAACGTCCTTGGCATTGCGGGTGATGAAGCTGCGGCGGGCTTCCACGTCCTCGCCCATGAGAACGGAGAACAGCTCGTCCGCGGCGGCCGCGTCGTCGAGGGTGACCAGGCGCAGCACGCGAACCGCCGGATCCATGGTGGTCTCCCACAGCTCCTTCGGGTTCATCTCGCCGAGACCCTTGTAGCGCTGGATGCCGTCGTCCTTGTTGATCTTCTTGCCGGCGGCCAGGCCACGCTCCACCAGGCCGTCGCGCTCCCGGTCGGAGTAGGCGAACTCCGGCTCGGACCGCTGCCACTTGAGCTTGTAGAGCGGCGGCATGGCCAGGTATACGTGACCCTGCTCGACCAGCGGGCGCATGAAGCGGAACAGCAGGGTGAGCAGCAGCGTCGAGATGTGCTGGCCGTCCACGTCGGCGTCGGCCATCAGCACGATCTTGTGATAGCGCAGCTTGGCGATATCGAACTCGTCGTGGATTCCGGTGCCGAAGGCCGTGATGATGGCCTGGACCTCGTTGTTCTTCAGCACCTTGTCGATGCGCGCCTTCTCGACGTTGATGATCTTGCCGCGCAGCGGCAGGATCGCCTGGTACATCGAGTCGCGGCCGGACTTGGCCGAGCCACCGGCGGAGTCACCCTCCACGATGTAGATCTCGGACTTGCTCGGATCCTTGGACCGGCAGTCGGCCAGCTTGCCGGGCAGACCGCCCAGATCGGTGGCGGACTTGCGGCGCACCAGCTCGCGCGCCTTGCGCGCGGCGACGCGGGCCTGGGCGGACGAAACCGCCTTGGTCACAATGGTCTTCGCATCGGCCGGATTGGCCTCGAACCAGTGCGTCAGGTGCTCGTTGCAGGTGCGCTGCACGAAACCCTTCACATCGGTATTGCCGAGCTTGGTCTTGGTCTGGCCCTCGAACTGCGGATCGGCGATCTTCACGCTCACGATGGCGGCGAGACCCTCGCGGATATCGTCACCGGTGAGGTTGCCGTCCTTCTCCTTGAGCAGCTTCTTGTCCTTCGCGTACTTGTTCACCACCGTGGTGAGCGCCGCGCGGAAGCCCTCTTCGTGCGTGCCGCCCTCATGGGTGTTGATGGTGTTGGCGAAGGTGTGCACGGACTCGGAGTAACCCGAGTTCCACTGCATGGCCACCTCGAGCTCGTGCCCGGTGCCCTTGCCGCTGAACGACACGATCGAATTGTGGATCGGCGTCTTGGTGCGGTTGATGTGCTTGACGAAGTCCTCGAGCCCGCCCGGGTAGTGGTAGGTGCGGGTCTTCACCTTCGGCGCGGCGGCTTCCGCGCCCTCCTCGGCGTGCTTGGGCGCCTCGGCGGTCTCGGACACCACCTCGTCGGTGACATCTCCCTCGGACACCCGCTCATCGGTCAGGGTGATGGTCAGTCCCTTGTTCAGGAAGGCCATCTCCTGCAGGCGCCGCGCCACCGTCTCGAAGTTGAAGGTGGTGGTCTCGAAGATCTCCGGATCCGGCCAGAACCGGATGGTGGTGCCGGTGCGCTTGGTCGGCTGTCCCTGGAACAGCTTGCCCGGCTTGGAATCCTTGTATTCCTGGGTCCAGTGGTAACCGTCGTGATCCACCTCGGCCTCGAGCCGGGTGGACAGCGCGTTCACCACCGAGATGCCGACGCCGTGCAGACCGCCCGACACCGCATAGGATTCGCCGTCGAACTTGCCGCCGGCGTGCAGCTGGGTCATGACCACCTCGATGGTGGGCACGCCCTGGGCATGCATGCCGGTGGGAATGCCGCGGCCGTCGTCGATGACCTCGACGCCGCCGTCGGCCAGCAGTTTCACGTCGACCCGCGAGGCGTATCCGGCCATCGCCTCGTCGACGGAGTTGTCGACGACTTCCCAGATCAGGTGGTGCAGGCCGCGCTCACCGGTGGAACCGATGTACATACCGGGGCGTTTGCGAACCGCTTCGAGGCCTTCGAGGACGGTGATGGAGTCGGCACCGTAGTTCTGCTTGCCCGAGGTCGAGCCGGATGCGTTGGAGTCCATGGCAGCCACTGGTCGGTAGCTCTCCTTACTTGCTGATCCTCCGGGCACTGGCGAGCGTGCACACGTGGGGCCCGAAGCCTGTCTGCTCGAGAGTTACGGGTTCACGCGCGAAGTGCCGCCGAACGCGCCGGGAGGTATCGCCGCTAGTTACTCCCCCATCCTACTGGTACACCCGACACAGAATGCACCTATGACACCCCTGAGTGGGCCGTGCGCGCGTGAAATCGACCAACAATATGTCCGGTCATGGGCGGCGGGGGTTCCGAGAGCCTCAGCGGGCGATCCTGCGGCGGGCGCGGCGCGCCGGAAATCGGGCCGGAAAGTTTGCGACAGGTTTCCACCGCGATCTAGGTCGCGCGCTGCCGACGACAGGGCGAGGAAAGCGACCGATCACTTCCCACCCTAGTCGGCGGCACCGACAAAAACAGCCTGGTTCCACGTGAAACGCCCCAACTCTCGGGAGGCTCTCGGGGGCTTCGCCCCCGAACCCCTTTCCGAGAAGCTGTCGGGCCGGCGGTCGCGCGCTATCCGTACGTGTCGCGGGGACCGCGGCCTTTGATGTGGCGTTCGCCGTGGCGCCAGCTCGGGGCCGTCGGGCCGTTGATGCGGACCGAGGTGACGACGCCGTTGCCGACCGCGGCCGCGATCTTGGCCAGGATCTGGGATTGGAACATGCGCAACTGGGTGGCCCAGGCCGTGGACTCGGCCTGAATGCTCAGCACGCCGTTCTCCAGGGAGATCGGCTGGGCGTGCGCGGCGATGTCCTCCCCCACCACGCTGGACCAGCGGCCGAAGACGGTGCCCTCGGCGACCTTGCCCGACCACCCGCGGCCCTTCGCCAATTGCATGGCCAGCGACGACAGGGTCTGGGGATCGCGATCATCGGGATGGGCTCCGGACCAGCCGGTGCGGCGGCGGCGCAGCGCGCGGACTCCGCCCTTGCGCGGCGAGGCGCGGCCCTGACCGACGGATTTACCGGCGGCACGGGCGGCGGCGCGTGCTTCCTCGAGTGCCCGGCGGGCCAGATCCACGCCGCGGAGTTCGCCCTCCGGGCCGGTGGCGCCGGGCGCGGGCTCGTGAAATTCCGGCTGTTCGGCCATTCACTTCCCTTTCGTCCGTGCCAGTCAGTCTGGGAGATTCTGCCGCATCGGGCCGACAGGCTCGCCGGGCCCATGCGGGGTTGTCGCAGTCACGCCATGTGGACCGCGTGTCATGCGGCGATTCGCGAGATGCGGCGGTCGGCTTCGCCGGTGGTTTCCACCCGCAGCGGGTTGGCGTCGAGTTCGGCGGGGACGTCCTCGGGAACGGCGGCGGTAATGAGCACCTGTTCGGCGGTGGCGGCGACGGCGGCCAGGGCGGTGCGGCGGCGGCGATCCAGTTCGGCGAAGACATCGTCGAGGATCAGCACCGGATCGGTGCCCGCGGTGCGCAGCAGCTCGAATGCGCCGAGCCGCAAAGCCAGTGCGAAGGACCAGGATTCGCCGTGGCTGGCGAAACCCTTGGCGGGTGCGCTGCCCAGCATGAGCTCCAGATCGTCGCGGTGCGGGCCGACCAGGCAGACCCCGCGTTCCAGTTCCTTGGGACGAGCTGTGGACAACTCGCGCAACAGGATTGCCTCCAGCACCTCCGCATCGTCGTCGCCGGGCGGCCGGGCCGGGTCCAGGAACTCCGGCGGCAGACTCGAACTGCGGTAACCGATTGCGGCGGGCCGGGATTCGGGAGCGATACCTGAATAAGCCTGTGCAAGATGTGGATAAAGTTCGTGCACCAACCGCAGCCGCTGCGCCAGCAGTACCGAACCGTGCGCGGCGAGGTGGCCGTCCCACACGTCGAGGGTGCTCAGCTCGGCGCCGCGATTGCCCGAACGGGCATTGCGCCCAGCGGTTTTCAACAGGGCGGAGCGCTGCCGCAGCACCTTGTCGTAGTCCGCGCGCACCCCGGCCAGCCGCGGCAACCGGGCCGTGGCCAGCTCGTCCAAGAAGCGGCGGCGCTCGGACGGATCGCCGCGCACCAGCGACAGATCCTCGGGCGCGAACAGCACGGTCTGCAGAATCCCCAGGATTTCCCGGGGCCGCCGCACCGGCGAGCGATTGATCTGCGCCTTGTTGGCGGTGCCCTGATTGAGCTCCATATCCACCCGCAGCTCCCGCCCGGCATTGACCACGGTGGCGCCGATGCGGGCGCGCGTCGCGCCGATGCGGATGAGCGGGGCATCGGCGGCCACCCGGTGTGAACCGAGTGTGGACAAATAGCCGACGGCTTCGATCAGGTTCGTCTTGCCATTGCCATTGGACCCCAGGAAAACCGTGCGCCCGGCAGGCAACTCCAGCTCAGCGGCTTCCCAGGACCGGAAATCGCGCAGTGACAACGTCCGCACGTACATCCGGCTAGTTCACCATGCCGATTTCCAGGTACGGCGAAACCCCTACGCCCGCCGAGTTTTTCACAGGTTTGTCAACACTGTGCACAGATGTCCGGCCGATCAGCCGGGCAGCCGCACCGGCATGAGCAGGTAGATGTACGGGCTGGCCAGGGCGGCGAAGGCGCCCGAGTCCAGGGGCTCCGGATCCTCCTCCGGCGCCGGCAGCAGCACCGCCGGACGGCTGGGGGTGGTGAAGCCGAAGGTGACCCGATCGGTGCGCAGCGCGGACAGGCCGTCCACCAGATAGCCCGGGTTGAAGGCGATGGTCAGCGGCTCACCGCGGAATTCGGCGGTCAGCCATTCCTCGGCGCGGCCCGCGTCGTCGCCGCCGGCCGAGAGCAGCAGGCCCTCATCGGAGAATTCCAGCCGCACCTGGGCGCCGCGCTCGGCCACCAGGGCCACACGCTTGATGGCCTCGGTCAGCGCACTCACCGACAGCGTGGCGATGGAGGTGTGCTCCTTGGGGAGCAACTGGCGGAACTTGGGGAATTCGGCGTCGAGCAGGCGGGTGGTGGTGCGGCGGCCGCCGTTCACGATGCCGAGCAGGCCGTCGGTGCCGGTGCCGAAGGCCAGCTGCACCGGCTGATCGGAGGCGCCGAGGGTCTTCGCGGCCTCGGACAGGGTGCGGGCCGGGACCAGGACCGCGGTCTCCACATCGGCGCGGCCCGGCTGCCATTCCAGCTCGCGCACGGCGAGGCGGAAGCGGTCGGTGGCCGCGAGCACGACCTTGGGGCCCTCGATCTCGACCCGGATGCCGGTGAGCATGGGCAGCGTGTCATCGCGCCCGGCGGCCACGGCCACCTGGCCGACCGCCTCGGCGAACACGTCCACGCCGAGCTCACCGGTCTGGGGAGGAAGCTCGGGAAGCTGGGGATAATCCTCGACCGGCATGGTGGGCAGCGAGAACTTCGCACTGCCACAGGCGATCAGCACCCGGGTGCCGTCCACCGACACGTCCACCGGCTTGTTGGACAGCGCCTTGGTGATGTCGGCCAGCAGGCGGCCCGACACCAGCACCTGGCCCGGCCCGGCGACCTCGGCGGCCACGCGCATCTGCGCGGAGACCTCGTAGTCGAAGCCGGAGACCGTGAGGCCGTCCTCGTCGGCCACGAGGAGTACACCGCCGAGCACGGGCACCGGAGGCCGCGACGGCAGGCTGCGGGCCACCCAGGCTACGGATTCGGCGAAGTCCTCGCGAGCGACCCGAAACTTCATGCTTGCAAGCTCCATCGCCCGGTCTGTCCTCTCCTACGCGTCGGCTCATGTCGGAAAGCTCTGGAATCAGCCACCCCTGCGCAGTCTGGCACAGGCGACCGACACCAAACCGTACCCGCGCCTGTCGCTCTTGCCTACGCCGACCCTCCGGGGCATCCGAGGACGCATCGGATCGAGGAGAACCGGATCCCCTCTTCTCCTTGCCTCTCGTTCGGGTGGGGAGGGGCTGCGAGCGAATCGTTGCCCTCCCAACCCGAGTTTCCACACACCCTGTTTTAGAAGAACCTTTTCTAGAAGAAGAACTGAAGTAGTAGTAGGGCCTGTTAGTTCTGTGGACTCCGCCGGTTCTCCCTGGTCGGAGGGTGTGGCGGCGTGGGGATGTCTCGAGAGTGTCTCGAGGATGAACGTCGGATGGCTGTGGAGCAGACGGCGTTCTGCACAGTCATCCTCGAGCCATCCTCGAGTTGCTCCCCGATTTCCGGCGGCTCTGCCCACATCTGAGCGAAACCGGGGACAACTCGAGGATTCCTCGAGGACTGAACAAGGACTCCTCGAGGAATCCACAGGGATGAACCGGACTTCGCGCAGGTCAGCCCTCGAGGATGAATCCTCCTGTGGGAACTGTGCATCAACCCCTGTGCACCACTGTGAGTGAGCCCCTGGGAGCAAACCGGTGGACAACAGTGGGATTCCTCGAGGAATCCCCAGGCTTTCCTCGAGGACTCCTCGAGGAATCCACAACCCCGAAAACAGAAGACCCCCACGTCAAGTGACGTGGGGGCCTGTTAGCTGTGGATCAGCGAGAGCGTTGCTTGATCCTGGCTGTGAGTTCTTGAACCTGGTCGTACACCCGGCGCCGCTCGGTCATCTCCTTGCGCACCTTCTTCTCGGCGTACATGACCGTCGTGTGGTCGCGGCCGAAGGCCTGACCGATCTTGGGTAGCGATAGGTCGGTGAGTTCACGGCACAGGTACATGGCGATCTGCCGGGCCTGCGCCAGCGGCCGCGCCTTGCCCGGCCCGGTCAGCTCTTCCAGGGTGGTGTTGAAGTACTCCGCGGTCACGGCCATGATCGTGGCCGCCGTGATCTCCAGCGTGGCGGTATCGGGCATGAGATCGCGCAGCACCACCTCGGCCAGCGACAGATCCAGCGGCTGCCCGTTGAGCGAGGCGAACGCGGTCACGCGGATGAGCGCGCCCTCGAGTTCGCGGATATTGCGCTCCACCCGGCTGGCGATGAGCTCCAGCACGTCGTGCGGCACGTCCAGGCGGTCCATGCGCGCCTTTTTGCGCAGGATGGCGATGCGGGTCTCCAGCTCCGGCGGCTGCACATCGGTGATGAGGCCCCATTCGAAGCGGGTGCGCAGCCGCTCCTCCAGGGTGGCCAGCTGCTTGGGCGGCCGGTCGGAGGAGACGACAATCTGCTTATTGGCGTTGTGCAGCGTATTGAAGGTGTGGAAGAACTCCTCCTGGATGCCTTCCTTGCCCTCGATGAACTGGATGTCGTCCACCAGCAGGATGTCGGTCTCCCGGTAGCGGCGCTTGAACGCCACCTTCCGGTCGTCGCGCAGCGAGTTGATGAAGTCGTTGGTGAACTCCTCGGTGGAGACGTACTTCACCCGCATGCCCGGGAACAGCCGCTGGGCGTAGTGCCCGGCCGCGTGCAACAGATGCGTCTTGCCCAAACCCGAAGCGCCCCAGACGAACAGCGGGTTGTAGGCGCGCGCGGGCGCCTCCGCGATGGCCACCGCCGCGGCGTGCGCGAAGCGGTTGGAGGCGCCGATGACGAAGGTCTCGAAGGTGTACTTCGCGTTCAGGCTGTTGGTGCCCGAGGCCGGCGCGGTCTCCCGCTCGGGCGACTTGTTGAAGTAGGTCGGCCAGGTATTGCGGACATTGACCACCGGCTCGTCGTCGTGATGGTCCTCGTCCACCGGGCGGCGCGCGGCCGGCATGGGCGCGGGCTCGTCCTCGGGCTCCGGGGAGAACAGCGATTCCTGCCCGGGCGACCGGGGCGCGGCGCGGCGTTCCTCGCGGCGCCGGGGCGCCATCTGCGGCTCGGGCGCGGGCACCGGCAACTCTTCGGCCATCGGCGGCTGCCCGAATTCCACAGGGGGATAACCATCCTGGTCGGGGTATTCGCCCGGGTACTCCTGTGGCGGCAGGTAGCGCGGCTGCCGGTACTCCGGCGGGGCCTGGTAGTGCGGCAGCTGGCGTTCCGGCGCGGGCGGCGGCGCGGCTGCCGGTGGATAGCCCACCGGACCCGGTTCCGGCTCGCGCGGGCGCTCCGGTCGCGAGGTCATGCGGGCGTGCCGCGGCTTGGGCGCCCGGTCGGCGGGTGTGTTCTGCTGGGCGGAGATGCGCACGCCCAGCCCCTCCACCTGCAGTCCGCGGCGGGTCAGCGCGCGCAGGATGGGTTCGCGCAGATCGCGTTCGACCACGCCCTGCGCCATCGTCCCGGACACCGAGAGCAGGGCGAATCCCTGGGCGAGGGTGATCGGTTCGATCATCCGCAGCCAGGCCATGTGAGCCTTGCTGACCGGCTGGATCTCACCGTCGTCGGATCCGCCGGCGAGTTCGGCCACCACCTCGGGCCATACGCTGGTCAACACGTTCTGCTCGTCGTCCACGAACGTCGTCCTCCCCGGAGCTAGGTCGATAGGAGCAGACGGTCGGCACTGCTCGGCTCCCCCGGGAATGATGACTGGAGACCAGGAAACCGGGCGTCGGCGAGGCACCGTCGGCCCTACGAATATGCCACTCCAGGGGTCTTTCCACACAATTATCCACAGATGTGGAAAACCTGGGGATACGCGTCGCATCGCGTCGAATCCCCCGAATCGGGCGTGGACCTGCGGTTCTTCAGCAAACTTTCGGCAAAGATTCCCGCGGTCGCTCGAATGCCTGGTGTCGAACCTCCGGCACGCCGGTTAAGGACCGTACACGAACCACCCCCGGCGACACGAACCCGCAGGAGACGGCGCGCCCAAGGGTCGATCGACCCCGAGTTTGACCCTCGTCCAGCAGATCAGTACCCTTCTACAGTCACCCTATGGTGCGGTGGCGGCTGCGTGCTGCCCGTGCCGACAAGGGTATTGCACCGAGGAATCATCCCGATTCCACGCGATGCGGCAGTTCCACCGAAAAGCTTCGGGCGTCACCGGACGCCCACCACCTAGAGGAGTGTTGACCGTGGCCAAGGGCAAGCGGACGTTCCAGCCGAACAACCGTCGTCGGGCGCGCGTCCACGGCTTCCGCCTCCGGATGCGCACCCGTGCGGGCCGCGCCATCGTCTCGGCGCGCCGTGGCAAGGGCCGCGCCAAGCTGACGGCCTGATCCGGTAATCACCCGATGCGGCGTATCACGTCTTGTTCGCCGTACGGTCTCTGGTCCCCTACCCGCCCGCACACCGGACGCTCAGGTGCTTCCTGAGCCGTATCGGCTGCATCGGCGTACCGACTTCTCCCGGACGGTGCGCCAGGGCCGGCGGATCGGGAGGCGGGATCTCGTTGTGCACGTACTGCTACACAACGACGATCAGGCATACGGATCCGACCCGGTCATCCGGGTGGGCGGTCCGCGTTTCGGCCTGATCGTCAGCAAGGCGGTGGGTCCGGCGGTGGTGCGCCACCGGGTGGCCCGCCGCCTGCGTCATATCTGCGCGAGCCTGGCGGCCGAATTGCCGGACGGTGCCGATGTCGTTCTTCGCGCGCTGCCGGGCGCGGCCGACGCTCCCTCCGCCGAATTGGCGCGGCAGGTGCAGAGCGGATTGCGCAAACTCGGCACTCTCACCCGTGAATCCGAGCCGGCATGAACGCCCTGCGCGCCGCTGCCCGATTCCCGGCCAAAGCTCTGATATTTCTCATCGAGCTGTATCGGACCTATATCTCCCCCACTCGTATGCCGGTGTGCCGGTTCACCCCCACCTGTAGCGAGTACGCGGTGACCGCGTTGCGCACGCGCGGACTGTTCGTCGGCCTCGGACTGGCGGCCGTGCGTCTGGTCAAATGCGCGCCCTGGCACCCTGGTGGGTGGGACCCGGTACCGGAGCGTCCGCAACGACGTCACCGGCACCCGGCACAAGCTTTTGAAGGGTCATCGCCCGCGGTGACCGGCGATACGAACGACGGGAGTGCATAGAGCCGTGCTCGACTTCATTTATTACCCGGTGTCGGCCATTCTGTGGTTCTGGCACAGGGTCTTCGGGTTCGCGCTGGGCAAGGACAATGGCTTTGCCTGGGCGCTGGCCGTGGTGTTCCTGGTGTTCACGCTGCGGCTGGTGCTCTACAAGCCGTTCGTGAAGCAGGTCCGCACGACGAAGCAGATGCAGGAGCTGCAGCCGCAGATCAAGGAACTGCAGAAGAAGTACAAGAACGATCGTCAGCAGATGACGATCGAGATGCAGAAGCTGCAGAAGGACCACGGCTTCAACCCGCTCATGGGCTGCCTCCCGGTGCTGTTGCAGGTTCCGGTCTTCCTCGGCCTGTTCCATGTGCTGCGCTCGTTCAACCGCACCGGCCACGGGTTCGGTCAGCTGGGCATGTCCCCGTACGACAACGCGCACACCGCGAACTACATCTTCAGCCCGGATGACGTCCAGTCCTTCTTGCGCGCGCGTATTTTCGGCGCTCCACTGTCCTCGTTCATCACCGAGCCCAATAGCGTGCTGCAGTCCTTCGCCGATTACGGCGGCATCCCGGACAAGCTGAACATCGCGCTGGTCTCCATCCCGCTCATGGTGATCGCCGGTCTGGCAACGCATTTCAACGCCCGCGCCTCGGTGGCCCGGCAGACTCCGGAGGCCCTGGAGAACCCGCAGGCCAAGCTGATGAACAATCTGGCGCTGTGGGTGTTCCCGCTCGGCGTGCTCGTCGGCGGCCCGTTCCTGATGATCGCCATCCTGCTCTACTGGGTCTCCAACAACATCTGGACCTACGGTCAGCAGCACCTCGTCTTCGGTCATATGGCCAAGGAAGAGGAAGCGAAGAAGGCCGCCGCCCTGGAGCGCCGCGCCGCGAATGCCCCTAAGCCCGGCGCCAAGCCGGTCGATACTCGGAAGAAGCAGGACGCCGCCAAGACCGATGCCGACTCCGACGCCGTCGACGGCGAGACGCCGAAGGCCGCCCAGAACGGTTCCAAGCCGGCGGCCGGCGCCAAGCCCGCGGGTGGCAAGAAGCGGTCCGGTAATCGCGGGCGCGCCAATCAGAAGCGCCGCCGCTGAGCCTGCCTCGAAAGCTTCGACGGCGCAGTGCGCCGACAACTCCAGATGAAGGAAACAACCATGACTGTTGAAACCGACGGAGGGGACCCCACAGTGACGGCTGCGACCGCGGCATCGGATACCGCAACGGACGCCGTGAACGACGCCGAGGAAGCGCTCATCGAAGAGGGTGAGATCGCGGGCGATTACCTGGAGCAGCTGCTCGACGTGCTCGACTTCGACGGCGATATCGACCTCGATGTCGAGGGCGACCGCGCCGTGGTGAGCATCGACGGCGGCAAGGATCTGACGAAGCTGGTCGGTCGTCGCGGTGAAGTCCTGGACGCGCTCCAGGAGCTCACCCGGCTGGCCGTGCAGCAGGCCACCGGCGTGCGCAGCCGCCTCATGCTCGATGTGGCCGGCTGGCGCGCCAAGCGCCGCTCGGAGCTGAGCGCGCTCGGCACCGAGGCCGGCAAGCGGGTGCTGGAAACCGGTGAGCGCGAGGCGCTCTCCCCCATGACCCCGTTCGAGCGCAAGATCGTGCACGATGCCGTCGCCGCCCTCGACGGCGTCGTCAGCGAGAGCGAAGGCGTGGAGCCGAACCGCCGCGTGGTGGTCCTCCCCGCCTGACACGCACCCCGTTTCGAGCCAGGGCCCCCGCGTCGAACAGACCGGGGGCCCTACGCTTGTACCGAGTCGGCCCCTCCCCCGCCCGCAGCCGTCTCCCCCGGGTTCGGAGAGTCGAGGCAGGCGCTGCGACTTCTGCCCCGGGGGGTTCGGGGGCGAAGCCCCTGAGAGCCTCGAGAGTTGAGCAAAGTCGGAAGGATGTTTCACGTGGAACCTGGCACCGAGGTGACCGAGCCGAGTGGTCCGGTCGAACCGCCCGCCGCGGCCGCGGTGGTCTTCGGGGACCGGCTGGATATGGCCCGGCGCTACTATGACGCCCTCGCGGGCGCGGGTGTGGAGCGCGGCCTGATCGGCCCGCGCGAGGTGCCCCGGCTCTGGGATCGCCACATCCTCAATTGCGCCGTGATCGGTGAACTCATCCCGCAGGGCGCCTCGGTGGTCGACATCGGCAGCGGTGCGGGACTGCCCGGCATCCCCCTCGCCATTGCCCGGCCCGATCTCCGGATCACCTTGGTGGAGCCATTGCTGCGCCGCACCGTCTTCCTCGCGGAGTTCATCAATGAGGTGGGTCTGGACAATGTCACCGTGGTCCGCGGGCGCGCGGAGCAGGCGGGTGTGAAGAAGGAAGCCGGCGGCGCGGATATCGTCACCTCCCGCGCGGTCGCTCCCCTGGCGAAGCTGGCGGGCTGGTCCATGCCGCTGGTGCACGAGCACGGGCGGATGATCGCCCTCAAGGGCATCAGTGCCGCCGAGGAACTGGAGCGCGATCGCGCCGAGCTGACCAAGGCGGGCGCGGGTCACGCCGAAGTCATCGAATGCGGTGCGGGCGCGCTGGAGACCCCCACCTTCGTCATCCGCGCCGAGCGACTCCCCCGCAGCGAACGCCGCGGCGCGAACCGTGCCGCCAAGCGTGCGGACCGATCCAAGCGCCACTGAGTCTCGCCCCCTGTGGCCATGTTTCACGGGAAACATCGTCACGGTGACGAAGCTGCGCTAACCTTCGGGATCGATCGATCGCCCTGTTTCATGTGAAACATCGACCGAAATTTCGTGCGAGCTCGGCGATTTTGCGTGTCGCACCAAGTTCGTCTCCGTTCAACTTCCGTATTGTGTCTCCTACTGGCAAGCTAGTGATCGTCGAGCGTGAGCGCACACCTGCGATGCCCGGCAGGCTCGAAATCGACTGCACGTCAGTTGGGAACGGCGTCCGGAATGGGTATCGATCGCGCACCTCGTACCTCCTCGGTTCCAACGCAGCGCTGCGTGCTGGGATGGCAACTCCGCTCCCCCATCACGTACGCTGTCGCGGCTGCTGCCAGGTGCGGAAGAAATCAGCTCGGCCACGTGTCTTTGAGTTCTCGGGGTTAGGAGCCTGTATGTCCAACGGTCCGGCGAATGTTTCACGGGAAACAACGTCCCGGGTTCCCGGCATGCTCGATACCGGAGCCTTCGACGTGGAGGAGTTCAGCCGCACTCCGTTCGGGAACATCTCCGCCAACGAGACTCCCATTGCCGCCGAAGCCCAGCGCGCCAGTCAGGTGCTGCATCCCGGCAATGCCTCGCTGCCCCGGCCGCGGGAGCAGCGCATCATCACCATCGCCAATCAGAAGGGCGGCGTCGGCAAGACCACGACGGCCGTGAATCTGGCCGCCGCGCTTGCCATCCAGGGGATGCGGGTGCTGGTGATCGATCTCGATCCGCAGGGCAATGCCAGCACAGCGCTCGGCATCGAACACCACTCCGGAATCCCGTCGAGCTACGAACTGCTCATCGGCGAGTGCACCGTGCAGGAGGCGATTCAGCAGAGCCCGCACAGCGAACGGCTGCTGTGCATTCCGGCCACCATCGATCTCGCCGGCGCGGAGATCGAACTCGTCTCCATGGTCGCCCGCGAGGGCCGGCTGAAGCAGGCCATCCAGGAGGCCAATCTCGCCGGGTACGACATCGACTACGTCATGATCGACTGCCCGCCGTCGCTGGGTCTGCTCACGGTGAACGCCATGGTCGCCGCCAAGGAAGTTCTCATTCCCATCCAGTGCGAGTACTACGCGCTGGAGGGCGTGGGTCAGCTGCTGCGCAATATCGGGCTGGTGCAGTCGCACCTGAATCCCGAATTGCATGTCTCCACCGTCGTTCTCACCATGTACGACGGTCGCACCAAGCTCGCCGATCAGGTGGCCGAGGAAGTGCGCACCCACTTCGGCGACGCGGTGCTGCGCTCGGTCATCCCCCGCAGCGTCAAGGTTTCCGAGGCGCCCGGCTACGGAATGACGGTGCTCGATTACGATCCGGGTTCGCGTGGTGCGATGAGCTATCTCGATGCCGGACGAGAGATGGCGGCTCGCTCGGCGCGTCAAACCACGGCGGGGACGCCGCCCGACGCAGAATCCGATATGTAGTGAATTTCCGGTGCAGTGAAATCCGGTGCGGTGCGCAATCGGGTGCAGGTGACGATGAAAGGGGTCGGTAGACCGATGAGTCAGGCGAAGAAGGGTGGACTCGGACGCGGTCTCGCCGCACTGATCCCGACCGGGCCCGCGGCCACCCAGGGGTTGGGCAGTGCCGCCGCGAACGTCGTCATCGGTCTCGATCCGATCGGGCCGCAGCCGGCTTCGGCCTTCCTGCACCGGGTTCCGGATCCCGCCGATGTGGTGGACGGCGTGGATGCGGGCGCGGTGTACCGGGAGATCCCGCCGGGCGATATCGAGCCCAATCCGAAGCAGCCGCGTCAGGTCTTCGATGACGAGGCGCTCGCCGAACTGGTGCACTCCATCAAGGAATTCGGCCTCATGCAGCCGATCGTGGTGCGCCAGGTCGAATCCGGGCCCGATCCCAAATATCAGCTCATCATGGGCGAGCGGCGGTGGCGCGCCAGCCAGGAGGCGGGCCTGTCCGCCATTCCGGCCATCGTGCGCGAGACCGCCGATGAATCGCTACTCCGGGATGCGTTGCTGGAGAACATTCATCGCGTCCAGCTGAATCCCCTTGAAGAGGCGGCCGCCTATCAGCAGCTGCTGGAGGAGTTCGGTGTCACCCACGAGGAACTGGCTTCCCGAATCGGCCGTTCCCGTCCGGTCGTGACGAATATGATTCGCCTGCTGAAGCTTCCGATTCCGGTGCAGCGCCGGGTCGCGGCCGGCGTGCTCTCCGCCGGACATGCCCGCGCACTGCTCGGCCTGGAGGGTGGAGCCGAGGTGCAGGAAGCCCTCGCGGAACGGATTGTGAAGGAAGGCTTGTCGGTTCGCTCGACCGAGGAAGCCGTGACGCTGTCCAACCGGAATCCGGATGCCGCGGTCACTCCCCCGGCGCCCAAGCGCAAGCCGATTCAGATGCCGGGTCTGCAGGATGTGGCGGAGCGGTTGTCGGAGTCGTTCGATACGCGCGTCACGGTGAGCCTCGGCAAGCGCAAGGGCAAGATCACCGTCGAATTCGGTTCGATCGACGATTTGGAACGAATCGTAAGCCTGATGGAGCAGTCGAAGCTGTAGCGGAGCCCCACCCAGAGGGTCGGGGCCGAAACGTCACTGTGACGCGGGGCCTGATGCCCTCGACGTCAGGTCCTGACACTATGGAAGAGGCGTGATTGCTTTGATCGCTTATTCTTGCTGGCGAGTAGATATTGATGCGGCGTGAGTGTGGATGAATCGGACAGCTGGAGGCTGAGCAGAGCGGTGTCGACCAGCGTTACCGCACTTACCCTCGGCGGGCTCGACAAACTTCCGGGCCACGCGCGCCGTTGCGTGTTCTGGGAAATGGATCCGGCCGTGGCGGCGGACTCCCGCAGTTTCAGCGACCCGGTCTTCGAGAAGGAGGCCTGGCTCTCCACCGTCATGCTCGAATGGGGTTCCTGCGGACAGGTGGCCTTGGTCGACGGGCAGTCGGCCGGGTGCGCGCTGTACGCGCCGCCGCGGGTGGTGCCGCGGGCCGGATTGTTCCCCACCTCCCCGGTGAGCCCGGATGCGGTCCTGCTGACCACGCTGCGGGCCGAAACGCCGTATCAGCAGACCGATGTAGCCCATCAGCTGATTCAGGCCGTGGTGGGCGATCTGATGCGTCGCGGTGTGCGGGCCATCGAGGCGTTCGGGATGCGCTGGGATCCGCCGACCACCGCCATGTCGGAGCGGGGCGGGTCCATGATGTTCCTGGAGCGGATCGCGCCCACTCCCCTGCGGGCGCCGCGCAGTCCCTCGCATGCGGATGGGTGCTCGCCCGAGGCGTGCATGATCGATGCCGACTTCCTCGAGGATGTGGGGTTCAAAGTGGTTGCGTCACATCACCGGTTCCCGCGATTGCGGTTGGAGTTGGACAGCGACCATCTCTGGAAGGAAGACGTCGAGCGGGCGTTGGATCAGCTGCTGGCGGCGGCGGAGCTGACCATGCCGACCCGCATGGTGACGCTCTGACCGTTGGCTCCAAACGAAAATCGCCGCCCGAGTCACTCGGGCGGCGATTTTCTTCGTGCCTCAGATGCGGTCTGCCGCAGCCAATTCCTCGGCCAACAGCTCGGCGAAAGTGTATGTCCCCGTGGGCTGATCGTCCTGGCCGAGCAGGTAGAGGCGCTTGACCGAGATGAGGATGGCTTCGGCGATCACGTCGCGCATGCGCGGGTTGGTGAGGACCGAGGCGTCGTATTCGCTGGTGAGGTAACCGATGTCGACCTGGACGGTGGGCATCTTGGTGAGGCGCAGCAGATCCCAGGTGCGGGCGTGGGTTCGGCAGTCCTGCAAGGAGGTTCGCGCCACGATCTCGCGCTGGATGAAGCCGGCCAGCACCTGGCCGATCATGGAGGTGGAGCCGTGCGAGTTGCCGAAATGGAAGCTGGCCACACCGCTGGCGGCACCGCTGGGATTGCCCGCGCAGCGCAGCGAGATCATCAGATCGGCGTCGAAAGTGTTGGAGGTCTCGGCGCGTTCGGCATCGGAGGGGTTGGCGCCCCACGGCCGGGACAGGAAGGTCTCCATGCCGGTGGCGGCCATGCGGCCCTCCAGCCGGCTGGCCAGATCCCACAGGATCTCCGACTCGTACACGTCACCGAATTCGGTGGGCACGGCCGAGCCCTTGTCCGGCCCGCCCAGGCCCGGATCGATGACGATGCGCTTGCCGGTGAGCTGCGGCCCGGCCCGGTGCACCACCTCTTCCTCGGCGATGCGATGCGGATTGCCGCCGGTCACACGGGCGCCCAGCAGATCCAGCGAGCGCAGCGTGTCCGGACCGCAGATGCCGTCGGAGGACAGGCCGATCTCGCGCTGGAACGAGGTGAGCGCGTCATGGGTGTGCGGGCCGAAGTAGCCGTCCACCCGGTGCACGTAGAAGCCGAGGTCCTGCAGGCGGCGCTGCAGGGTGGCGACATCGTCGCCGTACAGCGGCGCCGACAGCTGATAGATGAGGGTGCGGGCGCCGAGCCGGTAGGACGCCTCTTTCAGCGCCCGGTAGGTGGCCGGGCCGACCACGCCGTCCACGAGCAGGCCGCGATGCTGCTGGAACGCGCGTACCGCGGAATCGAGATCGTGATCGAAGGTGGCGTCGGCGTCCTTCCAGTACTCCCCGTTGCCGCCGACCGGATCGGAATGGGGGTGGGTGTGCAGAAATCCGAGGCTTGCCAGGGTGCTCCGAACCTCAGCTACGGCTGGTCCAGTATCGCCGTGACGAAGTCGGTGCATGCGTAAGAGCCCTTTCCTTCCGCCAACCCGGGTACCCACTCATGCGCAGGTTCACACCTGCGCACGACCGGAGCGTCGGTCGATTGTCGCAGACCCGGACGGATTATCGGCAACTGTCGAGTGCAGGCATCCTACGGCGCGTCGTTAGAGAACACCTTCGAGTTCGCGCAAGAGGGCCGCTTTGCCCTTCGCGCCGACGATCCGCTTGGTTTCCTTGCCCCCTTGGAACAGCACCATGGTAGGCAATGACAGGATGCCGTAGTGCTTCGAGGTCTCCGGATTGGCGTCGGCGTCCACCTTCGCGATGGTGATCTTGTCGGAATTGGCGGCGGCGATCTCCTCCAGCACGGGGGCGACCATCTTGCACGGACCGCACCAGGCCGCCCAGAAGTCGACCAGGACCGGCTTCTCGCTCAACAGCACATCGTCGGCGAAGGTGGCGTCGGTGACGGTCTTCGTGGCGGTGGTCTTGGCGTCGGACATGGGGACTCCTCTTAGTTGTTCACTTCGACCGGCTGACCGGCGTGTTCGAGAGTATTGCTGGTGATGTCGCCCTGCTCGGCCAGCCAGCGCTCGGCGTCGATGGCGGCGCGGCAGCCGGTGCCGGCGGCGGTGATGGCCTGCCGGTAGGTGTGGTCGACCAGGTCGCCGGCGGCGAACACGCCCGGGATGGAGGTGTAGGTGGTCGGATCCTGCACCTTCACATAGCCGTCCGGATCCAGGTCGACCTGGCCGGCGACCAGTTCGCTGCGCGGATCGTGGCCGATGGCGACGAACAGGCCGGTGGCGGCCAGCTCCGAGGTCTCGCCGGTGCGGGTGTCGCGCAGGGTCAGGCTGGTGACGCTCGAATCACCGTGCACCTCGGTGACTTCCGCGTTCAGCACGAAGCGGATCTTGTCGTTGTTCTTGGCGCGGTCGAGCATGATGCGGGAGGCGCGGAACTCCTCGCGGCGGTGCACCACGGTGACGCTGGAGGCGAACTTGGTCAGGAAGATGGCCTCCTCCATGGCGGAGTCGCCGCCGCCGACCACCACGATGTCCTGGCCCTTGAAGAAGAAGCCGTCGCAGGTGGCGCAGGCGCTGACGCCGCGGCCGAGCAGCTTCTGCTCGCCCGGAACGTTCAGGTAGCGGGCGGCCGAGCCCATGGCCAGGATCACGGCGTAGGCCTCGAAGGTCTCGCCGCCGACGGTGACCTTCTTGATGGTGCCGGACAGGTCGAGGGCCTCGACGTCCTCGGTGCGGATGTCGGCGCCGAAGCGCTTGGCCTGCTCGCGCATCTCCTCCATGAGGTCGGGGCCCATGATGCCCTCCCGGAAGCCGGGGAAGTTCTCCACCTCGGTGGTGGTCATGAGGGCGCCGCCGAACTGGGTGCCTTCGAACAGCAGGGGTTCGAGTTCCGCACGTGCCGCGTAGACAGCTGCCGTGTAGCCGGCAGGTCCGGAACCGACGATGATCAGGTCGCGAACAGGCGTACTCAAAGGGCCCTCCGGGGAAGTTGTGAAACAAGCGTGTCGGTCAACAACAGCCTAAACGGCGTTGTTCCCGGGGTGCCTTCGCGGCTGTTCAGCCGATGTCGGAGCTTGCGAGGACCTGGGGGTTGGTTGCGGTGCAGCCTGTGCCGAGGACTGCGGCGGTGATTTGGGGTGCTTCGGGGCCTGCCAGGAGGACGAGGACGGCCTTCTGGCCGGAGAAGGTGACGTTGCGGGAGCCTAGGACGGGGCGGTCGAGGGTGGCGGCGCGCAGGCATTCGGTGAGGGCGTTGCCGGTGGCCAGCGGGCCCGTGATGTCGTGGCGGCCCATGGCGGTGAGCACGTCGGTGGCGGGTAGATCGGCCGCCAGTTGGAATTCGGTGGCGGGGTGAGGGTTCGGGGTGGTGCTTCGGCTGCGGACGGCGTCGACGGCCACTACGGCGCCCGCCAGGAGGGCGATGGCGGCTGCGGCGGCGGTGAGCCAGCGCAGGCGGCGGGAGGTGGGTTCGTCGAATCGGGATGGGTGGGGGGCGAATTCGGGGGTGTCCTCGTTGTCGAGGTCGGTGAGGTCGAGTTGGCCGGTGTCGAAGTTGGGGGTGCGCAGGGCGGGCATGGGGGCGGTGGGGGGCGGGGCCGGGTGGGTGGAGCGGTTGGGGGCGCGGAAGTGGTGCACGGTGCCGATCTGCTGTTCGCCGGTGTCGGTGAGGTCGGCGGTCACCAGATCGTCGATCATGCGTTCCAGTTTGGCCGCCACCGCGGTGGGCATGGGGTGGGCGATGTTCTCGTCGCGGGCCAGGTCGTGCAGGCGGGAGTTCACCTGGTCGAGCGAGGCCAGATAGCGCATGGCGGCCGGATCGCGGCGGACCGCGGACCACAGTTGCTCGGACAGTTCGGCCGGCACATTGCCGGCGTGCAGATCGGCGAGCAGTTCGGGGGAGAACGGCGGGCCGGAGATCGTCCCGGCCGCCCTTGCTCCTCCTGTGTTCGCGTCCATCGCCCCTCCAGATCGGGTCCGATATATGACATGGTCACATGTCCATGGAATTCAGGTGTGCTTCGAGGCGCTGCCGGCCGCGGGCGCACCGGCTCTTGATGGTTCCGACCGGAACTCCCAGCAGCGCAGCGGCATCCGCGACCGAATAACCCTCCAGCTCGACGGCGACCAGCGCGCTGCGTTGTTCGGCGGGCAGCGTGAACAACGCGGCGTCGACCACAAGCGTGGTTTCCAGGTCCGCGAAATCGTCGCGGGCATAAGGGTGTTCGGCTAGCGACTCTGCGGGCAACGTTACCGTGTGCCGGGTCTTGTTGCGGCGTATCCGATCCAGGCACGCGTTGACCACGATGCGGTGCAACCAGGTTCGGACCTCGGCATCGCCCCGGTAGGAGGCCGCGCCGCGATGCGCGGACAGCATGGCGTCCTGCAGCGAGTCGGCGGCGTCCTCGGGCGTGCGGCACACCCGCAGCGCGGTTTGGTAGAGGTGGTCACGGTGGCGCCGCAATAGTTCGGCGAATGCGTGCCGCTCGCCGATGGCGTGCGCGGCCAGCAGTTCGCGGTCGGAGGCTTCGACCGTCGCTGTCCTGTATTCGTTCGCTGCCGACATACGACCCCTAAGACGGGCGCTGCTACATGCGTCGACCAGGACCGAGAATCGGATCCTGGGTAGATCCCCTACCGAAGAAATCGGCAAGATCATATCGAGGATAACGATTCGGTAGCAATGGATTGGCCCAGAAAAGTGCAGCTAGCGCGGCTGCATCGGGCGAACCGGACTACTGGGGCGCTCTTAGGGCGCGGCTTCGAAACGCACTTCGGCAATGGCCGACTGGAACTGTCCCCCGTTGTTACCCAGAGCGGTGATCCAAACCAGAACATAGCGGGCCGGCTGATCGGCCTTCACCGGAATCTCGGTGACCCCGTCGCCGAGGGTCGCCGACCCGATCAGCTGTGTCTGATCGAGGGTCGGCGACGCGGTCGGCGAGGTGCGGATCTCGACCTGGGTGCCGGGCGCCGGCGAGTCGATGATCACCTTGGTGAGCTTGGAGGGGCTGCCCAGCGTGGCCAGCACCCCCACGCCCTTCTTGAGCGCGGGGAACTGCTGGAAGTACGCGTCGGTGCGCCACACCGTGCTGGGGTTGTTGTCCAGCACGGCGCCGATGCTGCCGACATTGTCGGGCGTGCCCTCCGGCGAGAACACCATGGCCCCGGTGACCGGCACCGGCACGCCGCCCGTGGCCGCCTCGGCCGGGGAGGTCTCCGCCGGGCTGACACCGGGTACGGCCGGGGCCGAACTGGAGGTGGTCAGGCCGATATTGCGCTGTTCGTTGAGCGGTTCGCTGGAGGTGCCGGGCGCGAACACGCTCAGCAGCCACCAGATGATGACGCCCACCACCAGCGCGGCCAGCACGCCCAGCCCGACCAGGATCCACATCATCCGCTGCGAGCGTTCCTTCTCGGCGGCGAGCAGTTCCGGATCGGCCAGGGTCTCGTCCGGTGCGCTCGGCGGCCGCTGGCCCAGTCGCAGCACCGGAATGAAATCGGTCTTCTGATCCACCACCGAGGCCTGCTCCAGCACGTGCTGGACGGTGGCGGCGGTGCGCACGCCCTTGTTGGACTCCAGCGAGCGCACCGCGACCGCGGAGATCTCGAAGGGCACCTCGGGCCGAATCGTCCTGGGCTCCACCGGAGTTCCGTCCGGGCCGAAATCGGCCAGCGGCAGCCCGCCGACGGTGGCCGCGCTGCCGGTCAGGCCGCCGGTGCGGATCGGCCAGTGCGCGGTGATGAGCGCGTAGAGCATGGCGCCCAGGCCGCGCACATCCGATTGCGCGTCGGAGTCCGACAGCGTGCCCGGGAAGGCGAGCACCGCGTCACCGGTGGCGCTGATGCGCACCCGGTCCGGATGGTCGATGGACAGCGATCCGCCGCCGCGGTGCGCCATTTCGGCCGCCGCGGCCAGCGCCCGGATGGCGCGCGCCGCGCCGATGGGCGAGGGCACCGTATCGGCCATCTCCTTGAGCGAGCGGCCGGGCGTCCATTCGGCCACCACGATGCCGCCGGAGGAGCCGCGCACCACATCGAGCACGCGCGCCAGGCCGGGCGAATTGATCCGGCCCAGGCGCAGGGTGCGGGACAGGATCGCCTGCGGCCCATCGTGTCCGGAGTTGTCGGCGGCCTTCTGATCGGCGTCGACGAAGGTGAGAGCGACCTCGCGGTCGAGTTTCACATCCAGGGCCTGCCAGAACCTCAGCCCGCGCGCACCACCGTGTCCGGCGAGCAGCCGGTAGCGGCCACCGGCCACCGAGGCGCCCGGAATCAGCTTGGGGCCGCGTTGGATTCGCTTGGTCGATTCCACCCGCATGGGCGGCATCTGCGGCGAAACCGCCTCGTAGACGCCGGTTTCCGGACCACCGGTCTCGGGTTCGTCGTCCTCCGGTAGGTGTTCCGGCTCCTCGTGCGTGTGCTCGGCGGAGCTGTCCGCGGTCCGGCCGGCGGAGGCGGGCGGACCGCCCGGCTTTCCGGCTGTCGGAGGCGTATCCGTGGAGAGCCCGCCGCCCGCGGTCGCTGAAGATTCGGCGGCCGGGACACCGCCCGCCGCGTCGTCGCTCACCCTCGCTCCTCCTTCGCCCTGGTGTGTCGAAGACCGATATTTCGGGGCCACAACCGGTTCGCCGGCATCCGAAGGGGTGCGGGCACCGGCATCCGCGCGGGTGCCGGAGGCGCCGGATCCGGCGGTTGCGCTTCTCTGCGGAACAGGGTACGGGAACTCGCCCGTGCCGGTGATGTCAACCGCATCGGGTCGGATAACCGGCAGCACCATGGTCTGCGCGTCGAGATACGGATCGAAGCGGTAGTAGTACGGCGCCGCACGCAGATCCGGCTTCGGCAGCAGTGTGGTGTCGTGCAGGTCCTCGATCGGCTCGCCGTCGAGGCCGAGATCCGGCTTGGGCGGGCTGATGCCGAGGCGGCGCGAGAGGGCGACGGTAATGGCCACGATCTCCGGAATGCCGGCCAGGCGCATGAGCCCGAAGGCGACGGTGAACATGACGATGGCGTCGATGCCGACCCGGACGAACGAGCCGATGCCGCCGAAGGATTCCGACAGGCGATCCAGCCCGATCACGGTGTCGGCGATGAGCATGACCGCGCCACCCGCCACGGCAGCGAGGACGACGCGCGTGATCGTCTTGCCGACATTGGCCATGTGCAGATCGCCGAGGCTGCGGTGCAGCAGCCAGCCACCGATCACCGCACCGGTTACATAGCCGAGGCCGTTGGCAACGCCGAGCGCGATCACCACGTGGTCGGCGGAGACGAACGCAGGCGCCAGTACCGAGAGCAGGATCTTGACGGTAGTGATGCCGAGGACGATCCAGGTTGGCGTCCAAGCTTGTTCGCGCGCGTAGAACACCCGCAGATGAATCAGCACCAGCGAGTACGGAATCAAAGTGAATGCCGACCATGACACCGCCTCGCCGAGCCGTCCAGCGCTGTCGGTGAACCGGCCGTAGCCGAGCAGGGCCTCACCGACCTGCGGTCCGGCGAAGGTCAGGAAGGTGACCACCGGGACGAGGGCGATCATGGTGAGCCGGGTGGCGGTGCCCAGATCGTCGACCACCGCCGGTGTGTCGTCAGCGGCGGCATTGCGGCTCAGCCGCGGCATGATGGCGGTCAGCAACGTCACGCCCAGCACGCCGTACGGCAATTGCAGCAGAAGCCAGGCATTTTGGTAGATGGCCGGTCCGGCGAGGTCGTGGCTGGACGAGACATTGGTGGCCACGATGAACCCGATCTGGCTGATCAGGACGTACAGGATGATGGCCGCGGCCATTCCGGCGAACTGCTTGAGCCGCGCGTCGATGCCCCACAGCGGCCGCAGATCGATGCCCTCGCGGCGGATGGCGGGCACCAAGCTGACCGCCTGGACGATCACGCCGAGAGTTACGCCGATGCCGAGCACCAGCAGTTTGGGTTCGCTCATGCGGACCGGATCGAGGGTGATCTCGCCCGGGGTCAGCGCATAGAACACCAGGACGGTCAGCACCACGATGTTGTTCAGCACCGGAGCCCACGCGCCGGGCTTGAACACACCGTGCGTGTTGAGGATGGCCATCAGCAGCGCCGACATGCCGTAGAAGACGATTGCGGGCAGCAACAGGAAGGTCAGCGCGGTGGTCAACTGCGTGCTGACCTGGCCGTCTTCGGACAGGAATATGTGTGTTGTCAGCACCGGTGCCGCGGCGGTCGCCAGGACGGTGCCGATCGCGAGCACGGTGAACGCGACGGTGAAGAGTCGCCGCACGAAGGCCGCACCGCCGTCGGCGTCTTCCTTTTCTGCTCGAACCAGAGTAGGGACGACGATCGCCGTGAGCACCGCGCCGAGCAGGAATTCCGAGATCATCATCGGAATGGTGTTGGCGACCGTGAAGGCCGAGGCGATGGCAGGGCCGAGTACCGCCAGCAGCAGCAGCTGTTTGCCGAAGCCGGTGATGCGGCTGATCAGCGTCGCGATGGCGATGGATCCCGTGTCGCGAACCAGCTTGGACTTCGAATTCTCGGCCTTCGCGGGCGCTTTCGCGTGCTGAGAAGTGGCCGTCGCGCCGGGCAGTTTGCGCGGCAACGGCTGTCGCTGCGGGTTCGACATCGGCGGCGTCGGATAGCGCTGCGGTCCCGGCGCCCGGTTCCGGTCCTGCGGATCCCGATGGCCCCAGTGGTAGCGCTCTTCGGGTTCCGGCGGGGCCGGGCGGGCCGGGCGCTGCGGCGGCAGGGGCCGTTGCGGCGGTCCGGGTCGCTGCATGATGGGCCCGGATTCGGAGGGCCGCGGTCCCCGCACCGGTGGCGGACCGGACGGTTGACCCGATGGCGGGCGCCCCGGCGCCCCGTACGGATTTCCGGGCGCCGCGGGCGGAACGTTCCCGCGCGGGCCCGGTCCCTGCGGTCCGGGCCGGGAGACGCCCGGAACCGGCCTGCCCGCACGCGGTCCCGGTTGCGGACCACCCGGTCCTGGCTGCGGTCGGCCCTCTCCGGGTTGCAGTGGTTCCTCCCCTGGTTGCTGTGGACGCGGTACGGGCTGGGGTCGCCGGCCGGGCGGCGGACCCTGCCGGGGCCCGCGTTGCGGTGGCACGCCGCGTTCCCAGGGCGCGGAGGGCGCCCGGCGCGGTGGTGGCCCGTCGCTGCCTTCGGGTCGGCCGGATGAGCGTGGGCCATCGCCGTATTCGCTCATCACGCCTCCTTTCGCAGCTCGCGTTTCCGCGCGCGCCGGAACCGGTTCACCCGCCGTCGGGTTTCCGGGTCGAAGCCCTCATCGGCCGGGTCGGATTGACCGCGGAAGCGGTGCCACAGTCGCCGGCCGGCCAGCAGGAGCAGCAGTGCCCCGGCGCACGCGGTAATTATTGCCAACACACGACCGTAGGCGTTGGATCGCACCGATACCGAAACCTCGTTGCCGAGCGGCACGCCGTCCGGCGTGGTAAGTGCGATGGGGATCACCAGGTTCCGGCTGTCGGACACTTCGGTCGGGATCTGGAAGGACCGGGTGCCCTTGGCGGGTAATACCTGTTCGCCGATATCGGTGATGTTCGTCTCGGCGGGCGCGTCGATCCGGAATTTCACCCGGATGGCGACCGGCAGGTCATTGCGCGCCACCAGCAGCAGCGGGCTCTGCTCGGAGGCGAGGGTGTACACGCCGCCGGGCGGCAGCACCGTCACCGAGCCGAACAGTTCGGTCAGGGTGCGGGTGGTCTGGTCGATGCGGCGTTGCGCGGTGGTGTCCGGGCCGCTGGAGGCGGCGCGGCGGTCGGAGAGGGTGAGCACCCGGATCAGGTCGTCGCGCAGCGGATTCAGGAAGGCGCGCGGGCCGAGCTCCTGCTGCGGCACCTCGGCGAGCGCGTTCATCAGCTCGGTGATCCGATGCGCCTGCTGCCGTACGGGTTCGGCGAAGTGCGCGGGCACCGCCTCCTCGGCGGCCTGCGGCAGGTAGTCCAGCTGGTAGGACTGCGGGTCCGCCGGCTGCGCCAGCAGATCGGCGAAGGCGCGCGGTGTGGCGAGATTATTGCGGAAGAGCAGCTCGAGCTGGCCGAGCAGGGCGGTGGCCTCGTCCCGGTTGGCGCCCCACTGCTGCGGCGGCATGAGCAGCGCCGACCGCGCCCGCTCCGGCTGCGGATTGAGCGCGGTCCAGGAGATGGCGCCCAGCGCGTCCTGCAGGCGGGCGGCGCGGGAGTCATTGGTGACGTCGTAGCGCACCGCCTCGGGGGTGAACGGCGGGGTGGGCGGATGCGAGCCGACCGCGGCCAGCGCGGTGGCCGACCAGATGTCGAAGGTGGCGGCCCGCAGTTCCGGGGCACCCGGGGGCGGGGTGCCGTCGGTGGCGGGCGCGGGGCCGGTGATGCCCGCCAGCCGCACCACATCCGGGTTCACCGGCTCGGCGGGCTCGTCGGGGGTCCTGGCGGCGGTGAGATTGGATTGGCCGTCGGCCCGCTCGACCGCATTGCCGGCCAGCACGGTGGTGGTGAACCCGTGGTGGGCGAACAGCGCGGCCGCCTCGTCGTCGATGGTCCCGGCATCGGGAATGGCCACGCCGCGCACGGATTTCACCGACAGCAGCGAATCCACCAGATCCGCGGGGCCGTTGAGCGCCCGGTCGGCGAGGGTCACATCGCCGACCGCGGCCAGGGCGGTCGGGTCGACCTGCGCGAACGGCAGGGCCACCACACACATTCGGGCGGCCAGGGTGCGCAGCCGCTCCAGCCATTCGGTGGCGGCGTGCGCGCCGCCGCCCGCGCGGGTGGGGCCGTCCGGATCCGAGGGGCTGGCCAGCACCCGATAGCCGTTCACCATGTCGGACACGGTGATCAGCAGATCCGGGTCGATGGCCAGGCACAGCGCGCCGCTCAGATTGTTCTCGCGCCCGCCGCCCGGTTCGAGCGCGGTCTCCAGGGCCGAGAGCAGCTGATCGAGGCGCCCGCCCGAGGTGAGCGAGGCGGCCAGATCGTCATCGGTGAGCAGCGCCTGGCCCTCGGCGGATCCAGGACGGCCCGCCACCAGGCGCGGCCGGTCGGCCAGCGGCCACAGCATGGTGGTGGCGACCGGCGCGGCCGGCGCGGGTGCGACCGGAACCGGCTGCGTGGCAGGTTCTTTGGGATCGGTGGCGGCCGCCGGCACCCCGAGCACCGGAAGCAGGAAGCGGGCATCGTCCAGACGGGCCTGACTGCCGTAGGCGGGTTCGCCGTTCACATTGAGCAGCAGCGGATAGACGCCCGGCTCGGTGATGTCGAGCGCGGAGATCTCACTGGGCAGTTCGGCGGAGGAGTGCAGGGCGACGGTGAGGCTGAACTGTTTTCGCTGGCCCGGCGTCAATTTCTCGGCGATGTCCTGGAATTCGCCGGTGATGTCGTAGTTGATCTGGTCCAGCCGCAGGGTGGAGCGCAGCCCGCTCGGCGTGCTGACGGCGGCGGCGCGTTGGATCCGGACGCTGATGTCGGAGACCGGGCGATCGCCGATATTGGTGACGGTGCCGGACACCACGAAGTACGGATCGCTGGCGGCGGTAATGGTCGACGGCGTCACCGAATCCAGCGACATCTTCAGGAACTTCGAGTCCGTCTGCTGGCCGTTGCCATTGCCGGAGCCATTGCCGGTCGGTTGCGCCGTCGCGAGCGGCGGGCACGCGATCGGCCCGGCCGCGGCGAGCGACAGCACGGTCAGCGCCACCGCGACCAGCGACAGCATCCAGCGGTGCAGAACCCCCTCGGTTCGAGTCGAGTGTGCCGCCGCGGTGTCCCTGTCCGGATGCCCGGACCCCGCACGCGTCATTGTCTGCCGTTCTCCATCCGGTCGATCAGCCGGTTCGCGACTTCGGCCAGCCTCCGTTCGTCCGCGTAGGCGAGGCGGGAATCGAGTTCGCTCAAGGGAACCCAGGCCACCTTGGTGACCTCCACGTCCGCGTCGGACAGTTCCCCGCCCAGCGACCGCATCAGATAGTGGTGCACGGTCTTGTGCACGCGGCGGCCCTCGGTGACGAACCAGTAGTCGATGCTGCCGAGCTCGGCGACCACGGTGCCGTGGATGCCGGTCTCCTCCTGGACCTCCCGGATGGCGGTCTGCTCGGCGGTCTCCCCCTCTTCGATGTGTCCCTTGGGCAGTGACCACAGCAGCCGACCGCGCCGGTCGGTGCGGCCGATCAGCGCGGCGCAGCGTTTCTCGCGCGGCCCGTCCAGCCCGTCGACCACCAGCCCGCCCGCGGAGGTCTCGCGGACGGTGCGCATGCGCGGCTGTTTCGCGGCACCACTCTTCGCAGCACCACCGGCCGAACCACCACGGCGCCGGGGCTGGCGACGTCGACTGTTCGCGCGATCGGCCGGGGACACTGCGCCAGTCTATAGGGCAGGTTGCCCCGGACCGCCCCATGCGGGCCGGTGCCGTTCGTTCCGCTTTATAAGGGGGTTGGACCGCACGGGTGCGGAAACGATTTGCCCTACTCAACTAAGCTGCATTTTCGTGGTTTCGCCGAAGTCCGAGGAAGCAAGCGTGGATCGCCGTACCCGATTGCTGGCCGCGGCGGCGATAACCGTCGGCCGGCTCTCGGAGGTGCTGACCCCGCTCGGGGAGTTGTTCGCCGCCCGCGGGCACGAGCTGTACCTGGTGGGCGGCACCGTGCGCGATGCCATCCTGGGCCGGCTCGGCACCGATCTGGACTTCACCACCGATGCGCGGCCGGAGGTCGTGCAGGAGATGATGCGCGGCTGGGCCGATCATCTGTGGGATACCGGCGGGCTGGCGTTCGGCACGGTGAGCGCGTCCAAGGACGGGCAGCAGCTGGAGATCACCACCTTCCGCAGCGACAGCTACGACCGGGTGTCGCGCAATCCGGAGGTCACCTTCGGCGACACCCTCGAGGCCGATCTGGTGCGCCGCGACTTCACCGTCAATGCCATGGCGGTGCGGATCGGCGGGCTCGGTGAGCTGGAGTTCGTCGACCCGCTCAATGGCATGGAAGCCCTGCTCGAGGGCGTGCTGGATACGCCCGCGCTGCCGCAGGATTCGTTCCGGGACGATCCGCTGCGCATGCTGCGCGGTGCGCGTTTCGTCTCGCAGCTGGGGTTCCGGCTGGCCCCGCGGGTGCGGGCGGCCATTGTCGACATGGCCCCGGAGATCGATCGCATCACCGCCGAGCGGGTGCGCGCCGAACTGGACAAGCTCATCGGCGGCGAATACCCCACCGACGGTATCGATGTCATGGTCGAGACCGGGCTGGCCGAGCGCGTGCTGCCCGAGGTGCCGGCCATGCAGCTGGAGATCGACGAGCACCACCAGCACAAGGACGTCTACCAGCATTCGCTGACCGTGCTGCGGCAGGCCATCGACCAGGAAGAGGGCGATCCGGACCTGGTGCTGCGCTGGGCCGCGCTGCTGCACGACATCGGCAAACCGCCCACCAAGCGCAATGAGCCCGGCGGCGGCGTGAGCTTCCACCACCACGAGGTGGTCGGCGCGAAGATGGTGCGAAAGCGCATGCGCGCCTTGAAGTATCCGAAGCAGTTCACCGAGGACGTGGCGCGCCTGGTCTACCTGCACCTGCGCTTCCACGGCTACGGCAAGGGCCAGTGGACCGATTCGGCCGTGCGGCGCTACGTCACCGACGCCGGTGACCTCCTCCCCCGCCTGCACAAACTGGTCCGCGCCGACTGCACCACCCGCAACAAGCGCCGCGCGGCCCTCCTGCGCTCCACCTACGACGACCTGGAAACACGCATCGCGAAGATCCAGGAGCAAGAGGATCTGGCGCGAGTACGCCCGGACCTCGACGGCAACGCCATCATGGAACTCCTCGACCTGCGCCCCGGTCCGGACGTGGGCAGGGCCTGGAAGTTCCTGAAGGAGCTACGCCTGGACCGCGGCCCGATGGACCGCGACGAGGCTGAAGCAGCTTTGCTCGATTGGTGGCAGGCGCAGTCTAAAAAATAATGAGCGTCGTTCCGGCGACTATGGCCGAGCGGATTTGCGCCAGGTCGAAGGAGCCGGTCAGGCCGGGGAGGTCGGCGGCGAAGTGGATGTAGTCGCCGCGGCGTTCGGCGCGCAGGATGCGGGCCTGATTCGGCATGTCGGTCAAGGGGATCGAGTCCAGCCGGGTCATACGGCGCGGGGCGCGAACTTTGCGCCAGTGGGCGCTGTGCACCGTGATGGTGAGAACGTTGTCGGTGATCTCGGCTGCGGCGAGGGCGCGAATGCGTCGGCGGCGATGTTGCGCCAGGATGAGGCCGTCCTCGGCGGGTTCCAGCTTCCAGTCCGGCTGCCAGGTGTTGATCCAATCGATCAGCGCGGCAACGGAGATGACGCCGGTGAGATCGAGTTGCGCGGTGCGGATCTTGGTGGGCACGCCGGGGATCAGCCGCACCCCGTGGGCGATGACGGTGAGCTCCTCGATCGGGTGCCGGTTCCAATGCAGCCGGGTGAGTACGGTTTTGGTCTGGAAGTGGGCGCCTCGCCGCCGCACCTTGAGGGTGTGCAGGGTGGCGCGCAGCTCATGGCCGAGGAAGGTGGCGTTCACCTCCTGCCCGCCGAACTGGCTGAGGATTCCCTCCGACAGCAGGGTCATGAGCACGTCGGGCATGAGGGCGGTGACCGTCCCGGCCCCGAAGTCGGCCACCGGATCCAGCCACGCGGTGGTGAAGCTGGTCCACTGCTCCACCCAGCTCTGATCGAACAGGCGTTTACCCAGGTCCATGCCCAGGTCCACCGCCCGCAATGGTGACCAGGCCTTCGGATCGAAATACGTGGCCATGATTTCTTCGAGGGTACTGGCCGGTAGTGACATCTCCGGATACTCCGGAGTGACCTGGGCCACTACCGGTCAATCCTTGTCGATCTCTCCCAAACCGGCGTGGCGGTAAGGCTCCGCATTTGCGGATTCATCCTATTGGTGGTTCCGCAGATGCGGCTCTATTCTCCCCTTCATGCCCGATATTCGGATTCGTGACGCTGCCCTGCTGCTGGGTGTCAGCGATGACACCGTCCGCCGGTGGGTGGACACCGGCTTGCTGCGCGCGCACAAGAACGAATCCGGCCGCCTGGTGGTGGACGGGGCCGAACTCGCGGAACTGGCCGTCGAGCAGGCCAGGCCGCCATTGACCCGGCTGGGCAGCGCCAGTTCGGCGCGTAACCGATTTCCCGGACTGGTCACCCGTGTGGTGGCCGATACGGTGATGGCACAGGTGGAGATGCAATGCGGACCGTTCACGGTGGTGTCCCTGATGAGCAGCGAGGCGGTGCGCGAACTCGGCTTGCGCCCGGGCAGCATCGCGGTGGCGAGCGTGAAGGCGACCAACGTGGTCGTGGAGACCGCCGCGGAAAGCGGTGGCGGCGAGTAGGTTTCCGCTCGGCGGCGGCGCTGTCCGCGGTCGCGGTGCTCGGCGGTGGCGTGCTGTCCGGTTGCGGTGCTCCGGATACCGGGACAGATGCCAAGACGGTGACGGTTTTCGCGGCCGCGTCGTTGAAGCAGGTGTTCACCCGGCTGGGCGCCGAATACGAGGCCGCGCATCCGGGTACGAAGGTGCGGTTCTCCTTTGCCGGTTCATCCGACCTGGCCGCTCAGCTGAATCAGGGCGCGCCCGCCGACGTGTTCGCCTCGGCGGACAACGCGAATATGGACAAGGTGGTGCGGACCGGCCGGATCACCGACACGCCGACCACCTTCGCCACCAACACCCTGACCATCGTGACCCCGCCCGGCAATCCGAAGAATGTCGCGTCGCTGGCCGATCTGTCGAAACCCGGTGTGCAACTGGTGGTGTGCGCGCCGCAGGTGCCGTGCGGTGCCGCGACCCGCAAGGTGACCGCCGCCGCCGGCGTCACCATCGCGCCGGTGAGCGAGGAGTCCTCGGTGAGCGATGTGCTCGCCAAGGTGACCTCGGGCCAGGCCGATGCCGGACTGGTCTATGTCACCGATGCCGCGGGCGCGGGCGCGAAGGTGACGACCGTGCCGTTTCAGGAGTCCATGAGTGCGGTGAACACCTATCCCATTGCGGTGGTGGCCGATTCGCCCGATTCCGCATCGGCTCGGGAGTTCCTGCGGCTGGTCACCGGTCCGGAGGGCCGGAAGGTGCTCGCCGAGGCCGGATTCGGCGCACCCTGATGCCGCGCACCGGTCTGCCCCGCTGGCTCCTGCTACCCGCCGCACTCGGATTCGTGCTGGTGGCAGGACCTTTGGTGGCATTGACCGGCGCGGTGGACTGGTCGAACTTCCTCGCGCTGATCACCTCGCCCGCCTCCCGCGATGCCCTGGAGCTGAGCCTGCGCACCGCGCTGGCCGCCGCGGCACTGTGCGTCCTGCTCGGCGTCCCGATGGCAGCGGTGCTCGCCCGGTCGAATTGGCGGGCCCTGCCGGTGCTGCGCGCCCTGGTGCTGCTGCCTTTGGTGCTGCCTCCGGTCGTGGGCGGTCTGGCCCTGCTCTATCTGTTCGGCCGGCAGGGCCTGCTGGGTCGCGAGCTGGAGGCCGTCGGCATCCGGATCGCGTTCAGCACAACGGCGGTCGTGCTGGCGCAGACCTTCGTGGCGCTGCCTTTCCTGGTCATCACGCTGGAAGGGGCGATGCGCACGGCGGGTGATCGCTTCGAGCGCATTGCCGCGACGCTGGGCGCGCGGCCCACCACCGTCTGGTGGCGGGTGACCCTCCCGCTGCTGCGCCCGGCGCTGATCTCGGGAACGGTGCTCGCCTTCGCTCGGGCGCTGGGGGAATTCGGTGCGACCCTCACCTTCGCGGGCAGTCTGCAAGGCCGCACCCGCACCCTGCCGCTGGAGATCTACCTGCAGCGTGAGGCCGATCCCGATGCCGCCGTGGCGCTTTCCCTGCTGCTGGTGCTGGCGGCGTCGGCGGTGGTGCTGGTCGCCTATCGCGGTGCGCGCGCCGCGAGCCCGATTCGTCCGAGTAGCGGTCGGCGCGAGGTGACGGCATGAGCGATGCTGCCGCGCCGGTCCGCGCGACATCGACGACCGATCAGGGTCTGCTGGTCTCGGCGAGCCTGGCGGACCGCGGGTTTCACGTGGAACTGACCCTCGCTCCGGGTGAGGTCCTCGCCGTCCTCGGCCCCAATGGCGCGGGCAAGTCGACCCTGCTGGACGTGGTGGCCGGTCTAGTGGTGCCCGATACCGGGTCGGTCCGGTCGGGCGGCCGCGTGCTGACGGATACCGCGGCGGGCATTGCGGTGCCGCCGCATCGGCGCGATGTCTCGCTGCTGGCCCAGGACGCCCTGCTGTTCCCGCACCTGTCGGTCGCGGCGAATGTGGCCTTCGGTCCGCGCAGTCGCGGCCTGCGCGCCCGGGCCGCGCACGAGATCGCGCGGCATTGGCTGCGCGAGGTGGACGCGGTGGAACTGGCGGACCGATCGCCCGGTTCGCTGTCGGGCGGTCAGGCGCAGCGGGTGGCCCTCGCGCGCGCCCTCGCCGTCGATCCCCGGGTGCTGCTGCTGGACGAGCCGATGGCCGCACTGGATGTGACCGCCGCCCCGGCCATGCGCGCACTGCTGCGCCGCGTCCTGCGCGAGGCGCCGGGTGAATCCGGATCGCCCGCGCGGCCCGACTGCACGGTCCTGGTCACCCACGACATTATCGACGCGGTCACGCTGGCTGATCGGGTGGCGGTGGTGGAATCCGGTCGAATCGTCGAATTCGGTCCGGTCGCCGAGGTATTGGCGCGCCCGCGCAGCCGGTTCGCGGCGCGCATCGCCGGGGTGAACCTGATCGAGGGCACGGCGGTGAGCGGCGGCACCGCGGGCCTGGGCGCGGTCACCGATGGCGACGCGACGGTCTTCGGGCGCAGCGAAACGGCGTGGACCGGTGCGGGCCGGGCCGCGGCGGTCTTCTCCCCCGCCGCCGTCGCGGTGCACCGGGACCACCCGGAGGGCAGTCCCCGCAATGTCTTCCGGGTGCGAGTCGAGGATCTGGAGGATCGGGGCGGCATCGTGCGGGTGCGCGGCGCCGACGGTCCCGGGGCGGCGGCGGGCCTGGCCGCGGATCTGACTCCGGCGGCGGTGGCGCAGCTGGGCCTGGCCCCCGGTCTGCAGGTGTACTTCGCGGTGAAGGCGACCGAGGTCGAGGTCTATTCGTATTGAATTGTGCGGGTGCGGGGTTCAGGCCTGCACGAGCGCGCGCACGCCGTCGGCGCAGGCGGGGTACCGCGGCTTCCAGCCGAGTTCGGCCTTGGCCTTGGCATTGGTGACGCGCATGCTGACGCCGGTGACGGTGTGGATGTAGGACATCGGCCGCAGCAGCCAGCGGGGTGCGGTGAACGGCGCGGGCGTGCGGAAGGCTTCGGCCAGCAGCCGGACGTGGGCCCCGAAGCCGAGCGGGCTGTCGTCGACGATGTTGTAGGCCGCGCCGGGCGTACCGCCTTCGACGGCGAGCGCGGCGGCGGCGCCGGCATCGGCGAGGTTCACCCAGGGCAGTACCCGGCCGTGGTCGTTCACCGCCGGCAGCCGGCGTTTGCGCAGCATGCCGACCAGGTTCTCGGTGCCGCCCGCGCCGTAGAACAGGCCGTAGCGCAGCGAGATCCCTTCGATCCCGGGCGTACCGAGCATGAGCTCCTCCTTGACGCGCATGCCTTCCAGGTGCGGCGCCACCGCCTTGTCGCCGTCCGCGCCGTACCGGTCGCTCTCGGCGATGACGTGGTCGCCGAAGTCGCGGTAGCCGTAGCCGAACACCATGGACTCGGCGATCATCCGCCGGGCGCCGACCAGTTTCGCGGCCTCCACCAGATTGGCGGTGCCGGTAATGCGCAATGCATTGGTGGCGTACATGTCCCGGTGCTTCATGGGCGCCTTGGCCAGCGCCGTGGCCGCGTGGATGACGGTGTCGATCCGCTGTCCTTCGAGCGCGCGCAGCAGCTGATCGCGATTCATGATGTCGGCGGTGATGTCGGCTTCCGCGCCGCGGCCCAGGGCCAGGACGGTGTAGCCGTGCCGCCGCAGGGCATCGGCGATGTGGTGGCCCAGGACGCCGCTCGCCCCGGCCAGCAGTACCTTTTTCGTATCGGTCATATCCATGGGACAGGTAATGCCCGCCGGACGTGACACCACACCGTATGACGCGTGCCACAATGCAGGACAGGAGCTGGGAGGGACGATGAGCGTGGATCTGAACAGCGACCTGGGCGAGGGCTTCGGCGCGTACGCCATGGGCGATGACGCCGCCATGCTGGACCTGGTGACCAGCGCCAATATCGCCTGCGGCTTCCATGCCGGCGATCCGTCGATCATGCGCCGCACCTGCGCGCTGGCGGTGGAGAAGGGCGTGCGGATCGGCGCGCATGTGGGCTATCGCGATCTGCCGGGTTTCGGCCGGCGGGCGATGGCGGTGCCGCCGTCGGAACTGCGGGACGAGACCCTGTATCAGATCGGCAGTCTGGACGCCTTCGCCCGCGCCGCCGGTGATCGGGTGCGCTACGTGAAACCGCACGGCGCGCTGTACCACGCGGCCGCCGCCGACCGGACGCTCGCCGACGCCCTGCTGGCCGCGCTGCGCGAATTCGACAAGCGCCTGGTGCTGCTCGGCCCGGCCCGCACCGAATTGGAGGCCGCCGCCCGGGAGGCCGGAATCCGGTTCTTCGCCGAGGGTTTCGCCGATCGCGCCTACACCTCGGAGGGCCTGCTGGCGCCGCGCGGCCTGGCGGGCGCGGTGCTGGACGCGGATGCGGCCGTGGCGCAGGCGCTGTCGATCGCCCGCGCCGGGAAGGCGGTCACCGTCGACGACGGCACGGTGGCGGTCACCGCCGCCAGTCTCTGCGTGCACGGCGATTCCCCTGCGGCCGTCGAGATGGCCCGCCGCATTCGCGCCGCCCTGGACGAGTCGCGAATCCCGGTGCGGCCCTTCATCTGACGGGTACGAGATGAGCGATACCGGAACCGCCCCCGCGATCGGCGACATCCGCCCGGCGGGTGACCGCGCCCTGCTGGTGATCCCGCCGCGGCACGCACTGCTGCCCGAGCTGGTGGCGGCTTTGCATCCCCACCCGACCGGCGTCGCGGATGTGCTGCCCGCGGCCGAAACCGTCCTGATCACCCTGACCTCGCCCGCCGCGGCCGATTCGGTGCGCAAACAGCTGACCGCCCTGCTGACCCGCCTGGATTCGGAAGCCCGGGTCGCCGCGGCCCCCCGCATGTCCGGCCCGCGGCCGTCGTCCGGGGATGGACTGGGCGGCAACGACTCCCGCGGCGAGCCGGTGCTCATCCCCGTGCGCTACGACGGTGCGGACCTGCCCGAGGTCGCCCGCCACCTCGGCCTGACGACCGATGAGGTGATCGCCCAGCACACCGGCACCGTATGGCGTTGCGCCTTCGTGGGTTTCGCGCCGGGATTCGGCTATCTGGAATCCGCCGACGGCCGCCTGACGGTCCCCCGCCGCACCCAGTCCCGCACCGCCATACCGCCGGGCGCGGTGGCTCTGGCCGGTGGCTATTCCGCCGTCTATCCGCGCCGCAGCCCGGGCGGTTGGCAGCTCATCGGCACCACCGAGCTGCCCATGTGGGATGTCGATCGCGATCCGCCCGCCTTGGTACGAGCGGGAACTCGCGTCCGCTTCGTGAACGCCGGGGCCGGGAGGTGAGCCGATCATGATGCGCGTCGAACGCGTGGGACCCCTGGCCACCATCCAGGATCTGGGCCGCCCCGGCTGGTTCGACTCCGGGGTGGGCACGGCGGGTGCTGCCGATCGCGCCTCGCTCCGCCTGGCCAATCGCCTGGTCGGGAATCCGGAGGGCGCGGCGGCCATCGAGGCTCTGCTGGGCGGCGTCGAACTGCTCGCGGAACGGCATCTCACCCTGGCCGTCACCGGTGCCGCCGCCCCCGCCACGGTCGACGGCTGCCCGGTCGGTGCGGCCAGTGTCCTGGAACTCGAACCGGGCCAACGCCTTCGGCTCGGCATGGCGGCCTCCGGCCTGCGCGTCTACGTGGCGGTCCGCGGTGGGATCGACGTGCCGCCCGTGCTGGGATCGCGCAGTCGCGACACCATGTCCGGGATCGGGCCGGAGCCGCTGCAACCCGGCGATGTGCTGCCGGTGGGCACGCCGCCGCGGGACTATCCGATCGTGGATGTCGCCCCGGTGGCCGTGCCCGCGAACGAGCGGCTCACCGTGCGGGTGATTCCGGGCCCGCGCGACGACTGGTTCGCGAACACCCCGGCCCTGTTCGAGGGCGAGTGGCTGATCTCCTCCGATACCGACCGCATCGGCGCTCGCCTGGACCGCCGCGACGGCCCACCGCTGCGCCGCCGCGATACCGGCGAATTGCCCACGGAGGGTATGGCTTTGGGCTCCATCCAGGTTCCGCCCAGCGGTCAGCCCGTGGTCTTCCTGGCCGATCACCCCATTACCGGCGGCTATCCGGTGATCGGGGTGGTGGTCGACGCGGATGTGGACCTGGTGGCGCAGGCCCGCCCGGGTCAGGCGCTGCGCTTCCGCCCCTATCGCTGAACTCAGCGGCCGGGATTCACCACCGCGTGCATGAGGTAGACGTTGTAGGTGGCCCAGTGCGACATCGTGAAGTACAGATCGGTGCCTGTCGACCACGGGTGGATGAACCCGCCGTAGGACGAGGGGTAGTCGGCGGTGTCGATCAGGGCGACCGGCTCGGTCCACGTGCCCTGCGGTGCGATGGCGGTGCGCAGCACGAATTCATTGCGCTGTAGGTCCAGGTAGACCATCTGCCACAGTCCGCTGGACTGGTCGAAGCGGACCGAGAGCTCACTGGCGGTGCCGGAAATCAGTGGGGTGGCGAACAATTCGGCGGGACCGACGGCCGGAATCCAGGCGCCGGAGATCCAGTACTGGTACGCGGATTTGTTGAGCACCTGGTCGGCGGGCACCCGGGCCAGGCCGATGGTGCCGAAGCGGCCGTTGGGCGTGCCGAACATGTAGACGTACCCGTCGTGCGGCACCATGCTCGTCACCTGGAAACGGCTGAGGCCGAAGAGGTTCTCCCAGGTCGCCCACTGGGATTTGGTCCAGGTGCGGCCATTGTCGTCGGACCAGGCGATCCCGCCGAGATTGGTCCACCACATGCCGGGCTGGTACCGGCTCCACCGGTTGATGGACATATAGCTGAGGTACTGGCGCCCGCCGAGGGTGAACCCGGAGGTGGGGATGGTGGTGATCTCGAAGTTGTCGACCTTGCGGCTGTCCAGGATCTCGGCGGCGTGGCAGCGGCTGTTCTGCACGAACGTGTCGAGGGTGAGGCCGTCGGACAGGTCGCGGTCGGTGCTGTAGGCGATGGTGTTGCTGCGCCAGTCCTGATCGCCATTGCCGGCGCCCGGGAATTCCCAGCCCTTGCCGAAGGTGTCGCCGAAGACCACCGCCACCTCGCCGGGCCGGTTCTCCCAGAACAGGCCGAGATCGGTGCCGTCCACCGACCAGCGCATATCGGTGCGATTGGTGGAGCCGTGCCCGGTGACCTGATTGACCAGCCGCACCGATTCGACGGCCGGCGGGACCGGCGGCGGCGCGGCGGGCGCGAGTTCGGGCGGCTGGATGGCCAGGGCGGGCGCGGGCTGCGGTTCGGGGGCCTGGCCGCCCGGGACCGGGACCGGGACGATCTCGGTCTGCGGGACGAGTTCGGCGGTGCGCGGCGGCAGCGGGCCGTCCGCGCCGGCGCCGCTGGGTTCGGAGGTGGGGAACGGCGGCTCGGTGACGGTCGTCGGCGCGCTGGTTCCGGTGACCGGCGCGGCGGACGGATTGCCTTCCGGCAGTGTGGTTTCCGTGACCGGCTTGGGGATGTCCCGAATATCCGGGCAGGGGTTCCGGCAGGGATCGGCGGGTAGCGCCTCGGGATCGATGCGGGTGTTGTCCGGTAGCGGGCCGGGCACTTCGACCGGCACGAATTCCGGTACGGGATAAGGGATTCGAATGGTCGGATCCGGTTGCGGTTGCGCCTGTACCGGTCTGGTGCCGCGGAAGAGCGGATCGAATCCGAATTCGCCGCACTCGTTCACGGGCGGGACCCAGGCCGCCTCCTCGGCGCCGCCGCGCACGGCGGGCAGCAGGACGGCCCCGACCGTGAGGACACCGGAGATGGCCAGTGCGGCACGGATTCCGGGGCGCGACATGTCGGCGATCATCGCCCTCACCGTATCAGCGGCCGGCGTGCCGCCGGGTGTTGAGCGCGATGGCGGCGATACCGATCCAGTAAATTCCGGCCGCCGCGACCACCACCCAGGGCGCCCGCCCGTCCGCCGGAATCCACAGGGCGGTGCCGGCCAGCGCCAGCACGTAGGTGATGTTGAAGACGGTGTCCTGGAGGGCGAAGACCTGTCCGCGGTGCCCGTCGTCGATATCGATCTGCATGGCGGCGTCGCCGGTGAGCTTGATGGCCTGCCCCGCCAGCCCGAGCAGGAAGGCCGCCGCGAGCAACAGCAGCTCCGCCCTCGCCTCGGCCGCACCGGTCGCGATGGTGACCGGGGTGACCAGGGCCAGCTGCACCACGGTCGCGGTGAGCAGCCCGGTCACCACGGTCCGGGAGCGGCCCAGGCGCGGGATCAGCAAGGGCGCCACCACCGCCGCGGCGAGCATGCCCGCCCCGGTGGCGGTGATGGCGACGCCGAAGCGGGCAATGCTGTCCGCGCCGTCGCCGCGGCGCAGCACCAGCACCATCAGCAGGGTGTCGGCCCCGAAAACCATGCGGTGCGCGCCGATTCCGAGCATGGCCGTGGTCACCTCGCGGGAGTGCCAGGCCGCCGTGGCGCCCTGCCGCAGCCCGGCGGCGACCGCGCGCACCGAACTGCGGGTGCGCTCGGCGATATCGGGACCCAGCGCTCGCGGCCGGAATCCGGCGGCCGCGAATCCGCCCAGCAGCGAGCCGGACGCACTGGCCGCCACGGCGACCGCCGAGCCGAGATCGCCGGCGCCGATCAGCCCGATGATCCCGAAGGCCAGGCTCGCGCCCACGATGGCGCAGCCCGAGGCCACGGTCGCCAGGATCGAGTTCATCGGCACCAGCCAGCGCTGCGCGATCACCTTCGGCAGCGCGGCCGAGACGCCCGCGCCCACGAACCGCGAGACGCCGACGACGGCGAGGGCCAGCACCAGCAGGGGGCCGGAGGGGATGCCGGCCAGCAGGCCCACCGCGGCCACGCCGATGAGCAGGGCGCGCAGCAGATTCGCCAGCAGCAGCACCATGCGCCGATCCCAGCGGTCCAGCAGTGCGCCGGCGTAGGGGCCGATGATGGAATACGGCAGCAGCAGCGCCGCGAATCCGCCCGCGATGGCGAGCGGATCGGTCTCGCGTTCCGGATTGAACAGGATGGCCCCGGACAGCGCGGCCTGGAACATGCCGTCACCGAACTGGCCGGCGAAGCGGATGGCGCTCAGGCGTAGTGCGCCGGGATTCTCACGCAGCCCGGTGCGGAGGGTGGGGAGTGGTTCTGGTGGGTGTGTGTTCACCGGGCGGGGTGGGTGGTGACGAGGGCGAAGACCGCGGCGCGCATGTCCTCGGCCATGGGCAGGCTGTCCAGGCCGTCGGCGTCGATCCATTGGAATTCGTCGTGTTCGCCGGGGGCCAGGGAGACCTCGCCGGGCTCGGCCTCGACGACGAAGCTGTATTTGCGCACCCGCGACTTGGTGCGGGTGGCGTAGTCGAAGCCGCCGAGTACGTCGGTGATGCGGCGGACCCGCAGTCCGGTCTCCTCGTACAGTTCCCGGGCCACGCAGTCGGCGAAACTCTCGCCGGATTCCACACCGCCGCCGGGCAGTTCGTACATGCCCCCGTGCCAGTCGTCGGCGACACGCCGGACGACCAGGAGTTTCCCGCCGCGGAACACGGCTACCCCTACCACGAAGTGGCTGATCCCCTCGCTGCTGGCCTGCTGCCGGAGTTCGCGTTCGATGCCCGCGAGTACCTCGGGTCGCATCCCCCTGCCCTCCTCCGGTTTCACTTGCGGCCCATCATGATACGGTCGCCGCCCGGCCGCCGCCGGGGTAGCGACACGCGCCGGTTCCGGTCGCCGGGTGATTGCCCGCCTGCGATGACGGTAGCGAACTGCCTGGTCGGCGGGGTGCAGGGCGGTGCTGCCCGCACGTTAGAATTTACCGGGAATTCAGGTTGACCCGTGGAGAGTGCCCCTACCCTGGATTCTGATCGGTGCTCGCCGGTGAGAGGAGTACGGCGGTGTCCACGCTCACGACACCACACATCGATGTCCATCGTGGCGGCGACCGCATGAAAACCCGTGTGGCGTGGCTGGATTCGAAGCATTCGTTCTCCTTCGGGGAACATTACGATCCCGACAACACCCATCACGGCCTGCTCCTGGTGAACAACGAGGACATCGTGTTGCCGGGTGAGGGATTCGAAACCCACCCGCATCGGGATATGGAGATCGTCACCTGGGTCCTGAGCGGCAGCCTGGTGCATCAGGATTCGCTGGGCCACAGCGGGGTCATCTATCCGGGCCTGGCGCAGCGCATGAGCGCGGGCACCGGCATCCTGCATTCGGAGAAGAACGATTCCTGGCGGATCAGCACGGCGCCCGAGCACGAGGAGCCGGTGCATTTCGTGCAGATGTGGGTGGTGCCGGACGAACCCGGCCTGACCCCGGGCTATCAGCAGCTGGAGATCGACGACGAACTGGCCGGCGGCGGTCTGGTGACGGTGGCCTCCGGGCTGCCCCGCTATCGCGACCGGACGGCCATCGCCATCAACAGCAGTCATTCGGCGCTGCACGTGGCGCGGATGGCGGGTCCGTCCGAACCGGTGGAGGTGCGCCTACCCGAGGCGCCCTATCTGCATCTGTTCGTCGCGCACGGCGAGGTCGAGATGGAGGGCGTCGGCCCGCTCTACGAGGGCGATGCGGTGCGGATGGCCCGCAGCGGCGGCCAGCGCATCACCGCGAATCTGCCGTCGGAAATCCTGGTGTGGGAGATGCATGCCCGACTGGGTGGGCAATAGCATCGACAGCGGCTCGTGATGAACGCAGCATTTGGGACGAATCGGGCACGTTAACGGTTCGCTCGCACGTTCGCGATACCGGGAGCACCACCGACGGAAGGACCCCTCATGTCGCAGTATCCGCCACCCCCCTCCGGTCCCTACGGCGAATACCCGACCCCACCGCCCGGCGGCTATCCGCCGCCCGGAGCGCCCGGCGGCCAGCAGTACTGGCAGGAGTCCCCGAAGGGCAAGGGTCTGGCCATCACCGCCCTGGTGCTGGGCATCCTGGCGCTGCTGAGTTTCTGGACCATCCTCGGCGGCATACTGTTCGGCCTGTTCGCCCTCATCTTCGGCATCATCGCCATGGTCAAGTCCAAGTCCGGCCGGGCCGGTGGTTTCGGCATGGCGCTCACGGGTCTCATCCTCGGCCTGCTCGGCCTGGCCGGATCGGTCGTCTTCCTGATCGTCGGCTGGACGGTGTTCGAGGAGACCGGCGGCAAGGACTTCATCGAATGCGTCAGCAATGCGGGCAACGATCAGGCCAAACTCGATCAGTGCGAACGCGACTGGAATCAGCGCGTGGAGGACAAGTTCAGCATCACGCTGACGCCCCAGCCGACCAACTGAGTGGTAGCGGGTGTGGGGGCCGGCTGATCGGGAAGCCCCCACGCCCTTCTCTTCGGGGGTTGGGCGGTGCCCCCTAGAGCTCTAGTGCGGCACGCCCCGGCATTCCCGGGTGGCCGCCACCACCTCCGCGAGTTCGGGCCGGAAGTCCCCTTCCGGCGGGCAGATCCACAGCCGGTAGCCGCTGTGCTCATCGGTCGGTGAGGGCAGCACGATGTGGCTACCGGGCAGCGCCACCGCGGCGCAGTCGCGGAAGAGATCGGAGAACAACGCCATATCGAGATAGGACCCGTCGGTCGGCCCGGTCAGGAAGGTCCAGCGGTGCGAGCGCGGGTGCGCGATCACCGGACCGCAGCGGTGCAGGGTTTTCAGGTGGTCGCGCACGCGCGCTCCGATATCGGCGGGCATGGTCACCGCCCCGACCGCGCCGACCTCGAGCATGATCCGCCCGAGCTGGGAATCCACGACCCCGTACAGGCCGTGCTCCTTGCGGTAGCGGCGGCAGCGGGCCAGCGCTTCCTGGGTTTCGGTGTACGAGGATGGGTCCAGCGCGCTCATGGCGAACCTCCTGCTACCGACCCTATTCTCCGGCAATCGGTATGACAATAGTCACACGCCAGTGAATTATGGGCGTAGAGTCAGCAGGCATGGCACCCGTCTCGCCCACGGTCGCCCGGTGGGAGCTGGTGTTGCGCCTGCGCGAACTGCGGGAGCAGCGCGGCTTCGATTCGGCGACCTTCGCCAAACGCGTCGGCTTCACGCCGGCGAATTGGTCGCATGTCGAAAAGGGCCGCCGGGTGCTCACCGTCAATACGCTCGGACCGGTGCTGGAACTGCTCGAGGTGGACGATGAGGAACGCGCCGAGCTGCAGGAACTCCTGGCGGCGAGCAAGGAGCGCGGCTGGTGGGTCAAATCCTCCGCACTCATCGGCACGGAGTTGCAGCGTTATTACGGTATGGAATTCGGTGCGGAGAGTATCCGCAGCTACGACAGCTTGGTGATCCCCGGCCTGTTGCAGACGGAAGAGTATGCGCGGGCGCTCATCAGCGCCGATGTCATGATCCGGCCGGTGCAAGTGGAACAACTTGTGGCCGTGCGCATGCGAAGACAAGAACGGTTGCGCGGCGACGATCGCCTGGAATTCACCGCCGTGGTCGGCGAGGCCACGCTGTTACAGCAGATCGGCGGCCCGAAGGTGCTGCGCGGGCAGCTCGAGCATTTGGCGAGCCTGCTGGCGGAACAGGATTCGGTGACGGTGCGGGTGATTCCGTTCACCGCGACCGCCGGTGCGATTCTCGGTGGTTCCAGTTTTCACCTGCTGGATTTCGCCGGGGAATCATTGCCCACCTTCGCCTGGGCCGAGAGCGCGGTTTTCGGTGGCGCGGTGGACGATTCCGAGCAGGTTCGCGATTTGGGGTTTGCATTCGTGCGTGCACTCGACCAATCCCTCAGCCGTTCAGAGTCTTTGGAGCTGATCAGGAATTATTCGCAAGGGTAGGAGACACATGTGCGCGCGTAAAATGCTGCCCATGCTTACCACCGCGAAACACCAACCGGAATCCACCGGCTGGTTCACGTCGACTCGCACCAACAATGGAAATCAGTGTGTGGAGGTTCGTTTCGACGGTGATGCGGTGCTCATCCGAGACAGCAAGTACCGGCGTAACCCGGAACATCGCCCAGAGGCCGAGCCCATCATCACCGTCAGCGCGAGCGAATGGATGTCGTTCCTCGCCCTGGTGCTGGGCCGCAACGATGCGGCCGCCCCCACCGGCGACCTGACCACACACACCGCCCCCGACGGTCACACCGCCCTGCGCCATCGTGAGATCACCCTGGTCTACACCCCTGGCGAATGGTCGGCTTTCGTGGCCGGAGCCCGGGACGGGGAGTTCGATCGGATTCCCGTGTCCGGCTGAGCGGAGCCCGCCCAGGTGCCCGCGGAGTCGGCATACTGGGGATCGTGACTTCGCAGCTGACGCCTCCCTCGGGAATCGACCTGTCCTTCCAGAACGCGGACGTGCGAGTGCAGGACGACCTGTTCGCGCACGTCAACGGCAAGTGGCTGGACACGTACGAGATACCGGCGGACCGGGCGGTCGACGGCGCCTTCCGCACGCTCTACGACCAGGCCGAGAAGGATGTGCAGGCGATCATCCAGGAGGCCGCGGCCGCGAACGCCGCCCTCGGCAGCGAAGAGCGCAAGATCGGCGATCTCTACAACAGCTATATGAACGAGGCCCAGGTCGAGGAGCACGGCCTGGCCCCGATCGTGGGCGAATTGGCGGCCATCCGCCAGATCACCGATCGTGGCGCCTTCGCGGCCCTGCTGGGCGGCTTGCAGCGCACCGGCGTGGGCGGCGCGCTGGCGGTGTACGTCGACACCGACGACAAGAACTCCGAGCGCTACCTGGTGCACGCCACCCAGTCCGGTATCGGCCTGCCCGACGAGTCCTACTACCACAAGGACGAGTACGCGGAGATCCGCGAGAAGTACGTCGCCCATATCCGCCGCATGTTCGAGCTGGCCGATATCGACCATGACGCGCAGCGGGTGTTCGACCTGGAGGCCAAGCTGGCCGCCGGCCACTGGGATGTGGTGCGCCGCCGCGACGCCGAGAAGAGCTACAACCTCACCACCTTCGCCGCCCTGGCCGCGGAGAACCCGGAATTCGACTGGAACGCCTGGACCTCGGCGCTGGCGGAGAGCCTGGACCGCCCGGGCCCGGAGCTGTTCGCCGAACTGGTCGTGCGCCAGCCCGATTACGTCCGCACCTTCGCCCGGGTGTGGGCCGCGGAATCGCTGGAGGACTGGAAGGCCTGGGCCACCTGGCGCGTGCTCAAGGCCCGCGCGCCCTATCTGACCGCCGATCTGGTCGAGCAGAACTTCGACTTCTACGGCCGCACCCTCACCGGCGCTCCGGAGAATCGCGAGCGCTGGAAGCGCGGCGTCTCCCTGGTCCAGGATCTGCTGGGCGAGGCGGTCGGCAAGCTCTATGTGGCGCGGCACTTCCCGCCGGAGGCCAAGGCCCGCATGCTCGAGCTGGTCGAGAACCTGCAGGAGGCCTACCGCCGCAATATCTCCGAGCTGGAGTGGATGGGCCCGGACACCCGGCGGGCGGCGCTGGCCAAGCTGGAGAAGTTCACCCCCAAGATCGGCTACCCGGACGAGTGGCGCGACTACTCCGCGGTCGCGATCGACCCCTCCGATCTGGTCGGCAACTTCCGCCGCGGCTATGCCGCCGAGCACGACCGCGATCTGAACAAGCTCGGCGGCCCGGTGGACCGCGGCGAATGGTTCATGACCCCGCAGACGGTCAATGCCTACTACAACCCGGGCATGAACGAGATCGTCTTCCCGGCCGCCATCCTGCAGCCCCCGTTCTTCGATATGACCGCCGACGACGCCGCCAACTACGGCGGTATCGGCGCGGTCATCGGCCACGAGATCGGGCACGGCTTCGACGATCAAGGCTCCAAGTACGACGGCGACGGCAATATGGTCGACTGGTGGACCGAGTCCGACCGCACCGAGTTCGGCAAGCGCACCAAGGCGCTCATCGATCAGTACAACCGGTTCTCCCCCAAGGATCTCTCCGACGATCACAAGGTCAACGGCGAGTTCACCATTGGTGAGAACATCGGCGATCTGGGCGGACTGTCCATCGCCCTGGAGGCGTACAAGATCAGCCGCAATGGCGACGAGGCGCCCGTGCTGGACGGTCTCACCGGTCTGCAGCGGGTCTTCTTCGGCTGGGCGCAGGTGTGGCGCACCAAGGCCCGCAAGGAGGAGGCCATCCGCCGTCTCGCCACCGATCCGCACTCCCCGCCGGAGTTCCGCTGCAATGGCGTGGTCCGCAATCTCGACACCTTCCACGAGGCGTTCGACGTGCAGCCGGGCGACGAGCTGTATCTGGATCCGGCCGAGCGCGTGAAGATCTGGTAATTCCCGCGCGGCGGCGTGCTCCGGGCCGGAAACTCACTGGCCTCCGGAGCGCGCCCCGACGATCATGATCAACATGACGAGCGCGGTGTATCTGATCACGGGGATTCAGGCGGCCGGGAAATCGACCGTCGCCCAGGCTTTGGCCGAGCGCCTGCCGCGCTCGGCCCATGTGCGCGGCGACGCCTTCCGGCGGTTCGTGGTGAACGGGCGCGAGGAGATGCGGCCGGAACCGCCCGAGGAGGCTCTCGAACAATTGCGGCTGCGCTATCGGCTGGCCGCGCGGACGGCGGACGCGTATGCGGCGCAGGGTTTTTCGGCCGTCGTCCAGGATGTGGTGCTCGGTGAGTTCCTGCCCTGGTTCGCCGAGCAGATCGAGACCCGGCCGCGGTATGTGGTGGTGCTGGCGCCGCGGCGGGAGGTCGTCGCGGCCCGGGAAGCGGGGCGGGACAAGAACGCCTACGACGAGAACTTCACCGTCGAGGACCTCGACATCGGACTGCGCACCACCACGCCGCGGATCGGATTGTGGCTGGACACTTCGGATCTCACGGTCGAGGAGACCGTGGACGAGATCCTGGCGAAGGCCCAGCCCATCCCTTGACCGCCCAGCCGATCCCTCAGCGGATGCGCAGTTCGGTCTCGGCGTCGAAGAAGAAGAGCTCGTCCGGCTTGGGCGTGAGCAGCAGGCGGTCGCCCAGGGCCACCTGGAAGCGCCGATCCACTCGCGCGACGACGCGTCCGGAGCGGCTGGACCACTGGCCGGTGACGCCGTGCGAGTAGAGGAAGGATTCGGCGCCCAGCTCCTCCAGCAACTCCACCTCGACGGCCAGCGCATTGGTGGCGTCCGTGGTGACCTCCCACGATTCGGGGCGGATGCCGACGATCACCCGCTTCCCGGTCATGGTGCGCGGCACCGGGATTCGCAGGCTGTTGAGCACCGCGTGGCCGTCCTCGACCGGGGCGGTCAGCAGGTTCATGCCGGGTGAGCCGATGAAGCCCGCGACGAAGGTATTGACCGGATCGTCGTAGAGCTCGCGCGGCGCGGCGATCTGCTGCAGCCTGCCGTCCCGCAGCACCGCGACGCGATGGCCCATGGTCATGGCCTCGACCTGGTCGTGGGTGACATAGACGGTGGTGGTTCCGAGTCGCTTCTGCAGGGCGGCGATCTGGGAGCGGGTGGAGACGCGCAGTTTGGCGTCCAGGTTGGACAGTGGTTCGTCCATGCAGAAGACCTGCGGGCGGCGCACGATGGCGCGGCCCATGGCCACGCGCTGGCGCTGCCCGCCGGAGAGCTTGGCCGGCTTGCGCTCGAGCAGGTCCTCCAGCTCCAGCATGGCGGCGGCCTCCTTGACCCGGATCAGGGTGTCCGCCTTGGACATTCCGGCATTGCGCAGGGCGAAGCCCATGTTCTCGGCCACGGTCATGTTCGGGTACAGGGCATAGCTCTGGAAGACCATGGCCACATCGCGGGCCCGGGGCGGGAGCCCGGTGACATCGCGGTCGCCGATGTGAATGCTCCCGCCGGTGACCGCCTCGAGACCCGCCAGCATGCGCAGACTGGTGGATTTGCCGCATCCGGACGGGCCCACCAGGACCAGGAATTCGCCGTCGGCGATCTCCAGGTTCAAGGTGTCGACCGCGGGGGCGGGCGCACCCGGGTAGGTGAGGGTCGCGCCCTCGAATTGCACAGTCGCCATGCCGGCGGGTCTCCCTAGTCGATTTTTCGCGCCGCCGGGGCCTGCGTGGTTACGCAAGCTGCCGCCTCCGGCCCTGACGGCGGCGCGAGGGGCGTCTTACTTGGGCAGCTTGGGCGTGATCTGCCGGTCGATAATGTTCTGCAGCTGGGTGGTCACATCGGCGAAAGCCTGTGCCACATCCCGGTTCTGCAGGCCGATCTGCTCCATGCCGGTGCCGATGATCTGGTCCGCGCCCGGCACGAACACGCGCGCGTAATCCTGCGAGCGGGTCAGCGCCAGCTGGTCGATGGCGGTCTTGGACTTCGGGTTCTTGGTCAGGAACTCCAGCTCACTGGGATCCTGCAGCGCCGACTTGCGCACCGGCATGTAGCCGGTGCCCTGCGTGAAGTACGCGGTATTGGCGGCATTGGTAATGAACTCGATGAACTTCAGCGCATTCGCCTTGCGCTGGTCGGAGATTCGCGACGGAATGGCCAGACCCGCGCCGCCGGTGGTGGCGCCCGGACCGTTCGGGCGCGGCAGGAAGGCGGTGCCGAATTCCAGCTTGCCCTCGGCATTCTTCTGGATGCCCTTCAGATCGCCGGTGGAGGCAATGGTCGAGGCGATGATGCCGGTGCCGAAGTCGGTGGCGATCTGCGGCCGGATGCTGGCGTACTTCTTGACATTGATGCTGTCGCGCAGATAGTTGCCGGCCGCAATGGTGTTGGCGTCGTTGAACTTCAGCGTCCACTGATCCGAGTAGCGGCCGCCGAAGGTCCAGGTCGGTCCCTGGAAGGTCCAGGCCAGGTAGTTCTTGGCATCGCCCCAGCCGTGCGCCCACTTGTCGGCGCCCACCACGGACTGGATCTTGGGGCCCCACTCGTCGAATTCGGCCCAGCTCTCCGGGCCGCGGTCGGGCAGCCCGGCCTTGGCCCAGACGTCCTTGTTGTAGTAGAAGATCTGCGTCGAGCGCGCGTACGGCAGCGCGTAGTGCTTTCCGTTGAACAGGTAGTCGGCGGCGAGGGAGTCCACGTAGTCGTCGAGTTGCACTCCGGCGGAACCGAAGTGGCTGTCCAGCGGTTCGATGGTGCCGTTGAGCGCGTAGTTGAACCACCAGACGTCGGACAGCACCACCACATCGGGCAGTTCACCGCCGGAGAGCGCTGCGTTGAACTTCTGCGACACCTCCTCGTAGTTCTTGCCGGCGTCGACCAGATTGACCTTCAGGTCCGGATATTTGGCCTGGAACCGGTTGATCAGCTCCAGTTCCAGATCCTTCGAGGTGCCCGGGTGATTGGACCAGAAGGTAATGGTGTTGGCATCGCCGCCCTGCTTGTCCCCGCCGCCGGTGCCCGCGCAGGCGGTCAGCGCCAGCCCGGCCGCGGTGGCCCCGGCCAGGCCGAGGAACCCGCGTCGCGACAGAGCGGGGCGGCGCCCGTTGAGTGATGGTGATTCGGACACGGGATTCTCTCTTTCCGGGTTAACCCTTGACCGCACCGGAGGTGAGGCCTTTGATCATGTGACGCTGAAGTGCCAGGAAGACAACGAGAATCGGCAGCATGGTGAGGATGGTTCCGGCCATGACCGGCCCCCAGTTGGTGACGCTCGGGTTCTCGGTGTTCTGCAAGAGGGTCAGGCCCACCGGCAGCGTGGCGACCTCGGGACCGTCCGCCATGAGGAACGGCCACAGGTACTCGTTCCATTCGTTGACCAGCGTGACCACCGCGAACGCCACCATGGTGGGCCCGGACATGGGCAGCACCACCCGGGTCAGCAGCCGCCACCAGCCCGCGCCGTCCATGCGGGCGGCCTCGATGACCTCACTGGGCAGCGACAGGAAGTGATTGCGCATGAGGAAGGTGCCGAAGGCGACGCCGCACAGCGGAACGATGATGCCCTGCAAGGTATTTCGCCAGCCCAGCTGGGCGATGAGCGCGTAGTTGGAGATGACGGTGATCTGGTTGGGCACCATGAGCGCGGCGATGATCACCACGAACAGCACGGTCTTGCCCGGGAAGCGCAGGAAGACCAGGCCGTACGCGCTGAACACGCCGAGCACGAACTTCACCGCCGAGACGACGCCGGTGACGATGATCGAGTTCCGCAGGAAGGTCCAGAACGGCAGCGTGGTGGTGGCGTCGGAATAGTTCTCCGGATGCCAGACGCGCGGCCAGTACACGGCCGGCTGCACGTAGATGTCGGGCCGGTCCTTGAACGAGGTGATCACGATCCAGAACAGCGGGACGCCGACGATGACGAGCACGCACGCCATGGCCGCGTAGCCGAAGATCTTCGCCCAGGTCTCCCGATCGATCCGGGCCGTACCGAGTTTCACTGATCGCCCCGATCCATGACGCGCACCTGGAACAGCGTCACGACGAGCAGCACCAGGAACATGATGGTGGCCACCGTCGCGCCGTATCCGGCCCGGAAGTTGACGAAGGATTCGCGATAGACCTGCACGACCATGGTGGTGGTGCCGGTGCCCAGCGGGCCGCCGCGGGTCATGGTGTAGATGATGTCGAACACCTGCAGCGAGTTCAGCAGCACCGTGATGGACAGGAAGAACGTGGTCGGCCGCAACTGCGGCAGCAGGACCCGGGTGAAGCTGGTCCACCGGCTCGCGCCGTCGATCTCGGCGGCTTCCATCAGGTCCTGCCGAATGCCTTGCAGCGCGGCCAGATAGATGACGAAGGTGTACCCGAGGTTCTTCCACAGGTAGGTGACGGTCACCATGACCATGGCCCAGGTGGGGTCCTGATAGAAGTCCGGCACCTTCTCCACCCCGAGTTTGTGCAGCACGTCCTGCACCAGCCCAAAGCCGGGTTCGAAGATGAACTGGAAGGCCACGCCGATGGCCGCGCCGGAGATGACGAACGGCGCGAAGATGGCGGAGCGGACCACATTGCGCCCGAACAGCTTCCGGTCCAGCAGCAGCGCGAGGGCCAAACCCAGCACCATACTGCCGATGACGGCGGCAATGGTGAAGACCACGGTATTGCTGACAACTTGCCACGAGTCGTCTCGGCCCCACCACTCGGTGTAGTTGTCGAAGCCGACGAAGGTGGCGTTGGTATCGGAGATGTTCCAGTCGAAGAACGACAGCCGAATATTGTCGATGAGCGGCCGGTAGACAAATACCGACAGCAGTACGAGATTCGGCGCGACGAGCACGAAGAACAGCGCGTAATCCTGCCAGGGCCTACCGCGCCACCCGCGCCCGCGGGGCTGCGGCAGTACTCGTTCGGGACTCGATCTCACCCGCGCACTGTGTCGGTTGCGCGCGAATAGCCGGTAACGATGGGATGCCTTGCGGTTGAATAGTCGGCGCGCGGGCGCCACCGTATGTTCACCGGAGGCATCCGCTGGTGGCGCGGACATGGGACGAATAGTAAGTCCGCCCAGTCTCTTTCAAGGTCGAATTCGCGGATACCGTTGTGATCAGGGAAAACCGGGTCCGGAAATGACCGCGCCCCCCGCCCGACAGGGCAGGGGGCGCGAGATCTGGAGGATTCAGTTCCAGTCGCCGTAGCCGTCGGCCGGATTGAGCGTTCCACCATTGGTATTGACGACGATGACCGGGTCGCCGCGCTTCACGTTCTCCTGGAACCACTTGGCGTCCTCGGTGCTCACATTGAGGCAGCCGTGCGAGGAGTTGGACTTGCCCTGCTGCGCCACCGACCACGGGGCCGCGTGCACGAAGATGCCGCTGTTGGACATGCGGGTCGCGTACTCGACCTCGAGCTTGTAGCCCTCGGGCGCGGTCACCGGCACGCCGTAGGTGGAGGAATCCATGATCATCTTGCGATTGCGCTCGCTGACGATGTAGGTCCCGTTCGGGGTTTCGTGCCCGACCTTGCCCATGGAGGTGGGCATGACCCGCACGACCTCGCCATTGCGGGTCACGGTGATCTGGTGGGTGGTGTCGTCGGCGGTGGCGATGAACTCGTCGCCGATCTCGTAGGCGACCTTGGTGCCGCCCGCCTCGACGGTGATCTGCGAGCCGGCCGGCCAGAACGACTCGGGCCGCCAGCGCACCTGCTTGTCGCCCATCCAGTAGAAGTGGCCGTCCACCTTGTTGGTGGAGGTGATGCGGATGGCCTTCTCGGCGGCGGCGTGATCGGTCACCGGCTCCTTGAAGCTGATGATCACGGGCTGCGCCACGCCGACCACCTCGCCGTCACCGGGGGTGATGTTGGGCGCGGTGAAGTTGGCGGGCGGCAGCGGGGAGTTCGCGCCGGGGGCGGTGGGCAGATCGCCCGGGGTGGGCTGCGGCATGACGGCGGAGGGCACGCCGGGAACCTCCGGGCCGCCCGGCCATAGGGGAGCCGCTGATGCCGGCGCTGCCACCACGGCTCCGGTCGCCGCAATGGCGGCGAGGGCGATCAGTCCCGTCTTCCGGTAGCGGGTAATGCGCACAGCTTGGTCCTTCCGATCCTCGTTCACACGCAGAGTGCGGACACACGAAGGTCCGCGGCAGGCCCCAACCCCGCACTCATTCCTACAGTGCGATGCGGGGTGTGCCAATCGCGTTCTGGCGGTTATGCATACAGACCTACAGGTGTGCGACGCGTCACATCACCGGGTGCACGCCTCTCGTGTGATGTGTATGCGCCGTTCAGGTCGGCGAGTCGGAATGTGGTCCCGGACCGTGCCAGATCGCCGGGCGCACCCCCGGTCAAACCTGCTTGTGATCGAAATCACTGATGGCGCATCAAGGTTCGAGGACGCATCAAGGTTCCAGGACATCGAAGGTTATGGCCGCATGCGGACCGGTCGCAATGTTGTGCGGCACGGTCAGTGGCATCCGCCCGCGCGCGAAGCGCGGCGAAAGCCGCAGCCGCACCGTGCCGATAATGGTGGCCAGCACGATCCGCAGCTCGTAGTCCGCCAGCGTCGCCCCGACGCAGCGCCGGTGCCCGCCGCCGTAGGGCGCGAATTCGAATGGGCCGTACCGGCGTTCGAGGAAGCGTTCGGGCCGGAACCGCCGCGGCTCGGGCCACACCGCCGGATCGGCGTGCAGCAGCGGCAGGGCCACGCCCATGGTGTCCCCCGCCCGCAGCCGGATGCCGCGCAGCTCGAAATCGCCGGTGAGCCTGCGCAATACGATCGGCACCGGCGGGTGCAGGCGCAGCGTCTCCTGGCATACCGCATCCAGATTGGGAAGTTTCACAAGGTCCAGTGGATCCGGGTCGGGTCCGGCCGTGTCCAGTTCCGCGCGCAACCGCGCCAGTGTCTCCGGGTCGCGGTGCAGCCGGTACAGCGCCCAGACCAGCGCCGTTGCCGTGGTCTCGTGCCCGGCCACCAGCAGGGTGCGCAGCTGTTCGCGCAGGTCGCACTCGGTGATGGGGCTGCCGTCGTCGTACCGCGTATCCAGGAGGAGGCCGAGAATGTCCGTCCCGTTGTCGCCGTGCGCGCGGCGGCGGCGGATTTCGCCGTCGATCAGTTCGTCGAAACGATCACGCGCGGCGGTGAACCGCTGCCATCCGGACAATCCGTACAAATTGCGCCGCAATGCCGGAACCAGGAACAGCGCCCCGCCGAACGAGTTCAAGAATTCCGTTGTCGCCGTTGTATATTCGTCCCGACGTCGCGATTCTTCGATTCCGAACACCGCGGCCAGAATCACGCGCAGTGTAATTGCGCGCGCAGCGGCCCTCGCATCGATTCTGGTCCCGGGCCGCCAGGCCGCGCCCGTGCGCTCCCCGGCCAGTTCCGCCCGCGCGGCCGTGCGAATAACGTTGCCGTACGCGCTGATTCGGCTCCGATGAAATGCGGGAGCCAGCAGCGCCCGGTCCTGCCGGTGCTTGGTCCCGCGCGAGAGGATGAGCGAGGCCGGGCCCACCATGGGCTCGATGGGATTGGGCAGCGGCGGTTGCAGCAGCTCCGCCGGCGCCCGGAACAGCTCCCGCGCCCCCTCCGGCGTGCCGGTGAACACCACCGATCCGAAACCCGGGAACCGCACCAGGAACGGGTCGCCGTCACGCTCGTGCCGCCACCGGAAGTAGCGCCCGAAATCGATTCCGGCGGCCAGCGCGTGCAGCGGGACCAGCCGTGGTTCCCGGAGCGCGGGCGGTGCGTCCGCTGCGGTGCTCATGCCCTCCTATACGAGGTCGCCGCGCCCCTGGTTCGGTGGAAGTACCGGGTCGACGCTGTCGGTGAGGGCGTGTAAGCATGTCCGCGTAAACCCGAAGATCAAAAATAGGACTGCTTGTGTTGCGTCAGCAGATCTCCGCCCGGATCGCCGTTCCGGTGATCTCCGCCGTCGCCCTGCTGCTCGCGGGCTGCGGTACCACCGTCGACGGCACGGCCATCGCCTCGAACGACTCGGCCGCCGTGGTCTCGGCGACCACCCCGTCCACCACCAAATCCCGGCCCACCACCAAGGCCGCGCCCACCACCACCAATGCCGACAAGGGCGGTGACACCGATTTCCAGGCCACCATCGGTGATTGCGTGAAGCTGGGCGGCACCAGCGAGGACGCCACCATCACCAAGGCCACCTGCGGCAGCAAGGAGTCGAATTACAAGGTGGTGGCCAAGGCCCGCACCAATGATCAGTGCCCGACCGATGTCGACCAGGCGTACTACGAGACCCTCGCCGGGGTCGAGACCGGCGCGATCTGCCTGGATATCGACTGGGTCATCGGCGATTGCATCGATATGGGCGATCGCGACACCATGCCCAAGCGGATCGAGTGCACCAGCACCACCGCCATCGACGGCGTGAAGGTGCTGGAGATCGTCAAGAACACCACCAGCGTCGACGACTGCACCCTGGGCGAGCAGGGCCGCACCTACGACGAGCGGAAGTTCGTCGTCTGCGTCAATACGCTCTAGGGGCAACGGGAAAGGGGCGGTGATCCTCGGATCACCGCCCCTTTCCGGCGCTTTCGGCCGATCAGATGGGGTAGTACCCCGCTCCGATCCCGCCGCGCGCATTGATGTTCTCCATGATGGTGGACATGTTCGTCCCCACCTCGGGCCCGAAGCAGGCGATGGCCAGGTAGGCGTTCACCATGCCGACCAGCGTGCTGCCGACGACCACCGGCGCACCGGAATCGCCTTCCACCACGCACATCTGGCTCCAGGTCTCGATGCCGGAGCCGAAGACGTCACCCCAGGACAGCCCGCAGGTATTGCCGGTGGTGCGGCCCTCCTTGCAGACGATCATCGGGAATCCGGGCGGACCGCCGAGGCCGGTGATGGTCACATTGCCGATGCGGTTGACCGGGACGACCTTGTCCGGATCGAACTGGATGACCGCGTAATCGAGTTCGTGGTTGGAGTAGACGAACTTGCCGATCTCCCCGGCGCCGCGGGCGGCCTCCGCGTAGACCTGTGCGCCCGGATCGCCGCAGTGTCCCGCCGTGAGACCGACGAGCCGACCCGCATTGTCGTGACCGATGGTGGTCACGGTGCACTCGTACATGTCGTCGATGATGATCCCCGATCCACCACCGATGACTGCCGAAGGTTCGGCGTTCGCGGTTCCGGCGCTGAGCAATACGGTGCTCAGCGCAAGGGCGAAGGCGCCGGCCACCCCGGCAAGTTTCCTGATCATGACCCTCCAGACGTCGGAAGCCGCTCGAATCGACCTGTTGCTGCACTCATCCTGTCAGTATTCGTCCCCGGGTGCTGGTTGTACTGCCACATGTTGCCGAGCCGTGTCCTCCCGCGCCCGTGGTCGGTTTCCTAGTTGGATAGGGAGTTATCGGAACATTCCTCGAGCCGGGTGGATTTCAGATAAATTATTTCCTATTAATTCTTACCCGGCGGTTGTTCACAACACCGGATTGCTATGGCTCGGTGAAGAAAACTAGAACGAGTTCTAGAACGTTGACTGGTTCTTTGGGCTGTAAACCAACTGTGATGTGGCTGTTCACAACAGATCGTCGAAAGTGATCCGGCTCTATGACCGGAACCACATGGGCGTGATGTGTTTTTCCTAACTCCGTAGTAAGGTGCGTCAAGCAAACAGTCGCCGGCGGCGGGTTCCCGGCGTCGAGAGGGGTAGCCAGTGCAGTTGACCAAAAGCCTGGGTGGGCAGGGGAGCCCAACGGAATCACGGATGAATACGGCCGTGAACTGGGCCAAGGAGTACTGGCAGGACCATCCCAAGCGGTCCCTCGAAACCGGCGGCCGGATGATGGGCATGGGCGTGTCGGCGGTGGCCGAACTGTTCATCGCCATCTTCCGCAAGCGCTTCCCGTTCGGCGAGTTCATCCGGCAGTGCGCGTTCATGTCCAGCGTCGCCGCGGCCCCCACCCTGCTGGTGGCCATTCCGATCGGCGTCATCGTCTCGATCCAGGTCGGCTCGGTGGCCGGGCAGGTCGGCGCCACCTCGTTCATCGGCGCGGCCAATGGCCTCGGCATCATCCAGCAGGGCGCGCCCCTGGTCACCTCGCTCATGATCGCGGGCGCGGTCGGCTCGGCCATCACCGCCGATCTCGGCTCGCGCACCATTCGCGAGGAGATCGACGCCATGAAGGTCATGGGCGTCGATCCCATGCGCCGGCTGGTCGCCCCGCGCCTCGGGGCGGCCATGCTGGTGTCCGTACTGCTGTGCGGCTTCGTGGTTTTCGTCGGCTTCCTGACCGGCTACATCTTCAATATCTTCGCCCAGGGCGGCACGCCGGGTTCCTACGTCGGAACCTTCTCCTCGTTCGCGGTGACCTTCGATCTGTTTGTGGCACTGCTGAAATCGCTGATCTTCGGGCTGCTCGCCGCGATCATCGCCTGCGACGCCGGGCTCAATGCCAAGGGCGGCCCGGGCGGCGTGGCGAACGCGGTGAACACCGCCGTGGTCATGTCCGCCGTCATGCTCTTCGGCGTCAACCTGATCATCACGCAGCTCTACAACTCCTTCTTCCCCCCACAGATGGTCTGAGTCGTGTCAGCAACGTATGTTCCGCCGCTGCTGCGGCCTTTCCAGCGCATCAAGGGTGTCGCGCAGTCGCCGGTGGACTTCATCGCGCGCGTCGGCCACCAGGTCTTCTTCTTCCTGCGTTCCGTCGGCTCCATGCCGATGGCCTTCAAGCACTACCCCAAAGAGGTCTGGCGGCTGCTGTCCGATGTGACCTGGGGCAACGGCAATCTCATCGTCGGCGGCGGCACCATCGGCGTGGTGCTGATCCTGTCGGCGTTCGGCGGCATGACCGTCGCCATTCAGGGCCACACCTCGCTGAACCTGCTGGGCCTGAGCCCGCTCACCGGCGCCATCTCCGCCTTCGCCACCACGCGCGAGTTCGGCCCCATGCTGGCCACCTTGGCCTTCGCGGCGCAGGCGGGGTGCCGGTTCACCGCGCAATTGGGCGCCATGCGCATCTCCGAGGAGATCGACGCACTGGAATCGGTTGCCATCCGCCCGCTTCCGTATCTGGTGAGCACCCGCATGATCGCGGCCATGATCGCCATCGTGCCGCTGTACTGCATCGCGCTGCCGCTGGCCTACATCTCCTGCTCGCTGACCGTGGCGCTCATCGGCGGCACCGCGACAGGCACCTTCCAGCACTACTTCTATCAGTTCCTGGTGCCCCAGGATGTGCTGTACTCCTTGGTGAAAGCGATCTTGTTCGTCGCGATCACCACGTTCATCCAGTGCTACTACGGCTTTTTCGCCACGGGCGGCCCGGAAGGCGTCGGCGTCGCGGCCGGTCGCGCGATCAAGCTCAGCATCATCGCGGTGGTCTTCGCGGACCTGTTCATGACCTTGGCCATCTGGGGTGTGGACCCCGGCATCCGGATCTCGGGATAGGGGGCGTACACGATGATCATCGATCCGAGCGGGCGCGGCCCGACGATGCGGCAGCTGGTCATTGCCGGTATCTGCGGCCTCGCGGTCATCGCCCTGGTGCTGGGCTTCCTGATGGCGCGCTATCAGGGCAAGTTCGTCGACAAGGTGAATGTCGTCGCGAATCTCACCACCACCGGTGACGGTCTGCCCGAGAAGGCGGACGTGAAGTTCCGCGGCGTGCTGGTGGGCGCGGTCAAGAATGTCTCGGTCGCCGCCAAGGGCGAGAAGCAGGAAGTGCACATCGAGATGAAGCCGGAGTACACCGGCAGCATCCCGGCCAATGTGACCGCGCGCGTGGTGCCGTCCAACCTGTTCGCCGTGACCTCGGTCGAGCTCGTCTACAACGGGCCCGACGGCGCGCACCTGAAAGAGGGCTCGCAGATCCCCGAGGACACCTCGAAAGGCACCATCGCACTGCAGGACACGCTCACCACGGTGCGCAATATCCTCAGCAAGATCGATCCGGTGCAGTTCGGGCGGGTGCTGGGCACGCTGTCCTACGCGCTCGACGGCAGCGGCCGCATGCCCGGCTCCACCATCGAGCGGGTGGACCGGTGGCTGCTGGCGGTGGACGAGTCCATTCCGGACCTCGGCGTCATGCTGACCGATTTCTCCACCGCCTTCCAGGCGCTGAACCAGTCCGCGCCGGAACTCATGGGCGTGCTGGCGGATTCGGTGCGCACCGCGCAGACCATCTCCGATCGCCGCGCCGAGCTGATCTCGCTCATCGCCGGCACCTCCGGCACCGTGGACAAGGTCAACGCGCTGTTCGCACGGAATCCGGATGTGGGCAAGGAAGTCACCACCGGCACCAGTGCGCTGTTCGGCGCCATGTCCGATGATCCGGGCGCCATTCCGAAGGCCATCGAGAACCTCAACAAGTCGGTGCGCGCTCTGGCCACCACCTTCCACTGGGGTCCGCAGAAGCAGATGGTCTGGAACATGGGCCTCACCTTCACCCCGTACAAGCCGTACACCCAGGCCGACTGCCCGCGCTACGGCGAGCTGGCCGCGCCCAGCTGCTTCACCGCGCCGCTGGAATCGGATCCGGGCGTGCTGCCCGAATCGCTGCGGCCCCGGGCCCTGGAGTCGGCGGCCGGACTGCCGAATCTGCCGGTGCCGGACGGCTTCCCGGTCATTCCGGGCCTCAATGCCGGCGAGCCCACCGCGCCGGGTGCGCAGCCGGGCAACCCGCTCTCGGGCACCCCGCTCGAGGATCTGTTCCCGAACCTGTTCGGCGTGCCGACCGTGCCGGGGGCGCAGCCGGAGACCAAGCCGAATCCGGAGGGCACGGTGCCCGCGGCGGCCGGGCCGATCTCGCTCAATACCGAACAGGCCATCATCGCGATGCTGGGTCGCAAGCCCACCGCGGGTGAATACCTGCTGCTGAGCTCGATTCTGAGGGGTGGAACGTTGCAAGTGACCGAAAGCGGGGCGGCCAAGTGAGCTATCGCAAACCGCTGATCGGCTTCAGTCTCTTCGCGGTGGTGGCGGTCCTGGTGACCACGGTCATCTGGAATACCCTGGCCCGCACCGTGGAAGGCTCCACCAACACCTACTCGGCCACCTTCTCCGATGTGCTGGGCCTGCGTGAGGGCGATGACGTCCGCATGGCCGGCGTGCGGGTCGGCAAGGTCGAGTCCATCGAGCTGGACAAGCAGAACAATGCCAAGGTGACCTTCATCGTGCAGCGCGATCAGACGCTGTTCGGCGACACCAAGGCGCTGGTCCGCTACCAGAACCTGATCGGGCAGCGCTATATCGCGCTGGCCCCGGACAAGAAGGGCGGCGATCACACGCCGCTGAAGAACAACGCGTCGATCCCGCTGGAGCGCACCGAGCCGTCGTTCGACATCTCGGGTCTGCTCAACGGTTTCCAGCCGCTGTTCGAGGTGCTGCAGCCGGAACAGGTGAACAGCCTGTCCAATACCTTCATCCAGGCCCTGCAGGGCGATGGAGTGTCGTTGAGCGGTTTCATCACCCAGGCGGCCGCGCTGGCCAGTGACTTCCAGCGGCGCGACGCCATCCTGTCCTCGGTGATCACCAATCTGTCCGGTGTCATGTCCGGGTTGGCCCGGCGCAGTGACGAACTGGAGACCCTGGTGACCCAGACCCGCGCTCTGATCGGCGGCCTGTACGCCCAGGGCCAGTCGCTGCAGGCCTCGACGGTGCAGATCGCCGACGCCACCACGGCGCTGGTGGGCATGATCGGGCAGATCCAGCCGAAGCTGGCGCTGGCCCAGAACGCCACCCGCGATGCCCTGACCCTGCTGATCGCCAATGGCGAGAAGCTCGATCGGGTCGCGGTGGACCTGCCCGCCATCCTCGCCGATATCGGCAAGTTCACCCAGAACGGCACGTACGCCAATGCGTATGTCTGCTCCCTGGATGTCTCGCTCTACGGTGTCCTCTTCCCGCGCGGTCTGTTCAACCAGATCGGCGGCAACTCCCACTCGGCGGTGTGCCGGCCATGATCGCGAAACTCAAGTCCCGCTTCGATTCCAACCGCAACTTCTGGCTCGGCGTGCTCGGCGCCGTCTTCGTCGTGGCCCTGCTCATCTTCTCCAGCACCTTCCGCATGCTGGGGGTCGGTGAGCAGACCATCAAGGCCGAATTCGCCCAGACCGCCGGCGTGAAGGTCGGCGACAAGGTGGACGTCTCCGGCGTCCCGGTGGGCCGGGTCGCCGGCGCCGAACTCGAGGGTGACCATGTCCTGCTCACGCTCGCGGTCAGCAATGACGTGAAGCTGGGCCCGGACGCGCGCGCCTCCATCAAGATGGCCACGCTGCTGGGCGCCCGCTTCGTCGACCTGGAACCGGGTGACGGCTCCGGACTGCCGGACGATCGAATCCCCAAGTCCAATACCGCCGTTCCCTACAACCTGGCCGATGTGGTGCAGGAGGGCACGCCCAAGTTCGAGGCCCTCGACACGCAGAAGCTGGCGCAGTCGCTCGACCTGATCAATCAGCAGCTGGGCGACACCCCGCAGCTGACCGTGCAGGCGCTCGATTCCATCGGCGCACTGGCCAAGACCATGAACGACCGCAAGGACGCGGTGGATCAGCTGCTCAAGGACCTGGACCGGGTCACCACCATCCTGGGCGACAACCGCAACAGTGTGCTGCTGGTGATCACCCAGGGCGAGGCCATCGCCAACCGGGTGATGGAGCGGCAGGCCCTGCTGCGCTCGCTGCTGGACAATATCGCCACGCTGAGCGGGCAGCTGCAGGCCATCGGCGCCGAGAACAACGATCAGTTCGGCCCGACCCTGATCCAGCTGCAGACCATGGCCGAGGGCCTGCAGAAGAACAAGGACAACCTGGATCGAATGCTGTCGATCATGCCGGTGTCCGTGCGGACCTTCAACAATGTCTTCGGCAACGGCAATTACGGCGAGGTCGCCCTGCCGTGGCTGTTCCCGGACAACTGGCTGTGCTTCGCGCAGGTGAACGAGGGGTGCCAGTAATGCGAGTTCGCGACATGCTTGCTGCTGCTCGGGGTTTCAGGGGCTTGCCCCTGAGAGTTACGCGAGTTGCCAAAATAGCCATGGTCAGCGCGGCGGCGCTGGCGGTGGGCAGTTGCTCCATCGTGCCGATCGGCGTGAAGGACGCGGCCGGGCAGACCCAGCACTTCACCGCCGACTTCCGCAATATCGCGGGCATGTTCGAGGGCAATCCGATCACCGTGCTCGGCCTCGAGGTCGGCAAGGTCGACAAGATCATCCCCAAGGGTGAGTACGTCGAGGTCCACATGACCGTGGACAAGGGCATCAAGATCCCGAAGGACGTGGTGGCGGCGCTGATTTCGCCGTCCATCGTGACCGACCGGCACATCGAGCTCAGCCCGGTCTACACCGGCGGTGAGACGCTGAAGGAGAACGCGCATCTCACCACCAGCCAGACCAAGACCCCGGTCGAGCTGGACACGATGATCAAGACCATCGACGCCTTCGCCGCGGCGCTGAAACCGCAAGAGGGGCAGGAGGGCATCGGCCCGCTGTCCGGCCGGGTGCTGTATCCGATGATGGACGGCAATGGCGAGAAGATGCGCGAGGTGCTGAACTCGCTGTCGGGTGCGCTGAAGGTGGGCGTGGACAACAAGGACGCCGTCGCCACCATCATTATCAAGCTGAACGAGCTCACCACCATGCTGGCCGAAAACGACCAGTCGGTGCGCGATTTCAGCAACAAGCTCACCCAGATGAGTACCCTGCTCGCCGACCAGGCCCCGGGCCTGCAGGCCACGCTGGATCAGCTGAACGCCTTCCTGGGCAATACCTCCGGCGCGTTCTCGCAGTACTCCGAGCAGCTCAATGGCACCCTCACCGGTCTCACCAATGTCACCAACCAGCTGCGCGCCAATGCGGCCGGGGTGATCGAGATCGTCGATGTGGCGCCGCTGCTCATGCAGAACCTGGATCGGTCGGTCAACAAGGAGAAGGGCTTCGTCCGCCTGCACGGCATTATCGGCACCGCGCTGTCGGGTGAGCTCATCAGCCTGTTCTGCGAGCGCATCCAGATGAAGGCCGACGGCTGCCGGACCGGAAAGATCGAAGATATGGGTCCGGACTTCGGTCTGACCGCGGCCATGTTGGGACTGACGCGATGAGCAATCGATTCCGCCGCGACCTGCGTATGACCAAGCGAGCCCGGCGCGCCACCCTGGCGCTGGCCGTCACCGCGACCCTGGCGGCCTCGGGCTGCGGGATGACCGTGGAGAGCCTGCCGCTGCCCAAACCCGGTGCGGGCGATGACACCTACACCGTGCACGCGGTCTTCGAGAACGCGCTCAACCTGCCCGATCAGGCCAAGGTCAAGATCGGCGGCTCCGATGTCGGCGTGGTCACCAAGATCGAGACCAAGAACTTCCAGGCCATCGTGGATCTGGAGATCCGCAATGACATCGAACTGCCGGCCAACTCGACCGCCGAACTGCGCCAGGCGACTCCGCTCGGCGACGTCTTCGTGGCGGTGTCCAAGCCCAAGGACGCGCCGGGTCAGCAGCTGCTGAAAGACGGTGAGACGCTGACCAATACCTCGGCCGGCGCCACCGTCGAGGAACTGCTGCTGTCCATCTCGCTGCTGTTCAACGGCGGCGGCATCGCGGCGCTGTCCAAGCTCACCGCCGAAATGGACTCCATTGTCGGCGGGCGCGGGCCGCAGCTGGCGCATCTGCTCACCGAGATGACCGGCGTGGTGGGCAGTCTCAACAACAACAGCCAGAACATCGACGCCGTGCTCACCCAGTTCAGCACGCTGGCGACCACCATCGAGGGCAATCACGATCAGCTCGGCCAGGTGGCCGACAGCCTGCCCTCCATGATCGGCGCCATTGCCGAGAACAACCAGGCCATCGGCGATCTGCTCACCCGGATCTCGACGACCAGTGCGGCGCTGGGCGATTACGCCAACACCACCTCCGAGGACCTGGCCAGCCTGCTGGACAATGTGCACCAGCTCATGAACGCGCTGTCGCAGACCGAGGCCAACCTCGGGCCCGCGCTGGACGCCCTGAGCGAGCTGCGGCCCGCGGTGGACGCCTCCTTCAAGGGCAATACCCTCGCGGTGGCGGCGACGCTGACCATGCTCGATATCGGCCTGATCACCGATCCGGCCAATAGCAAGTTCCCGGACGGGCACGATTTCGCCGACTTCGCGGGCAGCCTCATCCAGGTGCTGCAGATCGTGTACAGCCGGATCAACGGGGGCCACAGATGAACTGGGTGAAGCGGCACAAGAACCTGGTGTCGAATACGGCGCTGGCGCTGATCCTCATCGTGGGCGCGGCCTATCTGGCGGTGAGCGTGATGCGGGTGAACCCGCTGCGCGAAACCTATTCGGTGACGGTCAATCTGGATCGCTCCGGCGGTCTGCAGTCCGGCAATGACGTGACGCTGCGCGGCTATCGCGTCGGCAAGGTCACCGATATCCGGCTGGTCGACGGCGGCGCGGCCATCGCGGCCACCGCGCAGATCGACACCAAGTACCGGATTCCGGCCGATACCCAGATCCATGTGGGCGCGCTCTCCGGCGCGGGCGAGCAGTACATCGACTTCCGGCCGAACACCGATCAGGCGCCGTATCTGCACGACGGCTCGGTGGTGCAGTTCGACAAGGAGAAGGTGCGGACGCCGACCCCGGTGTGGTCGGTGCTCGACAATTCGGTGGAACTCATCGCCCAGATCGATCCGGACAAGTTCCAGGTCATCCTGTCCGAGCTGGATGTGGCGCTCTCCGGCGGCCAGGATCAGCTGCGCTCGCTCATCGATGGCATCAGTATCGCCACCACCGGTCTGGACAATCTGCTGCCGCAGACCACCAATCTGCTCGAGAACCTGCAGACCATCAATGCGACGACCTCGCTCGCGCAGCCGGATCTGGGTACGCTGACGGCCAACTCGTCCGTTCTGTTCCAACAGTTCAACGATGCCAATGCCGAACTCCAGCGGATCCTGGAGCAGGCACCCGGGCAGATGCAGTCCCTCGGCGCGGTGCTCGACAAGACCGCCGATCCGATGACCAGTCTGGTCACCAATTTCGTGGCCATCACCAAGGCCGCGCAATTGCGTGTGCCGGCGCTGCGGGCGCTGTTCCCGGCGCTGGTGGTGGGCACCGAGGCCATGGGCGCTCCGGCGCACGATGGCGAGTTCTACACCATCGTCGATATCTGGCCGCGCACCTGGTGCGATTACCCGACCAAGAAGGTGCGCAACGAGGCGGCCACCGAGTCGACCATGCCCCGGTGGGCCAGCTACTGCACGAATCCGCCGTTCGATCAGCAGATTCGTGGTTCGGGCAATGCGCCGCGCCCGGATGTGCCGAACAATGGCGCACTGCCGCCGGCGGACGCCGATCCGAACGAGCGGACGCTGCCGCCCATCAAGTGAAGAGGGTGAAACAAACCCGGTCCCGGCGGACTGCCCGCCGGGTCGGCATACTCGCAGACCGAAACGAACCGGCGCGCCCGCAGCGCGCCAGAAAGTGTGGGGACTGATTCATGTCGGATGACGCCACCAAGAAAACTGAAGACGAGGCCGCCGAGGCCGACGCGACACAGCCTGGGGGCGCTGCCGACGAGTCCGCCACGACGGACCTGAGCAAGAAGGCGGACGCCCCCGCCGCGGACGCGAAGACCGAGGACGCCGCGTCCGAGGATGCAGAGTCCACGGACGCCAAGACCGAGGTCCTGGCGAAGGCCGAGGAGCCGAAGCCCGCCGCCAAGCCGGACTTCAGCAAGAAGTCCGACGCGCCGAAGGCGGACAAGCCCAAGCCCGCCGCCAAGGCCCCCAAGTCGGCCGCCGCCTCCTCCGACTCCAAGCCCGGTTTCCCGCTGGTCCCGGTGATCGCCGCCTTCGCCGCCGGCGTGCTCCTGGTCGCCGCCGTGGCCACCGGAGTCGTGCTCTGGAAGAAGGGTTCCGACAACCAGAAGGAACTCGACGCCCGCGACGGCGCCACCGCCGCCGCCTGCGATTTCGGCAAGGCCGTCTCCAACTACGACGCCAAGAACCTCGACGACTACTTCACCCGCGTCAAGGACCTCTCCACCGGCCAGTGGCTGGAATTCTTCGGCGGCGCCTCCGACGCCCTCAAAGAAGCCATGGCCAGCGTCCAAGCCAAGTCCACCCTCGACGAGATCCACTGCGCCTGGGAATCCGGCAGCGACGACAAAGCCAAGGTCGTCCTCATCCTCACCCAGGTCCGCTCCAATGGCGTAGCCGCCGGCTCCGACATGCTCACCGTCCCCGGCGTAGCCGACATGGTCAAAGAAAACGGCAAGTGGAAAGTCGCCAACTTCGACTCCCCCGCCATGAAGGGCCTCACCGGCAGCGGCACCCCCGCCCCCACCACCGAAGCCCCGGCCCCAACAACCCAGGCCCCCGCCCCCGGCAACTAGAGCCCGAGGCAGTGGGCTCGCCCCGCACTCGAAAGAGCAAGGCCGCCGCCGATGAGAGCCCCTCGGCGGCGGCCTCTTTCGTCGGTCAGCTGCGGCGTGGGGGTGGGGCCCAGCGTGGGGTTGGTCGGCCGCAGCGTGGGGGGTTGGCCCAGCGTGGGGTTGGCCGGGCGCAGCCCTAAGGGGGTTCGGGGGTTTACCCCCATTCCCCTTTACCTCTTTTCGTCAGAAAAGCGTGAGCGCTTCGGGCGCGGGTGCTTTCGCGGCTGCCGCGCGGCGGCGCGGGGTTTGGGGCGCCGGGTGAGTCTGGCCGACCGCGATCTTCTCGGCGGTGGGAGCGGGTTTCTCGCTCGGCGGGATGACCGGGATCGGTTCGGTGCTCGGCTCGACCGGAATGGGTTCGGTGACCGGATCCGGTTCCGGGTCGGTCCCGATTCCGGTGGCGGCGACCTGGCGCGCGGCCTGTCCGGCGAGGGCGTCGGCCTGTTCGTTGAAGTAGTTGCCGACGTGGCCGCGGACCCAGCGGAAGCGCACCGGCCCGGGGCGGGTGGCGATGGCGCGGTCGATCTGCTGAATCAGCTCGAGGTTCTTGACCGCTCCGCCGGTGGAGGTCTTCCACCCGTTGTTGCGCCAGCCATTGATCCACTCGGAGGCGCACTTGATGGCGTAGAGGGAATCGCTTTCGATGAGCATCGGTTCGGAGCCGGGATGGGCGCGTACCGCTTCCAGCAGCGCGCGTAGCTCCGCGATCTGATTGGTGCCCGAAGGCGCACCGCCGCTGGCCGATCCGCCGGCGTGATTGACCCAAGCCCAGCCGATGGCTCCGCCCGGGTTACGCAGGCACGATCCGTCGGTGCTCACGATGATCATGCTCGCCACCCTACGCAATCCGGCCGACAAGATCCGTTCCGTGGAATTCCTCTATCTCCCTACGCAATTGCGACTCGGTTCGCCGCACCGCTGATTGTACGGCGGCGGCGAGCATTCGGGAGAGCAGGCGTCCGGTCCAGTGCCGGGGCGCCCAGTACTCGGTTTCCGAGGTCAGCACGGCGCGACCGTACCCGAGCGGGTCGAAGCGCAGGGTTATGACACACAGGGGCGGGCTGTGACCCGCTGCACCCTGCGCGGGCGCCGGCTTCCCCTTCCGGCGTCTGCGCAGGGTGTACTCGATGACCGCATTGCGGCGGTAGTCGGTGATCTCACAGTCGACCGTGGGATGCCAGAGGCCGGCGCGCAGGGTTGCTGCGAAGACGGCTCCCGCACCGTGATCGAGGTCCCCGATCGGTTCGAAGGCGGCGACGGCGAAGGCCCAGTCCGGCACGAACTGATGGTTGTCCGTGTAGGTGAACGCGACCTCCACCGGCGCCCCGACGTCGCTCGCGTATTTGAAGTGGCCCATAGGTGCTCCCGTTCCCACGGCTGCCAACAAAAGTACTACAGAAATCCTATTTAATGGTGCGGACCCGCGATTCGTAGCAAGTCCGCAGCAGAATTCCCGCCGGTCAGTCGTCGAATTGCGCGGCGATATGCGCGGCGATCGGGAGCGCGGAGGTGGCGGCGGGCGAGGGGGCATTGAGGACGTGCACCGAGCGCGGCGTCCGTTCCAGCAGGAAATCGTGCACCAGGGTCCCGTCCCGCAGCACCGCCTGCGCGCGAATGCCCGCCTCGCGCGGCAGCAGATCGGCCACGGTCAACTCCGGGCAGTAGCGCCGGCATTCGGCCAGATAGCCGCGTTTGAACAGCGAATTGCGCATTTCCCGCAACCCGGTGCGCACATTGGCCGCCGCCACCCGGTGGAAACCGCGGAATCCCAGGATCTCCCGGGCATCCCGGACATCCACGCTGCCCTTGCGGTAACCCTCCCGCGCCAGGCCCAGCACCGCATTCGGCCCGACCGTCAGCTCCCCGTCGATGGTGGGGCTCAAATGCACGCCCAGGAACGGCAATTCGGGATCCGGAATGGGGTAGATCAGGGTGCGCACCAGATCCTTGCGGTGCGGCGGCAACTGGTAGTACTCACCGCGGAACGGGACGATGCGCAGATCGATGCGCAACCCGGCCAGCCGCGCCAGCCGATCGGCCTGCAGGCCCGCGCACACCACCAGCCGGGCCGCCCGCCAGCTGCCGGTGGGCCCGGAAACCGTGACCGCGTCACTGTTTTCGCTGATGGCGGTGATTTCGGCGCCGAGGACGAGCTCTCCCCCGGCCGCCTGCACCTGCTGTGCCAGCACCCGCGTCACCCGCGTGTAGTCGATGATTCCGGTGCTCGGCACGAACAGCGCCCCCACACCGGTCACCCGCGGTTCACGGCGCATCAGTTCGGCCGCGTCGAGCAACTCCACCTCGACGTCATTGGTCGCCGACCGCTCGTAGAGCGCCAGCATTCGCGCGTACTCGGCGGAATCCGTGGCCACCAGCAGTTTTCCGCACTCCTGGAACGGAATATCGTGCGCGGCCGCGAATTCCTTGGTCCAGGCCGCCCCCTGCCGGCACAGCCGCGCCTTGAGGCTGCCGGGCGCGTAGTAGATGCCCGAGTGGATGACCCCGCTGTTGTGCCCGGTCTGGTGCACGGCGAGCTCATCGGCCTTCTCGAGCAGCAGCAGGCTCGCGCCCGGATGCCGCTCGAGCAGGCGGTGCGCCGTGGCCACCCCGACGATGCCGCCGCCGATCACGCAGTAGTCGTACACAACACGAAGTCTCACACAGTGGTGACCGCGCCGTCCTCACCATGGGTGAGCGGCCGCACCGGCGCGCCGTCGACCGCGAAACTCTCCCCGATGGTGTCCTCGTCCCCGGTGGTGTCCTCGGCGACGGTGGCCTGCTCGGCGAGGGTGGCCTGCTCGGCCGGTGCGGGCGCATTGCGCCGCGCCACCTGGACACCGTGCCGGCCGATGGCCGGATCGGTCACGGTGATCGTGAATTCCCCGCGCCGGGTGTCGAATTCGGTGCGCACCTGGGTGTTCGCGGTGGGATCGGCCCGCAGGCCCAGCGTATCGCCCAGCTCCCCGCGCAAGACCAGATCCGCCACGGCCGCGAAGACATTGGTGTCGAGCGTGAGCGTCACCGAATTGCGCTGCGCCGGTGCCACTTGTGCGCCCACGTACGCATTGCCGAGCCGGACCTGCCCGGTGATCCCGGCGGGGCGCTGCGCTACCACCGATTCGCTCGCCGCCCCGGCGAGCGCGGGCGGCACCCACAATTCGTGCGACCGCACCGGATGGCTGGTGAAAAACGATGTGAGCCCGATGTTCTCGGCGACCGCCGGATAATCCGCGGGCACCGGATCCGCACCGGCGCCGTCCCGGACCGGCATCGGCCCGCGCGGCCCGGTGGGCGCGGCGAGGATGCCGCCGGACTTCTGGGCTTCCGGCATCTGATTGGCGATATAGGAACCCGCGGCGACGGTCAGCCCGATGCTGGCCATGCCCGCGGTGATGATGGCGCTGAAGCGGAGCGCCTGCCTGGTGCGCCGGGGTTTCCGGGCAGCAGTCGTCGCCGTGTGCTGCGACATCGGTGCGTTCCTTTCCCTCTCCCCTGGTCCCCCTGCGTCTTTCGACGCAACGACCCGCACCATTGAAAGCCGTACGCCCGTCCAGATTACTCCCGCAAGATCGCGAACTTCAGTAACGGCGGGTTACATGTGTTCCCGAGAGACCGGGATCACATCTCGGACACCACAAGATACACAGGTTTCCGCCATCTGACAGCTGGGTAAAAAGGGCATAGCGGCGAGCGCCGACTCGACTGCCATCGAGGACCTCCGGCCAACGGCGTCCGGTCGGCACCAGGCACGGCGCACCCACGGTAGGCGCTCGCTCGCTCCCTTCATCGAGGCAAAGCCCTCGTCAGGGCATGGAATTGAGCTCGAAGTGGGAATCGGGGATTCGGCCGGAGGCCGGAAACGGGCGGCGGGTCAGGCGAATTGACCCGCCGCTCTTCCCGTTCCGGGGGGACCCGCGAAAGCCTGTGCCAGGCCGAGCCATTCGGCGGCGTCCTCGCCCCGTACCGCGAGCGCCAGATCGTCGAGGTGCCGGCGCTGGGTCACCAGCAGGCAGAAGTCCAGGGCGGGACCGGTGACCCGCTGCGCCGCAGTCTCCGGCCCCCAAGTCCAGACCGTGCCGTCCGGGGCGGTCAGTTCGACCCGGAATTCCTCGCCCGGCACGGTGCGCCCATGTGTCAGGTACGAGAAGTCGCGGGTCCGAATGCCCAGGTGCGCAATGTGCTTCAGCCGCGCGGTCGGTGTGCGCGCGACGCCGAGCGCATCGGCCACGTCCTGTCCGTGCGCCCAGGTCTCCATCAGGCGCGCGGTGGCCATGGAGGCGGCGCTCATGGGCGGGCCGAACCAGGGCAGTTTGACGCCCGCGGGCACGGCGCGCAGCGCCTCGGCCAACGCTCGCCGGTCCCGCCGCCACGCGGCCAGCAATTCCGGTGCGGGCGTGCGGGCTTCCGCTTCGGCGGCCTCGTCGACGAAGGTGAGCGCCTTCGGCAGTGCCGCCCGCACGGCCTCGTCGAAGGCCTCGGCATCGGTGGCGGCCACGGCCGCGATCCGGTCGGTCCAGGTGAGATGCCCGATCTGATGGGCGATGGTCCAGCCGGCGGCGGGGGTGTCGCGCTGCCATTCGGCGGCGTCGAGATCCGCGATGAGCCGATCCAGGTCGTCGCATTCGGCGGTGAGATCGGCGAGCAATGCCTCGAGGTCGGCCATGCGCCTAATCCAAGCACGCGTGCTTGTATTTGGAAAGGGGTGTCCTACCAGCCGAAAAGCACCAGGTGAACCGCGCCGACCACCAGTCCGAGCGCGGCGCCGTGCAGGTAGAGCAGCCAGGCGTCCTGTTCCACCGAGGCGTAGAACATCTCCATGAACTCACCGGGCGTGAGCTGTTTGAGCTTGCGCGCCGCGAAATCGTCGATCTTCTTGGCCTGGGTCGCCGCGAATTCCGCGTCCTCGACCAGGCTGGGCGCGAGCCCGGCCGCCGCGCCGGCCGCGCCGACCTTCAGATTGTCGAACTGCCGCTTGCCGAACACGGTGCGCACCACGGTGTGGGTAGGTCCCAGCTGGCGGTGGATCTCATCGGCGATGAGGCGTTCCAGCAGCTGCCGGGTCTTGTCGCCATTGGGGCCCTCGAGCAGTTCCTTGGCCAGATTCGGCAGCGTCAGCACCTGGTAGGCCAGGATGCGCGCGAGATCGGCCGCGGCCTCGGGCTGGCGCTTGGCCAGCAGCGCCTGCTTCCACAGGTACTTGTAGCGCGGCTGCGGATCGCCGGGTTCGAACACCATTTTCACGGCGATGACGTTCACGATGACGCCGATGGCGGCCGCCGCGGTCAGGATGACCACCCAGCCCGGGAGCCAGCCCAGGATCGGAATGCTGTGATGCACATGCATGTACAGCGCCAGCAGCACGCCGAACGGCGCGCCGAGCAGGCCGATGCGCACCATGAACTTGAGCTCGGGCGCGGCGATGGTGGTGGTGAGGTCCTTGAGGATCTCCGGGTTCTCCCGCAGATACCGGATGACGAAGCTCTTGATGTCGATGAGCTGATCGACATTGTCGCCGAGCTGTTCGAAGGCGCGGCGCGCCAGCGTGGGCAGTTCGCGCTCGACGCGCTGGTAGAGCACATTGCGCACGGCGCGCGGGACGGCGCCCCACAGGTCCGGGTTCTCCCGGTACATGATCTCGTTGACCATGGACGGCACCTGTTTGCGCCCGACCTCGGCGATGTAGTCGGCAATGCCGTCGAGGTCGAGTTCGTGGATGAAGTCCTTGGGACTGCCGATTCGCATGATGGCGACGTCCACGCAGATGCTGGCCATCTTCTCGGCGCGCGCGGGAATGAAGCCCTGGAAGCCGAGCCGTTTGCCGTCCCCGGAGAAGGTCGGCAGCACCTGCACTCGCCGCGGGAGATACGGATAGAGGATGTCGAGTCCCGGAATCCGGATGCCGCGGAAGTAGATCGGCCAGAACAGCATGAGCACGCCGGTCCAGTTGGTCAGCCAGCCGGCGATGGCGCTGAAGAGCGGGAAGCTGACCAGATCGACGACGAAACGGGACTGGCCGGTCAGCTGTTCCCAGTCCAGGAACAACCCTGAGGCCAGTGTCGTCATTGCGGGGTCCCCCTGTGGCCGAGCCGGTTGGTGAGAAAACGGACATCCAACAGTCTCACCGGTTCCGAGTGCTGTCAAAAGGGGTGTGGCCTCGGAGAACGCGGCGTGTCGGGCCGCTAGGGTGGGGCCTCGTTCGCCTCGGCAGGCGTATTCGCCGGAGACCAGGAATACTGGTCAGCCGACCAGGATGGAACTCGAGGGAGATCTTCTGATGACCGTGGACCGCCGTGGCTTCCTGACCGGTGCGGCCACCGCCGCCGGCCTGGCCGCCGTCGCCACCGCCGCACCGGCCTGGGCGCAGCCCGCACCCGCGCCGACCGTGGACAAGTTCCCCTTCCCCGCCTCTCGTGATCTCCGGATTCTCGTCACCGGCGACGCCGGGACCGGATCCCGCCCGCAGTGGGCGGTGGCCGACGCCATTCGCGCCCAGCACGCGAGCAAGCCGTTCTCCCTCGGCCTCGGCCTCGGCGACAATGTCTACGAACAGGGCCCGTGGTCCGATGACGACGCCCAGTTCGCCGCCAAGTTCGAGGACCCCAACCACGATCTCGACTTCCCCTGGATCATGGTGCAGGGCAATCACGACAACACCGCGGTGCTGCCCGGCGACGGCGGCTGGCTGCTGCGCGGCGATCACGAGGTGGCCTATCACGCGCGGTCGCGGCGCTGGTGGATGCCGGCGCGCTACTACTCGGTGCGCGTCCCGCGGGAACAGCCCGTGGTCGAATTCTTCGTGCTGGACCTGAATCCCATTGCCGCGCTGCTGCCGCCGGTGTTCAACGCCTACTGGTCGAAGGGCGGCCAGTTCATGACCGAACAGGCCGCGTGGCTGGATCGGGCGCTGGACGAGTCCACCGCCACGTGGAAGATCGTCTGCACGCACCACCCGTATCTGAGCAATGGCAGCCACGGGAATGCCGGTGAATACGACGGCCTTCCGTTCGAACCCGCCAATGGACTCTGGGTGAAGGAGTTCTTCGAGGCGCACGTGCTGGGCCGCGCCCAGTTCATTCTCTCCGGGCACGACCACTGCCTGCAGGTGCTCGAGCCGAACGCCGCCTCCAAGGGAACGCGTCAGATCGTCTCCGGCGCGGCCGCCAAGACCACGTCCGCGCACGGCGACAATCCGGCGTTGTTCCAGAACTTCGGCGACGTCGGCTTCATGACCTTGGACCTGACGGCTTCCTCGGCGGACCTCGGCGTTTACACCGTCGATCCGTCGACTGCGCAGGCCACCAACGCCTTCCAGCGTCGGTTGGCCTAAGAACGACGCCGCGCTCCGGAACCGCACAGCGGTTCCGGGCGAAATGTGTCCGGGGAGTGCGTGCTAGGGCTTCAGCACGATCCGGATCGGGTTGCCCTCCTTGGATTCCAGGGCGTGCACGGCCTTGGCCGCATCGGCCAGCGGCATGACCGCGCTGACCGACCGGGAGAACTCGACCCGGTGCAGGCCTTGAAGTTTCACGAGCTTCGCCACATCCTCCGGCGCGGAGCCGTAGTGCCCGCGCAGCTCCTGCTGGAAGAAGCTGAACGCGGTGCCGTGGGTGATTGTGATCGGCTTATCGGTGAGACCGACCAGCACCAGGCGTCCGTGCGGGGCCAGGCAGATGACGGCCTGCTCGCGCACCGCCGCCACACCCGCGAAGTCGAAGGCGGCCGCCAGCCCGGTCCCGGTGGCGGCGAAGATCTTGGATCGCAGATCCGGGTCGGCCGGATCGAAGGCCAGGTCCGCGCCGAATTCCAGTGCGCGTTCCCGGGCGGCGGGCAGCGGATCCACGGCGATGATCGGGGCCGCGCCGACCAGGCGCAGCAGCTGCACGCCGTGCGCGCCGAGCCCGCCGACACCCCAGACGCCCACCGGCTCACCGGCTTTCACCTTGCCCGTGGCGGTGATCGCGCCCCACGGCGTGGACACCGCGTCCGGAATGAAGCACGCCTGCTCGAACGGCAGATCATCGGGAATCGGCACCAGGGTGTCGACCCGGGCCAGGGCGTATTCGGCCCAGCCGCCGTCGTAGTCCACGCCGCGGGTGTAGGTCGCACCGTCGCGCGATTCCCCGGCCTGCAGCACGACGCGGTCCCCCACCTTGGCGGTGGTGACGCCCGGTCCGAGCGCGTGCACGGTCCCGGCGACCTCGTGCCCGAGGGTCACCACGTCCCCTTTGAGGAACAGCGGTGTCAGCGTCCCGTCGATGAGGTGCACGTCCGACAGGCACACGCCCGCCGCCTCGACCTTGATCAGCACGTGATCGGCTCCGGGCTCGGGCACCGGCACCTCGTCGAGTTCGAGGCTGCGGTTCGGTCCCAGATGCAGTCGTGCGGCCAGCATGGTCATGGGCTCCTCAGAACGATCGTGCGGCAATGCTTTCCGGCGCCATGGTAGGCCGAAGCCGGGTCTGCCGGACTAGCTTTCCCGGTCGGAGCCGTGGCCGGCGGGGTGGGCCGGGACCGGGTGCGCGGTGAGGAATTCGTCGATGATGGCGGTGACCTCGGCGTGGCGCTCCAGCATGGGCACATGCCCGCAGCCGTCGAGCCATTCCGCGCGCTCGGGTCGCAGCTTCTCGTTGAGGGCGCGTCCGGCCGCCGCGGACAGCACGCGATTTCGGGTGCCCCAGATGGTGCAGACCGGCGGCAGCGCCGCGCGGTCCGGCCACTCGTCCAGTGCGGCGAAGGAATCCAGGTCCCGCACCAGGCCGGTGAGCGCGCGCACCGGGAACCCCGCCGACAGCGCGCCCACATACGGGCTTTCGCGGAAGGCGCGCCGGCTGCTGAACCAGTACCGCATTGCGCTGCGCGCCAGCCATTTCGGCGTGTGCACCCGCTGCACGGCCCGGACGCCGAGGGCGGGCATGCCGCGGGTCAGCCGCGCGGGCAGGCCCTGCTCGCCTTGCATCGCGGTGGATTCCGTCAGCGGATTGATCGCGACCACCGCGCGCACCATGGCCGGATAGCGGCGGGCCAGGGTCAGGCTGGTGGCGGCGCCGACGCAGTTCCCCACCAGCGCGACGTCGGTGAGCTCGTTCCAGCGCAGGAACTGCCGGACCGTGTTCACATACAGTTCGAGCCCGTAGCCGCCCGCGGGTTTGTCCGAGGCGCCGTACCCGGGCAGATCGAGGGCGTGGACGCGGTATTTCCGGGCGAGCGCGGTGATCTGGGGCATCCAGATGAGATGCGATCCGCCCGCCTGATGCAGCAGCACCACCGGCGGCCCGCTCTCGCCCCGCCGCATGTAGGCGACCCGGATGCCTTCGAACCGGAACTGCTCCATGACGCTGCCCGCCTCCCGCTAGGCCCCCTTCCATGGTCTGTCATGGCGGCGGCCAGGGGACGGGAATCGGTTCAGGAAATCGGCGCCGTTGCCGAAACCTCTTCGAGCACAGCGGAATACCAACGAAACAGTTGAAGTGGTTGTGCTGAGGTAGATTTCAGCAGCTCGGCCCAGCAGGCCGCCGTGGCCGCCCGCGCGGCGGCGCCGATCCACGGCTGGGGCAGCAGTTGGGGCGGCAGCAGCGGATCCGGTTCGCTGGCCCGGTTGAATGCGGTGGCGAGGGTGACGGCCATGGTCAGGCGCTCGATGTGCGAGGCGTCCGGCAGCCGCGGCCCGATGCGTTCGGCGGTGGCGAGCAGTCGCCGGTGACCGTCGGCGATCCGCTCGATCGGCCACAGGTGCTCGGCGAGATCGCGTGCGGCACTGTGCCCGCCGACCGTGAGATCGGTGCTGGTGAACGTGGTGACGTGGTCGTTGACCCCGAATCGCGCTGCGGCGGAACGGATCAGCTCCTCCCAGGGGTTGGCCGCCACGTACAGTCCGCCCTGGATGGCGGCGCCGCCCAGCCGCAGGATGGCATCGCGCATGGCATCGCGCGCCTGCCGCGCCGATTCCGGCACCCCGAAGGCGACCAGATGCCACGTCCCGTCCCATGGCGCCCGGCCGCGATCCTGCGCGTACATATAGCGGATGAATTCCAGATCGGGTTCGATGAGCCCGCGGGTCAGCTCGGTGGCATGCAGGACCGCCTTGCGGCCGCGCCCGTCCTGGGTGAATCGCCCCTCCGCGACGAGCCGTTTGATGCAGAGCCGGACCTGCTGATCGCTCATGCCGAGCGCGGCGGCGACGTCGTACAACTCGCCCGCGTCGATCGTCGCGTCGGCGCGGATCATGCTCTCCACCAGGGTCCGGGTGGAGATATCGGTGTCGTTCGGTGTGCTGTCCAAGTGTTCACCTCCCGGCGGCGTCGGAGGGTTCCTGTTCTACCAGGTAGATCGGAGTGCCCGGATCCCGCCCGAGGGTGCGGCCGAGGTCGGTGAAGAACCGCGCCGGATCGATGACTTCCTCGGGGGCGTGCACGCCGGGCGTGCGCACGCTGCCGTCGACGACCTGATACATGCCCAGCGCCAAGGGGATTCCGGTCGCGCGGGCCATATCGGTCAGCAGCCCGTGCACCGGGTCCGAGCTCGGGCCGGTCAGGTTCGGGTGGGCGAGCACCGTGCGGTCGCGCCCCTTTTTGGTTCCGGAGACGAGTGCGAAGAACGGCGGCAGATTGCCGGGGCCCGCGGTGCGCAGCGCCGTCGGGATCGATCGCAGGCCGCGCACGATAGTCGGCTTGGTGAGCAGTGCGGCGGCCGTCTCGTTGGTCAGCCGGCCGCTGTCGATATCGCGGCGCAGGGTGTCGAGATAGGCGAGGGTCCAGGGTTTCAGGACCATCAGATTCAGGGCGTCACCGCTGAGTTTCAGACTGCGCCGCAAGGTGATCGGTTCCGGATGACCGATGGAATAGCCGGCGCCGCGCCGACCGCCGGGCAGCGTCAGCGGAATCGGGCGCAGCGGGCGGACTTCCGCCGGGACCCCGTCGCGCACGACGGTGATGACGCCGCTGGCCTGCTGCATCCAATGCACGGCCGCCGCGGTGGGCCTGCCGTCCGGGCCCAGGATCTGTTCCTCCATATCGACCGGCGTCTCGCCCGCGTCGACGGCCCAGGCGGTGTACGCGTCGCGCACGGTGTCGAGTTCGGCGGCGGCGAGGGCGGCGAGCAGATTGCTCATGCCCGGGCTGGCGCCCATGCCGATCACCGCGCACACGCCGTGCCCGCGCGCCGCCGCATCCAGTTCGAGCATCCGAACCGTGGGTTCCCAGTCGTCGCAGATATCGAGGTAGTGGGTTCCGGTCTCGATGGCGGCGCGCAGCACGGTCGGGCCGAAACGGTAATACGGCCCAACGGTATTGAGCACCAGGTCCGCGCCGGACAGCGCGTTCCGCAGCGCGGAGTCATCGGTGACGTCGACTTCGAGTGCCCGCACCGGAACCGGCGAATGCGCCAGTTCCCGCGCCAGCCGTTGGGCGGCCCCGAGATCGCGATCGGCGATGACGATCTCCTCGAGCCCCGCCAGCCCGGCCGCGATCCGCACCGCGACGGCGCCCATGGCGCCCGGCCCACCCAGTGCGAGGACTTTCATTTCGAGCTCCTGACTGTCGAGGGTTCCTGCTGTTCGGCGTATTCCCGCAGGTCGTCCAGATATCCGGGCGCGTACAGCGAACGCGGCGCGAACACCGCGACCAGCACCGATCGCACACCCTGGTCGTTGTCCAGCTCCGCCTTGACGATGTTGTGCGAGGCGTCCGGATACCTCCGGACGGTGAGCAACCCGGCCGGCGCCAATTCCCGGTAGACGCGGGCGGTTTCGGCGACATCCACATTCAGGTCCTGTTCACCGAGCGCGAGCAGCACCGGAATCCGAAGTCGCGGCAGATACTCGCTGACATCGGAGAGGTAGTTCCGACCAGCGAACCGCCAGCGGTCGGCGGACATCGGGTCGTCGTCGATTCCCGCGGCGAGGTACTGCTCATAGGACGCGCCCGCGCGCAGCAACCCCAGCACGGCGGTGCGACGATCATGCGCCGCCACGATCTCGGCCTCGGACGCATTCCGGTGCCGCAGTTCGGCATTGGTGTTGTACTCACCCTGCCGCAACCAGTTGATGGCGGGCCCGGCCAGGATCATGAACTGCAATTCCGGATGCCGCACCGCCACCTCGGGCAGCACCCATCCCGCCTGGCTGATCCCCCACATCCCGATGCGCCGCGGATCGATATCGTCGCGCGCCGCCGCCCAGGCAATGGCGGCCTCGGTCTCCACGGCCCGATCGTGCATGGACTGCTCGAGCCAATTCCCGGGCGCGCCATTGATTCCGGGCTTGTCCCAGGCCAGCGACGCGTACCCGGCCCGCGCGAACGATTCCCAGAGCGGCCGATAGAAGTCGTCGCGACCGGCGTCGGCGGGCCCGTCACCGTGCACGAATACGACGAGTCCGGCGGGACCGCGCTGATCCTCGGGCATCACCAAGGTGCCCTGTAGGTCCTGCCCGGGCCCCGGGATGGTGACCCGTCGCTCGGTGAAGGCGAAGTCGTTCGCGACGACGACCCAGGCCCCCGCGGACAGCGCGAGTGCGATGACGCACCCGGCGGCGATCGACAACCGGAGCAGCCAGGTCTTACGGAACATGGTTCTGATCGTATCAGAAATGATCGTCATAATAATGATCGTTTACATATTGATAGAAATAGCACTTCCCCTTGTTCGCCCGGGGCGAACAGCGGGCTGGAACAAGACCACCGGGGCCGGGGTTGAGTAGGTATCGCTCAACCTTGGAAGGGGTCGAAGTCGTGACAACACCACAGAACCTGCCGGTCCTGTTCCTGACCGATCCGATCGTGCTGCCCGGCATGATCGTGCCGATCGAGTTGGACGAATCCGCGCAGGCCGCTATCGATGCCGCGCGGGCGGGCAAGGTCAACCAGGTGTTGGTCGCGCCGCGGCTGGACGAGGGCTACGCCACCTACGGCGTGGTCGCCACCATCGAACAGGTGGGGCGCATGCGCGGTGGCGCGCCCGCCGCCGTGCTCAAGGCCGAGGGCCGCGCCAAGATCGGGCACGGGGTGACCGGCCCGGGCGCCGCGCTGTGGGTGGAGGCCGAGCCCGTCGAGGCGCCCGCCGCCGACGGCCGCACCACCGAGCTCGCGGCCGAATACAAGAAGCTGGTCGTCGCCGTCCTGCAGCGCCGCGAGGCCTGGCAGGTCATCGACGCCGTGAACCAGCTGTCCGAGCCGTCCGCCATTGCCGACACCGCCGGGTGGGCGCCGTACCTGAGCAATGAGCAGAAGCGGGAACTGCTCGAAACCGTCGACACCACGGTCCGTTTGACCAAGCTCATCGAGTGGACCAAGCAGCACATCGCCGAGACCGAGGTCAGCGAGAAGATCAGCGAGGATGTGCGCGAGGGCGTCGAGAAGAGCCAGCGCGAATTCCTGCTCCGCCAGCAGCTCAACGCCATTCGCAAGGAGCTGGGCGAGGACGAGCCGGACGGCGCCGACGACTACCGCACCCGCATCGAGAACGCCGACCTGCCCGAGGACATTCGCGAGGCCGCGCTGCGCGAGGTGGGCCGGTTGGAGCGGGCCAGCGATCAGAGCCCGGAATCGGGCTGGATCCGCACCTGGCTGGACACCGTCCTGGACCTGCCCTGGACCGTGAAAACCACCGACAGCACCGATGTCTCGGCGGCCCGCGCGGTGCTGGACGCGGATCATCACGGCCTGGACGAGGTCAAGGACCGCATGGTCGAGTACCTGGCCGTGCGCGCCCGCCGCGCCGCCCGCAATCTGGAGGTGGTCGGCGGCCGTGGCTCCGGCGCGGTGCTGGTGCTGGTCGGCCCGCCCGGCGTGGGCAAGACCTCGCTGGGTGAATCGGTCGCCCGCGCGCTGGGCCGCAAGTTCGTGCGCGTCGCCCTGGGCGGCGTCCGCGACGAGGCCGAGATCCGCGGTCACCGCCGCACCTATGTCGGCGCCCTGCCCGGCCGCATCGTGCGCGCCATGAAGGAGGCCGGTTCCATGAACCCGGTCGTCCTGCTGGACGAGATCGACAAGGTCGGCTCGGACTTCCGCGGCGATCCCGCGGCGGCCCTGCTCGAGGTTCTGGACCCGGCGCAGAACCACACCTTCCGCGACCACTACCTGGATCTGGACCTGGACCTGTCCGATGTCCTGTTCATCGCCACCGCCAATGTCATGGAGACCATTCCCGGCCCGCTGCTGGACCGCATGGAACTGATCACCGTGGACGGCTACACCGAGGCGGACAAGGTCGCCATCGCCCGCGACTTCCTCATTCCGCGGCAGTTGGAGCGCAATGCCCTGACCGCCGAGGAGGTTTCGATCACCGAGGAGGCGCTGCGCGAGATCGCCGCCAACTACACCCGGGAAGCCGGTGTGCGGCAAATGGAACGGCTCATCGCCAAGGCGCTGCGCAAGGCGGCGACCAAGCTGTCGGAATCGGCGGATCTCGCCGACTCCGAAAGCCTGGGCTACGACAAGGATCTGGGTTACGACACCGGTTCCATCGTCATCGGCCTGGACAACCTGACGGAGTTCCTGGGCCGTCCCCGCTTCACCCCGGATTCGGTGGAACGCACCGCGGTCCCCGGCGTGGCGACCGGTCTGGCGGTGACGGGCGCCGGCGGCGATGTCCTCTACATCGAGGCCAATGCGGCCGAGGGCGATCGCTCGCTGACCCTGACCGGCCAGCTCGGCGACGTCATGAAGGAGTCGGCGCAGATCGCCCTGACCTACGTCCGCTCCCACCTGGAGGAGATCGGCATCGAGCCGAAGGTGCTGGATCGCAATATCCACATCCACTTCCCGGCGGGCGCGGTCCCGAAGGACGGTCCGTCCGCGGGCGTCACCATGGTCACCGCCCTGGTGTCGCTGGCCCTGGGCCGGCAGGTTCGCGGCGATGTCGGCATGACCGGCGAGGTCACGCTGAACGGCCGCGTCCTGCCCATCGGCGGCGTGAAGCAGAAGCTGCTGGCCGCGCAGCGCGCCGGACTGAAGACCGTCTTCATCCCGGCCCGCAATGAACCGGATCTCGACGAGGTCCCGGCCGAGGTGCTGGCCGCCCTGGATGTGCGCCCCGTCGCCGACGTGGCCGACATCCTGGCCTACGCCATCGAACCGGTCATCGAGTCCGAGCTCGACCGTCCGGCCCTGAGCGCCACCGCCTGACGGGCGGGACGCGATAGCACAACCGAATAGCAACGGACCGCGCTTGTTTCACATGAAACCGAAACCCGCGCGGTCCGTTCGTATTTCGTGGCCGTCTCAGAACTCCCCGGCCACTCCGAGCACGGTGCGCCCGGAGTGGGTGCCCTCCAGGATGGAGCGGAGCACGGATTCGGCCTCGGTGATGGGCGCGTAGTTCTCGAGCAGGCTCAGATGCGCCGGCTTCAGGTCCTTGCCGAGGCGGGCCCACAGTTCGCGGCGGGCCGCGATGGGCATATGGGCCGAGTCGATGCCGAGCAGGGAGACCCCGCGCAGGATGAACGGCATGACGGTGGTCGGGAGCTCCGGACCACCGGTGAGACCGCTGACCGCGGCCGCGCCGCCGTACTTGATCGTGCTGAGAATGTGGGCGAGCGACTGGCCGCCGACGCTGTCCACCGCCGCGGCCCATTGCGCCTTGCCGAGCGGGCGCAGCTTCTCGCCTGCGGCGGGCAGGCGGCCGATGACCGAAGCGGCGCCCAGGGTTTCGAGGAGTTCGCCGGCGCCGATCTTGCCGGTGGAGGCGACCACCTCGAAGCCGAGACCGGACAGAATGTCCACCGCCACACTGCCCACGCCGCCGGTGGCGCCGGTGACGAGAACCGGACCGGCGGCCGGGGTCAGGCCGTGGTCGAGCAGGGCTTGCACGCTCATGGCCGCGGTGAACCCCGCCGTGCCGATGGCGGCGGCCTCGCGGGGCGTCAGGCCCTCGAGCTTCACCACCCATTCGGCCGGGACCTTGGCGTACTCGGTGTAGCCGCCGTGATGCGAGACGCCCAGCTCATAACCGTGGGCCACGACCAGATCACCCGGGGCGAAGTCCGGATTCCCGGAGGTGACCACCTCGCCGGTGAGATCGATGCCCGGGATGAGCGGATACTCGCGAATCACACCGCCCTTGGGGGTGATGGCCAGGCCGTCTTTGTAGTTCGCGCCCGAGTAATGAACCTTGATCGTCACATCGCCGGGCCCATGGAAGTCGTCGTTCACCGTTTCGCGGATGAGTGCGATACCGCTGTCCGTTTCGTGGGCCACCATCGCCTGGAACTCCATTGACCGAGCATAAGACCGGCGCTGCCGGCCAGGCCCGTCTTGCGATGGATTCACAGCTTTACCTCGCGCGTAATCGCTTTCGTTCCCGGGCTCCGGCAGTCTGAGATCAGCAAGCGAAACGCTAAGGAGCGCAGCAGATATGGGATTCTTCCAGACCACCGACGGCACCACCCTCGCCTATGAGGACTACGGCACCGGCACGCCGCTGCTGTTCGTGGCGGGCTGGTCGCTGCACAGCGATATGTGGGAGTACCAGGTGCCGTTCTTCCTGGAGCAGGGCTATCGCTGCGTGCTGGTGGATCGCCGCGGTCACGGCCGGTCGGACCGGCCGTCCACCGGCTACGACGTGGACACCCGCGCCGACGATCTGGCGGCGTTGATCGAGCATCTCGACTTGCAAGCGCAGGGAGGTGGAGCGGACGTAATCTTGGTCGCGCATTCGGCGGGCGGCGGTGAGGTGGTGCGCTACCTGGCCCGGCACGGGCAGGACCGCATTGCGCGAATCGCCTTGCTGGCGCCCGCCATTCCGTTCATGTGCCAGACCGCGGACAATCCGGCCGGCGTGCCGCGGGCGGCGCTGGAGGCCTCGCAGGCGCAGTTCCGCGCCGACCGGCCGAAGTGGTACGCCGACCGGGGGCAGGGCTACTTCGCCACCCACATGGGAACCGGTGTGTCCCAAGCGGTCATGGATGCGGAAATGCAGCGCTGCATGCAGGCCGCGCCGTATGCGGCGCTGGTCATGCAGCGCGAGATCTTCACCGCCGACCATCGGGCCGACGTCGCCGCCCTCACGCTGCCCGTGCTGCTGCTGCACGGCATTCCGGACCAGTCGATCCCCATCGACGTCGCCAGCCGGCAGGCCGTCAAGCTGGTGCCGCATGCGGTCTACAAGGAGTACCCGGATGCCGGGCACGGCCTGTACATCAGTCATGCGGCGCAAGTGAACGCCGACATTCTCGAATTCCTGAAGAGCTGATCAGGCGAACTTGGGCGCCCGCTTGCCCAGGAACGCGGCGATGCCCTCGGCGCCGTCGGCCGATTCCGCGCAGTGCGTGATGAACGCGGCCTCGGTGCCGAGCTGTTCTTCGAGGGTGTGCTGCGAGGACACCAGCAGCAGCTTCTTCACATTGGCATTGGACAGCTTGGGGCCGCTCGCGAACTGCTGCGCCAGTTCCTCGACGGCTCCGGCGAGTTCGGCATCGGGCACCACCCGGTGCAGCAGCTGCCAGTCGAGCGCCTCGTTCGCGGTGAGCACCCGGTTGGTGAGCATGAGGTCCTGGGTGCGGCGCACGCCGATCAGGCGCGGCAGATAGTAGGACGCGCCGCCGTCGGGGCTGAGCCCGACCTTGGTGTAGGACATGGTGAACGACGCGGATTCGGCCGCGACCACCAGATCACCGGCAATGGCCAGGCTCAGGCCCGCCCCGGCGGCGGTGCCGTTGACGGCGGTGATGAGCAGCGCGTCCATGCGCGCGAACGAGGACACCGCGTGGTGCAGGGTCTCGGCCAGCTTGTCGATGAACGCGCCGGTGTCGTCGGCGGCCGCCATGGCCCGCACGTCACCGCCGGCGGAGAAGAACTTCCCGGCCCCGGTCAGCACCACGACCTTGACGGCCGGATCATCGGAGCAGTAGGCGGCGGCCTGCGCCAGCTCATCGGCCAGGGCCTGATTGATGCCGTTGGCGGCATTGGGCCGGTTGAGGGTGATGCGGGCAATGGGCCCGTCCTGCGCGAACAGAATGTTCTCGTACTGGTGGGTCATCGAATGGGTGCCTTCCGTCGGATGCCTGACCACAGCATGTCAAACGCGTCGATCACCGCATGCCCGGGGCGAATTCGACGCGCACGCCGAGCAATCGGATGGGCCGGTCCAGCTCGAACCGGTGCAGGACCTCCAGCGCGGTCCGCACGACCTCGTCCACATCGGCGGTGGGCCGCGGCAGCTTGCGTTGTTTGGTGCGGGTGAAGAACGTCTTGGTCCGCACCGTCACCCCGACCCGTCCGATGGCGCGCCCGTCCGCGAAGGTGTCCTCCGCGACCTGGGCGGCCAGCCGGGCAATGGCCGCGTCGAGGTCGGCGATCTCGGTGAGATCCTCGGGAAACGTCTCGGACCTGCTGTGTCCCACCGGTTCCCGGGGTTCGGCGATATCGGTGTCACCCGCACCGTGTCCGAGTACCCACAGATACGGTCCGGTATTGGGCCCGAATTCCGCCGCCAGCCGCTCCCGGTCCGCCGCCGCCAGATCGGCGACCGTCTCGATGCCCAGGGCGCTCATGCGTTTCGCGATGCGCGCCCCGATCCCCCACAGCGCCGTGGTCGGCCGGTGCGCCATGAGCTCGACCCAGTTGTCGGCGGTGAGCCGGAAGATGCCCGCCCCGCCCGCGGCCTCCGCCGCGGCGTCGCCGGATTTGCCCACCGCCTTGGCGAACCCGGTGGCGAGTTTGGCCCGGGTCTTGTTGTCCCCGATGCCGACCGCGCAGGTCAGCCCCAATTCTTCGATGGCCGTGCGAATCTCGCGCGCCAGCTGCTCCGGATCATCGGTATCGGCGGCCAGGAAGGCTTCGTCGAAGCCGAGCACCTCCACCCGCCCCGGAAAGGTCCGCAGCAGCGCCATGATCTCCTCGGACGCCTCCGCGTAGGTGGCCAGATCCTGCGGCAGGAACACCCCGTCCGGGCAGATTCGCAGGGCCGTTCGCAAGGGCATCCCGGCCCGCACCCCGAAGGCCCGCGCCGGATAGGACGCGCAGGACACCACCTTCCGCGGTTCGGCCGGATCTCCGTTCCCGCCCACGATGACCGGCTGCCCGCGCAGTTCCGGATGCCGCCGGAATTCGACCGCGGCCTGGAATTGGTCGAGGTCGACGTGCAACAGCCAGCGCGCCACCCCTCCGTCATACCGCATGGTCTGCCGAAATGTCGGGAAAGGGGGTTGTGCTGCCCGCCGAAACAGAACTAAATTCTGGGCATGAAGATTCGAGATCGGTTGCTGCTGGCGGCCGAACGCCAGTTCGCCGAACAGGGGACTCTCGATGCCACGCTCACCCAGATTCGCGCCGCGGCCGGAGCCAGTGTCGGCGCGCTGTATCACCACTTCCCGGACAAGGCCGAGCTGTACCGGCAGGTGTGGGCCTTCGCACTGGAGGACTATCAGCGCCATTTCTGGGCGGCGGTGCGCGACAGCGCCGACGCCGAGGCCGGGGTGCGCGCCGGCGTCACCGAGCATCTGCGCTGGGTGAGCGAGAACCAGTACCGCGCGAAGGTGCTCACCTCCGCCCGGCCGCCGGGCGTGCGCGACAGCGACGGCAATCGGGAGTTCATGCGCGGCGTCGCCCGCTGGTGGCGTACCCACGCCGGCTACGGCGCGGTGCGTGAACTCGACTTCGACCTGCTCTACGCGCTGTGGCTGGGTCCCGCGCAGGTGTACTCGCGGCACTGGCTCGGCGGTGAATTCGTCACCGCGCCGATCGAGGTGGCCCCGCAGCTGGCCGACGCCGCCTGGCAGGCGCTCCGAACTCCCGAACCGACCGGAAAGTGAAGTGATGACTGTAGAACTGGATCTCGACCTGGGCCGGAAAGTCCTTGCGGCCCAGCCGTTCAGCCAGTTGGTCGGCGCGGAGCTGACCGCATTCGGCAATGGCCGCGCCACTCTGGAGATTCCCATCCGGCCGGAGCTCGGCCAGCAGTTCGGGTATGTACATGGCGGCGTCCTGGCCTACGCGGCCGACAATGCCCTCACCTATGCGGCGGGCACGGTGCTCGGCGCGAATGTGCTGACCGGTGGTTTCACCATCACCTATCTGCGCCCGGCCGCGGGGGCGCGATTGCGCGCCGAGGCCACCGTCATCGATGCCACGCGCCGCCAGGCCGTCTGCCGCTGCGAGATATTCGCCGACAGCGCCGCGGGCGAGGCGGTGCTCTGCGCCGTCGCGCAGGGCACCGCCCGCAGTGTGGAACGAGAGCTCAACGGGAACGGCGGAACCAGTTCAGCGGGGAGCGATACGCATAGCGCGCCTTGACCGTTCCGGTCTCCACCTGTCCCTGCACCCGGATCAACGGAGCGCCCGGGAAGCGCGGCAGCGTCACCTTGTTCGTCACGGTGCCGCCGCCGCGTTGCACGCCGTCCAGGTCGATGCGCCAGCCCCGCGGCACGATCATGACGATCGCCCCCGCTCCGGCGCGCACGTGCACGTCGATCTCGCGCCGCACGCAGTGCGCCCGCGTGAAGTCGATCACCAGTTTGCCGGAAACCGACTCGGCGAAAAGAGTTTTCGGTACGGTCCACTGGTCGTCGGTGCGCGCCGTCCCGCCGTCGACCCGCAGCCGCAGCGGTGGTTCCTCCACCGGCTGCCGGGGACGCCCGGAGACGGGCATGCGCCAGAGCGCCTCAGGGCGTGACTGTGCTGTGGTACGGCTCACCGAAACTCCTTCCCCGGCATGTGAAACGATGATCTTGGCGATGCCAGGGAAGTCGAATTATGCCGTACAGCTGGACTTTTCGGACCTTCCGGTGTCTAACAGTACGGTCACATCCCGATGTCGCTCCGGCCGCGAGCGCCGCGGCGGCGGATGCGGATTCAGCGACGGCCCAGGTGCACGGTGACCGCGCCGAGCAGGTAGACGTCCTCGCGCTTGCCGATGTACGTGTCGGCCGCCGGATCGAGCAGCGCCTCGAGGGTCGCGCGATCCGCCGCGCCGAGTTCCTCGCCCACGTGCTCGCGCATGGAATCCAGCCGGGCCGTGACGGTTTCGCGAATCGCGGGGGTGGCGGGGGCCGGATGATCGGTGAGGACGCTGAACGAGGTCACCGCGTCGAGACCAGCCTTGGCCAGGGCCGTGCCCCAGCCGTAGGGCATCGGCACCGCCTCCGGGATCTCGGCGCGCATGCGGCCGAAACGCTCATCGCGCAGCGCCAGCAGCCGATCCTCCAGGCCCGGCGTGCCGACGCCGAGATCCCAAGGCAGGCAACGGGTCGGCAGCCCGCCCTCGGCCAGGGCCAGCCACCCGCCGGGCCGCACCAGCTTCGCCAGCCGGTCCACCCCGTCCTGCTGATCGGGCAGGTGATGCACCATGCGCGAGGCCCACACCACATCGGCCGCGGGCACGGTGCGCACCACCTCGTCGGAGGTGGCGTCCACGAGCAGGGTTTCGATCGTGACCCGGTCGTCGTCGCCGAGGGTGGTCTCCGCCGCCTTGCGGGCCACCTCGAGCAATTCCGGCACCGCGTCGGCAATGATCAGCCGCCCGCCGCCGCGCCCGGCGAGCTCACGCGCGAAGGCGGCGCTCTGTCCCCCGGCGCCGGCGCCGATATCCACGATCGTGGGCCGCTCGCCGTCCACGCGCGGCAGCCCGATCAACCGTTCCGCGATGCGCGCCGCGGCGGTCTCCGCCATCGCGTCGTCCTGCTGCAGGTGGGCGATCTTCGCGGCCCAGTCGATGCCGTCCCGGGTATGCCCGTGGCCGTGTCCGTGCGAGTGCCCGTGCCCATGCGAATGCCCGTGAGTATGTGCGCCCATGCTCTCGACGTTATCCGCGAGAGTCGGCGGCGGACTACTTCTTTTGCCGGTCCGGCAAACGCGCCACGCGGAGAGCGCGACGCGTTGCCCGCCGGTCCGGCTTTCCGCCCTAAGCGGCGGCCGGTTCGCTGACGTCGGCGAACTGGGTGCGGTACAGCTCGGTGTAGCGGCCGCCCGCGGCCAGCAGCTGGGTGTGGGTGCCGCGCTCCACGATGCGCCCGTGCTCGAGCACCACGATCTGGTCGGCATTGCGGATGGTGGACAGCCGGTGCGCGATCACCAGCGCGGTCCGTCCGGCGAGGGCTTCGCCCAGCGCCTCCTGCACGGCCGCCTCGGAGGTGGAGTCCAGGGAGGCGGTGGCCTCGTCGAGGATCACCACGCGCGGCTGCTTGAGCAGCAGCCGGGCAATGGTCAGCCGCTGCCGCTCGCCGCCGGAGAGCCGGTAGCCGCGCTCCCCGACCACGGTGTCCAGCCCATCGGGCAGAGCGGCGATGAGATCGCGTAACCGGGCCCGCTGCAAGGCGTCCCACAGCTCCGCCTCGGTGGCCTCGGGCCGGGCCAGCAGCAGGTTGGCGCGAATGGTGTCGTGGAACAGATGCCCGTCCTGGGTGACCAGGCCGACGGTGTCCTGGATGGAGCGGCCGGTCAGCGTCCGCACATCCGCGCCGCCCAGGCGCACCGCGCCGGAGTCGATATCGTAGAGCCGCGAAACCAGTTGGGCGATGGTGGATTTCCCGGCCCCGGAGGAACCGACCAGTGCCACCATCTGCCCGGGTTCGGCGCGCAGCGAGACCTCGTGCAGCACTTCCTCGCCGCCGCGGGTGTCGAGGGTCGCCACATCCTCCAGCGAGGCCAGCGACACCTTGTCCGCGGACGGGTAGCCGAAGCTCACCCGATCCAGCTCCACCGACACCGGCCCGTCCGGAACGGATTTCGCATCGGGCGCGTCCTCGATGAGCGGCTTCAGATCCAGCACCTCGAAGACCCGCTCGAAGCTCACCATGGCCGACATGATGTCCACCCGGGCGCTGGCGAGCGCGGTGAGCGGCGAGTACAGCCGGGTCAGCAGCAGCGAAAGCGCCACCACCGCACCGGGTTCCAGCCTGCCTTTCAGCGCCAGGTAGCCGCCGAGCCCGTACACCAGCGCCAGGGCCAGCGCCGACACCAGCGTGAGCGCGGTGACGAACATGGTCTGCAGCATGGCGGTGCGCACCCCGATATCGCGCACCCGCCCGGCCCGCACCGCGAATTCCGCGGACTCCTGGCGCGGCCGGCCGAACAGCTTCACCAGGGTCGCGCCCGGGGCGGAGAAGCGCTCGGTCATCTGCGTGCTCATGGCCGCGTTCAGCCCGCTGGCCTCGCGCTGAATGGTGGCCAGCCGCTCACCCATGCGCCGCGCGGGCAGGATGAACACCGGGAGCAGCACCAGCGCCAGCAGCGTGATCTGCCAGGACAGGCGCAGCATGACGACCAGGGTGAGCAGCAGCGTGACCACATTGGTGACCACGCCCGACAGTGTGGAGCTGAAGGCCCGCTGCGCCCCGATAACGTCATTGTTGAGCCGGCTCACCAGTGCGCCGGTCCGGGTGCGCGTGAAGAAGGCGATCGGCATCTTCTGCACGTGATCGAAGACGGCCGTCCGCAGATCGAAGATCAGTCCTTCCCCGATGCGGGACGACAGCCACCGGATGACGAGTCCGAGCCCGGCGTCCAGCACCGCCACCACCGCGATGATCACCGCCAGCATGATCACCGTGCGCGCGGCGCCGCCGCCCACGATGGCGTCGACCACCTCGCCGGCCAGCACCGGGGTGGCCACCGCCAGCAGCGCCGAGGCGATGCTGAACACCAGGAAGGCCGCCAGTCGCCGATGGTGCGGCTTGGCGAACGCCAGAATCCGCCGGGCGGTCACCAGCCGCAGCGGCCGCTGCTCGGTCGGCGCGTTCATCTGCCGGTACAGCTGATTCCACGCCACGGATTCCATACTCATCCCGCACTCCTCACCGTCGGAGCTCCATCGAACCCCAGGCCACCGACACTAAGACCTCAACAATGGTTCAGATCAAGTGCTTCCGGCGGGCGGCGGAGTTCGCCCAGAGCGAACCGCTATCCGGCGAGGGTCCGTTCGACCACGTCCAGAAACGCGTCCACTTCGGTCTCGTCGTAGCCGCGCTGCCCGAACGGCGGTCTGCGGAACGCGGCCTCGCGCACATCGGCGGCGGTGAGATGGTCGGCGCCGCGCAGGGTGGCCTCCACCCGGTCGAGGAAGGCGTCCACATCGCTCTCGCGATAGCCGCGCACCCCGAACGGCGGCTTGCGGAAGGCCACATCGTGGACATCGTCTGCGGTGAGACTCATATATGCCCCCTCGGACGGGTGGATTGATCCATTGTGGTCGCCCCGCGGCCCGTGTGCGGTGCATTCGCCGAGAGCCGAATCGCAGGAATGCATTCGACGTGACCAGGAGCGCGCCGGACGACGAGGAGATCCGCCGGCCAGGCGCTTAGGCTGGCCGCGTGACCGATTCGGTGGAGCGGGCCGGTGTCGCGCCGGTAGAGAAGGCGCGGGTGGAGCAGGCATTGCGCGGCGTGCTCGCGGGCGAGGTCGATGCCTCACCGCGCCGCCGCGCCGAGTACTCGTCGGATGCCTCGAACTACCGTCTGCCGCCCACGGCGGTGGTGTTTCCGCGCGATGCCGCCGATGTGGCGGCGACCCTGGCCTTCGCGCGCGCCGAGGGGCTGGCGGTCACCGCCCGGGGCGGCGGAACCTCGGTGGCGGGCAATGCCATCGGGCCCGGACTGGTGCTGGACTTCAGCAGGCATATGAACGCGATTCTCGACGTCGATACCGAGCGGCGCAGCGCACGGGTGCAACCCGGCGTCGTCCTGGCGGCGCTGCAACGCCGGGCCGCACCACACGGGCTGCGTTTCGGGCCGGATCCCTCGACGCAGAATCGGTGCACGCTCGGCGGGATGATCGGCAACAATGCCTGCGGCCCGCGCGCGGTGGCCTGGGGGCGCACCTCCGACACCGTGCGGGAGTTGCGGATTCTCGACGGCGGCGGCGTGGAGCGGCGGCTCGGAGCCGACCTGTCCGCAGTCCCGGGACTGGACGCGTTCACCCGCGCGAATCTCGCGATGATCCGCACCGAACTCGGTCGCTTCGAGCGGCAGGCCTCCGGCTACGGACTGGAACATCTGCTGCCGGAACGGGGTTCGTCGATCGCCAAGGCCTTCGTCGGCACCGAGGGGACCTGTGGCCTGCTGCTGGAGGCGACGGTCGAGCTGGTGCCGGTACCGGCCGCCACCGTGCTGGTGGTGCTGGGCTATCCCGATATGCCCAAGGCCGCCGACGATATCGCCGCCGTCATGGCCGTCGGGCCGATCGCGGTCGAGGGGATGGACGCGCGCCTGGTGGATGTCGTGCGCACCCATCGCGGCGCGGTGCCGGACCTACCGCGCGGCGGCGGCTGGCTGCTGGTCGAGCTCGCGGCCGAGACCGCGGGGGCGGCCCGCGACACCGCCGAACAGCTGCGCCGTTCGGTGCACGCGGTCGACTCCCGCATCGTCGTGGACAAGACCGAGGCGCAAGCACTCTGGGGTATTCGCGCCGACGGGGCGGGCCTGGCGGGCCGCACCCCCGATGGGCATCCGGCCTGGCCGGGCTGGGAGGACGCCGCGGTTCCCCCCGATCGGCTGGGCGACTATCTGCGCGAATTCGAGCAGCTGACCCGCGAGCACGGCGTCGACGGCCTGTTGTACGGGCATTTCGGCGACGGCTGCATCCACGTCCGCCTGGATCTGCCGATAGCCGATGCGCCGCAACGCTTCCGGGCCTTTCTGGAGGACGCCGCCCGGCAGGTGGTGAAATTCGGCGGCTCGCTCTCCGGTGAGCACGGCGACGGCCGCGCCCGCTCGGAACTGTTGCGCTACATGTACTCCGAGGAGGCGTTGCGCGCCTTCGCCGGATTCAAGGCGCTGTTCGATCCCGATAATGTGCTGAACCCGGGTGTCCTGGTCGATCCCAATCCCATCGACACGGACCTGCGCTTGGTGGGTCTGCGTCCGGTGCCCATCGCCGGTGGGTTCGTGTATCCGGAGGACGGCGATATCGCCACTGCCGTGCACCGTTGCGTGGGGGTCGGCAAATGCCGGGCCGACACCCGCGCCTCCGGCGGCTTCATGTGCCCGTCCTACCTGGCCACCGCCGATGAGAAGGACAGCACCCGCGGCCGTGCCCGCGTCCTGCAAGAGGTCGTGCGAGGGGCGCTCGACTGGCGCGACGACGCCGTCGCCGAATCCCTCGATCTGTGCCTGTCCTGCAAGGCATGTCACTCCGACTGCCCGGCCGGCGTGGATATGGCCACCTACAAATCCGAGACCCTGTACCGCCGCTATCGGGGCCGCCCGCGCCCCATCGACCACTACACCCTCGGCCGCCTCCCGCAATGGCTCTCCGCCGCCACCCGCATGCCCCGCGTACTCAACGCCCTCACGGCCGCGGGCCCACTCCGCCGAATCGGCCTGCGCACAGCGGGAATCGACCCGCGCCGACCCGTCCCCACGCTCGCCTCTTCGTCATTCCGGCGTGCTTTCGGCCGGAATCCACAGCGGCGCAGGGTGGATCCCGGCCAACAGCACGCCGGGATGACGGAGGCCGGGATGACGGAGGCTGGGATGACGGAGGCCGGGATGACAGCGGCCGGGATGACAGCGGGCGTCATGTTGTGGGCCGACACCTTCACCGACGCCTTCGACCCCGAGATCGCCTGGGCGGCCGTCGAATTGATCGAATCCCTCGGCCACCGGGTCCGCATCCCGGACCGCCGCGTGTGCTGCGGACTCACCTGGATCAGCACCGGCCAGCTGGACGGCGCCCGGAAACGATTGCGCGCTACCGTGACCGCGTTGTCCGACCACGTCCTGGCGGGCGGCGTGGTGGTCGGCCTGGAGCCGTCGTGCACCGCGGCCCTGCGCGAGGACCTGCCGCGTCTGCTGCCCGGCGACGAACGGGCGGCGGCCGTCGCCGCCGCCGTGCGCACCCTCGCCGAATTCCTCGAAGCGCAGCCCGGCTGGCAGCCGCCCGACCGCACCGGATCGACGGTCATCGTGCAGCCGCACTGCCACGAGCACGCCGTCTCCGGCTTCGCGGCCGACCGCCGCATTCTCGAACGCACCGGCGCGACCGTGACCGAACTCAGCGGATGCTGCGGACTGGCCGGAAACTTCGGCATGCAACGCGGCCACTACGAGGTATCGGTAGCCGTCGCCGAGACCAGCCTGCTGCCCGCCCTGCGCTCCGCACCCCCGGACGCCATCCTGCTCGCGGACGGTTTCTCCTGCCGGACACAGGCCGGTCAGCTCGCGGACCGGCCCGCGCAACATCTCGCCCAGTTCCTGCGTGACCGACGTAACAACTGATTTCGTGCGGTTCGGGTAACTCCTGGGGTACGCCCAGAATTGGTTCGGCACTTACCGCCGGCACGCGTGTGTGTGCGTCAACGGCACTTTGCTGGGCGCTGAAGTGCCGGGGAGGCGGATTAGCATGTCCCGGTGACTTCAGCGCCGACCGCCACCGCACGCACCCGTACGGTGCGGTCGAAGCGCCCCATCGATCTCGCGGCCACCATCACCCCGCTCCGGCGCGGGTTCGGTGATCCGTGCCATCGCGAGACCCCGGACGGCGCGCACTGGCATGCCTCCCGAATGGCGAGCGGCCCGGTCACCTACCGGCTGCGGCAAGCCGACCGGAACTCCATCGAAGCCCAGGCGTGGGGCCAGGGCGCGGAGGAGTTCCTCGAGCAGCTCCCGGTCATGCTGTGCCTGGACGAGGACGTCACCGACTTCGCCCCCGAACATCCGAAGGTCGCCGAGGCGCACCGCCGCAATCCGGGATTGCGGATGCTGCGCACCAACCTGGTGTTCGAAGCCCTCGTCCCCGCGGTGCTGGAACAGAAGGTGCACACCAAGACCGCACACGACTCCTGGCGGAAACTGGTGTGGCGCTACGGCACTCCCGCACCCGGCCCGGCCCCGCAGGGCCTGCGGGTCATGCCCGACGCCGAGACCTGGCGGTACATCCCCTCCTGGGTCTACCACCGCGCCAATGTGGGCCCCCAGCGTTCGAAAACCATTGTGCTGGCGTCCCGTATGGCCGCGAAGCTGGAAGAGGCCACCCAACTCGGCCACGTCGAAGCCGCACATCTCCTGCAAACGGTGCCCGGCATCGGCGTCTGGACCGCCGCCGAGATTGCCCAGCGCGCCTTCGGCGATCCGGATGCCTTGTCGGTAGGCGATTTCCATCTCGCCTCCATCGTCGGCTGGACCCTACTGGGCCACCCCATCGACGACGACGCCATGGTCGAATACCTGGAACCCCTACGCCCACACCGCTATCGCGCCGTGCGCCTACTCGGCCTGGCCGGTTTCGCCCGCAAACCCAAGTTCGGCCCCCGCACGCCCTACACCGACCACAGCCGGATCTGAGACTGCCGCTACCCGTTCCTGTCGAGTTCGCCTGTCGCGACTCCGGCGGTGAATGCCACTTCCACGCACTCCCCTTGGGCCTGGCTGTAGCTGCTCTTGAACCAGTTCGCGCCAGTCAGTTCGTCATTCACGTTCGTACTCCTTTGCTGCCTGCGTGAGCAGGGTCTGACTTTCCTCTGGGGTCCTACTTGCCTGGCAGATGGTGCGGTATGCCTTGTCGTAGAACTCGACATCGGTGTCTTTCGTCAGGTAGATGCCGCCGCGAACGCTCTCCAGAAATACCCGGCCAGCCGGATCCTTTGCGACTGCGGCCATTCCGAGGCTGCGGTACTGATCGTGCCGAGCCTGCTGCATATTCCGGGTTACGAGGAGACGCTGAGCATGTCGATCGACATCGTGCCGCTCGATGGGTTGAGCATGGAGCAGCACTTTCGTCTTGCCGAGCAGTTGGCTCCTGCTGCGGCGCGGTGTGTCGTCATCGCTGGTCGGCTGCCTCGGTTGCCGCCTGCTGCGCACGATCCAGAGCACGTGGCACGGGGATCCGGCCCAGGAACATCTCGTCGAGGATCGGATCGATGGCTTCGAGCGCGGCCGGGAATCCGGGCCCGCCGCCGGCGGCGATCTGACCGTCGCGCAGCACCTCGAAGAACGGGGACGCGTCCACGCCCAGGCGGGCCCAATAATCCCGGTAGACCTGCTGTTCGGAGGTGACGGCGGGAATGGTGACCCCATCCACGCCGAGGTAACGGTTGCCGGCCGCACTGCCCAGCCACGCGAGCACGCGCCGCACCGCGTCCGGATGCTCGCTCGCGGCGTTTCCCGCCACGCCGATCGAGTTGTTCGCGCTGATCCGGCCGTGTGGGCCCGCGGGAATCATCGCCAAGCCCCACCCGAAACCGGCGTTTTCGTGAATGGTCGCGAGATTGAAGCTGCCGGATTGGAACAGCGGCATCCTGCCTTGCAGGAAGGCGTTCTTGGCGAAGTCGCCGCTGGTGTTGGTGTCGGCCGCCGAGGGCGAGAGCCCGTCGGCGACCAGCCGCACGGTGTAGCCGAAGGCCTGTTGCCCCTGCGGGCTGGAGAATGCAAACTGCCCGTCCCGCTGGAAACTGCCACCGGCTGAGCCGAGATAGGGCAGCGTAATGGACTGGAAGTCATTGGCGGCGTTGTACGGCCACGGTGCGACCGGCCGCAAGCGGTGTAGCAAGGGCCGGAAGGTATCGGCCGCCTCGTCCGGGCTCCAGCGGGCCGCGTTCAGCTCGGCGGGATCGATACCGGCCGCCGCCAGCAGGTCCCGGTTGTAGAACACCGCGCTGCCGCCGTCGATGAATTGCGGTACTGCCCAGAGTGTTCCGTTCCTGGTGAACTGTTCGACCGCGAACCGATCCCATGCCCGCGCGGCTTCGGGCCCCAGGGCCTGACCGATGTCCACGAGATGCCCGCTGTCGGCGTAGTCCTCGTACAGGCTGGTCCAGAACAGATCGTCCGCAATGCCGCCCGCCACATCCAGCCGCAGCTTCTGCGCATAGGAAGCCCACGGCACCAGCGTGATTCGCACCTCGATATCCGGGTTCGCCCGCTCGAACTCGTCCAGCGAGGCCCGGTACGCGGCGACGAAACTCTGATCCCAGATCCGCATTCGCACCACCGTGCGCCCCGAGCCGTCGCTATCGCGGCCCAGCCACAGCGCCGCGGCAATGAGCAGCGCGGCGGCCAGGGTGATGCCGAGCACGGCCCGGGTCGAATCCTTGATCCTCATTTGAGTCCCGTCCAGGCGATGGATCGCAGCACGTGCCGCTGGAACAGCACGAACAGCACCACCAGCGGTGCGATGGCCAGGGTGGTGGCCGCCATGACGAGCGTCCACTGCGCGTTGTACCGGGTCTGCATATTCGCCGTCGCCACGGTCAGCACCTGCCAGCGCGGCCCACTGGCTGCGACCAGCGGCCACATGAAGTTGTTCCACTGCGAGACCACGGTGATGATCGTCAGCGTGGCCAGGATCGGCCGGCTCATCGGCACCACGACATTCCAGAGGATGTCGGGTGTGGCGGCCCCGTCCATGCGGGCCGCGTCGATGAGCTCACCGGGTATGGCCCGGAAGTACTGCCGCAGCAGGAATATGGCGTACGGCGAGCCGAAGACGAAGGGCAGCACCAGCGCCCAGAAGGTGTTCAGCCAGCCGGTCTTCGCGAACATCAGATAGAGCGGGACGAGCGTGACGACGCTGGGCACCATCATGGTCGCGAGATATCCCCAGAACAGCACATCGCGGCCGGGAAAACTGGTGCGCGCGAACGCATACGCGGCGAGCACGGAGGTGATCAACTGCCCACCGGTGATACAGACCGTCATGAGCGCCGTGACCACGACCGCGCGTCCGAGACCCTGGTCCAGCACCGTCCGGAAATTGTCGAGCGTCGCCGGATGCGGTGGCGCCAGCGCGGATTCGGTTGTGAACTGCTCGGTGGTCTTCATGGCGGTGAAGGCGCTCAGCACCAGTGGCGCGACGGTCAGCAGCGCACCCGCCACCAGTACGGCGTAGGCGATTCCCGAGCGCAGCACCGCCGCGCGCGCTTCAGTACTCATAGCTGGTCCGATCCCGGAAATACCGGTGCTGCACCACCGTGATCACCACCATGACCGCGAACACCACCACCGCCATGACCGCCGCGCGCCCCGGCTGCGCCGCCTGGAACGCCTCCGAATACATGCGCATGGCAACGACATCCGTGTGATGATCGGGCCCGCCCTTGGTCAGCGCGTACACGGTGTCGAAGGTCTGGAAGGCGCTCAGGACGCCGGTGGCGAGCACGAAGAACATGGTCGGCCGCAGCAGCGGCAGGATCAGCCAGCGGATGCGCCGCCATCCGGTGGCGCCGTCCAGCGCACCCGCGTCGAGAATCTCCCCGGGAATGGCTCGAATCCCGGCAACAAAGAACAAAGCCACATACCCGACATTCATCCAGACGATCACCACCGCCACCGCGGGCAAGGCCACGGCCGTATCGCTGAGCCATTCGATCCGCCTCCCCAGCAGCGCATTCAGCGCCCCATCGGTGGGCGCGAGGATCCACTGCCACACCACGCCGACCGCCACCGGCGCGCACATCCACGGCAGCGCGTACACCACCCGCAACACCGTCCCGCCACGCCCGCGCCGCGCCAGCAGGGCGGCGACGGCGAACCCGAGTACCGTCTGCGCCGGAACCACCAGTGCGGTCAAGGCCAGCGTCACCAGTATCGAATGCCCGAATTGTCGGTCTGTCAGCACCGACCGCCAGTTATCCAGCCCGGTGAACTCTATGGGCCCCAACAGATTCCAGCTGTGTAGGCTCAACCACAGCACCACCGCGATCGGCACCAGCAGGAAGACGCCGACGCCGATGAGGCTCGGCAGCAGCAGGGCGTAGCTCGTGGCGATCTGCGCCAGTGTTCTCCGGTCCCGCGGAACCACCCGGTTCATGATCGCGAAACTACCGGTGAACCCGCACTTCGCATGCGAGCCCACACCCGGTTGGCGCATGATAGTTTTCGCCCCGGCGAGGCGGGGCCCCACGAGACGGCAGGGGACGGCGTCGATGAGAATTCAGCCACGGCAGCAGATTCTCGGTGTGTGGCGGTCGCTGCTGACCGCCTGCTACCGCGATGGCGAGTGGGTGTGGGGCGGCAGGGACGGCGCCAATTCCATCAGCGATGCCGAACAGCTGTTGTGCCTGCTCTATCCGGCCACCGAGATCGAGGGCTTCGAGCTGGACAAGCCCGACGATATCGCCGACGACATCCGCGCCGTGCTCGCGCCCATGGGCAATGGCCCGCGCATCGGCGCCACCCTGGTGCACGTGCTGGAGCAGTACATCGACCGCTATACCACCGTGGTCGAGACGGACGCGGGCGCGAAGAAGGATGTGCCGGTCTTCGCCGCCGGCAGCTATCTGGCCTCGGCCGAAGCGCACGATCCCACACCGGAGCAGCGCGCCCTCGATGTCGTCGACTCCTATTCCATGTCGCTGACCCTGTGCCTGGCCGCGCTGAAATTCCTGCGCGGCTTCCAGCTGTTCGTCGCCGGGCAGACCCGGCGGGAGGGGCGCGAACTGGCGGCCCGCATCGCGATCCTCGACGAGCGCATCAATACCCGCCTCACCGCCGCCATGGTCGGGCTGGTGCGCAGCTTCGTGGTGAAGACTGTCGCGCCGGAGTCGAAGGAGGGCGCGGCCATGCTCTCCATGCTGAATCAGACCGGCGCGCCGACCTCCGCGGTGGTCGAATCCGTCGCGCGCCGCCTGGAACGCGTGCGCGTCCGACTACGCAATGACGTCACCCTCAGCCAGACGCCGGGCGTGGACCTCTTCGACGAGGGCCTGCTGTTCGAATGCGGCTGGAGCTGGAGCCTGGTGCGCGAGGCCGCGCCCATCGACTTCATCGACATGCCCATCGCCACCGAGGCCGGCTATGCCGTCGCGCGCCCGTACCTGCATTTCACGGTGGTGGCCCTGGACGGCATCAACGACCTCACCTCCGCCCGCACCCGCGAACTCGATCTGCTCGACGGCGAGCAGCGCCGCCTGGCCGAGGCGCTGCAATTGCGCTGGGATCTGGCACAGCGCTACTGGTCGGCGGTGGCGCGCTTCGGCGCGGGACGCTGGCCGCTGCAGGACATTCCGTGGCGCACCTCCGACGGCGAGGAATCCGACTACTTCTCCCTCATCGTGACCGCCGTGCTCATGCAGGATCTGCTCAATCGCGAGGCCAGCGACGACGATTTGAACAGGGCCGCACCGGTTCTCGACGAGCTGGCGCGCCGCGGCCGCATTGTCAGCCGTATGACCGAGAACGATCCGGCCCGCGCCATGCACACCCCGGGCGTGCGCTTGCGGCTGCACGGCTCCGAGGACGTCAATGGCGGGCATCTGCTGGTGTGGACCGTATCCGACTACGCCACAGTGCTTTTGAAGCGCACGCTACAGGCGGCCCGGCTCTCCGGCACCATGGAGACCCGGGACCGCCTCATGGAGCTGGCCCAGGACACCATGGAGCATCTGGACCGCCGCGCCTTCCGCGAGGGCCGCATCACCGGCCTGTGGGACGACCCCTGCCGCATCTTCGGCGGCGACGAAATCCACGAGCCCTCCTGGTATCTCACCGAGCGCGTGATCGAATGCCTGGTGACCGCGGCCCGCATGTTCCGCGATCCGCCGCTGCGCTCGCCCATTCTGGTGCTGCGCGCCATGGAACTGCTCACCGAGGCCGAGCACCTGCTCAATCGCGAACTCCTGGAACTCAGCGACAAGGACATCTCCTCCAATCGCGCCGCGCTGGCCATGGCCGAACGCCGGCTCGAACGCGCCCGGCGGCTCATCGACGAGCGCCCCGGCACCGCCCTGAGCCTGGCCACCCAGGCCCTGCTGGAATTGGACGAGCTCGCCTACGCCCGCTTCGACGCCACCCGGAGCGTGTGAGGTGCTGGTCTTCTCGGCGTCGGACAAGGGCGGCACCGGCCGCTCGGTCACCAGCGTCAATATCGCCTATCAACTCAGCATGGACGGGTTGAAGGTCGCCTACCTGGACTTCGATTTCGGCTCCCCGACCGTGGGGGCCATCTTCGAGATCAGCCGGATCGACCGCGGCACACCCGATGACGACGGCCTGCACTCGTATCTGCTCGGCGATACCGCGCCCGCCGGGCGCCTGAGCGTCCGCTCGGAGACCGATCGCACCGAACTGCGGCATTCCCGGCACCCGTCCGGTCGCCTGGTGCTGTTCCCGGGCGATCGCGGCGGCGGCGAATTCGCCAATATCGACGAGGCCACCGTGCGCCGCTGCACCGAGCTGCTGGTCACCTGCGAACAGGAATTCGATGTCACCCTGGTCGATCTGAGCGCCGGCCGCTCCATCGCGCTCATGCTGGCGCTGCGCTCCACCGGCATGCCGCAGCTGTCCGCGGCGGTGGTGCGCTGGCTGGTGTTCCACCGCTGGACCCGCCAGCACATCGTGGCCGCCAATGGCCTGGTGCACGGCCCGCACGGGCTGCTGGAAACCGGCGCGGCATGTAGACACGATCCGGAGCTGCTGCTGGAATCGATACGGTACGTGCGGACGGCGGTGCCGGAATTGAACGAACCGGCCGGCCTGCGGCCCGCGCAGGCAGCCTGGTTGCAGGAGCAGAACGCCACCCTCAACCGGGCCGCCACCCGATATCAGTTGGGCACCACCGTGGTTCTGGGCGAGACGCCCGTCGAACCCATGCTGCAATGGCGCGAGCAGGTGATCCTGGACGCCGATGTGTCCGCGCGGATCGCGAACGAGAAGACCGTCCTCGCTTTCCGGAAGCTCGCCGCCGGGCTCACCAATCCGGCCATCTGGGAAAGGCTGGGAGAATAGTGAGTTCCGCGACCGACTACAGCGAGGCCGGTGAACGCCATCGCATTGCGGGCCAGCCGCTGTCGCATCTGTCCATCGAGGCCGGGCATTTCTACATGGACGATCTGCTCAATGGCGAGGACCGCATCAAGGCGCAGCTGAAGCGGGTCGCACCGCTGGTGGAGGCCTACACCCAGGTGGCCCGTGCCGAATTCGGACCCGGCGCGCGGGTGAGCACCTGCTTCCTGGTGGACGACTATTTCAAGCACGACACCGATCCGACCGAGATCCTCACCAAACTGTTCGGCGCCGCCGAGGAGTGCGGCGTGCGCATCGACTATCTGGCCCGCGAGGCCGGCTGCGCCGAGGTGCCGGTCTTCATCGACAGCGAACCCATCGGCGATCCGATCCGGCTGGCCGAGATGATGGCGGCCCGCATCGTGGCCGAACCGGAGGAGAACTCCACCGGCCGGCGCCCGCCCACGGCCGAGAACGGCTGGCTGTGCAATGGCCGGCGGTCCTCGGAATACGATCCGCGCCAGGCGACCCAGGTGCGGCCCTACCGCCCGCCGGAGGAGTTCGGGGCGCGCAATCATTCGATCTTCCTGGATGTGCAGCTGTGGGACCGCTACACCGAGGAGATCGGCGGTGAACCGGTGGAGCGCACCCGCTGGTCGTGTCCGTTCCTGGCCTCCATCTGGCAGTTGCTGCGGCTGGGCATGATCCGGCACGAGGGCGCGGTGGTGGCCGCGCCGCTGGCCTGGACCGAGCCGTGGCCGGAGGACTGGTGGAAGCTGCCCACGGTGGTGAAGCTGAACCCGCAGGCCGCGCCGTTCGCCGCCTATCGCGCGGTCTCGCTGCTGCCGCACAGCTATCTGGGCATCGAGCACGCCGTGCGGGTCATCCTCGACCATCTGCAACTGGATGAGGAGGTCTACGCCAAGCTCGCGGAACGCGGTGCCGCCGAACGGGTTCCGGTGACGGTGCCGCGCGCGGTCACACAGCGGCTGAACCACGTCTTCCTCGGCGACGCGTGAGCCCGCCATGACCGATCCGCTGGTTCTGCTCGGCGAGGTGCGCACCGGTCTGCTGCCCACCGCCGACGCGCTGCCGCCGCGCGAGGTCGCCGAACTGCTGGCGCTGCTGCCCGGTCAGCGGGTGCTCGTGCGGGAACGACCACTGGCACTGGCGATTTCGCCGAGTTCGGCGGTCGGGGTGGACTGTCAGCTGGCGACGGTGTCGCGGTCGCAATCCCGGGCCATCGGCACCGTGGCCTCGCACGCGGTGCTGGTCGGCGGCCGGATCGTGCAGAGTTCCGCGGGGACCCGGGTGGTGCGGGCCGCGAATTCCAATCGGCGGTCGTGGTCGCACTATCTGAGCCAGGTCGGCTCCGTGGAGCTCATCCCGCGCCTCGGCGACGACACCGCCGCCGCGGTCGATCTCACCGAGGGCTTCCTCGAGGCGTCCAGCGGCACCACCCTGGACCTGGGCTCCATCAGCGACCGGCTGCTCACCCGGGTGCGCATCGACGCCCGCCTGGATCAGCAGCCGCCGGTGCGCGCCACCACCACCCGGCTGCGCTGGGCCGCGCGGGTGGCGCCGCCGGTGGGCGGCGGGCCCCGCAATCGGACCCTGTTCGCCTTCCGGCTGGAGGACGAGACCACCCGCACCGTCCGCATCATGGTGCCGACGGTCCGGGATCTCGCCGGGGTGCAACGCTTCTGCGAGGATCTGGCCGCGCACGACTGGCTGCTCACCACCCTCGACACCCTGCTCAATGATGCGGCCCAGGCCGGGCCGCATCGCGATACCGTGCAATTCCTGGCGCCCATGCTCGAGGAGTTGGTGCACCTGTGGATGCCGGGCGCCCACACCCCGCCGCGCCTGCGCGAGCTGTGGACCCGGCTGGAATCCGATCCCGGCTTCTCCCGCCAGTGGACCGCGCAGGTCGGTCAGCTGCGCGACCGGCTCGCGGTGGCGACCCTGGCGGCCCTGCGCAGTTCCAAGATCAGCACGGCGGAGTGGTGATCACAGCCGGAACCAGCGCCGGACCAGCAGGGCGAAGAACACCGACGTGGTCACCGTGGCCAGGTACGACTCGATGATCAGAATGATGCGCCCGCCGGGCCCGAACTTCTCGGTGTCGCCGGGGCCCAGCGGATTCAGATAGTTCACCAGCACCTCGTACACATCGGTGGTGAACCGCTGGTCCGATGCGAACGAGATCGCGAACACGAACACCGCCAGCTGCAAAGCGATCCACCACAGCATGCGGAACGGCCGATATCCGTACCCGCACACCAGATCCGGGAACCAGCCCCCGACGCGCCGCCACGCCACCGGCTGGGCTTTCCGCCGGGCCCGCGCCAGGGCCAGCCCGCACCGGTCCTCCGCATCGGTGTCCTCGTCGATCCGGTACAGCCCGCTCGCGCGTTGAAACGCCAGTGCCGCATGGGCGGGCAGCCCGGCGGGCACCAGCCGGCGGCCGAGGCGCTCATAGTTCTCCGCCAGCTGCCGCTGCTGGGTGCGGCTCAGCCGCAGCGGCCCCCGGAACTCCACCTCGGCCGCCACCAGCGCGGCGAGCAGTTTCGGCGCCGGCACGACTTCCGCTGCGCCGGTGGTGGTTTGCCGCAGGGCCACCGCGTACAGATGGCCGAATACGAGACTGTCCCCGACTCGCCGGATTCCGGGCGGGTCGTAGGTGGCCACCACGGCTTCCACATGGCGGGTGAAGGTATCCAGCAGCGGTTGTTCGGTCGCCCGCCGCCGCAGCCGGTGCGGTTGATCGAGGAAGGCGGCGATCTCCGCGGCGTAGGCGTCGGCATGCCGTTCGATGCGCGTGCTCATGGCCGCGACGAACGGCGACGATGGCGCGGCTTTTTCCAACATGATCAATGGTAAAGCTTGCGTACCAGGACATCTCGGGGCTCATCCGGCCCGAAATAGTCGAGTTCGTGATCGGCCCAGACGAAGCCGACCTCCTTGTAGAGGTGGTAGGCCGTCCGGTTGCCGGGGCGGACGGTTACGAAGACCTGGTCCACGCGGGCCGTGCGGCAGTGCGCGAGGGCCGATTCCAGCAGCGCCCGGCCGTAGCCGCGGCCCTTGCAGGAGCCGGCCACGGCGAAGCCCATGAACCAGGCCAGGCCCGTGGTGGCTATGGCGGTGAGGACGTAACCGCAGACGCTGCCCTCGTCCTCGGCGACGATCCATTCGGAGCCGTGCAGCTCGAAGAGCTGGCGCAGCACGACATACGGGTAGGCGAGCCGGTCGAACTCGGCCGTCTCGATGGCCTGGATGGCGGGCAGATCGGACACCTTCGCGGCTCGGAACAATGGAACTGGCGATTGTTCGAAAGCCAACACGGTGTCCCCTTCACCGGCGCGGATGCGGTGAGATCCAGGGTAGGCGGCAAATCGGGTGGTTGGGTGCGGTTCGGCCCGCCCGCCGTCTGTGAGCGGCCGGGCCGAACCGCGCTGCGGCACGCGGCGGTGAATACGCCACCGGCACCCGGAGGGGAGGTGCGGGGCGTCTGGAGATGCGGTGCGGCAGCGTCTATCGCGGCAGGGGGCCTTCCCCGGTCGTCCCCGGTCGCGAAGTCAGCGGTGTGCGCAGTGCGCGCCCGATATCGATGAGCCACCACAGCAGGCGGTGTAGCGCTCGGTCGTAGCGGGTGTGGCGAAATACCGGGTCGGCGGCGGTTCGCCCGCGGGAGTCACGGCAGAGCGCGCTCATCGAGCACGCACCGCCCTTCCTCCACCAGCGTCGCGCGGGCCCGGCGTCGTACCTTGCAGGTTTCGACGGTGCAATCGAGATGCAGTTGCATTGCTGAGTGGGCTTCGTCGGCGCTCATGACGCCCGGATCCCTGCGGCAGCGCAGCAATCCGGCGACATGCATGTTCAGGGCGGTCAGCTGCATGACTCCTCGTTCCTACGTGGTTCCTGAAGTGCCCGGAGCATTTCAGGAAAGGAAAGGGGCCTAGCGACTACCGCTCCGGGCACATATCCAGCACACCATGAGCAGACGCCCGGCGGGCGAAAATCGGTGCGGAGAACGCAAAATTGCGCGAATTCCCAGCACCGGATCCACTTGGGGGAGGAAGATTCTCCATAGTGGACGAAGCCCCCCGCCGGTTCCGCAAGTGACATCCGAGGACGTACGCCGGGCGGGAGCCGTTGTACCGCAACACTATCGCACCTGGTCAGGGGGACCTGTGGGGGCGCCGGCGGCTCGCGCTCGCGATGAGAACGGAGTGTGCTGTGTCGGATAGCCCCGCGTCATCGACCTTGCCCCGCCGCCAGCTCGGGCGCTACTTACGGGACTGGCGCATCCAGGCGGGCCTGACCATCGCCGAGGCCGCCAAGCTCATGGAATGGGGCGCCAGCACGCTACAGCGGCTGGAGAAGGGCAATGCCGATCGCATCCGCACCATCGACATCCAGGAGCTGTGCCGGATCTACGGCATCCCCGACGAAATCACCGAGGGGCTCAAGGGTTTGGCGCAGCAGGCGGCCGTCAAGAGCTGGTGGCACTCCTACGGCGATCTCATTCCGGAGAACTTCGACGTGTACGTCGGGCTGGAGGCATCCGCGCAGCAGTTGTCCTGCTACCAATCGGAATTGGTGCCCGGACTGCTGCAGACCGCCGAGTACGCAAGGGCCCTGAACCGGCTCGGCTATCCGAACGACAGTGCGGCGGAACTGGATCGGCGCGTTCAGCTGCGGTTGCAGCGGCAGGCGCTGATCACCCGGCGCATGCATCCGGCGGCGGTCGCCATGGTGTTGCACGAATCGGTATTGCGCCGTGCGGTGGGAGATGCAAGGGTGATGGCGGCGCAAATCCGGCACTTGGCCGAGCTGAGTACTCGATCGAATGTCGCGCTGCGCATCCTGCCCTTCAGTGCCGGTGTCCCGCTGGGACTTTCGACCGGTCCGTTCGTGATTCTGGAGTTCGGAACCGACGGCAAGGGGCAACCGGTGGAGCCCGCGGTCGTCTATGTGGAGGGGTTCACCGGCGATCTGTATCTCGAAAGACAGGGCGATGTCCGACGTTATCGCCGGGCGCAGGAATGCCTGGAACGCTGCGCGCTGGACATCCAGGACAGCAGAAACCTGCTGCGGCAGGTGGCGAAGGAGTATTCGGCATGAGCAAGGATCTGGCGGCGGCCCGGTGGTTCAAGAGCAGCCGGAGCGGGGCCGGCAAGGAATGCGTCGAGGTGGCCTTCCTGGCCGGTGAGCGCGTCGGCGTGCGGGACAGCAAGAATCCTGCGGGCCCGGCACTGGTCTTCGGCGCGCGGGACTGGGATTCGTTCACCGCGGGCATTGCGAACGGCCGCTTCGAGGGGTGATCCGCGGGAAGATCACGAATCGGCGGCTGTTACGCAACGAAAATATGTTTGCCCGGGCTAAGCATGGGTATCACTCTATGCGTGGACCGAGGACTCAAGAATTATCACCGTCCCCGGTACCGGAAAATTGGTCCGGACGATTGGGTGGAACGACTGATCGTCGGACTGCTCTTCGCGGTATCGGCTGTAGGCGTTTACATACTCACCGGAGCATTGATGTCGGCGCTGGCCGTAGGCGTTCTCGTCGGCGCCGTCGCACTGGGCGTAGTTGCGATGTTGTGAGATTTCCCGTCACCCTTTGAACACGAATGTGGCCCGCAGGTCGAGACCTGCGGGCCACATATCGTCTCAGCGCCGGAAGAGTTTGTTGCCGAGCCACACTATGGGGTCGTAGCGCCGGTCCACCACGCGCTCCTTGAGCGGGATCAGCGCATTGTCGGTGATCTTGATGTGCTCCGGGCACACCTCCGTACAACACTTGGTGATATTGCAGAGCCCGAGTCCGGCGTCCTCCTGCGCGAGCTCACGCCGGTCCGCCACATCGAGCGGATGCATTTCCAGCTCCGCTATGCGCATCAGATATCGCGGACCGGAGAACGCCTGCTTGTTCTCCTCGTGATCGCGCACCACGTGGCAGGTGTTCTGGCACAGGAAGCATTCGATGCACTTGCGGAATTCCTGGGACCGCTCCACATCCTGCTGCTGCATGCGGTACTGCCCCGGTTTCAGATCCACCGGCGGCGTGAAGGACGGGACCTCGCGCGCCTTCTCGTAGTTGAACGACACATCCGTGACCAGATCCCGGATGATCGGGAAGGTGCGCATGGGCGTCACCGTCACCACTTCGTCCTGGGTGAAGGTGGACATGCGGGTCATGCACAGCAGCCGCGGCCGCCCGTTCACCTCGGCCGAACAGGATCCGCACTTGCCGGCCTTGCAATTCCAGCGCACCGCCAGATCGGGCGCCTGGGTGGCCTGCAGCCGGTGGATGATGTCGAGCACCACCTCGCCCTCGTTCACCTCCACGGTGAAGTCCTGCAGTTCGCCGCCGTCGGTGTCGCCGCGCCAGACCTTGAACTTCGCGTCGTAACCCATGGCTATTCCGCCTTTCCGGCGCCGTCCCGCACTGTCGCGAGTTCGGCTGGGCTGTAATACTTTTCGAGTTCCGCCGGATCGAACAGCTGCATCAGATCGGTCCGCATGGGCTCCTGGTCCTCCGGCGTCACCGTCACCGACGGCACCGAGAAGCCGACCTCGTCCGGATCCACCCGGCAGACCAGCAGCTTGCTGCGCCAGGCCGGATCCATGCCCGGATGGTCGTCGCGGGTGTGGCCGCCGCGGCTCTCGGTGCGCAGCAGCGCGGCCTGGGCCACGCATTCGCTGATGAGCAGCATATTGCGCAGGTCCAGGGCCAGATGCCAGCCGGGATTGAACTGCCGGTGGCCTTCGACGGTGACATTGTCGTAGCGGTCGCGCAGTTCGGACAGCTTCTCCACGGCCTGCTTCAGCTCGTGTTCCTTGCGGATGATGCCGACCAGATCGTTCATGATCTGCTGCAGGTCCATGTGCAGCGTGTACGGGTTCTCCCCCGCGCCGTTGTTCGGCGGGTTGAACGGCGCCACAGCGGCTTTGGCGGCCGCCGCCAGATCGGTGTCGGAGATCTTGGGCCGCGCGGCCAGGCCCTCCACATAGGTGGCGGCGCCCAGTCCGGCGCGGCGGCCGAACACCAGCAGATCCGACAGCGAATTGCCGCCGAGCCGGTTGGAGCCGTGCATCCCGCCGGAACACTCACCGGCGGCGAACAATCCGGCCACGGTGGCCGCGCCGGAATCCGGATTCACCTCGATGCCGCCCATGACGTAATGGCAGGTCGGCCCGACCTCCATGGGCTCCTTGGTGATGTCCACATCCGCCAGCTCCTTGAACTGGTGGTGCATGGACGGCAGCCGCTTCACGATCTCCGCGGCGGGCATGCGGGAGGCGATATCCAGGTATACGCCGCCATGCGGGGTGCCGCGCCCGGCCTTGACCTCTTCGTTGATGGCGCGGGCGACCTCGTCACGCGGCAGCAGGTCCGGGGTGCGCCGGGCGGAGTCGTTGTCCTTCAACCACTGATCCGCCTCCTCCTCGGTCTCGGCGTACTGGCCCTTGAACACCGCGGGGATGTAGTCGAACATGAACCGCTTGCCGTCGGTGTTCTTGAGCACGCCGCCGTCGCCGCGCACGCCCTCGGTGACGAGGATGCCCTTCACACTGGGCGGCCAGACCATACCGGTCGGATGGAATTGCAGGAACTCCATATTGATCAGCGTCGCCCCGGCCCGCATGGCCAGGGCGTGCCCGTCGCCGGTGTACTCCCAGGAGTTGGAGGTCACCTTGTAGGACTTGCCGATACCGCCGGTCGCCAGCACCACCGCCGGCGTCTCGAACAGAATGAAGCGTCCCGATTCCCGCCAGTAGCCGAAGGCCCCGGAGATGCGGTCGCCGTCCTTGAGCAGTTCGGTGACGGTGCATTCCTGGAAGATCTTGATGCGCGCCTCGTAATCCCCGGTCTGCGCGAAATCCTCCTGCTGCAGCGACACGATCTTCTGCTGCATGGTGCGGATGAGTTCGAGACCGGTGCGGTCGCCGACGTGCGCGAGCCGCGGATAGGTGTGCCCGCCGAAGTTGCGCTGGCTGATCCGGCCGTCCTTGGTGCGGTCGAACAGCGCCCCGTAGGTCTCCAGCTCCCACACCCGATCCGGCGCCTCCTGGGCGTGCAGTTCGGCCATGCGCCAGTTGTTGAGGAACTTGCCGCCGCGCATGGTGTCCTTGAAATGGGTTTGCCAACTGTCCTTTTCATTGGCATTGCCCATGGCGGCCGCGCAGCCGCCCTCGGCCATGACGGTGTGCGCCTTGCCGAACAGTGATTTGCACACCACCGCCACCGAGAGCCCGTGCTCCCGGGCCTCGATGACCGCACGCAGGCCGGCGCCACCGGCACCGATCACGACGACGTCGTACTTGTGCCGTTCGACTTCAGGCATGGAACCGAATACTCCTGACAGACAAGGGAATGGTGGTCAGCCGATGAATCGGAGATCGCTGATGGTGCCGCTGGCGACGAGCATGACGTAGAAGTCGGTCAGCACCAGGGTGCCGAGCGTCGTCCAGGCCAGCAGCATGTGCCGGGTATTGAGCGCCGACACCGCGGTCCAGAACCGGTAGCGCACCGGATGCGCCGAGAAGTGCTTGAGCCGCCCGCCGGCGATGTGGCGGCAGGAGTGGCAGGACAGCGTGTACGCCCACAGCAGCAGCGCGTTCCCGGTGATGATGAGCGAGCCCAGGCCCATGCCGAAGCCGCCGTCCTTGGCGTGGAAGGACAGGATCGCGTCATAGGTATTGATGACCGCGACAATGCCGGCGATATAGAAGAAGTAGCGGTGCGAATTCTGGATGATGAGCGGAAGCTTGGTCTCGCCGGTGTATTTCGCGTGCGGTTCGGCCACCGCGCAGGCCGGCGGCGAGAACCACACCGACCGGTAGTAGGCCTTGCGGTAGTAGTAGCAGGTGAGCCGGAACAGCAGCAGGAACGGCAGCACCAGGAAGCCCAGCGGAATCCACGCGGGCAGCTCGCCCACCGGCGTGCCGAAGTGCGCGGAGCCCGCGACGCAGGAATCGCTGATGCACGGTGAGTAGAACGGTGTCAGGTAGTGATAGTCCGCGACCCAATAGGCGTCGCGCACAAAGGATCTGATGGTCGCGTAGATCACGAATGCGGCCAGCCCGGCCACCGTCGCGGCCGGCGGCACCCACCAGCGGTCGGTGCGCAGCGTGCGCGCGGCGATGGCGGCGCGGCTCTTGCTGAAAACTCCGGTTGTGCCCGATTCGGGAGCCTTGATAGGCGCTGCGCTCACTGCTGGATGCCTCGCTGCTCTATCCCGTGGAACGTCATCGTTACCTCCGGCATCGAATGTGATGGTGAGCACCTTACGACAGGGCAGCTATCAACCGCGTTCGGTACTGCGAATTCGTGATCCCGTGATTTGCGCCACATTTTAGGAATTCTGCGGTTAATCGTTCGCTGAGTGAACAAACGGCTATCTCACGAACGTGGCAGCATCCCAGTGAGATTCGAAGAGCGGGGGCGGCGGCGTTGTGCAGGGCTCGATTTGCCATTCGCGCGGCGTCACACGGGGGCAACAACTCTGTGGTGCCCTGTCCCGGAAGTAGGACAACCCTCGCAAGGGGGACACCGGTGATGAGGGTGAAGGGAGCCGGTTGATGAGGAGAGCCGCGATCGTGATGCCCATGCGCACACCCGTCGGCCTGCCGGGTGGCGCGCTGGCGGCGGTGGCGCCGCAGCGCTTGATCTCCACGGTGCTGAGCGCCGTGGTGGGCCGCGCGGGAATCGATCCGCACCGCGTCGAACAACTCGTCGCGGCGGTGCCCGAACCGGATGCCGTGCGCGGCGCGGTGCCGCTCACCGGCCTGTCGCCGAGTATCGGCGAGTTCCCCCTCGGCGGCGGCCCCGGCGCCGGACTGCGCGCCCTCATTACCGCGGCAATGATGGTGCAAACCGGCTCCGCCGACGTCGCGCTGGCGCTCGGCGCCGAATACCCCACGGGCACAGGCACATCCGAGTCACTCATCCCGAAGCCCGCGACCGCTCCCCGCGCGATCTTCACCGCCATGATCGGCGCCGCGCCCGCGGACCCCGAACCGGAGCCCACCACCGACGAGCATCTCGCGGTCTGGGCCGCCGCCGAAACCGCCCGCGGCCCGCTGGAATCCCAGTACACCGAGCTCCTCGCCCAGCATTACGGCATCACCCGCGCCGACGCCGACGCTTTCGCCGCCACCAGCCACCGCCGCGCCGCCCGCGCCCGGCGACAGGGCGTCTTCGGCGCCGAGACCGCGCCGGTGGTGGTGAACGCCGTTCCCGGGGATCCGAATTCCGGCGTGGTGCAATTGGTCGACCGCGACGAGGGCCTGCGCGACGATGTCTCGCACCGCGCCTTCGCCATGCTCTCCCCCTTCCGCCCCGGCGGCGTGACCACGGTCGGCAACAGCAGCACCCGCACCCTCGCCGCCTCCGCCTGCCTGGTGGTGGCCGAAGAACGCCTGGTCGACCTCGGCCTCGAACCCATGGGCTACTTGGTCGGCTGGTCCGCCGGCAGCACCGGCGACACCGACGCGATCGCCCCCGCCGTCGCCGCCGCGGTCGGCAAGGCCCTGTCCCGCACCGGTTTCGGCCTGCTCGACCTGGACCTCGCCGAGATCGACGAGACCAGCGCCGTCGAAGTCCTGGCCCTCACCAGACTCTGGGAACGCGAAGGCTGGAATTTCGACCCGTCCGAACGCCTCAACGTCCACGGCGCCGCCATCGCCCTCGGCGACCCCGGCGGCGCCGCCGGCCTGCGCATGGTGACAACCCTTTTGCACGAACTCGCCCGCCGCGAAGGCGGATACGGCTTGGCCGCCACCCCAACCGGCCCGGCCCACGCCCTGGCCGCGATCTTCGAATCCGCCCACGCCATCCCGCTCGCGCCAACCCCACGCGGCGCGCGCTTCCACGGCGGCGGGCGCAGGGGTCGCTCGGGCCGCCACCGCGCCTAGGAGAGAACAACTCTCGTAGCTCTCAGGGGCAAGCCCCTGAAACCCCAAGGGTCGGGGAGGCCCGGGGTCCTGGGAAGGGGTTTCAGGGGAAGCCCCTGAGAGCTATGAGAGTTATTTGGTTCGCGGACGGGAGTGGAAGCCGAGTCCCTCGTCCTGGGCGCCCATCCAGGCGGCCTCGTCCGACTTGCTGTCGGGGACGTAGATGACTTCCTGTTGTCCGCTGCGGGTGACCTGAGGCGGGGGCGCCTGCTCGAATTCCTCGGCGTCGATGACGAGTCGTTCCAGGTCGTTCTCCAACCGGCGCACCATATTGGCCTCGCCGTACTGCGAGCGCAATGCGCTGACGCACTGCCGGAGCTGGCCGACCGCGTAGCGGAGTTCCGCAATCTCGCTGCGTGTCATCGAAACCTCCTCGAGCCGTGTGACAGACCACACATTATGATCTACAACACAGTACGCGACGATAGTGAATCCGTCTCGCGACGATGGCATAACCGCAGGTGGGGGGCCTGTCCCGGGCTGCGCCCGGCCCGCGATTCAGCCCGCGATGGCGTACTCCGGCCCGCACTCCGGCTCCCGCCCGCGCATGGCCGCCACCGCCCGATCCACCAGCCCGGCGATGGCCGCCGCCACCTCCTCGGCGCGCTCCAGGATCACGCTGTGCCCGGCCCCGTCCAGCCGCACCAACTCGGCGTCGCCGAGCTGGGAGGCCAGCACCACCGAATGCGCGAACGGAATGACGATGTCCGCCGAGCCCGCCAGCACCAGCGCGGGAATCCGCCCCAGCCGGTGCAGGGATTCGTTCTCGTCGAAGCGCATGAGCGAATCCAGGAAGCTCGACATGGTCAGCAGCGAGGTCTCGTTGAGCATGGCCGTCGCCACCGCCAGCACCCGTGGGCTCACCTTGCGGGTGCCCAGCGCCGCCTCCCGCATGATCGGCTCGAAAATGCGCCGGCTCCAATGCTTGGAGGCCTGCATGGCCCGCGGCGCCCGCCGCACCGCCGCCTGCAGCGAGGCCACCGCCGGGCCGTTCAGCAGCCGCCCCACGCCGACCCGGGTGACGCTGGAGGCCGCGCCCGCGATCAGCCCCACGCCGATGATCCGGCAGCCGATGGCCTCCGGGAACAGCCGGGCGTAGGCGAGGATGGTCATGGCGCCCATCGAATGGCCGACCAGCACAACCGGTCCGGTGGGGACGACGGCCCGCAGCACGGCATCGAGGTCGCGGCCCAGTTGCTCGATGGTGTAGGTGGCCGGATCCGCGTCGCCCGAATCCCCGTGTCCGCGATGGTCGTAGAAGACCATGTGGATGCCCTCGCCCCAGCGCGGCGCCAGATGCTCGCGCAGCAGCGCCCAGGATTCGGTGCGCAGGCAGTGGCCGTGCAGGAACACCACGGTGACTTCGGCCGCGGGCGAACCGAATTCACGTACCGCGATCGGCACGCCGTCGTCAGCGCTGACGATGAAGTGGGTGGACATGACGTGCTCCTGACGAGTCCGCATCTTGCCCGGTTGTCGATAGTCATTGCCGCGCCGTTAACCGCCTACACCAGGCGTTATGTACAAGTTGTCCAACTGCCGCCGATGATCGACAAGCGGAGCGGCGCGTGCGGACTCCCGATCTCCCGGCCGTTCTCCCGAGGTCTCGTGGGAAATCTAGATAAATCTAGTGATCATGCTAGAAATCTGTAGATATTGACGAAAGCCCGGTCGCGACAGCAATCTGCCCCTGTCTAGCCATGAAGCTAGACAGGGGCAGATTTACCTCGAGACCGCGACCTAGGTGGCCGCCGGGGCCTTGGTCGACGGCAGGAACGTGCGCAGCAGGTTCTGCTCGGCCGACGGCCCGAACTGCCATTCGGCGATCCACGGCCCGGTGCCCTCGCTCGGATCGAGCGCGCCGCCCTCGATGAACTTGTAGCGACCCTCGAGGATGCCGCGGGTCAGCTCGGTATCCGCCGCATCGGTGTTGTCCCAGAGCGATTCGAACAGCTGCCGCACCCGGACCCGCGACTGCCGGCAGAAGACCTCGGCCAGCTCCTCGGCCGCCACCCCGTCCGGATCGCCCGCCACCCGCAGGGACTGGGCCTTCACACAGGCCGCCGCCATGGCGAACAGCTCCGCGCCGATATCCACGATGCGGCCCAGGAACCCTTGCTTGTACTCGAGTTTCGCCTGCCAGCGCGCCATGCCGTACATGAGCGCCCGGGCCTGCTTGCGCGACATCCGCTCGACGAAGCGCATGTGCCGGGCCAGCGGGCCGAATTCACCGAAGCTCACGGGCGCGGTGCCCGAGCCGACGGTCAGCTGCGGGAACCACTTGGCGTAGAAGCCGCTCGCGCCGACCGCCGCCTTGGCCTTGTCCCTGGGCGCGGCATTGCGGTCGACCAACGCACCGGCCGCCGCCATATGGGCGTCGGCCATCTCGCGGGCGATGAGCAGCCGCATGATCTCGCTGGAGCCCTCGAAGATGCGGTTGATGCGCAGATCCCGCACGAGTTGCTCGGCGCCGACGGCGCGTTCGCCGCGGGCCGCCAGCGAGGCGGCGGTCTCGTAGCCGCGCCCGCCGCGGATCTGCACCAGTTCGTCCGCGATCGAGCAGGCCATTTCCGAGGCCCACAGTTTGGCCAGCGCCGCTTCGATGCGAATGTCGTTGCGGTTCTCGTCGCACATGGTGCCGGACAGATCGAGCACCGATTCCAGCGCGAAAGTCGTTGCGGCGATATAGGACAGCTTGGACCCGACGGCGGCGTGCTCGCCGACCGGGCGGCCCCACTGCACGCGGGTGGCGCTCCATTCCCGGCCGATCTTGAGCGACCATTTGGCCGCCGCGGTGCACATGGCCGGAATGGCGAGGCGGCCCGCGTTCAAGGTGGTCAGCGCGATCTTCAGGCCGTCGCCTTCCCGCCCCACCAAATTGCGTTTGGGAACGCGCACATTGTGCATGCGGGTGACGCCGTTCTCGATGCCGCGCAGGCCCATGAACGCATTGCGCCGCTCCACCGTGATGCCCGGGCTGTCGGCTTCCACGATGAAGGCGGAGATGCCGCCGCGATGCCCCTCGCTCTTGGGCACCCGGGCCATGACGACGAGCAGTTCGGCGACCACGCCATTGGTGGTCCACAGCTTCACGCCATTGAGTTCGTAGGCCTCCCCGTCGGCGGTCGGGGTCGCGGTGGAGGCCATGCGCGCCGGGTCCGAGCCCACATCCGGCTCGGTGAGCAGGAAGGCGCTCACCGCCCCTTTCGCGCAGCGCGGCAGGAACTCTCGCTTCTGCTCGGGTGTGCCGGCCAGCTTCAGCGGTTCGGGCACGCCGATGGACTGGTGCGCCGACAGCAGCACGCCGAGGCTGGCGTGCGCCGAGCCGACCAGCATGAGCGCCTTGTTGTAGCCGACCTGCGACAGCCCGACACCGCCGTATTCCTCGGGAATCTTCAGTCCGAAGCAGCCCAATTCGGCCAGCCCGCTGACATATTCGTCCGGAATGCGTCCCTCGGCCTCGATCCGCGCGCCATCGATGGTCTTGCAGTAATCCTCCAGCCGGGCCAGATACGCCGCGCTCTTGGCGGCGTCCTCGGCACTGGGTTGGGGGAACGGATGGATGAGGTCGAGCCGGAACCGCCCGAGAAACATCTCCTTCGCGAAGGATGGCTTGGCCCAAGTGGTTTCGCGGGATTCCTCGACCAGTGCCCGGGCCTGCTCTTCGGTGGCGTCGACTTTCGCTGTGGTCGCCATTTTTCTCCTCCTCGGAGGTGATGAGAATCACATTCGAGTGTAGGAGCCTTTGTTACCCACCGGTAGTCATTGGCAAAGATCAAAAACCCTTGTTACGCAATGATCTTGGTTGGTTGGCGAATTCTCGGTTACTGCACCCCGCGTAAATAGCGGCCGAAGTGCGGCACGGTGAATCCGATGGTGCCGCGCTCGGCCGAATAGATGAGGCCCTTCTTGATCAGACCGTCACGGGCCGGTGACAGCGAGGCGGGTTTGCGGTCGAGCTGCTTGGCCACCGCCGCCGTCGAGACCGGGCCGTCGTCTCCCGACAAATCGGCCATGGCGCGCATGTACTCCCGCTCGGCCGGGGTGGCGCGTTCGTAGCGGGAGCCGAAGAAGCCGACCGCCAGCTCCTCCTCGGCCGTCGGCGCGGCCACCGCCACATCCTCGGCCGTGATCGGCGACTGCGCGGCGGCATCCCAGGTCGCCTTCCCGTACGCCTGCACGAAATACGGGTAACCGTCGGCCTTGCGGTAGAGCGCCTCCAGGGCTTCGTGGCTGTACTTCACGTCCTCGCGCTCGGCCGGGGCGATGAGCGCCCGATCGGCCGCGTCGCGATCCAGGCGGTCGATGCGGTGATAGGAGAACAGGCGCTCGGAGTAGCTCTTGGACGCCGACAGCACCGCGGGCAGATGCGGCAGTCCCGCGCCGACCACGATCAAAGGCGCGGCGTCCTGGCTCAATTCGTGGCAGGCGCCGCACAGGGCGGAGATGTCGGCGGGGCCGAGGTCCTGGAGTTCGTCGATGAACAGCGCGATGCCGACACCGGTGTCGCGGGTCAGCTGCGCGGCCTCCAGCAGCAGCTCGACCAGATCGATCTCGATATCCCCGGAATCGGCGCGGCCGGTGACCGCCGGGACGTCGATGCCCGGATTCCAGCGTTCGCGCATGCCCTTGTCGGCGGTGGAGCGCAGCGCGAAAGCCTTGAGAATGCCCAGGAAATCGTCCATTTGCTCCGGATTGCGGTGTGCCGCCGCAATCGAGCGCACGGCCATGTGCAGCGCCGAGGACAGCGGGCGGCGCAGTTCCTGATCCGGGCGGGCCTCCAGCTTGCCGGTGCCCCAGCCGCGCGCGCGGGCCGCCGAGCGAAGCTGGTTGAGCAGCACCGTCTTTCCGACCCCGCGCAGTCCGGTGAGCATGACGCTGCGTTCCGGGCGGCCGCGCGCCACGCGTTCCAGCACGATGTCGAAGGCGTCGAGTTGGCGCTCACGGCCCGCCAATTCGGGTGGGCGCTGGCCGGCTCCGGGGGCGTACGGATTGCGCACGGGGTCCATGCCGGTCAACCATAGCGCGAGAATCCCGGATTATCCGGGCATCTATCGAAGACCCTAGAGGCGACTATCGATCGGCATGCACGCCGCGCCGCCGCTCGTTCCCGCGCCGGGCTTTCGCACTCCCGGAGTCGCTTCGGGTCTCTACTCTTATGACCGAGTCGCGGTCGATCCAGCGCAGGAGGGTTCATGTCGGAGGAAGCACCGCCCACCGTCGCGGAGGTGGTCGAATCCTGGAACGTGCCCGCCGAGGCGACCGTGGCCGCGCGCATTCGCAACAACATCCTGGTGGCCATCGAGCGCGGGTACGACGACCCGCAGCTGGTGGCTGATCTGGCGGTCGGCCCGCTGGTCATGGCGCTCGGGAAACTGGAAGTGGAGCTGGCCGACGCGCGCCGGCGCATCGAGGAGCTGGAGCGCGCCGTGGACGGGCCGCGGTAACGGCCGTTAACAGTCCGCTATGCCGAGTCGTGACCCGCTCAGTGGGATCGGAAATCGCGTGTCTGCCGGGCGTTTTGCAACGACACGCAACACGCGCGCCTGTTTGGGTGGACAACGCAGCCGCCTAGTCGTAATCTCTTCGTGACTTAGCGGAGTCTGTTGCTTCATCGGAGAGGCAGCCCGCGACGTTACCGCCTAATCGGAGACGAGCCTCAAATTCGTCCTCGAGCCGGGGACCCACTCTTGTTGGGGTGAATCTCCTTCGGCCGCAAGCCGTCGGAGTAGGGCCTACTTGCTGGCCCGAACCCGTCAGCTAACCCGGTCGGTGGTCAAGAGCAAGGAAGATCGGAGACACGGGTCGGTGGGTAAGCACAGCTTGCAGCGAGAATCTCGGCTGCCGAATTCCGTCAAGGGCGCCGTTGTGATGGGCGCTCTCGCGGCCACGACGACCGGCGCGTTCCCGGCGATCACCGCCCAGGCCGCCACCGTCGAGATTCCGGGCATCGGCAATTTCGATGTGCCGGACGAGTTCACGCCCCAGGTGCAGCAGTTCAACCAGGCGGTCAAGGACTTCGCGGCCAATGTCCCGCAGGCCAATATCGACAACCCGGGCGTCAACAACAACTCCGGCTTCTTCGGCCTGCCGGAGATGATGAAGCCCAGCACCCCCGCGAACATCGCCCTCGAGGCCGCGCAGACCAAGGTTGGTGCGCAGTACTCCTGGGGCGCCTCGGGCCCCTACAGCTTCGACTGCTCCGGTCTGGTCCAGTGGGCCTACAAGCAGGCCGGAGTCGAACTGCCCCGCACCAGCTTCGAGCAGTCCCACGTCGGCGCTCCGGTCGCCTACGAGAACCTGCAGCCCGGCGATATCGTCATCACCAATGGCGGTGGCCACGTCGGCATCTACGCCGGCGACAACAAGCTCCTCAATGCCGTTCAGTCCGGCACCCCGGTCTCCTACACCCCCCTGCGCCCCGACATGGTGGTGACCGCGCGCCGCGTCGCGTAATCACCGGCACCCTGGCGCGGCCGTAAACGGCTTGCGCGCAGTGGGTAATGTCTAACCCGTGACCTCAGCTCTACCGAGCGAAGCGGCCCAAGCCCGTGTCGATTCCTGGGTTTGGGCCGTCAGGCTGTTCAAGACCCGCTCCGCGGCCGCCACGGCCTGCCGCGCCGGTCATGTGCGCGTGAACGGCGTGGCCGTGAAACCCGCCCACACTGTGAAGCACGGTGACGAGATCCGGGTCCGCATAGGCGGTTTGGAGCGGATCGTGATCGTCGAGCGCCTCATCACCAAACGCGTCGGCGCGGCCGTGGCGGTGCAGTGCATGATCGACAAGAGCCCCCCGCCGCCCGATCCGCAGCTCGTGGCAGCCCTCCCCCGGCGCGATCGCGGCTCCGGCCGCCCGACCAAACGCGAACGCCGCGAAACGGATCGGCTGCTCGGCCGCACCCCGGAGAACTGAGCGCCGCCGGCTACGGCATGGAGGCGATCTTCACCGGGATGGCGATGTTCTCGTCGGCGTAGTAGATGGCGCACGTGCGGTGGTACCCGTCCACGATCTGCGCCGGTACGCCCTTGCGGAAGTCACCGCGCACCATCAAGATCGGCGACAGCGCCTTCCCGGCGACGATCTTCTCCATGTCCTTGCGCACGTGCAGGTTGTACATGGGCAGCAGTTCCAGCTGCGCCGCTCGCAGCAGATCTTTGGCCTTCTTGTGCGACAGCTCGACCGCCCGCAGCTCCTCCACCACGGTCTTCACCACGCTCGGCTCGGCCAGCATCTCCAGATAGTCCGCCGCCGCCGGATAGTCGTGCTCGTCCGGCGTGCTCTTCCATTTCACTGCGACCGTCGGCTCCGATGACATCCCGCCATCATTCCCGCGCCGCCCGGCCACCCCGGCCCGACACGCCACGCAAATTCACCTGGTCAGGATGATCCGGCGACGTGGATGGCGGCGAGCGCCCGCCCCCCGAAGTCCACGGGTGAAGTCGGCCGGATCGCCGTCGGCCGGCTCGACGCGATGCAAGGCGGCCACCGGTATCCCCGCTCGCCCTCGACGATCCAGTTCGCTATCCCGTCCAGCGGCGGATGTGGCGCGCGGTCAGCCGGCCGTCATGATCCGTCGGCGTGGATGCGCGTCGGTGAGCGCCCGCACCAGCGCCGCACCCGCGGGGGCGCAGACCACGGTGAAGTCGGTCGGGTCGCCGTCGGTCAGCTCGACCAGGTTCGAGGCGGCGACCGGTTGCGGTTCCCGGATGGCGTGCACGACGCCGCGGATGGGGACACCGAATTCGCGGATGTCCTGCAGGGCGATCGCCAGATCGTTGCGGTCGCCGGTATCGCAGCGCACCACCACGATTCGATCCTCCAACCCCTCCAGCGGCGGGGGCAGCGCCCGGGGCACCCGGGCCAGCACGACCACATCGCGGGCGCCGGAGTCCAGCAGCCAGCCCACGGCCGCCGCGCCCAGCTCGCCGAGTCCGCCCGCCACCACGTAGGTCCCCTCCGGCCGGATGGTGACCGACGGGAAGCACGGGCCCGGCGGGTCGGGAATCGTTCGGCTCCGCCAATGCCGTTGCGGCGGCGCGGCGGTGTGCGGGCCGAGCGCGGTCCAATCGATGGCCCGCCCGTCGAGATACAGCCGCGCGATCGCACGCAGGAAGTCGCCGCTCTCGTCGGTGCGCGAGGCCACCGGATAGCTCGCCTCCCGGAACACCGGGTGCTCGCGCAGCACAGCCGCCAGGACCGGGTGCGGAGCGATCTCCAACACGGTCGAGATGCCCTCTGCCGCAGCCCGTTCCAGCGCGGCGGCGAGTTCCACCGGTCCCGCCGCATGCTCGCCCCAGTAGCTCGCGTCCATGCGCAGCACCGAACGAACCCCGATGGACCCCTCGGCCGCCGCACCCGCACCCGCAGTCGCCGCGCCGGTGGTGGCCGCGCCGGCGCGGCCGCTGCGGGTGCCGGGCTCGTAGCCGACCAGGCCGCTTCTCGCACCGGGCTCGTAGCCGACGAGGCCGCTGTTCGCGCCGGGCTCGTAGCCGCCCAGGCCGTTGTTCGCGCCGGGCCTGTGACCGACGAGGCCGCTCGCCCGCACGTCGCGTGTGGGTGCGGTGTCCTGCTCGCCGATCAGCGCGCCGCGCCGGGTCGTCGAGTAGATGGGTAGCGCCGGAGTCAGCGCTTCGATCCCCGCCAGGTCCATGATCAGTTGCGGGGCAATATTTCTCATGCGCGGGATGTGCACGGCAGCGGCCGGGCCGTCGGCGCTGATGCGCTGGGCGAAGATCGCGCGGCGGTGCGCGCGCCGGACGAGGGCATCGATATAGCGCGGTTCACCCGAGACGGTGATCGAACTCGGACCGTCGACCGCCGCGACGCCGATGACCTCGCGCATGGGCTCCACCAGGCGCATGGCCTCCGCGGGCGTGGCCTCCAGCACCGCCGCCGCGGCGTGGTTGCCGACGAGGGTCAGTATGCGGCCGCGCGCCACCACGATTCGGGCCGCGTCCGCCAGCGACAGCGCACCGCCCGTCACCGCGGCGGCGATCTCGCCGACACCGTGCCCGGCGACCGCGTCCGGCCGCACACCCCAGGCGGCCAGCAGTTCGGCCAGCGCCAGCTCGAAGGCGAACACCGCGGGCTGGCTGACATCCACCCCGGCCGCACCGACCTCGAAACCACTGTGCGGGTACCACACGCGCATTCCACCTGCTGCAGCAATCGCATCGGCGGCTGCGGCGAGCGCACCGGCGAATACCGGATAGCGCGCGGCCAGCGCCCGCCCCATCTGCGGATGCGCGCCGCCGCCGGAGAACAGGAACAGCACCCCACCGCCGCGCCGGCCCGCGGAGATCCCGAGAACGTCACCGCCACCGGGTCTGCGGGAACTTTCCCGGCCGGTCGGAAAGAGCGAGCCCTCCCGCGCCGGGGTCGCCGGCGTTGCGGTTTCGCACGCCGGAGTTGCTTGCGGGTCGATGCGCTGGGTCAGGGCGTGTAGGAGCGACTTCGCCTCGGCGCGGTCGTGGGCGAGCACGGCGGCGCGCACCGGCTCGGGCGTGAGTCGCGCTGTAGCTGAGGCGAATTCGTGCAGGCTGTGCGCCGAGCCCACCGCATCGGCCCACCGTCGGGCAAGCTCGTGCACCGCGGCCGGATCGCGCCCGGACAGCGGTATGAGTGTCGGCGGCTCGTCAGCGGGTTGCGGTGATGCGGGGTCGAGCCGGTCGCGGGAGCCCGCGGTGTTGCGGCGGGTCAGGGCGATCCGCGCCTCGAGATCGGACGGGGCGGGGAAACCTATTCCGCTATCGGTGATTTGGGCGTATTGCCGGGTTCTGCGGTGTGTGGTGTCGGTGCTGCGCTGGAGTACCAGCACCGTGCACAGATCCCGGTCCCCGGGTATCTCAATGCCTGAAATGTCGGGAAGCAGGATGAGGTTCGTGCCGCCCGCAATTACGAACGGCACCGATTCGTCGGCCAGCAGGCGCATGGCGGTATCCACCGCCACCAAGGGCGAAGCCCGGTCGCTGTCCACCATGAGGCTGGGCCCGTGCAGGTCGAGGGCCTTCGAGAGTTGATGTGCGCTGTTGACCGTCCGCCGGGAGGTGCCCGCGGTTCCGAACACCACCCCCGCGCGCGAGCCGGGGGCCAGGCAGCCGAGTCCGGCATCGTCCAGGGCTTCCACCGCGACTTCCAGGATGACGCGCTGGCGCGGTCCGAGCCCGGCGGCCTCGATATCTCCGATCCCGAACCAGTCGTGATCGAAATCCATCCCCGGCGCCCGGCAGCCGACCCCGACGACGGACACCGCCTGCGGTGCCGAATCGGATGCTCTCGTACTCTGCCGCACAGGAATTCCCTCCCGCGTCCGGCGGGCTCGCCGGGGTACCCCCGCGATTCTGCCAAGATTTCGGCGAGCCCAGAAGAGCTTTCGGGTACGTGCTTGTCACCCGCCATTACGGGCGGGGTCAGTGACTACGAGGCGGTCGGAAAAGGATGCTCGAGGTCCTCCGCGGAGGCATGCGAGCTGAAGAACCGTAATGCCAGATTCACCGCGTCCTGTTCGGAGCGTACCCCCGAGATGGCCATGGTCCGGCGCAGCGCATCGTCGTCGAGATAGATACGAGTGATTGCCATTTCGGCACCTCCGCACGTCCGTCGGTAAGGAAAGCATGACGGATCGGCGGGCCGCAGTCACCCGATTGGCGGGAGTATTCGCAGATTTTGCTAAGCGATCTTCGCTGGAATTGTCTGGGACGTACGGGCTTTCGACCAGCCCGAACGGTGAAAGCCCCGCGGCGAACGAATCGCTGCGGGGCTTTCGGGCGTTTCGGGAAGCCGGGTCAGGCGAGCATGCCCGCGAGGCGGGCCTTGATGAGCTCCTCCGCCTCGGCGACCATGCGCGAGACCAGCTCGGCGCAGGTCGGGATGTCGTCGATGAGGCCCTGCACCTGACCGGCGGACCAGATGCCGGCGTCCAGATCGCCCTCTTCGAACACGCGGCGGCCGCGGGCGCCGGCGACCAGATCGCGGACGTCCTCGAACTTCCCGCCGGCCTTCTCGATTTCGACGACCTTGCGGGAGATCTCGTTGTCGGCCACGCGTGCGGTGTTGTGCATGGTGCGGAAGATGAGCTGGGTGGCACGCTCGGAGTTGGCGACGATCTGCTCCTTGACCGTCTGGTGGATGGCCGACTCCTGGGTGCACATGAAGCGGGTGCCCATGTTCACGCCGTCCGCGCCCAGCGCCAGCGCGGCGACCAGGCCGCGGGCGTCGGCGATGCCGCCGGAGGCGATGACCGGAATGTCGAGGGCCTTGGTGGCAGCGGGAATCAGGATCAGGCCGGGAACGTCGTCCTCACCCGGGTGGCCGGCGCATTCGAAGCCGTCGATGCTGACGCCGTCGACGCCGATCTTCTGCGCCTTGAGGGCGTGCCGGACGCTGGTGCACTTGTGCAGCACCTTGATCCCGGCTTCCTTGTAGTACGGCAGGAAGGGCTCCGGGTTGGAACCGGCGGTCTCCACGATCTTCACGCCGGAGTCGATGATCGCCTTGGCGTAGTCCTGGTACGGCGGCGGGTTGATCGACGGCAGGATGGTGACGTTCACGCCGATGGGCTTGTCGGTCAGCGCGCGCGCCTTCTCGATCTCCTTCAGCAGATCGCCGGGCGTGGGCTGGGTGAGCGCGGTGATGATGCCGAGGCCGCCCGCCTCGGAGACGGCGGCGGCGAGTTCGGCGCGGCCGACCCACATCATGCCGCCCTGCACGATCGGGTGCTCGACCCCGAAGGTCTCGGTGAACCTGGTACGCAGCGTCACGGTGTCCTCTCCTACCTCTCGCAACTGGCCTGATACTCGCATAGTTGCATATGCGGTTCAACCCCGATGTGAGTCGGAGTTTGCACTCGAAACAGCGCTGTGCCGCCCCGACCTGGGGATAACCCCGCGCGCGAGATCTCCGTGTCAAGATCGTATTACCGGCTCTGAGCTGGGAGTTGAACGAATGATAATTTTCGGCCCAAACCTTCTCTGTAACCCTTGTCACGCCAAGAAGTTAGGCGGTATTCTCGCGCTCGATCACCCGTCGACGCCGCCGGAGCAGCCGGTGCACACAGGCCGACGGTCCGAGAGGAGTTCTGCACATGAGCGCGGGTTTCCAGCCGCTTGACGAGCCGATCCGGTCGCGGCGCAATCACTGGGTCAACCAGGTCGCCACCCACGCGGCCATGCGCCCGGACCAGGTGGCCTTCCGCTTCCAGGGCACGGACACCACGTGGTCGCAGCTGCACGAGCGCTCGGAACGCTTCGCCGATGCGCTCGCCCGTCGAGGGGTCGGGTTCGGCGATCGGGTGCTGCTTCTGGCGCTCAACTATGTCGAGTACATCGAGGCGGTATTCGGCATCAACGCCCTCGGGGCCATCGCGGTGCCGGTGAACTTCCGGCTCACCCCGCCCGAAGTCGCCTACATCGTGAGCGATTCGGGCGCGAAGGCCATCGTCACCGACACGGTGCTGCAACCGCTGGCCGCCGCGGTGCGGGCGCAGGCTCCGGAACTGGCCACCTGCGTGGTGATCAACGGCCAGAGCGGCGACGGCGTCATCGGCTATGCGGACTTCCTGGCCGAACCGGGCGAACCCCATGCGCCGCTGGACATTCCGGAAGACACCCCGTGCCTGATCATGTACACCTCGGGCACCACCGGCAGCCCCAAGGGCGCGGTGCTGTCCTACGCGAACATGAACGCCCAGGCGCTCACCTGCATCCGGGCCATGGAGATCACCCCGGAGTCGGTGGCCTTCTGCACCTCGCCGCTGTTCCACATCGCCGGCCTGGGCAGCCTCACCCCGTACTTCGTGCTGGGCGGCAAGACCGTGCTGCATCCGCTGGGCGCGTTCAATGCCACCGAATTCCTCGACGCCATCGAGGCCGAACAGGCCACCACCGCCTTCTGCGTGCCCGCGCAGTGGCAGATGATCTGCGAGGAGCCCAGCGTCAAGGAGCGCAAGCTGGCCCTGCAGGCGCTGTGCTGGGGCGCGGCCCCGGCCTCGGACACGGTGCTGCGGGCCATGGCCGACTGCTTCCCGAACGCCTTCAATGTGGCGGTGTTCGGGCAGACCGAGATGTCGCCCATCACCTGTGTGCTCGACGGCAAGGACGCGCTGCGCAAGCTCGGCTCGGTCGGCAAGCCCATCCCGACCATCCAGGCCCGCGTGGTCGACGAGGACATGAACGATGTCGCCCCCGGCGAGGTCGGCGAGATCGTCTACCGCGGCCCGACCATGATGTCGGGTTACTGGAACAAGCCCGAGGCCACCGCGGAAGCCTTCGCGGGCGGCTGGTTCCACTCCGGCGATCTGGTCAAGCAGGACGAGGAGGGCTTCGTCTGGGTGGTGGACCGCAAGAAGGACATGATCATCTCCGGCGGTGAGAACATCTACTGCGCCGAGGTGGAGAACGTGCTGTTCGCGCATCCGAAGATCCACGAGGCCGCCGTCATCGGCAAGGCGCACGAGAAGTGGGGCGAGGTGCCGGTCGCGGTGGTGGCGCTGGCGCCCGGCGTCGAGGAGCTCACCCTCGCCGAACTCGAGCCCTTCCTCAACGAGTCCCTGGCGCGCTACAAGCATCCCAAGGATCTGGTCGTGGTCGCCGAGCTGCCGCGCAACCCCAGCGGCAAGGTCGTGAAATTCGAACTGCGCAAGCAATTCTCGGCCTGATCACGAAAGCTCGCGCCGGATCCGGCGGTACGGCAGCATCGAGGGATGGATCTGGATCGCCGCGGCACCGCCGTGCTCGCCCTGCACTGGCAGGTCAATGTCATCAAGCCCGAGGGGTTCTTCGGGCCCATGCTCGCCGCCCCGGTCGCCGACAGCGGTGTCGTCGACCGGGCGGTGGCCTTCCACCAGCAGGCCCTGGCGGCCGGATTGCCGCTGATATTCACCCGATTCACCATTCCGGTCGGGGAGGGCGAGCTGGTGCGCAATACCGGGTTCATGCGGTCGGTCGCCGCGGCGCAGACCGAGTTCCGGCCGGATTCGCCCGGGACGCAGATCATCCCGGAGATGGCCGAGCAGGCGGCGGCCGGTGTGGTCTTCGACAATCAGAAGCTGTCCGGGCTGGCCGGCTCGGCGTTGCCGGACTGGCTGGTCGCTCACGATATCGACACGCTGCTGATCACCGGTGTGGCAACCAATCTCACCGTCGAGCAGACCGCCCGCCACGCCACCGATCTCGGATTCTTCGTGCACCCCATCGCCGACCTCATGGTCTCGATGCACGACGCCGCCCACGACGCGGCCTTGGCGAGTCTCGAATTGACCACCGACGGTTGCCTGCTCGCCAAACAGGCCGAAGAGCGGCTGCGGCTCTAGATCATGTCGTTGGAGGTGAGCCAGCGCATGATCGGCCAGCCGCAGAACACCGGCAACCAGCAGGTGAGCACGCGGTAGAGCAGCACCGCGGGCACCGCGATGGTGGCCGGCACCCCGAAGGCCGCCAGACCGCCGATGAGCGCCGCCTCCACCGCGCCGACACCACCCGGTGTCGGCGCGGCCGAGGCCAGCGTGCCGCCGATCATGGTGACAATGGTGACGGTCACGAATCCGGTGCTGCCGCCGAAGGCTTCGATGCTCGCCCACAGCGCCAGCGCCATGCCCAGCGTGGTGGTGGCACAGCCGCCCACGATCATGGCCAGCCGCGCGGGCCGGGTGGCCAGATCGCGCAACTGCTCCACCACCTCGGCCAGCTGCGGCCGCACCTCGGTGCGAATCCAGCGCCGCACCGTGGGCACGAACATGGTCACGCCCAGCAGGCCCAGCAGCGCGCCCGCCACCAGGTACAGCACCGTCGCGCTCGGGACGAAATGCTCCAGGTTGGCCGAAACGCCCGCCGCCACACTGAAGAACAGCAACAGCACCAGATGGGTCAGCACCTGCAGGGTCTGCTGCAGGGCCACCGCCGCGGTCGCGCGCACCGCGCCCAGCCCGTTCTTCTGCAGGAATCGCACGCTCAGCGCGAGACCGCCGACACCGGCCGGGGTGGTGGTGGCGGCGAAGGTATTGGCCACCTGCATGAGCAGCAGATCCCGCCACTTCACGCCCTCGTTCGCGCACGCCCACAGCGCCATGGCCGCGCCCACGTAGGTCAGCGCCGACACCGCCAGACCCAGTGCGGCCCAAGCCCAATTGGCGGTGCGCAATTCGGTGAAGAAGGTCGGCGCGGAGCTGATGTACGGGTAGGCCACGTAGACCAGGCCGATGAGCAGCACCAGCTGGATGAACTGGTTGCGGGAGAAGCGGGTGATCTTGGCGGCCTCGATCCGGTCCTCACCGGTCTGGCGCGCCACCTCCTCGCGGGTGTCCTTCATGAGCCGGCCCGCATCGGCGGCGACGGCCTTGCGCACCGTCTCCGGGATGGCGGTCTTGGTGAGCCGCCGCGAGGCGTCCAGCACCGGCTGGGTGCCCATCACCTCGATGGCGGTGCGCACCGCCGGCTCGATGCCGAACAGCGCCGCCGTGGACAGCAGGAGCTGGGCGGTATCGGATTCGAAGCGCACCTGGTAGGCGCCGAACTCCGAGGCCATGAAACCCCCGAAACGCACCTCCCCGTCCACGATCCGGATGTCCTCGGCCCGCAACTCGCCGTGTGAGATCTGCGCCTGATGCATGGTGTGCAGGGCCTGCCACACCTTGGTGAGCATCTTCTCGCCGTCGTCGGCGGCCAGCGGGCGGCCCTGGGGCACGGTGTGCGCGTACAGCATCCAGCCGCGATCCAGCGCCGCCACGGTGAGCGGTTTATTGCTGCCCAGTCCCAGATCGCCGATGGCGATGCCCATGAGCGCGCGATGCTCCACCGCGCGGCGCATGGAGGCGAACATGGCCGGGGCCTCGCTGCTGCGCAGGGTCAGCCACCGCCGCAGCTGCCGCAGCGCGCGGCGGCTGCGCTGATTCTGGCCGTACATCTCCACCGTGAGCAGATCCGCGTCGGTGGTGGCCGACAACACCAGCGGCCCGCGGCCGCCGGGCCGCACCACCTTGAACGCCATCACCTGAAATCCGCGCTGCGCCAGCACCCGTACCGCCGCGTCGAGGGGAACCTCGAGGGCGGGCGTGCCGACCAGCAGCACGATGACCGCGCCCACGAACCAGCCCACGGTCAGCCCGAGCAGCGCGCGGGCCGGGACGACGAGACTGACCACCAGGTGGATGGGCACGAAGGCCAGCAGCAGCGTCCACCACCAGCGCCGCCAGGTGGGCGGCAGCCACGGGCTGGCGACCGTCAGCACCGCCGCCAGCATGGCGATCCAGCGCGGATCGTCGAGGAACTGCGACAGGAAGGTATTGACCTGCTGCGGTTGCGACAGATGCCAGCGCGGGGCATTGAAACCGGTGCCGGTGAAGGAGAACAGCAGGACCGCGATGAGGCCCGCGGACAGGAAGCCGCCCAGCAGTTTCCATTGCCGCCCCCAGGCCAGGCGCACCAGGATGGCGAACGGCAGGGCCAGGATGGCGATGCCGTAGAGGATGTAGACCAGATCCGATTGCTGCGGCGTGAGGAAGCCGACGATCTCGGAGACCGAATTCTCCAGGTTCTCCCACTGCGCGCGGGTGATGAGCGAGCCCACGATGACGATGGCGACCGCGGCCACGGACAGCACGACACGCAGAATGTCGCTGGTGCGCCGGATCCGCGGCTGCAGCAGGCTGCCGGAGACGGGAATCTCCCGTCCGTCGACTCGCATGTCCTATAGGCGCTTTCGGATCGTGGGAACTGCTTCGGTCCCATATCGGTCGGTCTGAGGTCTGCGGCGGCGGCCGGGATCACCGTCCATCCACGTCGCTACCGTAACCCGTACCGGCCACGCCGGTGAGACGCCCCGGCCCGCCACGCCGCACGGCGTGTCTGTTTATCCTGCTTAATCGGGACTTTCGGTGATCACCGGGTCCGCGTGCAAGGATCGATTGGTGGTGCTCGACCTCCGTGTGTGTTTCGTCGGTGAATCGTTCGTCGCGGGGGTCGGTGATCAGAAAGCCCTGGGCTGGGCGGGCCGGCTGGCGGCGCGGGCCATGGCCGCGGGGCAGCCGATGACCTATTACAACCTGGGTGTGCGCCGGGAGATCTCCACCGAGCTACGGGCCCGCTGGTCCGCCGAATGCACGCCCCGACTACCCGAGGGCTGTGACCGCCGGCTGGTGATCTCCACCGGAGTCAACGACAGCGTTCACGAAAACGGCCGCCCGCGGGTCGAATCCGAGCGATCGGTGGAAAATCTGGCGGCCATCCTGGCGGGCGCCCGGGACAAGGGCTGGACCACCCTGGTGGTCGCGCCGCCGCCGAATGTCGACGAGCAGCACAACGAGCGATTGCTCGATCTCGATGAACGTTTCGCCGCGCACTGCGAGAGCGTCGGCGTGCCCTATGTCCAAGTGCACCAGCCGTTGCGGGCCAACCGGATCTGGATGGGGGACGTGGCCGCCGGGGACGGCTATCACCCGAGTGCCGCCGGTTACGACGAATTCGCCGAGCTGCTGGCCCCGCACTGGCTGCTGTGGCTGACCGAACCGAGTTCAGGACTGCCCGTCGTCCGCTGACACCGGTTTCGGGTCCGCGGGCGGGACCACCGCGCGATCGATCGCCGGCACCGTCTTGCGCTGCGCGGGCGGCAGCAGCCAATCCACCATCGACGCCGTGCCGGGCTTCTTGGTGTTGATCAGACCGGAGCCGACCAGCACGCCGAGCGCGATGGCCAGCACCGACAGCAGCACGTTCACCAGCACCTGCAGGCCATTGGCGCCGGCATTGGTGACCAGCTCGGACACGGCGGTCAGGCCCATACCGCCGGGCACCAGCATCCAGAACGCGGGCAGGAACGCCACCTGCGAGGGCGGGGCATTGCGATTGCGCTGCACCAGATATGCGGTCGGCACCGCGATCAGCCCGCCCAGGAACGCGCCCAGCAGCGCACCGCCGGTGCGGATGCCGAACTGCTGGGCGAGGAAGGTCACGTACAGCACCAGCAGCAGCCAGAACAGCGATCTCGGCGGTGCGCTGGAGCGCCAGGAATGGCCGATCCCGATCAGCAGCACGCCCAGAATCGGTGCCCACCAGCCCAATTGCGAGCCGAACGGACTGTCCGGCGGCTGCGGGCCGAGGAACTGCAGGCCGATGTAGATGCCGAAGGCGAGCAGCAGCAGCTTGTTCATGCCCGCGATGGTGCGGCTCGCGCCCGCCACCATGGACCCGGTCGCCAGCTCGATCGCGCCATTGGTCAGGGTCGCGCCGGGCAGCAGGCCCGCGACGGCCGGAATGAGCAGCTGCGAGGGCGTGCCGCCGCCGATGGCGTGCGGAAAACCGAAGGCCAGCAAGGTCACCAGCGCACCGGCCGTCACCGGCAGGGCGAGCGAGAGCAGGGTGAAGCGGTCGGCCAGCAGCACCAGCAGCTGCACCACCAGGCCGAGCACCGCGTACCCGGTCAGCGCGTGCACGGTGGGATTGAGCATGAGGCCCAGGCCGACGGTGAGCACCACATTGCCGACCAGCATGAGCCAGACCGCGGTCGGGCGTTTCGAGGCGAGAATCGCTTCGAGCTGCTCGGTGACCTCGGTCGGCGGCGGCAGTTCGTGTTTCATGGTGTCGAGCAGCCGATACATCGACGCGATCTGATCCAGCCGCAGGGTGTCGGTGGAGGCGGTCTGCAGATCGACCGCCGAGCCCCGGGAGTCCTGCACCCGCACGAAAACGCCGGTGGGCAGCACGAAGAACTGCACCTCGTCGGCGCCGTAGCGGCCGGCGGTGTCGTCCAGGATCTGCTGGACCCGATCGGTGGTCTCGCCCGATCCGATGAGCATGACGCCCAGCAGGCGCAGCAGATTGAGCAGATCCGCGGAGACCGGCGGTTCCTCCGGCGGCGGCGGATCGTGCAACTCGTGCGCGCCGGTGCGGGTGACCACCCGGCGCACCAGCCAATCGTCGAAGACCCCGCCGGCTCTGCGGGCCATGCCGGTCAGCCGCCTGCCGACCGGAACGGCGCCGGGCGCGGGCCGTGGCCGCGCCCGCAGGTGCCGTGGTCCGGTCGTGCTCATGTCGCCTCCTCGATTCCGTCTCCGTTCTACTCGCGGATCCGGAAACAGCAACTTCGTGGCAAATGCACCCTAGCGTGTAGCCGACGCCGGGCTATGCCTACGGGGCGGTCCGTCCATAACCTGGTGGCATGGATATCGATACGCGACTGCTGCGTTACTTCCTGGCGGTCGCCGATACCGAGAACCCGGCGCGGGCCGCACAGCGGCTACACGTGGCCCAGCCCACCCTCGCCACCCAGATCAAACAGCTGGAACAGCAGCTGGGGGTGGAACTGTTCATCCGGTCCCGGGCCGGCTGGACGCTCACCGCCGCCGGGAAGGTGCTCGCCGCGCAGGTGCCGGGCCTGCTGGCCGGCTGGGATCGCATCCTGCGCGACACCAAGAGCGATGCCAGCCGGGCGGCGCGGGTACTGCGGCTGGGCCTGGTGCACAGCGCGGCCGAAGGCTATATCCCCGAGATCATCCGGGTCTTCCACCGGCTGCACCCGGACTGGCAGGTCGACATCCACTCCGGCGGCTGGACCGATCCGACCGCCGGACTCGACGAGGGCGATGTGGACGTCGCCCTGCTGCGACTACCGTTTCCCGGGCAGGACGGCTATCACGTGCGCGAGCTGTTCTCCGAGCCGCGCTGGATCGCACTGCCGGAGAACCATCCCCTCGCCGACCGCGAGGACATCGCCTTCCGGGAACTGTGGGACGAGCCCTATGTCGCCTCGCCCGCGGAAACCGGGTGGTGGCGCGACTATTGGATGGGCCTGGACTCCCGGCCTGCCGACACCGCCATCATCGGGGCCATCGCGCGCAGCACCGACGAGTGGCTCAATGCCATCGCCAATGACTTCGGGGTGAGCTTCACACCGGCGTCCACCGCCCGCACCAATGCCCATCCGGGCGTGGTGTTCCGGCCCGTGCACGGCATCGGGCCCACCCGGGTGGCGCTGGTGTGGCCGGACGCCTCGGAGGCGGATCCCGTTGTGCGGTACTTCATCCGGTGCTGCACCGACATCATGAGCCGGCAGGACGGGCGGAGGACTTCCTGATGGATATCGACACCCGCCTGCTGCGGTACTTCGTCGCCGTCGCCGAGGAAGGCCATCTGACCCGGGCGGCGCGGCGGCTCTACATTTCCCAGCCCGCGCTGACCAAGCAGATCAAGCAGCTCGAACAGCAACTGGGCGTGGAATTGTTCGTGCGCTCGCGCAGCGGGATGGCGCTGACCGAGCCCGGCCGCGTGTTCGCCGAGCACGCGCCCGCCGTGCTGGCGGGTTGGGATCACCTGCTGCGGGTGACGAAAAGCGGTGCGAGCCATGCCGGCAAGGTGCTGCGCATCGGGTTCGTCGCCAGTGCGGCCAATGAATTCACGCCCGAGATCATCGCGGCCTTCCGGCGCGCCCATCCCGAATGGCGGGTGGACATGCGGGAATTCGGCTGGCTCGACCCCACCGCCGGGCTCGCGGACGGCGAGGTCGACGCGGCGCTGGTGCGGCTGCCATTTCCGGGCGAGGACGCCTATCACACCCGGGAGCTGTTCACCGAGCCCCGCTGGATCGCCCTGCCCGCCACGCATCGGCTGGCCGAGGCGGCGGAGATCGAATTCCGTGACCTGTGGGACGAGCCGTTCGTGGCCGCCCCGCCGGAAGCCGGTGGGTGGCGGGACTTCTGGATGGGGCTGGACGCCCGCCCCGCCGAGACCGCCGTCATCGGCGCCATCGGGCACAACACCGACGAATGGCTCACCGCCATCGCCAATGGGTTCGGGCTCAGTTTCACCCCCGCCGCCTCGGCGCGCTACTACCCGCGGCCGGGCATCGTCTACCGCCCGGTGCGGGGCATCGGACCGAGCCGGGTCGCGATCGCCTGGCCCGGCGCCTGTGATGCCAATCCGGTTGTGCAAGAGTTCATTCGCTGCTGCGTGCAGGTCTGTGTAACGAGCCGGAACTAGCGGCCGAGCACCGCCATGGCGGCATTGTGCCCGCCGATACCGCTGACCCCGCCGCCGCGGACCGCGCCCGCGCCGCACAGCAGGATATTGCGGTGGCCGGTGGCGACGCCCCACCGCGCGGCCGGGGTGTCCGCGGGTTCGGTGCGGAAGGGAAAAGCCAGGTCCGCGTGGAAGATATTGCCGCCGGGCAGGCCGATCTCCTGTTCCAGGTCGATCGGCGACTTCGCTTCGATGCAGGGCTCGCCATTGCCGTCCACGGCGAGGCAGTCGCGAATGGGTTCGGCGAGGACCGAATCCAGTTGGGCGAGAGTGGCATCCACCAACTGCTTCTTCACGCCTTGCGGATCGTCGGCGAAAAGCCGTGCAGGGGTGTGCAATCCGAACAGCGTCAAGGTGTGCATGCCCTGTGCGATCAGGTCGGGCGCGAGAATCGACGGGTCGGTGAGGGTGTGGCAGTAGATCTCCGAGGGCGGTGCGGAGGGGATGCGCCCACCGGCGGCCTCTCGGTAGGCCCGGTCGAGCTGGGTCGCGGACTCGGCGATATGGAAGGTCCCGGCGAAGGCCGTGCGCGGATCCACCGAGGCATCCCGCAGCCGAGGCAGACGGCGCAGCAGCATATTGATTTTGAGTTGTGCGCCTTCGGGTTTGGTCGCCTGCTCGCCCAGCAGGTGTGCCAGTTCGTAGGGTGCGGCGTTGACCAGGACGTGGCGGGCCGCGACCGTGCCGCCGGTGAACCGCACGTCGGCGGTATCGCCGTCGGTGTCGATGCCGGTGACCTCCCGACCGGTCAGGATTTCCGCACCCGCGGCACGAGCCGCCCCCGCCAGGGCGTCGGTGAGCGCACCCATGCCGCCGACCGGCACATCCCAGTCGCCGGTGCCGCCGCCGATCACGTGATACAGGAAGCAGCGATTCTGCCGCAGGCTCGGATCGTGGGCGTGGGTGAAGGTCCCGATCAGGGCATCGGTGAGGACGACGCCGCGCACGGTGTCATCGGTGAAGGTCGCATCGATCGTTTCGCCCAGGGGGCGTTCGAAAATCGCGTCCCAGGTCGCGGAATCGCCGACTATGCCGCGCATTTCGTCACGAGACGGCAAGGGCCGGGTGAGGGTCGGGAACACGCGCTGCGCGAGGCGGCCCGTCGTCTCGTAGAACTGTTGCCACGCAACGAAATCCCGATCCGACCCGGTGACCCGGACGAAGCTCTCCCGGGTGCCCGCCTCGGAGCCGTTGTCCACCAGCAGCCCGTGCTCCCCGACCGGCGTGTACGACGAGATACGCCGCCGCCGGGTCTCGAAGCGCAGCCCGAGATCGTCCACGATCTGCCGCGGCAGCAAACTCACCAGATACGAGAACCGCGACAGCCGGGCGTCGACCCCGGCGAACACCCGCTCGGAGACCGCCGCGCCGCCGGTATGGTCCTGCTTCTCCAGCACCAGCACCGAGCGTCCCGCCCGAGCCAGATACGCGGCCGCGACCAGGCCATTGTGCCCACCGCCGACCACCACCGCGTCGTACCGAGCATGTGCCGGTGCATCCGTCATGCCTTCGACTGTAGGCCGCCCGCCGCTACACCTCCGCCCACGGCACGAGCACGATCTTGCCGCGCACCCGCCCGGCTTCGCCCAGCTTGTGCGCCTCGGCCGCCTCGTCCAGCGGCATGACCCGCTGCACCTCGACTCGCAGTCGTCCGCGTTCGACCGCATCGGCGAGTTCGCGCAGTTCCCTGCTCGAGGGCGCGACATGGTGACGGTGATAGCGGGGATCGGCCAAGGGCCGCTCACCCTGGGCATCGATGAGCCGGCCGCCGGGATGCAGAACGGTCAGCGATCGCGCGGTGTAGTCGCCGCCGACGAGATCCAGGACCACGTCCATGCCGGTGAGAACGCCGGTGAAATCGGTGGTGGAATAGTCGATCGGCTCGTCGATGCCCAGGCCGCGCAGGAATTCGTGATTGGCCGCGCGTGCGGTGCCGATCACGAATGCCCCGCGACCCTTGGCGATCTGCACCGCGAGATGCCCCACGCCGCCCGCCGCGGCATGCACCAGGACCCGCTGCCCCGGACGCACCTCGGCCAGCGCCTGCCAGGCGGTCAGCGCGGCGCTCGGTAGGGCGGCGGCGTGCACATGATCGATGCCCGCGGGCTTGGCGGCGAGGAAATCGGCCGGGGTGACGGTGTATTCGGCATACGCGCCGGCCCGGCTGAGCACCATGCCGAAGACCGCGTCGCCCGGCCGGAATCGCGTGACCTGCCGGCCGACCGCGGCGACCACCCCGGAGACGTCCAGGCCCAGGGTGAACGGCGGCGGGCCCAGCTTGTCGATCGCACCGGAGCGCAGTTTCCGATCCGCGGCGTTCACCGACGTGGCGGCGACCCGCACCAGCACCTCGGCGGGGCCGGGCCGCGGGATGTCCACCTCCACGGTCTCCAGCACATCGGGTCCGCCCAGGGTTCGCTGACTGATCGCCTTCATGCCCACGATTCTTCGCAGCAGTGGTATCTGTTGGAAAGAAGGCACTTTCACGATCCCGAGGTTCCCGATGGATACCGTCTCCGACGTCCGGCAATCCGCCAACCTGGTGGAGGACTATCTACAGCGGTGCCCGGCCCGCGATGTGCTCGCGGTGCTCGCCGACAAATGGGTGCTGCTGGTCATGGGCGTGCTCCGGGCGAGCGAGGGGCCGGTTCGCTTCAACGAACTGCGCCGCCGGCTCGACGGGATCACGCAGAAGATGCTCACCCGGACACTGCGCGAACTGGAACGCGACGGCCTGGTGCGGCGGGCCGTCTACCCGACGGTCCCGCCGCGCGTCGAATACTCGCTGACGCCGCTCGGGACGGATCTGGGGCGGCTCACCCATGCCATGGGGCAGTGGGCGCAGCGCAATGTCCACGAGATCACCGCGGCGCGGACCCGGTTCGACGAGCGGGCGGCGCGAGCGGTGGAACCGGTCAGCCCTTGACGGCCAGGACGCAGGCCTGCTGGAAGCGTTCGTCCGGGCGGGGTTCCCGGATCAGGCGGGCGATGGTGCGGAAGCCATTGCGGTTCAGGGTTTCCGCGAAAGTGTCCGGGGCCCAGCGGTAGCCGGGGGTGACCTTGTGGTCGAACTGCTGGACGCCGTCCTCGGCGGCGAAGAAGCCGAAGAGGGCGTGGCCGCCGGGGCGCAGGACGCGGGCGAATTCGGTGAGGATGGCGGGTATGCGCTCCGGGGGTGTGTGAATGATGGAGTACCAGGCCACGATTCCGCTCAAGGCGGCGTCGTCGAGGGCCAGCTCCTCCATCGAGCCCACCTCGAAGCGGATGCCGGGGTGGTCGATGCGGGCCAGGCGGATCATCTCCGGGGACAGGTCGAGGCCGAAGACGTCGAGGCCGAGGTCGCGCAGGTGGGTGGTGAGCCGGCCGGGGCCGCAGCCGAGATCGGCGACCGGGCCGGGGGCGCCCTCGCGGACGTGGGCGGCGAACACCTCGAGCATGGCCCGATCGAAGGGGCTCGTCGCCAGGTGGTCCCGGAACACGGTGGTGTACAGCTCGGCCACGGCGTCATAGGCGTCCCGGGTGGCCCGCACATCGTCGACTTCGGTCACGCCACAACGGTACTCAGGAGCCGGTCGCGCCCGTCGAGGGTGAGCGCAGGCCCTGGTCCATGCCGTCGATGCGGACGGACCAGGTGGTGTCGGGGGTCATGCGGGTGCGCAGCGGCCACAGGGCGAACTCCACGAAATGGCGGTGATCGCGGAACAGGGCGGGCAGGCGCATGCTGTGCCGCCAGCACGCGCGGTCCACGCCGGGGCGCTGCCAGCCATTGCCGAGCATGAGGTCGGTGACGCGGGGGGTGAGGCCCAGGGCGGCTTCGGTGTCCAGGTGCACCAGCAGGGCGTCCGGGGTGCGGACCAGATGGGTGGAACCGCGGGTGCCGGCGTCGACGATCACCTCCTCGCCCTCGGGGGTCTCCAGGACCAGGCCGGCCAGATCGTCGAAGAACTGCCGCCATTCGCGCCCGGCGGCGCGCTGACCGGTGTGCTGTTGTTCGAGCACGAGCCGGCGGGTGCGTTCGGCCGGGTTCACCAGGTACAGGTCGACGGTGTCGTGCTCGGCCACCAGGCCCAGGGTCAGTCCCGGGGTGGCCCATACCGGGCCGTGGGCCTGCCCGATGACGCCGTGCACCGGGGTGCCGAGTTCGGCGCGGAAGCCCTCGAGGGCGCGGGCGAACGCCGCGGTCAACTGCTCGCCGACCTCGGCGGGGAGACCCTCGTCGAACAGGTGGGATTCGATGCTGTCGCTGAGCGTGACGCGGATCGATTCCAGGCGATCGCCGTCGAAGGTGAATCTGGCGCGGGGATCGTCGATGTGCAACGGGGTGCCCGCCCAGACCGTGCGGTCGGAAGCGCCCGCATTGCCCTGCGGAATCCACCCGGCCGGCCCGCTGAAGCGTTTCAGATCCCCGCGCTGCCAGGTCCAGTCGAAGGCCCGCGCCGCCACCGCGATCTCGATGCCGCCCGACACATCCACCGCCAGCGGACCGGTGTCGAATGCGGAAATGGCGTGCTGCCGCAGGAATTCGGCCCGCTGCGACCGCGACGTCGGATGCGGCGGAATCCCCAGCGGCGCGATATCCAGATCCGCCCCGCCCTCCACCCAGGCATCGGCGACGAGATCGGTGGTCGCCCGCACCGCCAGCGCCCGCAACCCCTCCACCAGCCGGGTCGCGAACCGGCTCACCGCCAGCGTGCCCGCCTTGCGCGGCAACCGCCGCCACCAGTTCGCATCCCCCGGCGCCGCCCATCCGTCGGCGATCAGCCGCTGCTCCACCTCGGCCCCGTATCGCCACGTGGGATCGACGAATTCACTGCGGCTCAGCTCCGCGTATAGCTCCTCCCCCGACACATTGACCTGCACATACCGGCCGCCCGGCGCACTGACCACCAGCCGCGCCCCCGCCGGCAGCGTCTCCAGGAACCCGGCCAGATCCTCGGCCAGCCGCCCCCACCCGCCGAGTTCGGCGCGCCGCCGCGCCCCTTCGTGCCTGCGCTCCATCCAGAACAACTGCTCGGCCGGATTCACCAACAGCACATCGACCGTATTGTCCCCAACCGCCAGCCCTGCCACCAGATTCGGAAACACCCACCCGGGCCCCTCCTCCGGTCCGGCCCCGTTCTCCGGTTCCCCCCACCGCTCGGTGAACGTCTCCCGCAACCGCTCCAACGCGTCGTTCAGCAGCTCCGAACTGCCGAACCCACTGCGAGCCGGACAATCCGACACCGTCACCCGCACATACCCCAGCACCCGCGGACTCCCCCAGAACATGGCCGAATCCCACCAAACCCCCAGCCCGGTCCGCGAGAATACCGCCCCCCGCCGCATGGTCCCCACCGGTTCGGGCGCACTCCATCCCAGCTGCCGCGCGAATCCGGCGATATCCCGCGCATTCCATTTCCACTTGAACTCCAGGGCAGCCCTGACGATCTCGACCGCCCCCGCAGTGTCCACCCGAACTTCGAAGCCCACCCAGCGACACTAACTCCGTCCGCCCCCGCCCGCTGGCGCGCCGCCCGCACCGAGTGCTTCGATCGGGCCATGACCGATGACACTCTCGCCCGCATCGTCAGAGCCACCCGCGATATCGCCGCCGGACCGAAGGAGATCTTCGAACTCATCGCCGATCCGTCCCAGCAGCCGCGCTGGGACGGGAACGACAATCTTTCCGAGGCCGCGGCCGGTCAGCGCGTTCAGGCTGTCGGCGATGTCTTCACCATGACCCTCACCATGGGGCAGGTTCGTGAGAATCACGTCGTGGAATTCGAGGAAGGGCGCCGGATCGCCTGGCTGCCCGCCGAACCCGGCAGCCGGCCGCCGGGGCATCGGTGGGGATGGGAACTCGAGCCGCTCGAGGACGGCCGCACCCGGGTGACCCATACCTACGACTGGACGAACCTCACCGACGAGAAGCGCATCGTGCGGGCCCGGGCCACAACCGCCGATCGGTTGCTGGCTTCCGTCGACAGGCTCGCCGATCTCGCCGAGCGCGGTTAGCCGCCCCGGCGTTCGGTGAACGGCCCAATGACGTTGTGCCACCGGACTATCGTGGAGGGCACTACGGAGAGTGGGGGTCGTCATGACCATTCCGGAGAACCTCGAACAGCACCGATTCACCAGTGACGCGGCCGACGCCGCCGCCCGACTACTGGAACGGCTGACACACGGGCTCGGCGGCCGAGCCTCGGTGGAGGCCGTTTTCGGGGAGCCGATCACGCACGACGGCGTCACGGTAATACCCGTCGCCAGCGTGGGTTACGGCTTCGGCGGCGGCACCGGCAGCGAATCCGGCGTCGAGAAGCTCGCAGGGGGCGGCGGTGGCGGCGGCGGAGTCGGCGCCCGCCCCCTCGGCTATATCGAGATCACCAGCGGCACAACCAGATACCGCCCCATCCACAGTCACTGGATCGATCTCCTCATCCCCTTGGCCGCCATCCTCGCGGCATCGGGCGTGAAAGCCGCTGTGCGCGCCGCCCGCGCCCGCCGCCGATAGCGGCACCAGCCTCGCGGACGCGCTAGCTGGAGGCCGTGCCGAGGAAGGGTTCGAACAGCGGTAGCAGGAGGTCGGCGCGGTACATGATGTCGTAGTGGGTGGTGCCGGGGACCACGGCCAGCGTGGACGCACCGTTACCGGCGCCGGTGAGCCGGGTGACCATCTCCTCGGCGTGGGCGCGGGACAGGGCGTCGGATTCGGCTGTGACGAGCAGCGCCGGCGCTTGGATGGCGGCGAGGTCGGTTGTCCAGTCGTAGTCCTCGCTGAGCAGTTGCCTGGTCTTGGTGACCAGGGCGGGCCAATCGGACGGGTTGGGGGCGCTCTGTGCGTAGACCGCGTGGATGGGGGTGTCGAGCATGGCCTCGGGGTTCATGGCCGCCATTCCCGCTCTGGTTTCCGGAAGCCAGCCGTCGCTCCGGTACGGGGCCGAGGTGACGATCAACTTGTTCACCAGATCCGGGTTGCGGGCGGCGAGCTGGAGTGCGACGCCGCCGCCGAGGGAGTAGCCGAGCACGTCGGCCTTGCCGAGATTCAGGTGGCCGATGAGGCCCGCGACGTCGTCGGCCATCGACTGGTAGCGCAGGGGGCGGTCGATATCGGCGGTGTGGCCGTGCCCCTGCAATTCGACGGCGATGACTTTTCTGGTCTCGGCGAGTTCCGGAAGCAGAGCGCCGAAGGTGGAGTCGACGGTGCTGAGACCACCGTGCACCAGGATGAGCGGCCGGCCGGAGCCGTGGACCTCGTAGTAGAGCCGCAATCCGTTGACCGGTGCGTAGAAGCCCTTGCCATCGGCGCTCGGCTGGTCCGGTTGGCTGACGGCGGAGGTGGTGGCCGTCGCGGCATTGTTGTCGGCGGTGCCGCAGCCGGTCAGCAGGATCGCCGAAAGCGATACGGCGGCAGCGGTATACAGCGTTCTGGTGGAGAGAGCGCGCACGGCTTCACTTCCGATCGTCGGCGGCGGGCCCGCCGGTGAGCTGATCCGCCTGGGGCAGATGGGTTTTGGCCTCGTCGTAGCCGCCTTCCGCGGTGGTTTCGGCCGGGCCGTAGATCAGATGCACGACGCCGGTCGTGAACGGCTGCGCGGAGATCAGGCGCAGCGGGATCTCCGCGCCCTCGTCGAACAGCCGCAGCCCGTGGCGCACGGCAATGGGGTGCACCAGCAGGTGCAGTTCATCGAGCAGGCCGGCGGCCAGCAGTTGCCGGACGATGGACGGGGATCCGCTCATGGCGATATCGGTGTCGCCGGGTTCCTGCTTCAGGGCGGTGACGGCTTCGATCAGGTCGCCCTGGAGCTGTTCGGAATTGCGCCAGGTGAAGGTGAGATCCTGGTGCGAGACAACGATCTTGCGGGCATCGCCGAGGGACTTGGCCATGGCCGCGTCCTCCTCGCCCGCGGCTTCCCGCTCGGGCCAGGCCCCGGCGAAGCTGTCGTAGGTGGCGCGGCCGAGCAGCAGGGTGTCGGCCGAGCCGAGCTGCGCGCCGACGGCCGCGCCCATCTCGTCGTTGAAGTAGGGGAAGTGCCAGTCCTGCGGCTCGCCGATGACGCCGTCGAGCGAGATGAACAAGCCTGCGGTGATCTTACGCATGGTATTACTCCTGATAATCGTGTATTCGAAAGGTGAATTAAGCGTTCTCGGTGAGGAATTCACCGGCGGGCGGGGTCAGCAGCCCGATATTCGGATTGTGGCTCAGCTTCGCCGGCTCGATATGCCGGGCATCGGGCAGCACCTCGGTAATGGCCCGCGCCGCGGTGCGCAGCAGATCGCCGCTCTTGCCGCCGGAAATGACCAGGGTCGGCACCTTGACGCCGTTCCAGTCTTCCGCGCGCAACGCTTCACCGCGCATATACGAGCCCATGATCGCCCAATCATGGGCGGTGGCAGGCGAAGTCGCCAGCAAGCTCTTCCAGAACGGCGTGAACCGCATCATCGCGACGAGCGCGCGCGGCATTCCCATCCCGCTGGTCATATAGAACCGCACGACCTCCGACCGTCGATCCGCGGCGATCAACTCGTGCAACTTGACGTGCAGATCCGCCGGCGGAACGAAGTTCTCGCTGTTCACCACGAACGGCGGCTCGAACGCGACCACCCGGGTGATCCCCGGAACCCGTCCCGAGGCGGCCGCCAGCAAGGCCAGGCCGGCACCCGAGGACCAGCCGAACAACGCGGCCGAGCCGCCGACCGCCTCGATCAGCGCCGCAATATCGTCGATTTCATTCTCGACGTCGTAAACGCCCGGCGAATCGCTGCTGTCACCGCGCCCGCGCCGATCGTAATTGATAACGGTCAGCCGATACTCGTCAGCCAGCTGCTGCGCCAGCTCAACCATTTTCGGGAACTTCCGATAACTGAACGCGCCGCCGATCAGAATCACCGTGCCGGCATCGCCGCCCACATAACGATCGAAGGCCAGCGTGATACCCGCAGGGGTGGTTATGGATTCCATGATCCGATCTCTTTCGTCCGAATGCGCGGTCGAGAACTAGGACGGCGGCCGCCCGCGAAACTAATCGCCGCCGTCGAACCGGGAGGTGTGATCCAGCGCACTTCATGAACTCGTGGCCGGAGGTCGTCCAAGTCGACCACCAGAGCATCGCCGGTACGGAAGGCCCTCGACAAGAAGAGCTTTCGGAACGGATCGTGTAGCGAGGATCAACGATCACTCGCCGGCGGCCGCCTCCTGGATCGTCTCGATGAACGGCTGCACGAGCGGGTTGCGGCCGGCGCTCGGCCACATCAGGCCGTAATCGATCGGCGGCGCGTCGTGGAAGGGAACGAAGACCAAGCCGGGGCGGGAGTGGAAACGCTCGGCACGCGCGGAGACCGTGCTGACGCCCACGCCATTGCTGACGTGCACGAGTACCTCCGGCCAGAAGTTGGTGGCGGGCCCCTGCGGGATCGGGCGGCCGGAGGGGGTGCGGCGGGGGAAGTAGCAGTCCATCCAGTAGCGGGGGATCTTCTCGCCGGCAATGGTGACCAGCGTGGCGTCGGCCAGGTCCTCCATCGAAACCGACTCCCGGCCGGCGAATGGATGCCCTTCGGGGACCATGAGCGACCGCGGTTCGGAGAACATGATCGGTCCGGTGGTGATGTCCGGTTCGGCGATCGGGAACTCGGTGAGCTGGAGATCGACCGCGCCCGACCGCATCCGGCCGAGCGGGTCGGCCAGCTGGATCTCCTCCACGGTGACGACACTGTCGGGATACCGGATCCGGAACAGATCGGTGGCCCTCACGACGAGGTTCCCGCACCAGGGCGCCGAGAATCCGACCGTGATCTCCCGTTTGACATTGTTGCCGCGACTGGCCGCCGTGACGCTCGCCGCGATCTGCTCATAGGCCGGCCGCAGCTCGTCCCGCAGTTGTTTGCCCACCGGGGTGAGGGTCACCGTCCGGCTGTTGCGCTCGAACAGCGGTGCGCCGATCCGCCTTTCGAGCTGGCGGATGGTCTGGCTGATGCGGCTGGTCGTCACATGCAACCGCTCGGCCGTGCGCCCGAAGTGCAATTCCTCGGCAAGGGTGAGGAACGCCTCCAGCTCCATCCGTTCCAGCATGTCCGTCCCTCGCATCGTGAAGCACCGCTCAAGACAGCGTGCCAGATTCCGATCTTGTCCGCCGCGCCCGCGCCGCCCACCCTGGAAGGCATTGCACTGGTCTGGAACTGAACGCAATGGACGGAAACGGGGAGGCACGCGGGTGAGCAGGATCGTCGTCCTGATGGACATGTCCGTGGACGGGGTCGTCGAAAACCCCTCCTGGACGGCTCCGTTCTGGAACGACGACCACGCCAGATATCAGCTCGGGCACCTCATGGCGAGCCGGGCGCTGCTCCTCGGCCGCGTCACTTACCAGGCGCTTCCCCGAATGTGGCACGCCCGCAACGAATCCGAGGCGTTCACCAATCGCCTCGACAGGATTCCCAAATATGTGGTGTCGCGAACACTCGACCGCCCGGGCTGGAACACGATCGCCCTGGACGGCGAGTTCACCGCCCAGATCACCAAACTCAAATCCGAACCGGGGCAGGACCTTCTCGCCTACGGTGGCATCACCCTGGTCAACCAGCTCATCGCACACAACCTGGTGGACGAACTCCACCTGTGCATTCACCCTGCCGTCGTAGGCTCCGGCCGCCGGCTGTTCCACACCGGCATCAGCCCCACCACCTGGCATCTGTCCACCACCCAGACCTTCGGCTCGGGAGCCGTCGTCCTCGCCTACCGCCCCGCCACGGTCTGAACGGGGATGGCCGCTCCGGTTGCGGCCATCCCCGTACGCCGTTGTCGCACCGATCAATTGGCGACGTTGACGTGGGCCCGGATTGCTTGCGGCGCACCGATCAGATCGAGCATGCAGCGTGCCAGATCGTCGCGGGTGATGCGGATTCCGAACATGACGTTGCGTTCGACGGCGGTGCGGTAGCTGCCCTTGGCCTTGTTGTCGGTCAGTTGTGGTGCGCGCACGATGGTCCAGTCCAGCCGGGTGCGTCGCACCACGTCCTCGGCTTGCGCCATATCGTTCAGGCTGTGCCGCAGTAGCGGGCGCAGGATCAGCGGTTTCACCACGAAGCGGGTGAACGGTTCGTCGCCGGGGCCCGCGATGCGGGCGCTGTTGCTGATGACGATCAGCCGTCGTGCGCCGGTGGCTTCCATGGCCTTGCAGATGGATTCGGCGGCATCGGTCGTCACCGAGGTCGGGCCCTTTTCCCGGGAGCCCACGGCGTCGAGCACCGCATCGGCCCCGGCGACCGCCGCCTCGATCTCGCCCGGATTCATCACATCGGCGGTGACGACGCGCAGGTTCCGGTGCGAGGGGAGCGTGTGCCGCCCGCGCACCACGGCCGTCACCTCGTGCCCGTCCGCCAGCGCGGTGCGCACCAGCCGGCTACCTGTTCCGCCGGTCGCGCCGAAGATCGTGAGTCGCATTTCGTACCCCTGTGAGGTGAGTAAGTGTTTACTCACCTATAGTGAGTAAGTACTTGCTCACTTGTCAACAGGGAGATTCGGATGAGTGCACGCGACCGCATCCTCGACGCGGCGGCCGACATCATGCGCGAGCGTGGCGTGGCTCGCGCTACCACGCGTGAAATCGCCAGGGCCGCAGGGTATTCCGAAGCCACCCTGTACAAGAACTTCGCCGACAAGGAAGACCTGATCGTCCAGGTGCTGCGGGAGCGCATGCCCGCCCTCGACGGCCTGCAACCGACCCCCGGTGAGTCCACCGTCGAAGTCAATCTCGCCGGCATGGCATCCGCCGCCTCGGCCTTCTATCAACGCGCCCTGCCGCTGTTCGGCGGATTGCTCGCCGAGCACACGCGCATCGCGACCCATCGCGAGCAGATGAACCGGCACGGCGCGGGACCGGGGCGCGCCATCGGGCGCATTGCCGAATACCTCAGCGCCGAAAAGGAACTGGGCCGCGTCTCCGCCGACGCCGATCTGGAGGCCGTCGCCACCCTGCTCGACGGCACCTGCTTCCACCAGGCGTTTCTCCGCTACTACGCGGCCGGTCCCGACGCCGATCCGGTGCCCGGGGAAACCATCGAGCGCCTGGCTCGCACCCTGGCCCGCTCGCTCTGAAGTCCGCACCGCCCGGCGGTTGTGCGTGATGCACAACCGCTTTGGGAACAGTGACGACATTCCGCGATTCCGCCGCCAACCGCAGGCCGGGGCGGGTAGAACGACCGGTGTACAAGCGTTGTTCTGCGTGGGAGCACGTCGATGAGGACTTCATCCTTGGCCGTTCTCGGCACCGTCCTACTGAGCGGGCTCGTCCTGGCCACGAGTCCCGCTGCGGCGGAACCGAATCCGATCGCGACCACATTCACCGTGACCACCACCGCGGACGGCGGGGCGGCCGACCCCTTCGACGGCCGATGCCGCACCCGCACCGGTGAATGCACGCTGCGCGCGGCCGTGCAGGCGGCCAATGCCCGCCCCGGCAGCACCATCGTCATCCCGCCCGGCCACTACCGGCTGACCATTCCCCCGAACCTGCTGAACATCAACGGCCCCTTCATCGACCCCACCACCGGCGACCTCGACCTCACCGCCGACACCACCGTCATCGGCGCGGGGCAGGACGAAACGATCATCGACGCCGGCCACATCGACCGCGTCATGCTCACCACCGCCCGCATCTCCCTCGCGGGCCTGACCATTACCGGCGGCAATACCGCCCAGCGCGAAATCCCCTTCTACGACACCGGAGGCGGCGGCATCGCCAACTCGGGAAAGCTGAAGCTCGACCACGTCACGGTCACCGGCAACGCCGCCGACTACGGCGGCGGCATCTTCAATATTCCGGTCGCCGACCTGACCATGACCGACAGCCTGGTCACCCACAATGCCTCCGGTGAAGCGGGCGGCGTGCGCTGCGACAACACCTGCACCTTCACCCGCACCGTCATCTCCGACAATCGGGTCACCAACCCCCTGCGCTGGTATCGCCCGGGCGGTTTCGCCGGGCGCGGCGGCGGCCTCGATATTCGCGGCATCGGGCAGGTGGTCCTCATCGACTCGCTGGTCACCCGCAATTCGGCCACCGACGGCGGCGGCGGAATCAATATCGCCCCGGCCTATCTGGACACCCTCCCGTACCAGCTGACCGACGCCGTCAACCCCGCCATGGGCACGCTCATCCTGCGCGGGACCACGATTGCCGCCAACACCTCCGCGCTCGGCGATCAGAACTGCAAAAAGGTGTTCGCCCAGATTATTTCGACCGGCGGCAACCGGAGCGACGACGGCTCCTGCGATCTCACCGCCACCGGCGACGAGATCCATCCCGATGCGGGCCGCTGACGCCTACGACGAAAGGCATTAACCCATGGGCTCGTTCAACGTGGGCGACTGGATGACCAATCTCGGCCAGGCCTTCACCTGGGTCATGTCCATGCTCGTCTCCGGCTCCTCCAGCGGCTCCGGCCGCTGAGTACCGGCTCGGTCAGCTGTCCCGCGCCGTCGTGAGGTTGGTGGTGATGCGGTCCACCGTGATCGGCGTCGCGGGCAATGTGGTGGCGTGCTGCGGGGACAAGCCGTCCAGCAGTGTGGCGAGCATCCGGGCCCGCACATCGTCATTGAGTTCACGCGAGATCGTGGGCAGCGGACGGGTCAGCACGGCGAGGAACATGACCAGGTCGGCGGCGCCGACATCGGGCCGCAGCGCACCCTGCTCGCGGGCCGCCGTCACCAGCTTGTCCAGTGCCGCCACGACTTTCGCGCGAGTGGACCGGAATTCGGGGCCGGTTTCGACATAGCCGCCGAGAATGGGCAGCATCGCGACCAATCGCTGCTCGACCACCTGCTCGGCGAAGCGGGTCAGCGCCGCGCGGGCCGTCGGCGCTTCGGTCAGCGCCGCGGTGGCCGCCTCGGCCACCCGCGTCATGTGATCGGTGACCACGCATTCGATCAACGCCAGGCGCGTCGGAAAGTGCCGGTAGAGCGTGGCATTGCCGACGCCCGCGCGATCGGCGATCTGGTCGAGCGGGACCTCCGGTCCCTGTTCCAGGAAGGCCAGCTGCGCGGCGCGCAGGATCTGCTCCCGATTGCGTCTGGCGTCGGCGCGTAGCTCTTTCACGATCTCCCTTATAACCGTGGACTCTTTCCCCGGTTATGTTACGGTACCGATGAAAACGGGGAGATAATCCCCACTTGATGAAGGAGTGTCGATGGGAACGATCCCGAAAAGCTCGGTCGGGTGCGTGGTCGTGGGCGGCGGCCCGGCGGGCATGGTCCTCGGACTGCTGCTGGCGCGTTCCGGCGTCGAAGTCGCGGTGCTGGAGAAATATCCGGACTTCCTGCGCGACTTCCGCGGCGACACCGTGCACGCCTCCACCCTCGGCCTGCTCGACGAACTCGGTCTCGGCGACCGCTTCGCGGCCCTCCCGCAGCAGCGGGAACAGCGGCTCACCATGCAATTCGACGACGGCGTCGTCACCGAGGACTTCAGCCGCCTGCCCGGCCGCCACCAGCACATCGCCCTGGTGCCGCAATGGGACTTCCTCAACCTGCTCGCCGATACCGCGGCCGCCTCGCCGAATTTCCATCTCGCGCAGGACGCCGAGGTGAACGACCTGATCACGGTCGACGGCCAGGTCCGCGGCGTGCGCTACCTGGACAAGAACACCGGCGACACCCACGAGCTCACCGCACCCCTCGTGGTCGCCGCCGACGGCCGCCACTCCACCGTCCGCCGCCTGGCCGGCCTGCAACCACGCGGCTCCGCCACCCCGCACGACTGCCTCTACATCCGAATCCCCCGCGCCGCAGGCGATCCCGACCACACCGTACTGCGCTTCTCCGCCACCGGCGGCCTCATCATGATCAACCGCGGCGACTACTGGCAGGCCGCCCTGCTGATCGGCAAGGGCACCGCCGACTTCGCCCGCGCCGACAACGCCGCCTGGGTACGCCGCACCATCTCCCGCCTGGCCCCCTACACCGCCGACCGCATGACGGCCCTCGACCCCACCACCATCGCCTCCCTCGAAATCCGCATCGACCGCCTGGACCAATGGTGGATTCCGGGCGCCCTCCTCATCGGCGACGCCGCCCACGCCATGTCCCCCATCGCCGGCGTAGGCATCAACCTCGCCATCCAAGACGCCGTCGCCACCGCCCGCATCCTCCTCCCCGCCCTCCGCCGCGGCCACGTCACCACCAAGGACCTGGCCCGCGTCCAACGCCGCCGCCACTGGCCCACCCTGCTCACCCAACTAGCCCAAGAACGCGCCCAGGAACACTTCGTAGCCGCATCCCCCACCGACGACACCCACCCACCCGTCCCCCTCCGCCTCCCCCAACCCCTACGCACCCTCCGCCACTGGAGCGGCTTCCCCCACCTGTTCGGCCGCCTCGTCGCCTTCGGCCTACGCCCCGAACACCTCACCGGACCCCTGAAGCCCCTGACCCATGCGTAACCCGATCTTCCTCACCCTCAACATATTCGCCACCGTTCTCACCATGGCGGTCTCGATCCTGATCCTCATCGACCCCGCCTTCGCCCTGCCTGCCGACACCGAAGTAACCACCGGCGTAACCACTTTCGCCCGCGCCTGCTCCATCCGCTCCCTAGCCGTCGGAGCCGCCCTCCTATTGGCCCTCGCCCGCCACTCCCGAGCAACCGCAATTACCCTCCTCTACGCCACCGCCGTGATCCAGGCCGGCGACGCCACCGTCCACCTCCTCAACGCCAACCCCGCCTCCGCAGCCGCCACCACCCTCGCAGCCCTGGCCCTCACCTCCGCCCACTGGCTGACCCGCCGCCCCGAATAATCCCTTTCACCCCCCACCACCCCCTGCTAGCCTTCTCTCCGCAATGACGACGACGAAGGGTTTAGCAATGTTCCGGCAACTAGTCTCCGCCTACGTGCGGTCCCGCTATGCCGTAGAACGCCGCATCATCCACTCCCTCTCCACCCGCCCCAGCGACTAGCCAGCCACCGCATCTCACCGCAATTCTTTGCACCAGCCGTAACTGCCCCGTTCGAACCTGCGGAGCAGTACGCCAGGCGGTTAGATGTGGATCGAAATGCCTTGCGCCACGACGTTGTCGGAACCGAGCACCCTGATCCCGAAGACTCTCTGCTCACCTAGGGCGGTGATCTCGGCTACGCGGTCCCAGAAGACATCGCTGGTTGCGAGCATCTCAAGTTTCGCGTCTTCTAGAATCGCGGCGGCACGCGCCAGCCGAGATCGGCTTGGCGAGTGTTTCCACATCGTGGAGCCGCAGAACTTGTTTCCCATCGCCGCCTGGAAGTCGCGGTGAGGTATTCGCTTGTTTGCCAATAGGTCTCGGACTCGATTCCACACCTCTTTGGGTACTGTGTCGACGTTCGTATTGCGGGTCTGGGGTTCGAGCTTCAGAAGTACCTCCGCTGTTGCGACGCCTCGTTGGCCATGTACTCCGATTTCCTTCACGAAGGTGAGCTGATCACTGCCTCCCTCGACCACGAGGTGCCAAGAATCGCGGTAACCGAGTTTCGGAACCGTCCGGATGCGGGTGTGCACACCAAACCGGAGTAGCAGTTGAGCTACGTCATCTATGAGCCGACGACTAGTTGATGTGTAATAGATGCGGGCTTGGTGTCCTTTGACGTCCCAGCGAACCGAGCCATCGGTAGCCCAGAGATGTCGGAGAAACAACGCAACCTGATCAGTGGGCAGCGCGAAAATCCGTTCAGGTACGAACTTCTCGTAGCTTCGAAGGCCGAACAGGCCGAGTCCGTCAAGCCATTCCGCAATCGGGTTACGCTTGCCGCGGGCGAGCCGGTAGGGGGCAGGAAGACGCAGCGACGTTACTCTTGCTGCTGCGTAGTCATCGCGGATGGCTGTCACGCCGAAGTGACGCGCTGCAATCGTCACCGCAGCGAGGTTCTCCTCATCGACACTGGCGTAACGCAATGGCTGCCGCTTCACGAAGGAACCGTCGCCGATCATGTGAGCTAGCAGGATCACTTCAGCGTCGACCATGCGCTTGATCCGATCGGGCTCGGGCGCATAACGCGGGATGGCCAGTCGGTCGCCGACAGTTAAGCCTTCCAGTGAAATCCAGCCGTCGACCGTCAGGAACGAACTGCTACGTGTCGTCATGACCTCGCGCCCGGATGCCAGCCGGAGACTGAAGATCTGCTCGCGTCCGCATGGATGCACATCGGCCAATGACCGTGCGACCATTCGCAAGCCCTTGTTGAGTGACCAGACCTCTGGATGATCGTCAACCAACGTCAGCTCATCCAGGGTGGTATCCGCGCCGTTGTCCGCGCGGAGGATTCGGGTGGAGCCTGGCAGGCGGCTTGCCTCGTGATGTTCGGGGAGTATGGCTCGTGCTTTCGTGTGCTGCTCCGTTGATTCGCTCACCTGTTCGAGGCTAGGCACAACGGTTGCGACACGAAATATCAAACATGCGACACGCCAACTGCTTTCAGATATTGCTTGATTTGTCGGCTATGTCGCCTTTTGGGTTAGCCGCGCGCCATGTCGACGAATCGGCTCAAATGCAGCTGATGTGCGACCGTAATTGTCGCAGTGGGACCGTTACGATGTTTACCAACAATGAGGTCTGCTTCGCCGCCTCGGGGGTCATCTCGTTCAAATGCATCAGGGCGATGAAGCAGAATTACCATATCGGCATCCTGTTCTAGTGATCCACTTTCACGAAGGTCGGAAACCATTGGTCGCTTATCGGTTCGCTGCTCCGGACCGCGATTCAACTGACTAATTGCAATTACCGGAACTTCGAGCTCTTTCGCCAATAGTTTGAGGCTTCGGGAAAACTCGGAGACTTCCTGCTGGCGGGATTCGACTTTTTTGCCGGAGGTCATCAGCTGGAGGTAGTCTACCACGACGAGCCGCAGGTCATGGCGCTGTTTCAGGCGGCGGGCCTTGGCTCGGATCTCCATCATCGTGAGGTTCGGGGAATCGTCGACGAACAGCGGAGCCTCGCTGATTTCGCTCATTCGGCGGGCGAGTTTCGTCCAGTCGTCGTCGCTCATGCGGCCGGAGCGCATATCGCCGAGTTTGATTTTCGCTTCGGCGGATAGGAGGCGCATGACGATTTCGGTGCGGCTCATTTCGAGGGAGAAGATGACGCTCGCCAAGCCGTGCTTGATCGAGCAGCTCCGCATGAAATCCATTCCCAGGGTCGATTTTCCTACGCCCGGCCGCGCCGCGACGATGATCATCTGGCCGGGGTGCAGGCCATTGGTTAGTTCGTCGAGTTCGGTGAAGCCGGTGGGGACGCCGAGGGAGATGCCGCCGCGGCTGGCGATGGAGTCGATTTCGTCCATCGTCGGCTGGAGGAGTTCCTCCAGGGGCATGAAGTCTTCGCTGGAGCGGCGTTCGGTGACGTCGTAGAGCTCGGCTTGGGCTCGGTCCACTACTTCGGCTACGTCTTGGCCGTCGGCGCCGGCGTAGCCGTATTGGACGATGCGGGTGCCAGCTTCGACGAGGCGGCGCAGGATGGCCTTCTCCGCAACGATTTCGGCGTAGTAGCCGGCGTTGGCGGCGGTGGGGACCGTTTGGGTCAGGGTGACGAGGTAGGGGGCGCCGCCGATGCGCTTCAGGTCGCCGCGGCGGTCCAGGGTGGCGGCCACGGTGACCGGGTCGGCGGGTTCGCCGCGGCCGTAGAGGTCGAGGACGGCGTCGTAGACGGCCTGGTGTGCGGGGCGGTAGAAGTCGCCGGGGCGGATGACCTCGACCACGTCGGCGATGGCGTCTTTGGAGAGGAGCATGCCGCCCAGAACGGACTGTTCGGCGGCCATGTCGTGGGGTGGCTGGCGGCCGAAGTCTTCGCCGGGGGTGTCCTGGTATTCGGAGGGCCCGTGATCATCGTGGCCGCGATCGTCGATGACTGCCATCAGATCGACCGTCCTCTCTCCTCGGCCCGGATTCGATATCCCTCGATCACCCGTTGTACGCCTGTGCACCGACAGGTTCGGTCAGGCACGCGGGCGGCTCTGGCGAGTCGCGGGCGCGCGTCGGCAAACCCTTGGTGCCGGGTGCTGGGGGTGAGGAATCGTGCCGTCCCCGGGGCTGTGGTCACGACAATGGATGCGACGCTAGGCGACCGGATGGGCAGCTGCCAAACCGAGCTGTGCACACAACTGTGGACAAGGTGGGGGTTGTTCACCCGCTGTTGTGCACCCCCTGTGTATTACTTGGGGACAACAGTGGGTTCGACTGGTCAACGCGCAGGTAGTGACCTATTTCTCGCTGTTCGCAACTGTGGATCAAAACTGTGCGGCGTGTCGCTGGACGGCGCCGTCCGGGCGTGTTGGGTGAACAGCATATGCCCAGCCAGTGACCTGGCACACAACGAGAAAGGTTGGTTTGCTTTGTAATCCACACCCCGGGCAAACGTTGTGAGTCATGCGGGACGAGGACCCCGCCACCGCAGTCCGAGGCGCGAAAAAGCGACTCCCGGGCAAACCGGAAGCACTACCTGGCAAACAAGAATCGGAGACCGCCCTCGCACCGAAGAAGTACGAAGGGCGGCCTCCGAATCGAGACCGAATTACTCGGCGGCGTTGACCTGCAGGTCGAACTTGGCGGCAACGCTCGGGTGCAGGTGCACCACGACGTTGTGCTTGCCGGTGCTCTTGATGTGAGCCTTCGGCAGCTCGATGCTGCGCTTGTCCACAACCGGGCCACCGGCGGCCTTGATGGCGGCGGCGACATCGGCGGCGGTGACCGAACCGAAGAGCTTGCCGGTGCCGGCGGTCTTCACCGACAGCGTCACGGCGGCCAGGCCCTCGATGGCCTGCTTCAGCTCATTGGCGTGGTCCAGGTCGCGCACCTTGCGGGCGTCCTGCGCCCGGCGGATGCCCTCGACCTGCTTCTCCGCACCGCGGGTGGCGACAATGGCCAGGCCGCGGGGGAGCAGGTAGTTACGGCCGTAACCGTCCTTGACCTCCACGGTGTCGCCGGGCGCACCGAGGTGATCCACATCAGCAGTCAGAATCAACTTCATTGCTGTGTTCCCTTCTCAGCGAGCCGTGGACACGTAAGGCAGCAGCGCCACCTCACGAGAGTTCTTGACGGCGACGGCGATATCGCGCTGATGCTGCACGCAGTTGCCGGTCACCCGGCGCGCGCGGATCTTGCCGCGATCGGACACGTACTTGCGCAGCAGCGCGGTGTCCTTGTAATCGATCTTGGCGCCGGCGGTGCTGTTCTTCTTGCCTGCCTTGTCTTCCTTGCAGAAGGTGCAGGCCTTCTTCTTGAGCACCTTTTCGCGTGCCGGTGCTTTGGCCATTGTCTTTACTCCAAGTCTGAGAGCCGTTCTCGTTAGAACGGCGGTTCGTCATCCATCTGGCCGCCCCCGAAGGAGCCGGCCGCGGGCGCACTGCCCCACGGGTCGTCGCCGGCGCTCTGCTGCCCGCCACGACCTCCGCCACTGCCACCGCCGGAGAAGCCTCCGCCGCCGCCCTGGCCGCCGCCGCTGAAACCACCGCCACCACCGCCGCGGGTGGTCTTGTTGATCTTCGCGGTCGCGTACTTGAGCGAAGGACCGACCTCGTCGACCTCGAGTTCGACGACCGTGCGCTTCTCACCCTCGCGGGTTTCGTAGGAGCGCTGCTTGAGTCGTCCGCTCACGATCACTCGCGAGCCCCGGGTCAGGCTCTCGGCGACATTCTCCGCAGCTTCACGCCAGATGTTGCAGCGCAGGAAAAGCGCTTCGCCGTCTTTCCATTCATTGGTATTACGGTCGAACACACGGGGAGTCGACGCGACGGTGAAGTTCGCGACGGCCGCGCCCGCGGGCGTGAATCGAAGCTCGGGGTCAGCCGTCAGGTTTCCGATGACGGTAATGACCGTGTCGCCTGCTGCCATGGTTCCTCCTGCTTTCCGGTGCAGTCCGCAATTGCACTCGCGCTGTTGCCAGTCAGCCTAGAGATAGGCACCGACGGTTACGAGTGCACGTGCGGGAGGACGGGCTACTTCTTGTCGAGGCGCAGCACCTTGGTGCGCAGCACCGACTCGTTCAGCCCCAGCTGGCGGTCGAGCTCGCTCACGGTGGCGGATTCGGCGGTCAGGGTGACGACCGCGTAAATGCCTTCGCTCTGCTTGCCGATTTCGTAAGCCAGACGACGACGGCCCCAGATATCGACGTTGTCGACCTTGCCGCCTTCCTGACCAACGACGCCGAGCATCGTGTTCAGGTTCGGGCCAACGGTGCGCTCGTCCAGGCTCGGATCGAGAATAACCATCACTTCATAATGACGCACGGACCTCATCACCTCCTGTGGACTGTGAACGGCCACGGACTTTCCGTGGCAGGAGGGTTCGTTGCGTCAGCAACCCGACAAGGCTACATGAACGCCTGTTGAGCAGCGAAATCGGGTGCCGAGCGGGCGAACTTCGCACATACTCGCCGAGTAAAACGGGCGTGGGTCGGGGGTCGCCGCCTAGGGTGGTCCCCATGTCGACCCGACCCGCCACCAGTGCTCCGGTCACCGGCCGTGCGGCGGGTTCGGTGATCGCGCTCACCTCGGTGCTGGTGTGCGCGTTCACGCTGCTGCTGGCCTATTTCAACAAGGCGCGGTGCGCGGGCGCGCCGTTCGACGGCTCGGGACGCAGCACGATCTTCGATATCTACAAGGACGCGAACGTCTGTTATTCCGATATCCAGCTGCTGTGGCTGGGGCGGGATATCAATGAGCATGTCTTCCCGTACGTGTCCGGCGGCATCACCGCGGACGGGGCGCTCACCGGCGGGGTCGTCGAATATCCGGTGCTGAGCGGGCTGCTCATGTGGCTCGGCGCCATCGGCGCGCACGACGATGCCGCGTTCCTGCTGCATACGGCGTTGATTCTGGCGCCGTTCGCGCTGCTCACCGCCTATATGCTGACCAAACTGGCCGGCCGGGCGGCGCTGTTGTGGGCGGCCGGGCCCCCGCTGGTGCTGTACGCCTTCCACAACTGGGAATTGCCGGTGGTGTTCACCGCGGTCGCCGCGATCTACGTGGTGACGACGATGACCCGGTATTCGTTGCGGGCCAGGGGAATCGCGGCGGCGATTTTGCTGGCCATCGGCTTCTGCTTGAAGTTGTATCCGGGAATCTTCGTGCTGCCGTTGCTGATTCACGTGCTGCTCGGCGAGCCGGACCGCGCCGATTACTGGCAGGTGCGGCGGTACGACGTGCGCGGCGCGATCGCCGTGGCCGCGGCGGCCATCGGCACGGTGGTGCTGGTGAATCTGCCGTTCGCGCTGGCCGGTTACGAGGGCTGGCGCGCGTCGATCACCTTCCAGCAGCTGCGCCAGGCCGACATCACCACCAATTCCATCTGGTACTGGGGTTTGCGGCCCATGTTCGGCGCCGCCGCCGACTCCGAGGCGACCTTCCAGGATGTGGTGTCGACGGCCTCGCCGCTGCTGGTGCTGGCCTCGTTCGGGCTGGCGGTCTGGCTGGGCATGCGCCGCCACGTGCTCACCGGCGTGTTCCCGTGGGTCGGCGTCAGCGGCGCCATGCTGTGTGGATTCCTGTTGTTCCACAAGGTGCATTCACCGCAGTACACCCTGTGGCTGATCCCGTTCCTGGTGCTCCTGGAAGTGCGCTGGTCGCTGATCGGCGTCTATCTGCTGGCCGATGCGGCCATCGGCATCGGCGTATTCCGCTACTTCTACAAGCTCGGTTCCGGTTATCCGGCCGAATTCGAAGAGCACATAGTGCAATTCGGCGTCTGGGGCCGGGCGGTGCTGCTGGTGGTGTTCTTCTTCGCCTTCGTCTCGGCCGCGCCGCGCAGGCTAGGAATGTTCGGTATGCCGGGCGCGAAAGGCCGCGCTCTTGGCCCGGTTTCCGCATACGGTCATATCGCACCAGCGACGCGAACCGCCGCGTGAGGTGTCGAGATAGAGGCGGGTACATTCCGACCGCCCGCATTCCTTGATTCGATTCCGATCCGGTCCGCCGAATAATTCGATTGCGCTGCGGGCGATTTCGGTCAGCGCGCGATCCGCGGTGCCGAGGCGTCGCACGGTCCCGTCGGCCCGCAGCGTGACCTCCGGCAGCGCCCCGTGCGCGAGGGCATTGACGACCTTGCGATCGGGCAGGGCGAGCGGTTCGCCGGCCATGGCCGCCAGCGCCATCCGATAGGCCGCCTCCCGTAGCGCCACGGCCTGCGCCAGCGTGTCCGCATCGCAGTCCGGCGCGGTGTCGAGCAGTCCCGCCGCGACCGTCCAGGCCCCGAAGTCGGCGGGCGTCGGCAGCAGTTCCGCGGCATAGCTGCGCCGCCCCTTCACCGTGCCGATGAAGTCGAGCGTGAGGTTGCCACTGACGAAGCCGAACACCCCTTCATAGTAACCGCCTTGACAGGTTACCGAGGGCGATGCCACGGTGATAACCGTCTTAGGTGGTTACTTGGTGGGAGGCTTTGTGGACAATCGGTTGTTCGAACTCGCGGCCCCTCCGGCCCTGATCCTCATGTGGAGCAGCGCTTTCATCGCCGGCATCATCGGCGTCGGATCCGCCCCTCCCATGCTGGTGCTGTTCACCCGCTTCGCCGTGGCGGGCGCGCTCCTGCTCGTCTACGCCCTCCTCTCCGGTGCGATCTGGCCGCGCGGCCGGCTGCTCGCCCACACCCTGATCGCGGGCCTGCTCATGCAGGTGGTCCAGTTCGGCGGCTTCTACACCGCCATGAGCCAGCACGTCAGCGCCGCCGTCGTCTCGCTCATGCAGGGCCTGAGCCCCGTGGTGATCGCGGTCTTCGCCGGCGTCCTCGGCGAAACCGTGACCCCGCGCCAATGGCTGGGCTTCGGAATCGGCGGTCTCGGAGTCGGATTGGCTGTCGTCGACCAATCCGTGTTCTCCGTGACCGGCCTGCTGCTGTGCGTGGTCGGCCTGGCCGGCCTGAGCCTGGGCACCGTCTATCAGAAGCGCTTCACCCCCGGCATCGACCCGCGTGCCGCCACGGCCCTGCACGTCGCGGTCAGCGCCCCGTTCGCGGGTGTGATCGCCGTACTGGGCCACGACTTTCACGTCTCGGATCCCGGTCGCTTCGCCGCCGCCATGACCTGGATGGTGCTGATCAACTCGATGGCCGCGTTCCTGCTGTTCAACTACATGCTGTTGCGCTGGGACAACACCCGGGTCGGCCGCTTCCTCTTCGCCACGCCCGCGGCGACCACCGTGCTGGCCTGGTGGCTGGTCGATCAGCGGGTCGGGCCGCTGACCATTGTCGGATTGAGTGCGGGCCTGGTCGGCATGGTGCTGGCCTCCCGCCGCGCGACGCCGCCCGCGCCCGTCCCGGAATCCGCGACACCACTGCCGGTTTCACACCGATAAGAAGCCGTAAAGCCGCTGGCAGGGCAAACTGTTCGGCATGCTGCACCTGCGTGTCATGGCTCCCGACACTATGACCGACGAGATCGTCGGACTGCTCGACAAGGACGAGGCCGTCAGCGGCTTGGCCGTCCTGCGCGGCGCCGCCGTCCGCCCGGCCGGCGATCTGATCATGGCCCAGGTGGCCCGCGAGGGCGCCAATGACATCGTGCAGAACCTGCGCGGCATGAAGGTGCACCACGCCGGGTCCATCGAATTGGAGCCGGTGGGAACCTGGTTGTCGCGCAGGGGGTTCGAGGCGGAGATCCGGACGCCGGGCAGCAGCGCCGACGCCGTGGTGTGGTCGCAGGTGGCGCAGCGCTCCTATGAGGAGAGCGAACTCAACTGGACCTACCTGAGTTTCATGACCCTGGCGACCATTATCGCCACCATCGCCATCGTGCTGGATTCGCAGATCCTGGTGATCGGCGCCATGGTGCTCGGCCCCGAATTCGGCGCGATCGCCGCTCTCGGCGTCGCCCTGGTGCGACGGCGCTGGGTATTGGGGCGGTTGGCCATTCGCACCCTGGTGCTGGGCTTCGTCGCCGCCATCATGGTCACCATCCTGCTGACCCTCATCGGCCGCGGGCTGGGCTGGATCACCATCGACGACGTGACCGGCGAGCGCCCGAGCACCGCGTTCATCTACACCCCGGACAAGTGGTCGTTCATCGTGGCCGTGGTGGCCGGCGCGGCGGGCGTGCTCGCGCTCACCTCCGAGAAGGCCGGTGGACTTTCCGGCGTGTTCATCTCGGTCACCACCATCCCGGCGGCCGGAAATATCGCGCTCGGAACGGCATTCGGCGTCGGTTCGGCGGTATGGGGCAGCACCCTGCAACTGGTCGTGAACATCGCGGGCATGGCCGCGGCGGGCTGGGCGACCCTGGCCTTCCAGCAGGCCGTCTGGTCCCGGATCTCGGTGCGGCGGGCCAAGCACATGGCGCTGCCCCGCCGCATGCTGTGAGCTATTTGCGCGCCGGCGACCAGTTCATGCCCCACCCGTACGCCTCGTCGATGGCGCGCTGATTGCCATTGATGTAGCGCACTTCCCGCTGCACCGTCAGCCCGCCGCGGGTGTGCCGCAAGAGCGCGATGGCGCAGGAGCGCGCCCCGTCCACCGGTGAGTCCAGGCGCACCTCGATCTGCGGGCCGACCGTCGGGAACAGCGTGACCACGCCATCGGCCGACGCCCAGTTGGCCACGCCCTCATAGATATAGGCGAAGATCAGCACGCGCTTGAAGATCTCGGGCCGCGCCAGATTCACGTGCATGTTCTCGCCGCCGGCGGCCTGACCGCTGCGATCGTCGCCGTCGAGGTGGATGAACGGCGGCTGGTGCAGCGAACCGAAATTATTGCCCAGCGCCTGCACCACGCCCTTGCGTCCGTCGGACAGCTCGTAGAGGCAGGCCAGATCGAGATCGATGGCGCCGGAGCGTTTGAACAGCCCCCGCTTCTTGCCCTGGGACCAGTTCAGATTGACCCGCATGACGCCGTGACTGTCACCGGGTTTGGTGAGCGTCACCGACGGGGTGGTCTTGGACAGGGTGACTTTACCGAGATTGACGCCGCCGGAACCGGGCTGCTGAGACGTCATGAACACCATCCCCCCTCAGGGATTTTCATGAAACGAACCGCGCCCGTCACGCGAATTCGCGTGACGGGCGCGGGAGTTCGCGGAGTGATCCGCTCAGCCTACCGGGGTGGCTTCCTTGTCACTGACACTTTCCGGCTCGTCCCCGCCCTCACGCCGATTGCGCATGATGCTGGTGATGAACGCCGCGCCGATGAAGCCGACGCCGATCAGACCGGTGAAGAGCTCGTTGACGTGCACGCCGATCGAGATCAGCAGGATGACCGCCAGCGCGCCGATGGCCCAGTGCGCACCGTGCTCCAGGTACACGTACTCCGACAGCGTGCCCTTGCGGACCAGGTACACGGTGATGGACCGGACGAACATGGCGCCGATCAGGCCCAGGCCCAGCGCGATCAGGATCGGGTCGGAGGTGATGGCGAAGGCGCCGATGACACCGTCGAAGGAGAACGAGGCGTCGAGAACCTCCAGGTAGAGGAACAGGAAGAAGCCCGCCTTGCCGGTGGCCTTGGCCAGTCCGGACGGTCCGGCGTGCTCGGCCTCCTCGACCATCTCCTCGGTGTGGAACATGGATCCGAGGCCGTCCACCACGATGTAGGTCACGATGCCGAGAATGCCGCCCAGCAGCACGGTGGAGCGGTGCGCCTCATCGGCGGCGAATTCCGCGGCCAGCACCACGCCGACCAGGGCCACGACCACCGCGAGCATGTCCAGCTTGCCGAGCTTGGCCAGCGGCCGCTCCAGCCAGCCGAGCCAGGTGATGTCGCGCTCCTCGAGAATGAAGTTCAGGAACAGCAGCAGCAGGAAGGCGCCGCCGAAGGAGGCGATCTGCGGGTGCGCGTCGGTCAGCAGCTTCTCGTAGCTGGGGCTGCCGTCCGGGAAGGTGAGCGCATCGCCCGGCGGCGGGTTCAGCGCCAGGTCGAACGCGTCGATCGGGTTCAGGCCCGCGGTAATCCACACGATCGCCAGCGGGAACACCAGGCGCATACCGAAGACGGCGATGAGAATGCCGACGGTCAGGAAGATCTTCTGCCAGAATTCGCTCATCCGCTGCAGCACGGTGGCGTTGATGACGGCGTTGTCGAACGACAGCGACACCTCGAGGATGCCCAGGATGGCGCACAGTGCCAGCGCTGTCGGTCCGCCGTACACGAATGCGACCACGAGGGACAGCACCGTGACAATGATGGAGAGGCCAAATATGCGCACCGCTAGGGGGCCTTTCGGGTTGTGCCGCGAGTTCGTTCGAGGCTCGGGTTCTATCGTCGGCTTGCGCCGAGGATCGTCGCACGAGGGAGGGCCCGTACGCCCGAGCCCCCCTGGTGCGTCGGATTACTCGGTCTAGACGTTGACGCCGTAGTCGCGGGCGATGCCCGCCAGGCCGGAGGCGTAGCCCTGGCCGATGGCCCGGAACTTCCACTCGGCGCCATTGCGGTACAGCTCGCCGAAGACCATGGCGGTCTCGGTCGAGGCGTCCTCGCTCAGGTCGTAGCGGGCCAGCTCGGTGCCGTTGGCGCGGTCGACGACGCGGATGTAGGCGTTGCGGACCTGGCCGAAGGACTGGCTGCGCGATTCGGCTTCGTAGATCGAGACCGGGAAGAAGATGGACTCGATGGTCGGCGGGGTCGCCTGCAGGTCGACGTTGATGACCTCGTCGTCGCCCTCGCCCTCACCGGTGCGGTTGTCACCGGCGTGCACGATGGCGCCCTCCGGGGAGGACAGGTTGTTGAAGAAAATGAAGTGCTTGTCCGAAACGACCTTCTTGTCGGCACCGGTCGCGATGGCGCTCGCGTCCAGGTCGAAGTCGGTCCCGGTGGTGGTTCGCACATCCCAGCCCAGGCCGACCGACACGGCGGTCAGATTCGGAGCCTGCTTCGTCAGCGAAACATTGCCGCCCTTGGACAAACTGACACCCATGCGGGGAATCCCTTCCGTTGGAATGCGTTTCTAGCGTTGTTTGTATCGCGGTATGTCCGAATTGCCGGTGTCCGCCAGTACGACAGTAGTAGCTTTCGGCGGGTCTGCGCATGAACAAACCGAGGACATCATGCGTGACAACCCTGTCGCGTGACATGTCCCTGTACAGATCGTGATACTCGCCGATGGTGTGAACGGTTGCCTACCATCGGGGCGTGGCAGGCCGTAGGCGGGGATGGTTCCGCACCTCTCGGGACAATGAATGGGTTCAACAGGCCCGGCAGGCGCTGACGGCGGCCTTCCTGGACATGGATCGCCGCCAGAGCATTGCCGACGCCGGCGTGGCGGCCTCGGCGCAGATGTTCCCGGACCGCGGGCTGCTGGAGCGCTGGGAACCGGTGCGGGCGCGCTGCTACGACGCCGCGGGCAGCTATTTGGCTCTGAGCGAACGCCTGGACCAGGCCGAACGCGACGGCACCGTCATACCGCAGCCCGAACTCGACGCGCAGGTGCGCAAATTGGCCGAGGCCGCCCGCGGGGTCGACGAGTTCTACGGCGCGAATCAGGCTCATCTCGAGCACGCCGTCGCCGTCTACGGCACGGTGCCGCAATTGGTGACCCAGGTGCGGGCCGCCGCCCAGCAGACGCGGCAGGCGGCGGAGGCCTCGCCGTATGCCGGGTACCCGTCGGTGCGGCGCGCCGCGGCCGCGGTGGATGAGGGTCTGGTCACACTCGAGGCGGCGGCCGGCGCCGGTGCGGGTGTGGCGCGTGAGGCCGCGACGCAGTTGGAGGCGGTGACCCGAACTCTGTCAAGGGCCCTGGAAGACGCACCGGGCAAACAGCATTCGGCGACCACCGCGCTCGCCTCGGCGGGTACCCGGCTGGCCGCGGCCCGGCATCGCACCGAGCGCATCCCGCCGGCCATGTCCGCGCTGCTCCGGGAGTTCCATGCTGCGAGTTCGGCGGATTTGGCCAACAATGAACGGGAAGCCCACCGAGCCATCGATGCCGCCGACGCGGACCTGTCGCGAGCCCGGGCCGCATTGCAGAACAACGACCCGGAGCAAACCCTTGAGCTGACCACATCCGCCCGCGCGCACCTCGCCGCCGCCGAGGAACAGGCCGACGCCGTCACCGACCGGTTGGCACTACTACGCGAAGTGCGCGCACAACCACAAGACAAGGCCAAGGCCGTCCGGTTCAAACTGCGCGATGCGCAGATGCTGGCGGTGAACAACGGCCTGGTCGCCCAATGGGGGACCGTGCTGGATGCCCAGTCCGATCGGCTGGAGCGGGTCTCCGGCAGTCTCACCGGGCGGCATCCCGACTACTGGGCGTATGTGTCCGAACTCGATGCCATCTCGACTTTCATCGCGGGTGTTGTCGATCGAATGAGAAAAACCGATAGCTAAACCGACCGACTAGTAGGAGGAATTGGGGGCCGATGACCGCGATTATCACCACCTGCCCGGACGTCGCCCCCGTATCCCTGCACAAGCGCCAGCCCATGCGGCACTTCCGGCAGGTACCCGGGCCCGAGCTACGGCTGCTGTTCCATCAGCTGCCCGAGCCCTTCGGCGACTCCACCGACCGCGAACTGCTCGCCATGGCGCTGGGCGCGACGCTGTACGTGCCCGCCACCCGGGCCGACCTCACCGCCACCATTGTGCGCCGCGCCGAGTGCGGCGTCATCTCCATGGTCATCGACCTGGAGGACGCCGTCGCCGACCACGATCTGGAATTCGGCAAGAAACAGGCCGCCGCCACCCTCGACGAGCTCGGCGCGGGCACCGACCTGTACCCGCTGCTGTTCGTGCGGGTGCGCGACGCCGAGTCCATCGGCGAGATCGTCGACCGGCTCGGACCGGGCGCGCGCGTGCTCACCGGCTTCGTGTTCCCGAAATTCGACAGCAGCACCGGGGCCGAATACCTCGATGCCATTGCCGAGGCGTCGGAACGCCTGGGCCGCACCGTCTTCGGCATGCCCGTGCTGGAATCGCCGTCGCTGGTGCATCGCCAGACCCGCGACAGCGAACTGCACCGCATCCAGGCCATGCTCACCGAACATCGGGAACGGGTGCTCGCGGTGCGCATCGGGGCCACGGATATGTGCTCCACCTTCGGCATTCGCCGCGATCGCGATCTGACCATCTACGACGTGCGGGTGGTGGCCGACGTCATCGCCGATATCGTCAACTATCTGGGGCGCACCGACGGCACCGGCTTCATTATCACCGGGCCGGTCTGGGAGTACTTCGCCGACCACGCCCGCATGTTCCGGCCGCTGCTGCGCACCTCGCCCTTCGCCGAGGTGGACGCGGTGCTGTTCCGGGAATACCTGGTCAGCCGGGACCTGGACGGCCTGCTGCGCGAGATCGTGCTCGACCGGACCAACGGCATTCAGGGCAAGACCGTCATCCACCCCTCGCATGTGGCCGTCGTGCACGCGCTGGCGGTGGTGACGCACGAGGAGTACTCCGACGCCCTCGACATCCTGGGCCGGGACTCCGGCGGGGTGGCGGCCTCGGAGTACCGCAACAAGATGAACGAGATGAAACCGCACCGCAGCTGGGCGCACCAGACCATGCTGCGGGCGCGGGTGTTCGGGGTGACCAATAAGGGAGTGTCGTTCGTGGATCTGCTGAAAGCGCTGGTGGCCTCGTGAATTCGGCGGGCGGCGCCGTGAACTCCGCGCCCTGGGCGACCCGGGAACTCGGACTCGGACTGCGGCACGAGAACTCCTACGTGCCCGACCGCTGGGAGATTCCCGCGCTCATCGAACCCGGGCTGCGGCGCAATCCGCGCCGGGCGCACCTGCTGGTCTCCACCGTGCTGGGCAAGCACCTGCCGACCGATCCGCACCGCGTCATCGACGCGGGCAACCGGCTCGGCGACCTGGTCCGCGAGGTGCTCGGCGCCCAACCGGCCGTGGTCCTCGGATTCGCCGAAACCGCAACGGGTCTCGGCCACTGCGTGGCCGCCCGCATCCAGGCCGACTGCTACCTGCACTCCACCCGGCGCGACGTGCCGACCGCCGAGACGCTGACCGGATTCGAAGAGGGCCACTCACACGCCACCTCGCACCTGCTCCAGCCCGCCCCCGCCGCGATCTTCATGAACCAGCTCCCCATGGTGCTGGTGGACGACGAGATCTCCACCGGCGCAACGGCGATCGACGCCATCCGCGCCCTGCACGAGTTCACCCCGCGCCCGCACTACATCCTGGCCTCGCTGGTGGACATGCGCACCGACGCCGACAAGACGGCCTTCGACAAGGCCGCCGCCGACCTGGGCGTACGCATCGACACCGTCTGCCTCGCCTCGGGCGCTACCCTGCTCCCCGCCGACCTGGTCGATTCCGTTGCCGCCCTGCCGGACCCGCAACTCAACCCGGTCGCCGCCGTCCGCGGCGAGTTCGCCCGCATCGAACTCCCCTGGCCGAGTGCCGTTCCCGAGGGCGGACGGCACGGGATTCTCGCCTCCGATGCGAAACCGTTCGAAGCGGCGCTGTCCCACGCCGCCGAGGTGCTGTGGCGCGAACTCGACGCCCTGCCCTGGGCCACCGCCCCCGATGCCGCCCCGGACCGAGCGGCCGGTCTGCGCCCCGTCATCGTGCTCGGCCACGAAGAGCTCATGTACCTGCCGCTGCGCCTGGCCGCGGCCCTGGCCGATGACGGCGTCCCGGTCCGCTACCAGACCACCACCCGCTCCCCCGCCTACGTACTCGACGAGCCCGGATACCCGCTGCGCCGCGGATTCCGTTTCACCGCACCGGAACCCGACACCGAGGCCCCGCGCTACCTCTACAACGCGCACTGGCCCGAGCCCGCCCCCGCCGACCCGATCCTGCTCGTCGTCGTCGACGACCCGGCCGACACCGACCAGCTCACCGCTCCGGGGGGCGTCATCGACGTCCTGACCGCCTCCGGCGCCGACGTCGCCCTCGCGGTCCTGCCCGCGGCCGACCCGCGAGCCCTGGCAGCCACCCGCGAGGCGGCAGCGCGCCACATTGACGAGACAGGCGACGTCGACGCACCTGATCCGGCACTATCGGTCGCGGCCCGCGAGGGGGCGGCGCGGCTCGACGAAGTGGCTGACCGGCGACGACGGCCCGCGGCCTCGGAGATGGCCACCCCTCGCGGGCGGGATCCGCATGCGGCAGAGGACAATATGGACGTGGGGGAAGGTGTATTGCGCATGTCGCAGCCCTCGGCGGGGGAGGGTGCCGTGCTGGGAAGCCCCGTGTCCGCGTCGTCCGAGGGCGGTGATCGAGGCCCGGCGGCGGCCGGGCAGCACGCTCTGCCGGAGCCCTTGCAGGGACCGGGGTTCGGGTCCTATGCCGCCGACGAGGTGACCTGGTTGCTGAAGGATCTCTCCGACGTGGATCTGGAAGCCGATGTGGCCGAGCGCGAGCAGCGCATTCAGGCCGGGGTCGCGCACTATGCGGAATCGCTGCCGGTGGAGTATCAGCCGGACGCGGCCTATCGGGAGCTGTTCGACAAGGTGCTGGCCGAGAGTGCGGAGCGGCTGGCGCTGGCCGTGGCCACGGTGTCGGAGCTGGTGGTGGCCGAGCGGGGCGAGGACATCGTGCTGGTGTCGCTGGCGCGGGCTGGGACGCCGGTGGGGATTCTCATGCGGCGGTGGCTGGCGGCGCGGGGGGTGGAGGCGCCGCACTATGCGGTGTCCATCGTGCGTGATCGCGGTATCGACGCGGTAGCACTGGATTACCTTGCCCGCCATCATGATCCGGCGAACGTGGTGTTCGTGGACGGCTGGACCGGCAAGGGCGCGATCACCCGGGAACTTACCGAGGCGCTCGACGCCTACCACGCGGCGGGCGGGGCGCGGTTCAACGACGAGCTCGCGGTGCTGGCCGATCCCGGCAGCTGCGTGCGCGTGTACGGCACCCGCGATGATTTCCTCATTGCCTCGGCGTGCCTGAATTCCACTGTGTCCGGCCTGGTTTCGCGCACCGTCCTGAACGACGAGCTGATCGGGCCGCGTGAGTTCCACGGGGCGAAGTTCTATCGGGAACTCGCCGGTGACGATGTCTCCGGTCGCCTGCTCGATACGGTGTCCGCCGCCTTCGACACCGTGCGCCCCCGGGTCGCCGAGCACCTCGCCGCGGTCCGGGCCGCCGATCGCACGCCCACCTGGGCGGGCTGGGCGTCGGTCGAGAAGGTGCGCGAGGCCTATGGCATCGCCAGCGTGAACTTCGTGAAACCCGGTGTGGGCGAGACGACTCGGGTGCTGCTGCGCCGCGTCCCGTGGCGGGTGCTGGTGCGCGAGGCCGATGCCCCCGAGCACGCCCACATCCGCATGCTCGCCGCCGCCCGCGGCGTTCCCGTCGAGGTCGTGCCCGATCTCGCCTACGCCTGCATGGGCCTGATCAAGGATGTAAAGAAGTAATCGTGGACCGAAGACGACTATCCCGCAGAAGAACCTTGGTCGCGACCGATCTTGATCGCACCATGATCTACTCCCGCAACGCTTTCGACGCCACACCCGAGCTGTCCACCGTCTGTGTGGAACACCTGGAGGGCGCACCCCTGTCCTTCATGACCAGCACCGCCGCCGACCGCATGCGCACCCTCACCCGGCCCGCCGCGGTCATCCCCACCACGACTCGAACCATCAAGCAGTTCAACCGCATTCGCCTGCCCGGCGCCCCCTGGCGCTACGCCATCACCACCAATGGCGGCAATATCCTGGTCAACGGCATTCCGGATATGCGCTGGCGCATCGACCTCGACGCCGAGGTCCGCGCCACCAGCGCCACCCTGTCCGAGGTCAATGCCGAACTCCGCTCCCGCATCGACGATTCCTTCGTCACCAAGTTCCGCGTCGCCGACCACCTGTTCTGCTACCTGGTGGTCAAACCCAAACACGTCCCCGACGGCTTCCTCGCCGAATGGGACGCCTGGTGCCGCCCCCGCGGCTGGTCCGCCTCCCAGCAGGGCCGCAAGATCTACACCATGCCCCTGGCGGTCTGTAAAAGCCGTGCGGTAGCCGAAGTTCGCCGCCGCCTCACCGATTCCGGCGAACTCTCCGCCGAAGCCCGCCTCTTAGCGGCCGGCGACGGCGCCCTGGACGCCGAAATGCTGCGCGCCGCCGACTCCGCCATCCGCCCCCGCCACGGCGAACTCGAACAACTCGACTGGACCCACCCCAACCTCACCATCACCCGCGCGACCGGCATCCTCGCCGGCGAGGAAATCATCAACTGGTTCATCAAATCCGCGCCCCCCGCGGAGTGAAACAGCATCGACCGGGAACTGGTGGCGGCATTTCGCGAGTAGCCCCCGCCACCAGTGCCCGGTCGGCGTCGTTTCAGTTCAGCGCCTCAGCGCCAGGCCTCGAAGAGGCGATTGGCCTCGGCGGCCAGGGCGCGTTGCAGGAAGGGGCCGAAACTGATCCGGGCGGCGCCCAGTTCGGCGTACTGGGCGCGAGTCGCCTTCTCCGGGAAGTCGATCGCATTGACCGGCAGCGGGAGTTCCGCGCACAGGCGGCGCTGGGTCTCGGCGTCGTGCACGCCGACCGGGTAGAGCACATCCGCGCCCGCCGCGGCGCACAACCGCAGCCGGGAGAGCGCCTCCTCGATCTTGTCGCCGGTGACGTCCGGGCGCATGATCACGTCGGTGCGGGCGTTGATCACGACGTGCACATCGGTGGCGTCCGCCACCTGGCGCAGTTCCGCGATCAGATCGGCATGCTCCTGCGGTTCGCGCAGCCGCTTGCCCTCGCTGTGCACGGTGTCCTCGATATTGAAGCCGACCGCGCCGGCGTCCAGCAGGCCCTCGATAATGTGGAACGGCTTGAGCCCGTACCCGGATTCGAGATCCACCGACACGGGAATGCTCACGGCCGTGGTGATCTCCCGGACGCGGCCCGTCACGTCGGCGAAGGCCATTCCCTCGCCGTCGCCCTTGCCCAGCGAATCCGCCAGCGGATGGCTCCCCACCGTGAGCGCCGAGAACCCGGCCTCCTGCACCAGTTTCGCCGACCATGCGTCCCACACGGTCGGCAGAATCACCGGATCACCCGGCTTGTGTAGTCCCAGAAATGTTGCGGCCTTCTCCTTCAACGTCATACGCCGATCCTGCTCTATCGGCGCACGGGGCGAAAGGAGTTCGTCTCACCTAGCTGGGCTCTTCGCCGGTGACCAGGTCGCGGATCAGTTGAATGGCCTGGGCCGCTTGCGGGCCGGAGGCGGTGACGCCGAGTTGGTGGCCCGGTAGTAGGCCGAGGGTCATGACGCGGGTGAGGCTGTCGGCGGGGACCGGGCCGGCGCCGGTGGTGGCGTTGCGGAGGTCCACTTCGGCATCGAGGGCGCGGAGGGCGGCCACCAGGGCGGCGGCGGGGCGGGCGTGCAGGCCGTCCTTATTGGTCACCACGATGACGGCTTCGCGGCGCAGGGCGGGCGAGGTGGTGGAGGAGTTGTCGGGTTGCGCTGTGGGGGACGGGGTTTGGCCGAGTTGCAGGTGCTTGCCGGCCAGGGCGTGGTCGGCTTCCCAGGCGACCGTGTCCAGGGTGGCGCCGCCGCCGGCCGCGGCCACCGCGGTGACCAGGCCTTCTACCAGCGGCGCGCCGCTTAATCGGACCTGATCGGGGGAGGGGACGAATTCGAGGGCGGTTTCGGCGGACAGGACGGCGCTGCCGAGATCCATGAGGACCAGGACGCCGTCGCCGGTATCGGCGGCGGTAATGGCATCGGCGACGGCCACCGCATCGGTGCCGAAGGTGTGCTCGTCGAGACCGGCGGCTATTTCGATGCGGACCCGTTGATCGGGCAGGATCTCGGTGGCGAGATCGACGGCGGCGCGGGCCAGGGCGCGGCTGTGCGAGACGATCACCAGGCCGATCACCGCAGCGCCTCGCGCGCCGCGCGGACCAGCAGGGCGGCGCTGGTCGCGCCCGGATCCTGGTGGCCCGCACTGCGTTCGCCGAGATACGAGGCGCGGCCCTTGCGGGCGATGAGCGGAATCGTGGCGTCCCGGCCCGCTGCGGCGGCATGGACGGCGGCGTCGAGGGCCGCGACGGCGGAATCGCCTGCGGCGACGTGTTTGTCGAGGGCGTCGGCGGCGGGAGTGAGGGCATCGACCATGGTCTTGTCACCCGGATCCGCCTTGCCGCGGGCGATGACGCCGTCCAGGCCGGCGCGGAAGGCGCGGGCGAAATCGGCGATATCCGAACCTGTTTCGATGGCGCCCGCGAAGCGCAGGAAGAAGGTGCCGTAGAGCGGGCCGCTCGCGCCGCCGATGGTGCGGATGAGCGTCATGGCGGTCTGCTTGGCCGCGTCGGCGGCAGACGCCGAATCATCCGAGCCGGAAGAGGCCGAATCATCCAGGGCGGCAACGGCCGCGGTCAGGCCGCGCTGCATATTCGTCCCGTGATCGGCGTCGCCGATGGCGGCATCGAGGTCGGTGAGTTCCTCGGCCTGCGCATCGACGAGGGCGGCGAACGCGCGGACCCAGGCCGGGACGTCGACGGCCGTCATCAGATTCCCCACCGTAGCGACGGGGTTCGGACGGGTGCGTCCCACAGCGCGGTCAACTCGTCGTCGAGCCGGGTCAGCGTGACCGAGCAGCCCGCCATCTCCAGCGCGGTGATGTACGGGCCCACCAAGGATCGCGCGATCTCCACCCCGTGGCCGCGCAGGATTCGCGCCACCTCGTCGAACATCAGGTACAGCTCGATGAGCGGCGTTCCGCCCATGCCGTTGACGAAGCAGAGCACGCGATCACCGGCGGCGAAGGGCAGATCCGCGAGAATCGGTTCGACCAGCATCTCGGCAATGTCCTTGGCCGGCGCCAGGGGCACGCGCAGGCGGCCCGGTTCGCCGTGAATGCCGATGCCGATCTCCATTTCCCCCTCACCCAGATCGAAGGTGGGCCGCCCGGCCGCGGGAACCGTGCACGAGGTGAGCGCCATGCCCATACTGCGCGAATTGTCGTTCACGGCGGTCGCGATGCGGGCCACCTCCGCCAGCGGGCGGCCGGCCTCGGCGCCCGCGCCCGCCATCTTCTCCAGGATCACCGTCGCCCCGACCCCGCGCCGCCCGGCGGTGAACGTGCTGTCCTCCACCGCCACATCGTCGTTCACCACCACCGACAGCACCGGCGAGCCGGTCTCGGCGGCGGCCAGTTCGGCGGCCATATCGAAGTTCATGACATCGCCGGTGTAGTTCTTCACGATGTGCAGCACCCCGGCCCCGGCGTCCACGGCGGTGGTGGCGGCCAGAATCTGATCCGGCACCGGGGAGGTGAATATCTCACCCGGACAGGCGGCGTCGAGCATGCCCGGGCCGACGAAGCCGGCGTGCAGGGGTTCGTGACCGGAGCCGCCGCCGGAGACCAGGCCCACCTTGCCCGCGATCGGCGCGTCGGCGCGCACCACGATTCGCGCTTTGGCGTCCACGCGCAGCTCCGGGTGTGCGGCGGCCATGCCGGCCAGCGCGGCGTCGACCACCTCGGCCGGGTCGTTGATCAGCTTCTTCACCGAATTCTCCTCTGCGAAGGCCGGTTCGGATCCCCTCCGGTCAGATTGGCACTCCGGGCGCGGGCGTGGTGCCGGTTTCGGGCTATTCGGGAGCGCCCTCCTCCAGTGACCGGGCCAGTTCGATATCGGTCACGAGTTGCACCATGAGATCGCGCAGCTCGCAATCGGGCAGGTGGTGGGCGGCGAACTCGAAGGGTTCGGAGACGTCGAGCCCGCCCTGGGTGGCGGCCAGAATGACCCACGGAATGCCGACGTCGGCGACGCCCAGGCGCTCGCGCACCAGATCGAGGGTGTCGTCGATCAATCCGGTGCGGCGGGACACCGCGGTGGTCATCTGCTCGTCGAGTTCGGCGCGGCGCGATTCCAGCGCGCCCAGGTCGGCGAGGACCTCCTGGGCGGGCGTGGTGCGCACCGAGCCGTCCTCGTACACCTGGAAGCCCTCGTTGACCGCCGTCGTGCCCAGCGAGACCTCGGTCTCCGCCAGATCGGGCAGGGTGCGCAGGCAGTCCAGCACCGCGTCCAGCGCGGCCACCAGCCGGTCGCGAATATCGCGGCGGCGCACCACTTCCCGTTCGGCGTCTTCGCGTTCGGAGAGCACCTGTTCGACCGCGCGGCCGATCTGGAAGGCCATGGCGGTGGATTCCGGCGCCCACCCGCCCTGCGGGACGAATTCGCCGTCCTTGGGCGTGACCGAGTCCAGGAAGCCGTTCACCGCGTCCAGCAGATCCTCGAGCTGTGCGCGGGACACGGCCGGATGCCGGAAGGCCCGGAGGTACTGTTCGTGCGTGTCCACGGGTTCACCGTCGCTCACTCGCTCGATACTGCCACGGGTAAGCGACCGACCAGCGTAAGTACAGCAAATACCCAGCGTGCCCTGGTCGGCAGTGGCTCTCGGTACCGGCGACGGCCCTCAGTACTGCTGGCCGCCCAGCTGCTGCACGATGGTGGCCTGTAGCCGCTGCAGGCCGTTGGGGGTGATCCCGCTCTGCAGCTGGCCCTCGATGGACCGCACCAGATGCGAATCGTCCATGACCTTCTCACTGGACTGGATCAGCACCGTGCCCGCGCCGGTGAAGTCGAACTGGCGTTCCTCCCCCGAGCTCACCCCGAACCGGGCCGCCCCGGCCGCCAGGAAACTCGACACCCAGCGCTGGTCGTAGTGATGACTCGGCGACGGGCAGTCCGCCCAGCCCACCAGCGACTCCGGATCCACCCGCAGCGGCGGCTCGGCGAACATGACCGGGCCATTGGAGGAGGCCAGGAACTTGCCGGTGCCGATGAGGGTCAGGAAGCCCGGCACGATGGACTGGTTCAGCGACAGCTCCGGCTCGAAGGCCAGCAGGTTGGCCGCGCGCACGGTCAGGTTGCCGTCGTCCAGGTCGAAGGAGTTGATGTTGTAGCCGCGATCGCCGATCACCAGCTTGCCGTGGCCTTCGGCAACCACGTAGTCATTGGTGAACAACGGCGCCGAGAACTGCTGCGACACCATGTGCATCAGCCCGCCCTGCAGGCCGTGCGTCAGCGCCCGGAACTCCATCTGCCCGTAGTAGGCGATCATGGCGCCCTTGCGCATGAACCACGGCTTGCGCAGATCGATGCAGTAGGCGTAGTCGTTGCCCGGAATATTGTCGCTCTCGCCGAGCGTCATCGGGTTCAGGATCTGGCTCATCGCACACTCACAGCTTCTGTTCCGAGGCTTGCACATACACGACGCCCTGACCGATGCAGTGCAGCTGCATGGCCTCACCCGCGCCGCGGCCCACCGCGTCCCGCCAGCTCATCGCCGACTTCAACTCGGTCTGCACATTCCCGTACGCGGCCACGAACGCCTGCGGATCCACCACCACCGGATACTGGCCGCCCACCGGCAATTCGATGAACCCGCCGTGCCCGAGCAACACCGCGCTGCCCTGACCGGAGATCTGCGTGGTGAACATGCCCTGGCCGGTGAGCACGCCGGCCGCCGCGCCGCGCAGCGCGCCCATCAGACCGCCGCCGCGTCCGCCGCCCTGGCCGCCGCCCGAACTCGCCACGGACACAACCGAACTCTGCAATGAGGCGGTATTGGCAAGCAGCCGTGAGGCTTCCACCCGCAGCACCGCGCCCGGCTGCATGTGCACGATATGGGTCTCCAGACCCGCGAAGCCGTAATGCACTTCGCCGTGCCCCTGCGCCAGCATGGTGCGCTCGTGCTCGCCGGCCATCATGCGCCCGGCCATGCCCATCAGCCCGCCCATGCCGCCCATCTGGCCCGCGCCGGGCACCTGATGCGGGGAGAAGGACACATCGCCGGTGTAGAACAGCATGGCGCCGGTGCGGGCCACCACGCCGCCCGCCTGGCCGACGTCGACCTTGACGACTTTTCCGTTGACCTGCTCGAACATTCGCTCTACCTCACCGCTCGGCGGGCTGGATCAACACCACGCCCTGCCCGTCCCAGCGCAGCGAGAAGGCCTCTCCACCGCCCTGCCCCATTACGGACCGCCAGCCGACATCGGTGATGAACGACTGGCTCAGCTGCCCGCGCGCGGCCACGAACGCATCCGGATCCACCACCAGCGGATACTGCGGCGACACCTCCAGATGAATGAGCGGACCGCCCGCCGAAAGCAAGGCCACCTGACCGACGCCGCTCACCGTGGTGGTGAACAGGCCCTGCCCGGTCGACGCGCCGCGCAGGCCCGCGAAAGACACATCGGTGCGCAGGTTTCCGGCGAAGGCCAGCAACTGCTGCGATTCCACCTGCAACGTCTCATTGTTCAGATTCACCACGGTGACGTGCTGACCGTTCACCGCGAAGAACACCCGGCCGTTGCCGGTGCACTCCATGAGCGAGAGGGATTCGCCGGTGGCGCGGCGCTTCAGGCCCGCGATCACACCGTCGCCCCCGCCGAAACCGGCGCTCTTGAACTGGACATTGCCCTCATAGGCGACCATGGACCCGGAGATCGCGCGGATACTGGTTCCGGCGAGATGAGCCTCGATCACCTTCTTCGATTTTTCGAACAGCTGCGCCATCGACCGCCCCGTAATCCGAACTGTGCCGCCACCCTAACCGATCGGTCGGCGGCTGGTACTGCCGATTTCTCGTAGAGTGGCAACGAACGCACCGACAAGCGAAGGGTCGACCTTGTCCGCAACACTGGTGAAGGGCCAGAACGGCCCTGTGAACGTCAATGACGTGGTGATCAGCATGCAGATCGCCGCGCCCGCCGATCTGTCCGCACTGCTGGTCACCGAGAGCGGCAAGGTCCGTTCGGACGCCGATTTCGTGTTCTTCAACCAGCCCAGCGGACCGGGTGTGAACCTGCAGCCCGGGCCCGGCGGGCAGCCCGCCGCCCTGCAAGTGTCGCTGGGCGCGGTGCCCGCCGATATCGCGCAGGTCCGCGCCGTCATCACCCTCGACGATCCCGGCAACAGCTTCGGGCGCATCAGCGCGCCCAGCGTTTTCGTCTCCGACGCGGGCGGGAACCGGTTGTTCGAGTACCGGATCGAAGGCCTCAGCAGCGAATCCATCGTGATCGCGCTGGAACTGTACCGGCGCCAAGGCAGCTGGAAGGTGCGCGCCGTCGGGCAGGGCTACGCGGGCGGATTCGCCGCCCTGGTCACCGATCACGGCGTGACGGTGAACGAAGCCCCGCAGACCCAGCAGGCTCCCCCGCCGCCTCCCGCTCCCGCGGGCTATCCCCCGCCGACCCAGCAGGCCCCCACCGGCGCATACCCCCCGCCCACCGAGCAGTTCGCTCCGACCGGCGGCTATCCCCCACCGGCACAGGGCTACCCGCCGCAGGGCGGTGGCTATCCGCCTCCCGCACAAGGCTTTCCACCACCGGGCCAGCCGCAGGGCCAGGGCTTCCCCCAGCCCGGCCAGGGCTATCCGCCTCCGGGTCAAGGCTATCCGCCGCCCGGTCAGGGCTACCCGCCCCCGCAGGGCGGCGGCTACCCGCCGTCCGGCCAGCAGGCCCCGCCCTCCGGCGATATCAACCTGTCCAAGGACCGCCCGGTCAGCCTGGTCAAGGGCCAGCGCGTCAACCTCCGCAAGGAGGGCGGCGCCGAACTCACCTTCGTGAAAATGGGCCTCGGCTGGGACCCGGTCAAGCGCAGCGGCATGTTCGGCAGCCGCGCCGTCGACATCGACCTCGACGCCTCGGTCATCATGTTCGCCGATATGAACCCCGCCGACGTGGTCTACTACGGCGCCCTGTCCTCCAAGGACGGCTCGGTCCGCCACTCCGGCGACAACCTCACCGGCGAAGGCGCCGGCGACGACGAGGTCATCCAGGTAGACCTCACCCGCATCCCCCAACACGTCACCACCCTCCTGTTCATCGTGACCTCCTACAAAGGCCACACCTTCGAACAGGTCGCAAACGCCTTCTGCCGCTTGATAGACGGCACCAACAACGCCGAACTCGCCCGCTACACCCTCGCCGGCGGCATGCCCTTCACCGCCATGGCCATGGCCAAGGTCTACCGCGCCGGCGGCACCGCCGACTGGAAAATGGAAGCCATAGGCGAAGGCTTCCAAGCCAAACACCCCGGCGAAGCCGTCCCCCAACTAGGCCGCTTCATCGGGGTGTAGAAAACGACTCTCGTAACTCTCAGGGGCTCCGCCCCCGAACCCCCGAACACAAGAGACC